>JBQCGP010000024.1:0-99256 GCA_051955535.1 Gaiellaceae bacterium | reverse complement strand
CGAGCTCGCGTGCGTGCGGCTGCGCGAGGCGCACCGTGCGGCGGATCACCTGCGCGACCGGCAGGCGGTTGCGGCGCCCGCCGGCGAGGTCCATGACCGGCGCGTCGAGACCGTAACGAGCAGCGAGCCACTTGTTCTCGGTGGTGAGGATCCGGTGGTACGACGGGATCTCTTCACCGGCGTCGAAGCGCTCGCTGTAGTGCTTGACGAGCGCCTGGCAGAACGCGGTGATCGCGACCACGTCGTCGAGCCGCGTCACCGCGTCGCAGATGCGGATCTCGACCGTCCCGAGCCGTGGATGCAGGCGGATGTCCCACCAGATGTGCGTGTAGTCGGCGATGCAGCCGGCGCGCTCCAGCTGCCCGACGACGGCTGCGTAGTCGGCGTAGTCGCGGAACCGCGGCGGGGGGCCGGAGCGCGGGAATGCAGCGAAGACCATGTGCCGTGACGAGCGCAGCCCCGTCGCCTCGCCGCGCCAGAACGGCGACGACGCCGAGAGTGCCAGGAGTTGCGCGATGTGCGCGAGCAGCCCGTTGACGACCTGGATCGCCTTCTCGGCGTCGTCGACCGCCACGTGGATGTGGAGCCCGAAGATCAGCTCGCGGCGGGCGACGTACTGCATCTGGTCGATCATGTGCCGATAGCGGTCCTTGGCGGTGATCCGCTGCCGCTCGAAGAGGCTGAACGGGTGCGTGCCCGCGGACCCGACCCGAAGGTTGTCGGAACGGGCTACCTCGGTAACGTAGGAGCGCAGCCGCCGGAGCTCGCGGTCGACGTCGGCCGCGGTCCGGCAGATCGGAGTGGCGATCTCGAGCACCGACTGCATCAGCTCCGGGTTGACGTGCGTCTCGAGCTCGTGCCCGGAAATCGCCGCAAGGACGGTGTCGATGTGCTGGACCAGGTCGAACGTCTCGCCGTCGAGCAGCATGTACTCCTCCTCGACGCCGAGCGTGTACGGCTCGCTTCGACCGAACGCGTGATCGAGGACGCTCCCGCCGGGCGCGAAGCTCTTGCCTGTGATCGTCGCCGGATAGATCTGCTTCATGCGACAAGTATTCCGTGTTTCAGCGGTAGTTCAGCGCTCGTTCAGGGCGCCGTCCCAAAATCGCCCCTCGCAAACCGGAAGGAGACTGCGACTGTGGCACGCGGCAGCTCGTTCGACGGTCACTAGACCTCACTAACATCGCCGCGCGTGGAAGCGCTGCGGCAGGTCGAGGCGTGGCCCGTCCGCCGGGCGGCGCTCGGCGTCACGTCGGCAGACGGAACGATTGCCCGTCGGGGTGACGCGACGGCGTCGCTACCGTGGGCCTCGGTGACGAAGCTCGTCACCGCCCTGGCGGCACTCGTCGCGGCCGAGGAAGGCGTGGTCGACCTCGACGAGGCGGCCGGCCCACCGGGATCGACCTTCCGCCACCTTCTGGCGCATGCCTCCGGGTTGCCGCCCGAGGGCGAGATCCCGATTGCAAAGCCCGGTGCCAGGCGGATCTACTCGAACGCGGGCTTCGAGGCCCTGGCCGAGCATGTCGCGGCGCAGGCGGAGATGCCCTTCGCCGACTACCTGCAGGAAGCCGTGCTCGCGCCTCTCCGGATGGCCGCCTCGCTTGAAGGTTCGCCGGCCTCGGGAATCTCCGGAACGCTCGACGACCTACTTTCGCTCGGCCGCGAGCTCCTACGACCGACGTTGATCGCTCCCGAGACGCTCGCCGAGGCGACCGCCGTCGCGTTCCCCGGCCTCGCGGGCGTCCTGCCCGGGTTCGGGCGCATGGACCCGAACGACTGGGGGCTCGGCTTCGAGCTCCGAGACGAGAAGTGCCCACACTGGACAGGCAGCCGGAACTCGCCGGCCACCTTCGGCCACTTCGGCCAGAGCGGCAGCTTCCTCTGGGTCGATCCGAAGGCGGAGATCGCATGCGCCTGTCTGACGGACACCAGGTTCGGCGACTGGGCCAAGGACGCTTGGCCGCGCCTTGCCGATGCCGTGCTCGAAGGTGCCGGCACCGGCGCAGCCGTCTAGCCGCTCAGGCATCCTGGGGCGGTGGTGGACCGGAAGCGGCGACTTGCGGCATGGCTCCGCATCGCCATCGCCGCTCTCCTGATCGGCGCCGGAGCCAGCGCGGCTGCTGTTTGGGCGGCGGACCGCGACCACGGCGACGAGGGGTCCGTTCAAACGGCGGCCACAGGCAAGGACAGCCGAGGCGTCGCCCAGCCGAACCGGCCGCTCCGGATCCGCGCGCGCTCGGCTGGGTCGCTTTCCGCCCCACTCCAAGACGCGGCAATGGCAGCGGTCGGCGGCAAGGTTCTCCTTCTCGGAGGCCTCAACGCCGCAGATGTCTCGACCGCGGATATCCGCACGATCGTGCGAGGCCATGAGCGGACGATCGGTCGACTTCCGACCGTCTTCCACGACGGTGCCGCGGTAGGTGTCGGGCGCTTTGCCTACGAGTTCGGCGGCGGGGACGGCGTCCGCCAGCTCGATCAAATCCTGCGGGTCGACCCGAGCACCGGGGCCGTCGTGCGAGTCGGGACAATGCCGGCCCCGAGCAGCGACCAAGCCGCTGCCGCGGTGGGCGATGAGGCGTACGTCGTCGGCGGGTACACCGGGACAGAATGGCTAAACACGATCGTCGCCTGGCGCCCAGGTGGGAACGCCCATGTCGTGGCACGGCTACCGGTTCCGGTGCGCTATGCGGGGGTCGCCGCTGCGGGGGGCAAGGTAGTGATCGCGGGAGGATCACTCCCCAACGGGACCGCGAGCCGTGCGATCTATGTCTTCGATCCGGCTTCCCGCAATGTGCGCCGGCTCGGGAGCCTCCCGGCGCCTACGACACACGCTGCCGCGGCGGCGCTCGGCGATCGCGTGCTCTTGATCGGGGGCCGCTCGGCGGCGCCGAACACTCCGATCGCCAGGATCCTGGCGATCGACCCGCGGCAGGGCTCGATTCGCCTCGCCGGCAGTCTGCCGCAAGCCGTCTCCGACGCCGCTGTCACCGCTGTCGGCCACGGTGTCATCGTCGCAGGCGGCCGCAGCAGTGCGCCCGTCGCGGAGCTGGCGACACTTGCGGCCGCGAAACCCGTCGCGGTACGGGCGAGAAGCAGGGCCGTGCGCCGCAGAAACCCTGGCGCTGTCAACGTTTACGCACACGACGGTGCCAACGCGCTCAGCCCGGTCGTCCGAAACGCGCCTCCACGCGTCTACGTGCCAAACAGCGCGAGCAACACAGTCGACGTGATCAACCAACGCACGTTCAAGATCGTCGCCCACTACCCGGTCGGCCTTCTCCCCCAGCATGTAACCCCTTCGTACGACCTGAAGACGCTCTGGGTCGACAACGATGTCGGCAACAGCCTCACGCCGGTGAGCCCAATCACCGGCCGCCCGAAAGGCGCGCCGGTCCCGGTCAGCGACCCATACAACCTGTATTTCACGCCTTCGGGCCGCTTCGCGATCGTCGTCGCAGAGCGGGAGCACCGGCTCGACTTCCGCTACGCCCACACGATGAAGCTCCACCGGGCGCTGGTCGTCCCATGCCTAGGCGTGGACCACATGGACTTCTCCGCTGACGGCACGTTCCTGCTTGCCAGTTGCGAGTTCTCGGCGCAAATGATCAAGGTCGACATCCGGCGTGAGAAAGTCGTCGGCGTCCTTCACCTCCCCCGTGCCAACGCGATGCCTCAGGACGTCAAGCTTTCTCCGGACGGGAAGATTTTCTACGTCGCGGACATGGCATCCAACGGCGTCTGGGAGATCGACCGGACAGGACGCCACGTGCTCGGGTTCATCCATACCGGCGCCGGCGCACACGGTCTCTACCCGAGCCGTAACGCGAGGTTGCTCTACATAACGAACAGAACCGAGGGCACCATCTCGGTGCTCGACTTCGCGACGAGAAAGCTCGTCACGAAGTGGGACGTGGGCGGCAGCCCCGACATGGGTGGCGTCTCGGCCGACGGAAGCGTGCTGTGGCTGTCGTCACGCTACAACGCCCAGGTATTGGCGATCAGCACCAGGAATGGACGCGTGCTCGCGCGAATCGACGTCGGTTACGGCCCCCACGGCGTCTGTGTCTGGCCGCAGCCCGGCCGCTATTCGCTTGGGCACACCGGCATCCTTCGCTGAGCGCAGTCAGTCCTCCGCGAACAAGGGGCGGATCAACTCGTCGAACGTCTCGCGGTCGCAGCTGGCGACCGTCGAGGGCGTCAGCGCGCGGACCGACGCCGTTCGCGGGATCTCCATCGCAAGCGCAACTTCTCCGAAGTAGTCACCGGGCCGCAATACGCGCCGCGGCCCGAGCGACGCCTGGGTAACCGCGAACATCCCGGTCAGGACGACGTAGAAGCGTTCGCCCTCGTCGCCCTCGTCGACCACCGCATGGCCGGCGGGGATCGGCTCACGACGCATCCGCTCCGCAAGCTGTGCGAGCGTCTGGCCCGGAAGGGTCGCGAGCAGGCCGACGCGCTGCAGCTCGGTGATGCCGGCAGGCTGGAAGCGCGGGCTCATCTCTTGGCCACCCTATCGGGTGAACCTCCCGTTCCCCCGAACCCCTCCACTGGTCCGCTTCGCGGACAGGCCGCTGCGCGGCCGGTATACACCTACATCAGATGGGCGAGCTCGAAGGATGGACCTTTTGCCCGCGCTGCCGGAGCGAGCTCGCGGGTGGCGCGGCGCGGCTGACGTGTCCGGCGTGCGGCTTCGTCGTCTACGCGAGCTCGAAGCCGACAGCCGGCGCGCTGTGCGTCGAGGACGGACGCGTCCTGCTCGCCCGGCGGGCGGCGGAGCCGTTCCAGGGACGCTGGGACGTCCCTGGCGGCTTCCTCGAGGAGGGCGAGGACCCCGTCGACGGGCTCCGGCGCGAGCTGAAGGAGGAAACCGGGCTCGACGTCGAGCCGCAGCGGTTCCTGGGGATCTGGATGGATCGCTACGGCGGCGACTCGACGGCTGAGGCGACGCTCAACCTGTACTGGACGGCGCGAATCGTGGGCGGCGATCCAGAGCCCGCCGACGACGTCTCGGAGCTCCACTGGTTCGACCGCGACAGCCTGCCGGGCCGCGACGAGCTCGCCTTCGAGAACGTCCCGCTCGTCCTAGCGGCCTGGCGGGACGAGCACGCGTAGGGCCGCGGGCTCGACGCGGCAGACAAGCGGCGTCTCCAGCTCGACCGGCTCGCCGTCGATCGCCGCGCGGAGCGTCCCGTTCCCGGCGACTTCGAACCGCTCGCCGATCCGCTCTTGCCAATCGGTCGGCAGCAGTCCGGACGCCGAGTAGAGATGGAGCCGCCCCCCGGTCAGGTTGTTTCGAGCCCCCAGCTCGAACAGCTTGAGCTCGTACGAATTGTTGGCGACGAGAACGACGCGCACAGCGAGTGTCTCTCCGTCGACGCGAAGCCGCAGCCGATGTGGTTGGTGCAGCGTCCGCAGCAACGCGCGGGCGGTCGCGAGCGACTCCCGCCTGCGTCGGTGGACCTCGCGGCCGTGCACGAGCGACGCGTAGGAGCCGATCGAGACGTTGTTCAGGAACAAGCGCTCACCGGCGCGGCCGACGTCGACCCGGCGCTCCTCGCCGGCGAATGCATCGAGCGCCGCCACCGGATCGCGGCGGTCGAGACCCAGATCGCGGGCGAAGTGATTGCGAGTCCCTAAGGGAACGCAGACGAACGGCAGATCGCGTTCGATCGCGACCTCGGCGACCGCCGCCAGCGAGCCGTCGCCGCCCGCGATTCCGAGCGCTTCGGCGTCGGTCGCGGCGTCTGCGGCAACTGCGGCTGGGTCTTCGTCGTCGCCGAGCACGTGCGCCACGACGCCTCGTTTGTCCGCCGCAGCAGCCAATTCTTCGGCGGTCGGCCTTCCCCGGCCCGATCGGGGGTTGATCAGCAGAAGCCCGCCCAAAACCGCGCGAGCATAGGCCTTTCGGGCGGGCAAGTTAGGCCGTTTGGCTCATGCGAGTGGGGGCGGCTCCGACCGATCATGTGCCCTATGAGTGATCGCGGTCTTCACAGGATCGAAGCGGACCTCGAGGACAGCTGGCTGGAGGACTGGGCCGGCGTCGGAATCGCAGAGCTTGAGGCGTATCTCGCCAAGCACGCTGCTTTCCTGTCGTACCTCGAGAACGCCAAGAGCTAGATCCGCCGGGATTAACAGACCGGCGCGCGGGTACTTCCCCGCGCGGTGAAGCTGAGCTACCTGATTCGCGGGCTCCCGGGACATCCGCTCCACCCGCCTCTGACGGACGCCACGATCGGCACCTACACGGCCGCGACGGTGCTGGGCTTTCTGAGCATCGTCGGCGTGGCCGAGAAAGGCGCAGCGGCTGGCTGGTGGCTCGCGCTGATCGTCGGGCTCATCCTCACCGTGCCCACGGCGCTGAGCGGCTTCGCCGAATGGCTCACGATCGAGTGGGGCACCCCGCTCTGGCGAACCGCCACGTCCCACCTGCTCGCCATGGTGACCGCGACGATCCTATTCCTGATCGCAGCGCTGATCGGCCACAGCGGCTACAAGCACGGCGCGGTCGACGCAGGGCCGTACGTGGTGACGCTGCTCGGCTACGCGGCGTTGACGCTCGGCGGCTGGCTCGGAGGCGCGGTCGTCTTCGTGCACGGCATGCGCGTGCTCAACCTCGTCACCGAGCCCGCCACGCGTGCCGCGTCTCCTGCCCCGAAGCCGGAGAAGGAAGCGGCCGAAGGGGCTTAGGGCCTAGCCCGCCCCGTTCTCGGCCAGGCCCAGAGACCTCTCGATCGCGCCCTTCGGCTGGGCGCCGATCGCTGCGGCAGCAGGCTCGCCGCCACGGAAGAGGATGATGGTCGGGATCGAGACGATCCCGTACCGCTGAGCGAGCGACGGCTCCTCGTCGATGTTGACCTTGACGAGCTTCACGTCGCTCTCGCGCTCCTCGGCGATCTTGTCGAGTACGGGCGAGACGGCGTGGCAAGGGCCACACCACTCGGCCCAGAAGTCGACGATGACCGCCTTGTCGCTCTGGAGGACTTCCTGTTCGAAGCTCGACTCGGTGACTGCAGTACTCATTTCCAGGTGTTCCTTTCCTTGGTAGTCCCTGACTGAAACGCCTGCCGCTAGGTCGTTGTTCCCCGAACCTAGAATCGAAGGATGGAGAAGGTCTTCGCACCGCTGCCGTCGGTTCCCGACCATCCTCGACTCGAGGAGGAGATTCTGCAGTGGTGGGAGGACGAAGACGTCTTCAACCGGCTCCGCGAGCAGAACCGCGGCAACGACAGGTGGTCGTTCACAGACGGCCCTGTCACGGCGAACAGATTCTCGCTCGGCGTCCACACCGCCTGGGGCCGCACGCTCAAGGACGTCTTCCAGCGCTACAAGGCGCTGCGTGGTTTCGACCAGCGCTACCAGAACGGCTTCGATTGCCAGGGTCTCTGGATCGAGGTGGGCGTCGAGCGCCAGCTCGGGCTCAACTCGAAGCGCGAGATCGAGGAGTACGGGCTCGAGGAGTTCGCCGCCAAGTGCCGTGACGTCGTCGTCAGCTCGTCCGAGGCGCTGACTCGCGGCTCGCAGCGCCTCGGCCAGTGGATGGACTGGGGCAACGACTACTTCACGTTCAGCGACACGAACATCGAATACATCTGGAAGTTCCTCCGGCTCGTCCACGAGCGAGGGTGGCTCTACCTCGGCCACCGCTCGACCGAGTGGTGCCCGCGCTGCGGGACCTCGATCTCGGCGCACGAGCTCACCGGCTCGTACGTCGAGCGCGCCGATCCGTCGCTCTTCGTCCGGCTCCCGCTCCTGGACCGCCCGGGCGAGTCGCTCGTAGTCTGGACGACTACGCCGTGGACGCTGCCGGCGAACGTCGCCGCTGCGGTCAATCCGGATGCGCAGTACGCACGGCGCCTCAACGGCGAGTGGGTCGCCGCGCCTCGATATCCGGATGAGGACTTCGACGAGCGCCTGAAGGGCTCGGAGCTCGTCGGCTGGCGCTACGAAGGCCCCTTCGACGACCTCGGGCCCGGAGCTTCCGTCGAGCACCGCGTGATCCCGTGGGACGAGGTCTCGCTCGACGAAGGCACGGGGATCGTCCACATCGCTCCCGGCGCCGGCACCGAGGACTTCGAGCTCTCGCGCATCCACGACCTGCCCGTGTTGATGCCGGTCGACGAGTCCGGTCGCTTCTATGACGACTACGGCTGGCTCCACGGGCTCTCGACGACCGAGGCCGCGGAGCAGATCATCGGCAATCTGGAGGAGAAGGGCCGGCTGGTCGAGGCCGGCCTCTACGAGCACCGCTACCCGGAGTGCTGGCGCTGCCACACGCCGCTGATCTTCCGCATCGCCGACGATTGGTTCATCTCTGTCGAGGAGATCCGCGCGCCAATGCGCGAGGCCAACGACACAGTCGAATGGGTGCCCGAGTACTTCGGCAAGCGCATGGACGACTGGCTCGTGAACATGAGCGACTGGAACATCTCGCGTCGGCGCTACTACGGATTGCCGCTGCCGTTCTACCCCTGTGACTGCGGCGAGCTGAACGTGATCGGCTCGAAGGAGGAGTTACGAGAGCGTGCGCTCGAGGGCTTCGAACAGCTCCAGGAGCTACGGCGACCGTGGATCGATCGCGTGCCGATCGCGTGTGCGAAATGCGGCAAGCGCGTCGAGCGGATTCTCGAGGTCGGCGACGTGTGGCTCGACGCCGGGATCGTGCCGTTCTCGACGCTCGGCTGGGAGAACCCGAAGTACGTGCCCGAGGGCTACGCGACCGGGGCCGCGCAGGGACTCACGAAGGCGGATCTGCCGGACCACGCCTACTGGGAGCAGTGGTTCCCGGCCGACTGGGTCTCCGAGATGCGCGAGCAGATCCGCCTTTGGTTTTACTCGCAGCTCTTCATGTCGGTCGCGCTCGTCGGCCGGACCCCGTACAACCGTGTGCTCGCGTACGAGAAGATGCTCGACGAGACCGGGCGTGAAATGCACGCCTCGTGGGGCAACACGATCGAAGCCGAGGACGCCTTCGCCCGCATGGGCGCGGACGTGATGCGCTGGCAGTACTGCGCGCAGCCGCCGAGCCAGAACCTCCTGTTCGGGTTCGGGCCGGCGAACGAGATCAAGCGCAAGCTGCTGACGCTCTGGAACTCGGTCAAGTTCCTCGTCGACTACGCGAACGTCGAACGCTGGCGCCCCGACTACGCCGACCTCGCCGAGCCGCCGTCATTCGAGCGGACGCTCGATCGCTGGCTCGTCGCTCGCACTCACGCCTTCGTAGCGGAAGCGACTCAGGCGTACGAGGAGACGATGACCGTGAACGTGATCCGCGCGTTCGAGACGTTCGTCGACGACGTCTCCAACTGGTACATCCGCCGGTCGCGCCGGCGGTTCTGGAACGGCGAGGCCGAGGCACTGCGCGTGCTCTGGTTCGCGCTTGTGCAGGGCCTCCGCGCGGTCGCGCCGGTGATTCCCTTCCTGACGGAGTGGCTCTGGCAGCGCGTCGTGGCCGGGGTGGCCGAAGGGGCGCCCGCGTCGGTACATCTCGCCGGCTGGCCGGACGTCGGCGATGCGGACGAGAGCCTTCTGCGGGAGGTCGCCGAGACCCGGCGGGTCGTCGAGCTCGGCCGCCAAGCGCGCTCGCAGTCCGGCATCCAGCTGCGCCAGCCGCTGCGGAGGCTCGTGGTCGAGGGCGTCCTGCTCGACGGCGAGCACGTGGCCGAGGTGCGCGAGGAGCTGCGAGTCAAGGACGTCGAGCTCGCGCCGGTGGAGGCGACCGAGCTTCGGGTGAAGCCGAACCTGCCCGTGCTCGGACCGAAGCTCGGGAAGGAGCTCGGCGCCGTCCGTGCCGCGCTGGAAGCCGGCGACTTCGAGGAGCTCGACGGCGGCCGCTTCCGCGCCGCCGGACACGAGCTCGGCCCCGACGAGGTGCTCGTCGAGCGGGCCGGGAAGGAAGGCTGGGCGGTTGCGAGCGGCGACGGCCTCACGGTCGCACTCGACACGGCGATCGATCCCGAGCTCGAGCTCGAGCGACTCGTGCTCGACCTGATCCACCAGATCAACTCGATGCGCAAGCAGCAGGGCCTCGAGCTCACCGACCGGATCCGGATCACGCTGCCGGCGTCGCAGCGCGAGCTACTGCGGCACGAGGACTGGATCAAGCAGGAGACGCTCGCCGTCGAGATCGAGGTCGACGGCCCGATCGCCGAACCGCAGATCGCAAAGGCTTAACGGGTAGAGGCCGCCGCAGGAAGCACCGCGAGGCGCTCCCCGAACGCCTGGGCGAGCGGGCGCGCCGCGACGACGTCGTCCTGGCCGAAGTGCCTCCCGTTGACATAGATCTCGGCGAGGCCCCAGGGCCCGTCCGGCGCGTGCAGCGGCAGCATGAGCAGCGACTCGAAGCCGAGCTCGTTCAGAAGCGCGGACTCGCGCGGATCGGGATCTTCGTCGTGCACCGAGACGCACTTCGGCTCGTCGTTCTCGAGTGCCTTCTCGGTCAGCGGGAAGTCCGAGATCAGGTAGCCGTGACCGAGCACGAGCGTTCGCCCGTCGCGCGCGTGCTCCGCGACCTGGATCAGCACCTGCCCGACAACTCGGGAGATCGCACAGGCGTCGCCGTTCACCACGTCGACGAACTCGCGCGTCGCCGCGTGCAGCAGCCCGGGCAAGGACGTCTCGCCGGCCAGCACTTCGACCGCACGTCGCTGGCGGTCCTCCACGGCGGGATTATCACCGCCGGACGCGATTCGCACATCCGCGCGTATCGACTCCGTGAAGCTCGCCTGGTTCGTGCTCGCCGCCGCTGCCCTGCTGTCGCCGGCGTCAGAAGCCGGCGCCGGAGGGGGCAGGCCGATCGCGCTCGTCACGGCGGAGACGACGAACCAACTCGTGGCAGTCGAGTTGCCCTCTGGCCGGATCGTCAAGCGGCTTCGGATGCCGGCCGACCCGCAGAACGTCGCCGTCTGCGGCGGGACCGCGGCCGTCGTCAGCGTGCGCGCGGGCGCCGTAACGCTCGTCGACACGTCGACGCTGCGGATTCGCCGGGTTCTGCGCGGATTCGCCTCGCCCCACATTCCCGCGTGCTCACCGGACGGTCGCTACGTCTATGTCACCGACGACGCACGTGGGCAGCTCGCGGTGATCCGCGGACGCGTGATCCGGAAGCTCTTCGTCGGCTTCGGCGCACACCACATCGCGGTCAGCCCCGATCAGCCACGGCTGTGGATTGCCCTCGGCGAGCGGGCGCGCTCCATCTCGATCGTGGACACCACCGATCCGGCGCGACCTCGGCTGATCGGGCACGTGAACCCCCGCGGGCCCGCCCACGACCTGGCGTTCGGCCCAGGCGGCCGGCGCGTCTGGGTGACCTACGACGTCGGCCCGTGGGTGCGGATCTTCGATGCCATCACCCAACGGCCGCTAAAGGCGCTCTACGGCGGCTCGGCGCCGCAGCACGTCGCCTTCAATCCGTACTCGAAGCACGACCATGCCTACGTGACGAGCGGCGACGACGGCACGTTGCGCATCATCTCTTTGCCGACGACAAGGCTGTTGAGGAGCGTTCGGCTGCCTGCGGGATCGTTCAATGTCTCGACGTTCGGCAGCTTCGTCATCACGTCATCGCTGACGAGGGGGACCCTCACCGAGCTGTCAGACGCAGGACGCGTCCTCCTCGATGAACGGGTCGCGCCGTCAGCGCGAGACGTCGCAGTCGCGGTTGTGCCTTAAGCTCGCCCACGTGCTGGCAACAGGCCACCGGATTCCGGACGCCGAGGTCTGGGTCGCCCCGCGAGAGCGGGTCTCGCTGCGCGCGCTCGCCGAGGAAGGCCCTGTTCTCTTCCTCTTCTACCTCTTCGACTGGTCGTCGACCTGAACGAACGAGATGGAGCTCCTGCGTGACAGGAGCGCGGATTTCGAAGCGGCGGGCGTGCGGATCTTCGGCGTCTCGCGCGACTCGCCCTGGACGCACATCGCGTGGGCACAAGCGCTCGATCTGAACTTCCCGCTCGTGTCCGACTGGAACGGCGACGCGATCCAGGGCTTCGGGATCGGGCGTGAGTTCCGCGGCTACCAGGACGTCGCCGTGCGCTCGGCCTTCCTGGTGGACCCGGACGGCACAATCCGCGGCGTCTGGCGTTACGACGACGGCGAGGTGCCCGACACCGACGAACTGCTCGCCGCGGCGCGCGACCTCTAGCGGCCGCTTTACATCCCCATGGCGTGATACCCGGAATCGACGTAGAGCGTCGTCCCGGTCACGTTGCGAGCCTCGTCCGAGAGCAGGTATGCGGCCGCCGCGCCGACGTCGTCCGCGTTGATGTGGCGCCGCAGCGGCGCGCGCTCCTCGACGATCGCCTCCATGGTCGGAAAGCCGGCGATCGAGCGCGCCGCGAGCGTCCTTACCGGACCTGCTGAGATCGCGTTGACGCGGATGTTCTTGGCGCCCAGGTCCCACGCGAGGTACTGCACCGACGAGTCGAGCGCCGCCTTGGCGACGCCCATCACGTTGTAGTGCGGGACGGCCCGCTTGCCGCCGAGGTAGGTCATCGTCAGGATCGAGCCGCCGCCCGCGGCCTCCATCAGCGGCTCCGCCTCGTGCGCCGCGGCGACGAGTGAATAGGCGCTGACGTCGAGGGCCATCCAGAAACGCTCGCGCGGCGTATCCGTGAAGCGGCCCTCGAGATCCTCGGCCGCGGCGAACGCGACCGAATGGACGAGCAGATCGAGCTCCCCGCCGAACACCTCGCCGGCCTCGCGGACGACGCGGGCGAGATCGTCGTCGGAGCGGACGTCGCACTCCGTGACGAGCGGCGAATCGACGGTTCCGGCCAGCTCCCGGACTCCTGCCTCGATTCGCACGCCCTGGTAGGTGAAGGCGAGCCGGGCGCCGGCGTCCGCGAGGCGCTTCGCGATCGCCCAGGCGATCGAGCGCTTGTTGGCGACCCCGAGGACGAGGCCGCGCTTGCCGTCGAAACCCGCCACGGCGGGCGAGTCTACGGCTTCTCCGCTACCCTGAGTCGATTGCGCCGCATCGCACTTCTTCCGCTGGCAGCGGCGCTCCTCTTCGCGTCCTCGGCAACCGCGACATTCCAGCCGGTCCGGCGAACCAGCGGTGAGCTGACGCTGCCGCGCGTCCGTGCGGGGACGCTGAAGGTTCCAACGGCGGCGACAAATGGACGCGTCACGGTACTAGTCGACTTGAGGCTGCCGCCGCTCGCCGCCTACCACGCAAACGCGTTCGGCCCGAACGGCGGAGCCAGGCTGAACGTGCGCAGCTCGAGCTCCCGCGCCTACCTGGCCCGGCTTGCCCGCGCCCAGCAGGTGGCCGCAGCGCAGCTGAAGCGCGCGATCCCGTCCATGCGAATCTCCAACCGCTACCGCGTGATCCTCGACGGGTTCGCGCTCTCGCTGCCCGCGCGGCAGCTTCCCGCGCTCGCGCGGCTGCATGCCGTGACGAAGATCTACCCGAGCGCGCGCTACCAGCTCGACACGAACCGAAGCCCGGCGATCATCGGCGCCGACGTCATGTGGGCGACCACGGGAGACCGCGGCGACGGGATCAAGATCGGGATCGTCGACGACGGAATCGACCAGACGAACCCGTTCTTCTCCCCCAGCGGCTTCAACTACCCGGCCGGGTTCCCGCGCGGGAACCTCGCGTTCACGACGCCGAAAGTGATCGTTGCGCGCGCCTACCCCGGTCCCGGCTCCGGCAAGCAGGGCAAGCTACCGCTCTTCCGGCCGGCCTCCTTCCACGGAACCCACGTCGCGGGCATCGCGGCCGGCGACGCGAACACCACCGCCCCGGCAGGCCTCGACCATCCCGCGGTCACCGGCTTGAGCGGGGTCGCCCCGCGGGCGTGGCTCGGCAACTACCGCGTCTTCAACACGCCGACGCCGACCGGCTTCGACGCGTTCACGCCACAGATCGTGGCCGCGTTCGAGGCGGCCGTGAACGACGGAATGGACGTGATCAACTTCTCGGGCGGCGGGCCGCAGGCAGATCCCACGAGCGACGCGCTCGTCGAGGCCGTGCACAACGTCGCTGCCGCCGGCGTCGTGCCGGTGATCGCAGCCGGGAACGACCGCGACGACTGGGGCCTCGGCTCGTCCGGGTCTCCGGGGACCGCGCCGGATGCGATTTCCGTTGCGGCCGTCTCGAACAGTCACGTCTTCTCTCCCTCGCTGAGCGCGACCGCGGCGGACGCACCCGCGACGCTGAAGAACATCCCGTTCGCCGACATCGCGCAGCTTCCGGCGGCCTGGGGAACCTCCGATCAGACGCTCGTCGACGTCGGCTCGATCGTCGGCACCGACGCGCAACCGGTCGAGCGGCACCTCTGCGGCCCGGCCAGCGATCCGAACGGACAGGGGACGCTCCCGCCGGGATCGGTCAACGGCGCACTCGTGCTCGTCTCGCGTGGCGTCTGCGCCTTCGCGGCCAAGGCGGCGAACGCGCAAATCGGCGGCGCCGCGGGCCTGATCGTCGTCGACAACCGCCCGGGCGAGGCCAACTTCATCCCGATCGAGCTTCCGCTGGACTCGGGCATGGTCTCCGACCTCGACGGCGCGAACCTTCGCGCCTACCTCGACGCCAAGGGAGGCCGCTCGACCGTCCGTTTCAACCGCTCGTTCAACGAACTCGACACCGAGCGCAGCGGCATGATCACGAGCTTCTCGTCGGCGGGCCCGACGGATTTCGGGCACGAGCTGAAGCCCGACCTCGCCGCGCCGGGCGGGCAGATCCTCTCGGCGACGCTGCCGGAGTCGGTCGGCGAGCCGTTCGCGGTCTTCGACGGGACGAGCATGGCTTCGCCCCACGTCGCCGGCGCGGCCGCGCTCTTGATCGCGCGCCATCCGGACTGGACGCCGGCCGAGATCAAGTCGGCGCTGATGTCCACCGCCGGGCCGGCCTGGGGCAACACGGCGCGGACGCAGGAGGCTCCGGTGCTGCTCGAGGGGGCCGGACTGATCAACGTCCCGCGGGCCGACGATCCGAAGCTCTTCGTATCGCCGGTCTCGCTCTCATTCGACGACCTCGACGTCCGCGGCGGCAGCTCGCGCGGCTCGAAGCTGCTGGACTTGCAGGACGCAGGCGGCGGCGCAGGGACGTGGACAATCGGGCTGCAGAGCCAGGCCGCCACCGCGGGCGCTTCCGTCGACCTTCCGCCGACAGCGGCGGTCTCGCCGGGCGGCACCGCGGAGATCCCGGTCGTCGTGCGTGCGGACGCGAACGCCGCGATCGGCGACGACTACGGCTTCATCACGCTCACGAGAGGCACGGCGGTGCGACGGGTTCCCTACTTCTTCAGTGTCGTGCGCCCGGGCGCGGAGATCGGCCCCGTGCTGCCGCTCAAGAAGTTCCAGGCGGGCGACACGCGAACAGGCACCTCGAACATCGAGCAATACCGCTTCCCGACCAGTCCATTCGGGCCGTCGCCGACCTACACGGGGCCGGCGATGACCGAGAGCGGCGCCGAGAAGCTCTACTACGTCCACGTCAACCAGCCGGTCGCGAATCTCGGCGTGGCGGTCGTCGCCGCGTCCGCCGGCGCGGAGATCGACCCGTTCCTGCTCGGCTCGCGCAGCGAGAACGACGTGCAGGGTTACGCCGGGACACCCGTCGACGCGAACGCCCTCAGCGGCGACTACCGCTTCGACGTCGGCGTCGCGGGGGCCGACTTCCCGCGCGCAAAGCGCTACTACGTCGCCGTCGACTCCGGTCGCGACATCTTCACCGGGCGGTCGCTGGCGGGCGCCTACGTGCTCCGCTCCTGGATCAACGACCTGACGCCCCCGAGGTTCAAGCTGCTGACGCGACGCGTGACTGCCGGCCGCCCGCTCCTGGCCGCGCGCGTGACCGACTCGGGCTCGGGCGTTGACCCGCTCTCGCTCGTGATCGAGTATCGGCCGCGCGTCCTCCTGGGCGCTGCCCTCTACGACCCGACGAGCGGCCTGGCGCTGTTCCCGATCCCGCGCACGGCGCCGCCGGTCGGCCGCGGCCTGTTCAAAGGCGCCGTCGAGGCGCAGGACAACCAGGAGACGAAGAACATCGACCAGATCGGAGCCAACGTCCTTCCGAACACGACGATCAAGGGCGTGAACCTGCGTGGGACAACCCACCCGAGCATTACGTGGCTCCTGCCGCTCGGCACCTCCTGCGCCCGCGGAAACGTCTCGCTCGCGGTCGCGGCTTCGGCGCCGTGGAAGATCACCTCGATCCAGTTCTATGACGGCAGGCGCTTGGTCTCGACCGTACTGCGCGGGACGCTCGGCCTCTACACGGGCGTCTGGCGGGCCGGTACGGCCAAGCGCGGCCCGCACCACCTGCGCGTCGTTCTGCGGTCGGGTGGACGCTCCGCCCAGGCTCGCCGAAACGTCAGGGTTTGCCGGTAGTTCGCGCGCGAGTCGCGGTCGTAACCGGCGGCTCGAGCGGGATCGGCGCTGCGATCACGCGCGCGCTCGCGCGGCGCGGCTGGCAGCTCGTCTTGCTCGCTCGGAACGAAGAGCGGCTTCGTGATGTGGCCGACGAGGTTCGCGCCGAGCACGCCGTCTGCGACGTCGGGGACCGGAAACGGGTCGAGCAGGTCGCCGCTGAGATCCGCGAGCGCCACCCGGAGATCGGCCTGCTCGTCAACAACGCCGGCATTCCGGGCCGTGGCGGTGGGTTTCTCGACATGGCTCCGGAACGGATCGAGGAGCTGATCCGCATCAACTACCTCGGCTCGATCTGGTGCCTGCGCGCCTTCCTGCCGGCTCTCGAGGCTGCCGCGCCGGCCGACGTCGTCAACGTCACTTCGGTCGCAGGGGTGATCGCGGTCGGCGAGTCGGGCCCCTACAGCGCCTCGAAGCACGCGCAACTCGCCTTCTCGCGCTCGGTGGGAGTCGAGCTGGCGCCGCGTGGGATCACCGTCCACAGCGTCATGCCGGGCTTGATCGACACACCGGGATTCCCGAACCGCCGCCGCTTCCGCAACGGCGTCGTCCAGCGTGTGGTCGCCGAGCCGGAGCTCGTCGCCGAACGCGTCGCCCAAGCGGTCGAGCGCGGCCGTGTCGAGCAGTTCGTTCCACGCTGGTACCGGCCGGCGGCGATCGCCCAAGCGGTTGCGCCGGCCATGCTGGCCCGCGCGGCCCGGGCTCGCAACACCAGCCGCAAACCGTCGTAGAATCGGAACAGGATGGACTCCACGCATCCCCCAGTCGAGTTCGCGCGCGTGGCCGAGTTCCGCGCGGCGCTTCGCGTCTTCCTTCGCAAGGCTGAGCGGAACGCGCGCAAGTCCGGCCTGACCCCGCAGCGCTATCTGCTGTTGCTGATGATCAAGGGAGCGCCGAACGGACGCGAGACGTCGACCGTGACCGAGCTCGCCGAGCGCCTTCAGCTCGCGCAGAGCACAGTCACCGAGCTCGTCAGCCGCGCCGAGGAGATCGGCCTTGTCGAGCGGGAGCAGTCCGACTCCGACGGCCGCGTCACCAACCTACGGTTGAGCCCTGAGGGCGAGCGGCGGCTGATGCTGGCGTTCACGACGAACGAGCAGGAGCGCGAGGAGCTCCGCGCCGCGATCTCGCACCTGGACGCAGGTAGCGCCTAGCGCGCCTGGGCGAGCGCGTTCAAAATCTCGGCCTGGTCGGGGAAGCGGCCCTGCTGCTGCTTCGAGAAGACGAGCGTGCCGTCGGCGACGACGTCGTACTGGCTCTTGGCCCCTTCGATCGCCTCGGCGTCGAAACCCTGCTCGTTCAGCTCAGCCGCGAGACTCGCGGCTCGTTCGTCGTACCCGCTTCAGACAGGGCAGAAGAAGATCTCGACGCGCACGCTCGCCATCCTAACCCCGTCGCACTGCGTCGACGAACGCCCGGGCAAAGCCCGGACGTTCTCTCGATCGGCGTCGCAAGCGAGCGCCTCAGGGTCGCCGCAGCAAATACCAGCCGAGCTCGGCCTCGTAGTCCGGCGGAGCAAGCGCCTTCGCCTGCTCGCGCGCCTCGCCTTCGCAGCCGGCCAGGTCGAGGTACGGCTCGAGCTCCCGCGGTTCGCGGACGAACATCGCCCTCACCAGGACGAGATTGTTCGACTCGAAGAGCTGACGGAGGTCGACGTCGGCCAGCGCACGGGTGTGCGACGGGTCGCGAGCGCGCTCGAAGCGGTTCAGCTCGAGTGCGGCGAGCGGGTCGTTAGGCGCGATCTGGTCGACCACGAGCAGCGTCCCGCCCAGACGGGTTACCCGGGTCAGCTCGGCGACGACGAGCTCCGGCCGCGGGACGTGGTGCAGAGTCCGAAGGGTCCCGGCAAGGTCGAAGGAGCCGAGCGGAAAGTCGAGCTCCGTGATGTCGCCCTCGACGAAGGTCACGTTCGGCGGAGCGACGGCGCGCCCGCGCTCGATCAGCTCCGGAACGAGCTCGACCGCAACCACCTCGCCGACGAGCGGCGCCAACGCGAAGGCGAGCGCGCCGGTCCCGGCTCCTGCGTCCAGCGCGCGCTCCTCGCCGCGAGGCTGCACGAAGTCGCGCACTTGCGCGGCCAGCTCGCCGGCGCGGCGCTCCTGGAGCGCCGCGATCCGATCAGCCGTTGCCGCGAACCTAGCGCGCGTTGCGTCGTGCGTACTCAAGCGCCTCCTCCTTGGACGTGATCGTGCCTGCTGCACGCTCTTCGGCGATCTCCGCGAGCAGCCTGCCGACCTCCGGGCCCGGCGGGATCCCGAGCTCGCCGCCGCGGACCAGCGGCCTCTTCGGGTCCCGTGCACGCGCCTGGAGGACGGCGTCGTCGAATCCTTCCGCGTTCAGGGACGCCAGCGCCTCGAGCGCCCACGGCTCGGTCGCACGGCGGAAGCGGTGGATGCTCCGCGGCGAGTCGTCTTCGGGCGGGTCGGCACGGAGCAGCGTCAGCGCGAAGCGACGGGTCTCGTTCGAGATCGGCAGCTTCAGGAGGTTCTCGCCGAAGACGACGACGAGATCGAAATCGGGATGCCGCGCCGCGCCGAGTCGATCGGCTCCGTCGAGCGCCCCGCCGAGGCGGTCGAGCAGTCCCAGCGCCTCGAGCTGGCGGAATCCGAATGCCGAGAGGCGTCGCAGCTCGGCGAGTATCCGCTCGCCCGACGGCCGCGTGACGAGCTCCGCATCGCGACGGATCAACGCCTCGGTCTCGGGGACGAGCCGAAAGTCGAGCTCGTCCTCGAGCCGCGGCCCGCGCAGGAGCCGCAGAGGGTCGTCGCGGAAGACGTCGTCTCCAATCGCGCGCAGGCGACCGGCGGCCAGGTCGGCGTAGCCGGCGTACGGGTCGACGCTCTCGTCGGTTCCCGCGCGTTCCGCGATCGCGTTGATGCTGAAGTCGCGCGTCGCAAGGTCGTCCTCGATCGCCCCCCGCAGCGGCGTGAAGTCGACGGTAAGCCCGTCCTCGAGAGCAACGCGCCAGGCTCCGTGGCGCTCCGAGAGCGGGAAGGGCGCCCCGCCGGACTCGCGCGCGAAACGCCGCGCCGACTGCTCCGGCTCGGCGAGCGCGACGTCGACGTCGACGACCGGCCGCCCGAGGGCGCGGTCGCGCACGGCGCCGCCGACGATCCAGGCCTCCTCGCCGGAGAACAGCTTCTCGACGAGCTCACGCATCGAGAAGCACCCGCCTCGCACGCGCCGGGTCGCTGTTGATTCCACAGACGAGCTCGTAGTTGATCGTGCCTGCCACACGAGCGTGATCTTCTGCGAGAACCCCGTGACCGAGCAACGTCACCGGCGTCCCGACGGGTAGCTCTCGGTCGAGCTCGACCGCGAACGCGTCCATCGAGACCGTGCCGACCGCGCGCCTGAGCTCGCCGCCGACACGTACCTCCGTTCCGACGAGGTCGCGGCGGAAGCCGTCCGCGTAGCCGACCGGGACGATGCCGATCCAGGTCGGGTGCTCGGCGACGAAGCGGCGGCCGTATCCGGTGCTCTCGCCGGCCTCGAGCAGCCGGGCCTGCGCGAGCCGGCTCGTCCACGCCAGCGCGGGCTCGAGCCCGTCCTCGCCGGGGTCGGTCGCGAACGGCGAGAGCCCGTAGATGGCGATCCCGCAGCGGACCGCGTCGAAGCGCGCCTCCGGAAAGCGCAGAGCACCGGCGCTGTTCGCGAGGTGGCGCGTCAGGTGCCGGTAGGGCTCCGTCGCCTCTCTGAACCTCTTGATCTGCACATGCGTGAACTCGGGATCGGAGTCGGCGCTCGCGAGGTGGCTCATCAGGCCAACAACCGCTCGCGGCGGCTCGAAGAGCTCGGAGAGCCCCCAGCGGCCCATGCCGGTGTCGAGCTTCAGATGCACCGGCAGACCCTCCGGGATCTCGGCGTCCGAGACGACCAGCTCGAGCCGGGCCTCTCGGGCCAGCGCGATCTCGCGGCTCGTCGCAGTTGGCCCCATCACGAGGATTCGAGCGTCGCCGTACTCCTCGCGAAGCTCGAGCGCCTCTGGGACAGTTGCGACGCAGAGCATGCTTGCGCCGGCGCCGAGCACCGCCCCGGCGACGTCGATCGCGCCGTGGCCGTAGCCGTCAGCCTTGACGACCGCCCAGAGGGCGGCTCCTTCGATCACACGGTGCAGCCGCGCGACGTTGCGGCGGATCGCCCCGAGGTCGATGGTCAGCTCAGACCGCTGCATCGAGCACGCCGGGCAGCTCTGCGATCACGTCGCTCGCCACGAGCCCTCGGCCGTGCGGCCACGCGAGCGCTGCATCGGCGTGGACGCGAGCGGCGGCTGCGGCCGCGAGCTGCGCATCCATCCCCTTCGAGAGGAACGCGCCGACGATGCCGGTGAGGACGTCGCCGGTGCCGGCGGTGGCGAGTCGCGGCGTTCCGGCCGTGATCAGCGTTCGGGCGTCGGGCGCCGCGACGATCGTGTCGTTGCCCTTCAGCAGGACCACGCACTGGAAACGCTCGACCGCGCGGCGGGCCGCCTCCAGGCGATGCTCGTCGACCCAAGCCGTCTCGACGGCGAGCAGACCGGCGAGCTCCCCGGAATGAGGCGTCAGCACTGCCGAGGCGCTTCGCTCGAACGGCTCGAGCCCGAAAAGCGCGTCCGCGTCGACTACCGCGGGAAGCTCCGTCTCCTCGAGCAGGCGCCTGGTGAGCGCCTTCGCCTCATCAGCGCGGCCGAGCCCCGGCCCGAGCGCGATCGCTCCGGCACGCTCCGCCGCGTCCATCACCTCCTCGAGCGGGCGCTTGACCGCCTCGACCAGGCGGATCTCGACGACCTGCATCGACTCGCGCGGCGTGCAGACGGTCACGTACCCGGCATCGGCGCGGAATGCCGCTTCGGCTGTGAGCGAGACCGCGCCGGTCAGGCCAGGCGCACCGCCGACGACGAGGAGGGAGCCCGAGCGGTACTTGTTGCCGTCGCGCTCCCGGTGCGGGACCAGCCGCGCAATCTCGCTCGTCACGCGCGCATGCGCGGTCTCGGCGCGCTCGAGCCCGATGTCGGCGACCTGCACCCGGTCCGACTCCAGGCTCCCCGGCGCGACGGCAAGCCCGACCTTCTCGCCGTGGAAGGTCACGGTCGCCTCGGCGCTCACGTGCGCGCCGGCGATCTCACCGGTCGACGCGTCGACGCCCGACGGGACATCGACCGAGACCACAGGCACGCCAGCAGACCGGATCGCCTCGATCGATCGCGCCGCTTCCTCGCGCGGCTCGCCGCAGAAGCCTGTCCCGAAGATCGCGTCGATCACGACGTCTGCCGCCGGCAGGTCGGCTCCCACGTCGACGACGTCGGCGCCGAGCTTCGCGGCGGCGATCCGGCCGTCCCCGCCGTTCGCGCCCTTGCCGCAGACGGCGACGACGCGCGCGCCCGGGTAGTCGCGAGCGACCGCCGCGGCGACAGCGCCGCCGGCTCGCTCCATCATCGCGTCGACGTCGTGCCCCGCCTCCGCCGCCTTCATCTCGTCCGCGGTGTAGAGCGGCTCGAACCCGGTCACTCGACTACTGCTACCGCCGTCGCCAGTTCCCGCGAGTGCGACATCGAAAGGTCGATCGCCCCCGCGCCGGACCGCTCGGCCCACGCCTGGAGCCGGCCTGACAGGCGCACGGCCGGCTTCGGCCGCCCCGCGATCTCGACGTCGCGCCATGCGAAGGCCCTCGCGACGCCAAAGCCGAGCGCCTTACCGACGGCCTCCTTCCCCGCGAACCGGGCGGCGTAGTGCTGCGGCGGATTGGGCCGCGAGTCGCAGTACGCGCGCTCCGCCTCGGTGAAGCAGCGCTCCCGGAAGCCCGGATAGCGCTCGAGCGCTCGACGGACGCGCGCGATTTCAATCAGGTCGGTCCCAACCGTCACGGCAAGGATTCTAGGAATGCCGGCACCTCAGCGATCGAATCCAGAACGACCTCCGGCTGGGCGCTCCACGCGCCGGCGTCGTCGCGGAACTTGCCGGTGCGGACGAGGATCGTGTGCATGCCGAGAGTGGCCGCGCCGCCGATGTCGGCGTCGACGTCGTCGCCCACCATCCAGGTCCGCTCCGGGTCGGCGTCGAGTGCCTCGAGCGCGGCCTCGAAGTAGGAGGCGCTCGGCTTGCCGAGCACCGTCGCCATCGTCCCTGTCGCGTACTCCAGCCCGACGACGAACGCGCCTGCGTCGAGCAACGGGCCGCGAGCGGTCTGCCACCAGCGGTTCTTGTGCAAGCAATACAGATCGGCGCCGGCCTCGAGCTCTGCGAATGCGCGGCCGAGGTTCATGTAGCTGAAGACCTGGTTCGTATCGGTGGTCTCGTCGGCGCCGCCGAGGAGGACTGCATCCGCGTTCTCGCCGACGAGGTGGACGCCCACGAGATCGTCGCGGATCGCCGGCATCGTCAGCGCGAGGACGCGCTTGTCCGCAAGCACTCGCGCGGCCGCGACAGGCGTGGTCTGCAGCTCTTCGTCGGCGAGCTCGATCCCGAACCTGCGGATCGTCTCCGCCAGCTGCGCACGGGCCTGGGTGGTGTTGTTGGTCAGGAAGCGAAGCCGGTGGCCGTCTTCGCGGAGCCGCTGCACAGCGCGGGCCGCGCCGTCGATCGGGCGGCCCGAGATGTGCAGCACGCCGTCTACGTCCAGGAGAATCGCGGGCATGGCCGGCGAGTCTATTCGGGTCACGCGATCCGTCTCGATCCCGCGCTCGGAGATCGAGCTCCGATTCTCGCGTTCGAGCGGGCCGGGCGGGCAGCACGCTCAGAAGACGGAGACGCGCGCGGAGGCGGTCCTCGACGTCGAGCGTTCGGTCGCCCTCACCGATGCCCAGAAGCGCCGTGTGATCGCGAAGGCAGGGCCGGTGCTGCGCGCCGTCGCCCAGGACGAGCGCAGCCAGTGGCGCAACCGGGAGCTCGCGATCGAACGCGTCGTCGAGGAGCTGCGCGAGGCGCTCAAGGTGGAGCGAAGGCGCCGGCCGACAAGGCCGACCCGCAAGTCGAAGGAGCGACGCCTCGAGCAGAAGCGCCGCCGCTCGGAGACGAAGCGGCTGCGTCGGCCTCCTCCCTAGGCCAGCGCGAGCAGCGCCACACCCGCGACCACGACCGCCGCACCGGCGAGGCGCCGCGGCCCGACCGGTTCGTCCAGGAACAGCCGCGCGAGGACGACCGCGATCACGACGCTCGTCTCGCGCACGGCCGAGACCGCAGGCGCGCTGGCAAGGCGCAGCGCCAGCAGGACGAGGAGGTACGTCCCCGCCGAGGCGACGCCGATCACGGCCGCGACCGGCCGCGCCGCCGCGGCGAGGCGCGGGCGACCCACCGAGAGGGGATAAGCCAGCGCCGGCCCGAGCATGACAAGCAGCAGGTAAGGCGCCGCGTTCGCGTGCTGGATCCCGTGCCGGTCGACGACCGTGTAGCCGGCGATCGCCGCCGCGATCGCGACCGCCAGGCCGGTGCCGCGCCCGCTCCGCCCGACGCCGCGCACGAGCAGGATTCCGGCGGCGACGGTAACGACGCCCACGATCTCGCCGGCCGAAGGGCTCGCGCCGACGACGACCACAACGATCAGCAGCGCGAGCACGGGCGCGAGTCCACGCGCCAGCGGATAGACGAGGCTGAGCTCGAAGCGGCGATAGGCCGCCGCGAGCAGCGCGATGTACAGGAGCTCCAGCGCTCCCGAGCCAACGATGTACGGGATCGCGGCGCCCTCGACACGCCAGGTCGCTGCCGCCAGCGGCACCAGCGCGACGACGAAGACGACGAGCGAGACGGCCGTTGTCGCCTGCGTGTCGCGCTCGCGCGCGAGCAGCAGGTTCCACGACGCATGCAGGCCGGCCGCCGAGAGCGCGAGGCCGAGTGCCTCGGCGCTCAATGACGGTGGCCGGCGTGCTGGAGTGGCGCCGCTGTTTGCCCCGCCGCGCCGACGTAACGATCCGGCTCGGCCTCGAACTTCGCGCGGCACCCCTCGGAGCAGAAGTGGTACGTGTGGCCGCCGTAGGTCGCCGTCGGCTTTCCGGCGTGCCGGTCGACGGTCATCCCGCAGACCGGGTCGGTCGCCCCGCGCCGGAGAGTCAGCACGAAGAGCGCGGCCGCGACGCCGAAGAAGACAAGGTTCAGGAACGTCGTGTAGTTCCAGGAGATGCCGCGGCTCGAGATCGAGTCGATCGACGGGCGCTCCGACGGAACGAGGCCGAGCGCGCTGAAGATGCCGTCGACCGCCAGCGCTGCCAGCACGATCGCCGCGAACATGATCGCGACGAGCCGGGCGGTCATGTCCCGTCCGTAGTACTTCACGTAGGCGACAACGATCGGGATGATCAAGAGATCGGCGTAGATGAACGCGATCACGCCGCCGAACGAGATCCCTCCCGCCCAGAGCACCGCCGCGAGCGGCGCGTTCCCGACCGAGCAGACGAACGACAGCACCGCCACGACCGGGCCGAGCAGGACGTTCTCGAGCAGCCGCAGCGGCCCCGACGCGTCCGTTACGAAGAGCGTGTTGAAGAAGTCCGTAGGCAGCAACGAGACGAACCCCGCGATCAGGAAGCCGGCGACGATCTCCTTCCAAAGCATCTCGACGTCGCCGCGGAAGTTGTTCGCGACGTCCGACCAGGCCTGCACGGAGGTCAGTCGCCGCCGCCAGGGCAGCCGGGAGCCCGCGCTCGCGTGCTCGTGGCCGGCCTCTGCAGTCTCGGCGTGCCGGCGCGCCTCCTCTTCCAGCCGTCGTGAGACGAACAGCCGCAGCCCGAGCCACATCAGCGCGATGAGGAACAGCCCGCCGACGAGCTCCGCGAGCGTGAACTGCCAGCCGATGAAGATCCAGATCACGATTCCCAGCTCGAAGACCAGGTTCGTCGAGGCGAATTGGAAGGCCATTGCCGAGGCAAAGCTCGCGCCTTTCGCGAACATCGACTTCGCGATTGCGATCGCCGCGTAGCTGCAGGACGACGACGCGGCGCCGAGGCCGGTCGCGAGCGCGACTTCACGCGAGCCGCGGCCGCCGAGTGAACGCTCGATCCGCTCTCGCGGCACCCACGCCTGCACGATCCCGGAGAGCGTGAAGCCGAGCACGAGCGCCCACCACACCTCCCAGGCCATCTGGAAGGCGTTCCAAAGGCCGTCGCCGATCGTCGAGAGCACGCTCACGACGGGCGGTATAGCCGATTACTCGACCGTTACGGTCTTTGCCAGGTTCCGCGGCTGGTCGACGTTGAGCCCCCGCAGCCGTGCGATCCGGTAGGCCAGGAGCTGCAGCGGCACCACAGCCAGCACGGCCTGGAGGAAGGCCGGCGAGCGCGGCACGAAGATCACGTCGTCGGCGTGGTGCTGGATGTCCTCGTTGCCGTCGGTCGCGATCGCGATCACGTGGGCGCCGCGGGCGCGCACCTCCTGCATGTTCGAGACGACCTTCTCGTAGACATGGGAGTTCGTCGCAACGCAGACGACCGGCGTCTCCTCGTCGAGCAGCGCGATCGGGCCGTGCTTCATCTCGCCGGCTGAGTAGGCCTCGGTCGGGATGTACGAGATCTCCTTGAGCTTGAGGGCACCCTCGAGCGCGACCGGCAGGCCGATGTGCCGGCCGAGGTAGAGGAAGAACGGTTTCTCGTAGTGCCGCTCGGCGATCTCCTCGATCGGGTGGTGTCCCTCGAGGAACGCGGTCATCTTCGTCGGCAACGCGTACAGCTCGTCCAGGATCAGCTCGATCTCGTCCGGCGGGAGGGTCTTCCGGACCTCGGCGAGCTTGAGCGCGACGAGCGAGAGGAGCGCCACCTGCGCGGTGAAGGTCTTCGAGGCCGCGACTCCGACTTCGAGGCCGCAGCGCGTGTAGAGCGTGGAGTCGACCTCGCGCGTGATCTGCGAGCCCATCATGTTCGTGATCGCGAGGGTGCGGGCGTTCTTTTCGCGGGCGAGCCGAATCGCGGCGAGCGTGTCGGCGGTTTCACCGGACTGGGAGATCCCGATCACGAGCGTGTCGCGGGAGAGCACCGGGTTGCGGTAGCGCCACTCGCTGGCGATGTCCGGCTCGACCGGAATCCGCGCCCACTCCTCGATGATGTAGCGGCCGACGACGCCCGAGTGATACGCGGTCCCGCAGGCGGGGATCACCATCCGGCGCAGGTTCTGGAGCTCCTGGTCGCTGAGGCCGAGGCTCTCGAGGACTAGGTGCCCGTGGCGCACGCGGTCGCCGAGCGTCTCCCTGACCGCGTCGGGCTGCTCGTAGATCTCCTTGAGCATGAACGTCTCGTAGCCGGACTTCTCCGCCGCCTCGTCGTCCCAGTCGACCTCGATCGTCTCGCGCACGATCTCGCCGTTCTCGACGTCGACGAAGCGCGCGCCCTCGGAGGAAATCGAAACGATCTCGCCGTCGTCGATCAGCTGGATCCTGCGCGTCTCGCCGAGGAACGCGACCGCCGCGGAGGCGAGGAACATCTCCTCGTCGCCCGCGCCGACCAGCAACGGACATTGTTGACGCGCGCCGACGAGCTCGCCCGGGTGGCCGTGGTGGATGACCACGAACGCGAAATGTCCTTCGAGGTCCCTGTAGGCCGAGCGAACGGCCTCGCCGAGGTCGCCGGTGTAGTGGCGCTCGACGAGATGCGTGACGACCTCGGCATCGGTCTCCGAGTTGAAGACGTGACCCTCCGCTTCGAGGGACTGCTTCAGCTCCCGGAAGTTCTCGACGATCCCGTTCAGCACGACCGCGAGCTTCTGCTCGTCACAGCCGACCAGTGGATGTGCGTTCTGCTCGGAGACCCGGCCGTGTGTGGCCCAGCGCGTGTGCCCGAGCCCCGTCGTCGACGCGGAGCCGTTGGAGCCGGCAGCTTCCTTCAGCGCCTGGAGGTTGCCGACGGCGCGGACGTAGTCGAGGCCGTCGTCCTCGAGCAGGGCGAGCCCGGCGGAGTCGTAGCCGCGGTACTCGAGACGCTCGAGCCCGCCGAGGAGAAGGCCTTTCGCCTCCCTGCGGCCCACATATCCGATGATCCCGCACATCCGACCTTCCCCCTTTGCTCTGCCCGTCGGTGAAGCCTCGATCGAGGGAGTTACTGCGAACGCCCCCAAAAACGCACAAAGCCCGGCTGCTCCTCCGGACGCCGCGTCGCGTCCGGTCAGCCGAGCTCTCGTGTTACGAGAGCGGTGATCCTAGCACAGAGCTCCTGCGCTCTTTGCGGATTTTCGGCCTCTGCGAGGACGCGAACGACGGGTTCGGTTCCGGACGGACGGACGAGGATCCGGCCCGAGCCGTCGAGCTCGTCGTTGACACGCTCGATCTCTGCGAAAAGGTCGTCAGGGAGGGTCTTCGTGACAACTCGCACATTCTCTTTCGCTTGCGGATAGCGCGGCAGAACGTCCGCCGCGTCGGCGAGCGTACGGCCTTCGATCGCGGCGCAGAGAAGGAGGGCCGCGGCAAGGCCGTCGCCGGTGACGTGGTCTTTGAGGTAGATGATGTGACCGGACTGCTCGCCCCCGAGGAGGCCCCCTTCGCGGCGGAGAGCCTCGAGCACGTAGCGGTCGCCCACGTCGGTCGTGACGACCCGGATGCCGCGCTCCTCGGCGAAGCGGCGGAAGCCGAGGTTCGTCATCTGCGTCACGGCAACGAGGTCGACCTTCAGGTGGTCGGCGAGAATCGCGACGATCTGGTCTCCGTCGACCGGGGTCCCGTTCGCGTCGACCGCGAGCATCCGGTCGCCGTCGCCGTCGAAGGCGACGCCGAGGTCGAAGTCGCCCTCGAGGACCGTTCCCCGCAGCAGCGAGAGGTCGGTCGCGCCGCAGCCGAGGTTGATGTTCGTGCCGTCGGGCTCGGCGGCGACGGCCTTCACGGTGGCGCCGAGCTGCTCGAAAGCCCTGGGCGCGATCGCCGAGTAGGCGCCGTTCGCGCAGTCGACCGCGATGCGCAGGCCGGAGAGGTCGCTCCCGAACCGCTCGACGATGTGCTCGAGGTAGCTGTCGGGGGCGACACCGACGTGATCGATCTTGCCTCCACCGGCTCCGCCCTGGTTACGGTCGAGGAACGCCTCGATCTCCTCTTCTGCCTCGTCGCTCAGCTTGCGACCGTCGCGGTCGAAGAACTTGATCCCGTTGTACTCCGGCGGGTTGTGCGAGGCGGAGACGACGACGCCGAGGTCGAGCGCGAGCAGCGCCACCGCGGGGGTCGGCAGGACGCCGGCGACGACCGCGTTGCCGCCTGCCTCGACGACACCGCGTGCAAAGGCCTCTTCCAGCTCAGGGCCCGAACCGCGCGTGTCGCGCCCGACGAAGACCCGGCCGCCCTTCGACCAGAGCGTCGCGGCCTTGCCGAGTCGCTGCACGAGCTCGGCCGTCAGGTCTTGCCCGACTACTCCCCGTACGCCGTCGGTGCCGAAGTAGCGTCTAGACATGGCGGCGGAGCCTAACCTGCGCGTTCTCGCGCGTCATCCTCGTTCCAAGCGCTAAAGCGCAGCTTTAGCGCTTACTGAACTGGGGCGCTTTGCGAGCCTTGTGCAGGCCCGCCTTCTTGCGCTCGACGATGCGGGCGTCGCGCGTCAGAAAGCCGGCGCGCTTGAGCGGCTCGCGGAGGTTCGGATCGGCCTCGACGAGCGCCCGCGCAATCCCGTGCCGGACCGCCCCGGCCTGGCCACTGGGACCGCCGCCGTGAACGCGCACTCGAACGTCGAAGGTCCCTTCGACGCCGGCCACCTTCAACGGCGACATCGCCAGCTCGCGATGGGTGAGGCGCGGGAAGTACTGCTCGACCGTCCTGCCGTTGAACCAGGTGGCACCGTCGCCCGGGCGCAGAATCACACGCGCGACCGAGGTCTTGCGCTTGCCGGTTCCCTGGTACTGGGCAGCCTCGGCGGTCGCCACGCTACTTCACCTCCAGCGGCTGCGGCGCCTGGGCCTCGTGCGGATGCTCGGGGCCCGCATACACCTTCAGCTTCGTCAGCTGCTGCCGAGCGAGGCGGTTACGCGGGAGCATCCCCTTGACCGCCTTGCGGATCACCTCGGTCGGACGGCGCTCGAGCTCGTCGCGAAGTGGGCGGCTGCGGAGGCCGCCGGGATAGCCCGAGTGGCGATAGTAGAGCTTGTCGTCGAGCTTGGTGCCCGTCACGGCGATCTTCTCGGCGTTCACGACGACGACGAAGTCGCCGGTGTCTACGTGCGGCGTGTACTGCGGCTTGCGCTTGCCCCGCAGCGTGTCCGCTATCTGGGTCGCCAAGCGGCCGAGCGTCTGGCCCTCGGCGTCAACCAGGTACCAGCGGCGCTCGATCTCGCCGATCTTTGCGTTCCAGGTCTTTTGCATGGAAACGGCGGACTGCGCGTCCGCCGGCCGAGAATCGTAGCAACCCGGCGCGGAATTCCTCTGAGCCGCCGTGGCTCGGGTGACGAACGTACGGAGCGCCTGTCGCCGCGGCGGCGACCCGGCCGACCGCGAAGACGCGGCGGCCTTCGGCGAGGCGTTGGAAAAACCGCCTGCCGGCGTCGATCTCGGTACGGGTCGGGCGGCGGTTCGAGGTCTCCGTGCCGGGGTGCGTAGGAACAGCGTTCCAGCAGAGAGTCTCTCGTTCGAGGCCAAGCTCTGCGAGGACCGTGCGAACGATCGTGGCCGTCGCCTCGGCCGGGCCGGCGCCCGTCAGCTGGCGCTCCGAGGTGAATGGAACGCCGCTGACCCGCGCGCCGCGGTAGCCGGGCGCCTCGCCGACCAGGAGGATCGCGGCGTCCTCGCGCGCGTCGAGATAGGCCGTGAGGCGCCGCCTCAGCAGAGCGGCGCGCGCTCCGTCACGGTAGAAGTTGAACGTGGCGCCGATCTCGGCTGCAGCCAGCTCGTCGACGAAGCTCACGGTTCGGACTCTGACGGACGGCGGCCAGCAGCCGCTCGAGGTCGCGCATGCGATTGCGGACTGGCTCGGCGACGCACGCACGTCGCTCGATCTGGCGCAGTACGACTTCCATCTTCTGCCCGAGACGGCGGCGGTGGTCGGGGGCGCGATCCAGGCCGCGGCGGCTCGCGGGGTCGCGGTGCAGATCCTCTACAACATCGACCACCGAAACCCGATCCCGGTACCACCGCCGCCGGAACCGGATGTGCAGCTGATCGGGTCGCTCGGCGTGCCGGCCAAGGGGATCGCGGGCGTACCCGACCTGATGCACCACAAGTACGTCGTCCGCGACGGCGCGGAGGTCTGGACGGGATCCATGAACTGGACGGACGACTCGTGGTCGCGGCAGGAGAACGTCGTCGTCGTCGTCGAGTCCGGAGAGCTCGCGGCGCTGTTTCGGAGGGACTTCGACGAGCTGTGGGAGAAAGGGCTCGTCGAGGAGAGCGGGTTCGTTCCGCCCGCGCGGGTCCACGTCGAGGGACTGCTCGTCCGGCCGTGGTTCACGCCGGGCTATGGAGAGGACCTATCGCAGCGGATTGCCCGTGTGATCGCCCGCGCGAAGCGCCGCGTGCGCGTCTGCTCGCCGGTGATCTCGTCGTCGTCGGTGCTCGCGACCCTGGCGCAGGTCGTCTCGGAGGGGAAGGTCGACATCGCCGGCTGTGTCGACGCGACGCAGGTGGCCGAGGTCGTCGAGCAGTGGCGCAAGAACGGCAACGTTGACTGGAAGCTGCCGCTACTTCAGCAGGTGATGAGCGGCGCGTTCACGGGAAAGCCGTCGACGCCCTACGGCGACGGAACCGTTCACGACTTCATGCACGCGAAGATCGTCGTGGCCGACGACGTCGTCTTCACGGGCTCGTTCAACCTCTCCCGCTCGGGCGAGCAGAACGCGGAGAACGTGCTCGAGATTCACGATCCGACGCTGGCGGAGAGCTTGAGCGCGTACGTCGACGAAGTGCGTCACCGCTACCCGCCGGTTCAGCTCCCGGCCTGAGTCTGCCCTTTCGGACGGTTCTGCGACCCGCAGGCCGACGAATCGTCACGCTTTTGTTGCAGTTGCCATGTCCGCTTGCGGCGGTTCGAGTGGACAGTCCACCGCGGAGCGCGCAACGGCCGCGGGCCGAGGCGGCGACGAGACCTCGAAGCTTCAGGTGCGACGCTCGACGTCTTCGTCGACGTGCGGCGATTCCTGCGCGGCGTGATCGTCGCGGCCGGGCCGCCGTTCGCGCTCGGCCCAGGCCTCGCTCAGCGTCTCCTCGTCCACCTCTCCGCCGCCGTGGCCGAGGTCGTTTTCCTGCTCGAACTGTGTCATCCCCGATGCGTAGCCGCAGGTCGCGACGCTAAACGCTCAAGGCCGGACGATCTACGCAGCCATCTACCCCTTGCGTCCCGGAGGATCCTCTGGCAGCTACTCCCACTCGATCGTCGACGGCGGCTTCGACGAAAGGTCGAGCGCGACCCGATTTACCGCCGGGATCTCGTTGACGATCCGGCTCGAGATCGTCTCCAGCAGCTCGTAGGGAAGCCTCGCCCAGTCCGCCGTCATCGCGTCCTCCGACGTCACGGCGCGGATCACGATCGGATACGCGTACGTGCGCTCGTCGCCCTGCACGCCGACGGAGCGGATCGCCGGCAGCACCGCGAAGCACTGCCAAAGCTCGCGATAGAGCCCGGCGCGCCGGATCTCCTCGAGCAGGATCGAATCGGCCTCGCGCAGGATCGCGAGCCGCTCGCGGGTGACCTCGCCGATGATGCGGATCGCCAGCCCCGGCCCGGGGAACGGGTGGCGCCAGACCATCCTCTCCGGCAGACCGAGCTCCTCGCCGACCCGCCGCACCTCGTCCTTGAAGAGGAGCCGAAGCGGCTCGACGAGCTCCATCTCCATGTCGGCCGGGAGGCCGCCGACGTTGTGGTGCGACTTGATCTTCGCCGCGACGCCCTCGGTGCCGCCGGACTCGATCACGTCCGAGTAGAGCGTGCCCTGGACGAGGTACTTGACGGCGCCCAGCTTGCGCGCCTCGGCCTCGAAGACGCGGATGAACTCCTCGCCGATGCGCGTCCGCTTCTCCTCCGGATCGTCCACGCCGTCGAGCCGCTCGAGGAACCGCTCGGCCGCGTCCACGTGGACGAGCGGCACGTGGAAGTGTCCGCGAAAGGTCTCGACGACCTGCGCAGCCTCGTCCTTTCGCAGCAGGCCGTGGTCGACGAAGACGCAGGTCAGCTGGTCGCCGACCGCCTTGTGGACGAGCAACGCCGCGACCGCCGAGTCGACGCCGCCGCTCAGCGCGCACAGCACCCGTTCCGAGCCCACCTGCGCGCGGATCCGCTCGACCTGCTCCTCGATCACCGCCGCCGCCGTCCAGGTCGCGGGCGCGTCGGCGACGGAATACAGGAAGTTCTTGAGCACCTCCGTTCCGGACACCGTGTGCACGACCTCAGGGTGGAACTGGACGCCGTAGAGGCCGTTCCCAGGATCCTCGAAGGCGGCGATCGGCGTCGTCTCCGAGCCCGCAACCACGCGGGCGCCCGGCGGCGGCGCTGTCACCGAGTCGCGATGCGACATCCAGGTCGTCTGCTCCTCGCCCAGTCCGGCGAAGAGCGCGCCCTCGTGGACGCGAACCTCCGTCTTGCCGAACTCGGAGACGCCGGTCCGCTCGACCGTGCCGCCGAGATCCTGCGCCATCAGCTGCATCCCGTAGCAGATGCCGAGCGTCGGTACGCCGAGCCGGTAGATGCCCGGGTCGACGCGCGGCGCGCCGTCCGCGTACACCGACGCCGGCCCGCCGCTCAGCACAAGCGCGAGCGGGTTGCGCGCCCGCACCTCCTCGGGAGAGATGCCGTGGCCGACGAGCTCCGAGAAGACCCGGCACTCGCGGACGCGTCGCGCGATCAGCTGTGAGTACTGGCCACCGAGGTCGACGACCAGCACAGGCCGCTCCTCCCCCGTCGGCTCGGGGGTTGGCAGGCGGACGACTTCACCCATCAGCCGATCCTGTAGTTCGGCGCGTCGGCGATCGTCGTCAGCGAATGCGGGTGGCTCTCGCGCAGGCCCGCGCCGGTGATGCGAACGAAGGTCGCGTCCTTCATCTGCTCGATCGTCGCAGCGCCGCAGTAGCCCATCGCCTGCCGAAGACCGCCGACGAGCTGGTGGAGCACGTTCGCGACCGGGCCCTTGTAAGGCACACGGCCCTCGATTCCCTCGGGGACGAGCTTGTCGACGTCCTCGACGTCGCCCTGGAAGTACCGGTCCTTGGAGAACCCGCGCGCCTTCATCGCGCCGAGCGAGCCCATGCCGCGGTACTCCTTGAAGCGCTCGCCGCCGGCGAGGATCACCTCCCCCGGCGCCTCGTCCGTTCCGGCCAGGAGCCCACCGGTCATGACCGTGTCCGCGCCGGCCGCGATCGCCTTCGCCACGTCTCCGGACGACGAGAGGCCGCCGTCTCCGATCACCGCCACGCCGTGCGGCTCGGCCGCCCGCGCGCACTCGTAGATGGCAGTCACCTGGGGCACGCCGACGCCGGCGACGACGCGCGTGGTGCAGATCGCCCCCGGCCCGATCCCCACCTTGATCGCGTCCGCGCCGGCGTCGATCAGAGCCTCGGCCGCCTCGGCGGTGGCGATGTTGCCGGCGATCACCTCGCCGTCCCAGCGCGCCTTCAGTCGGCGCACCATGTCGACGACGTTCTGCGAGTGGCCGTGCGCCGTATCGACGACCAGCACGTCGGCGCCGGCCTCGGCCAGCGCGGCGGCACGGTCGTCCGCATCCGCGCCGACGCCGACCGCTGCGCCGACGCGAAGGCGCCCCCGCTCGTCCTTCGTAGCACGCGGAAACTCGATCTGCTTGCGGATGTCCTTGACGGTGATCAGGCCTTTGAGACGCCCCTCCGAATCGACGACCGGCAGCTTCTCGATCTTGTGCCGGTGCAGGATCGCGCGCGCCTCCTCGAGCGTCGTCCCCACCGGAGCCGTGACGAGGTCGCGGCCGGTCATCAGCGCCGAGACCGGCTGCTCTGCCCCTTCGTCTCGAAAGCGAAGGTCGCGGTTCGTCAGGATCCCGACCAGCCGCCCGGCCTCGTCCGTGATCGGCACGCCGGAGATGTGGTAGCGCGCCATCAGGTCGAGCGCCGCGGCCACCGGCGCATCGGGCGGCAGCGTCACGGGCTCCACGATCATGCCCGACTCCGAGCGCTTGACCTTGTCGACCTCGGCGACCTGCTCCTCGATCGAGAGGTTGCGGTGCAGGATTCCCAACCCGCCCTCGCGCGCAAGCGCAATCGCCAGGCGCGCCTCGGTGACGGTGTCCATCGCCGCCGAAAGGATCGGGATCTCGAGCGAGATGCCGCGCGTCAAGCGCGTCGCGGTCGAGACCTCGTTCGGCAGCACGGCCGACTCGGCCGGGACCAAGAGCACGTCGTCGAACGTCAGCCCCTCACGCGCGAACTTCCGATCGAGCTGGACGAGGCGCTCGATCGTCTCCGGCGTCAGGTCAACTGCCAACTGGCGACCGATGGTAGCAACGAGGTTTGACGGAATTACGCGTCGACAGGAACCGCCGGCGACGCCGAATCCGCCGAGCGGGCGCGGCTCGTCGCCGTGACGACGGCGCGCAGCGTCGACCCGACGTCGGCCGCCGCAACCGTGTAGGTGGACGTGACGGCGTTCGGAATCCAGACGCATTTCGCCGCCGTCGTGTCGGTGCACCGCTGCCAGCGGTAGGCGAGGGTCGGCGCGGGGTCGGCCTGCCAGGTACCCGTCGACGCGCTGAGCACCTGGCCGGTCTGCGGGACACCGCTCACCGTGGGGGTGTCGATCGCGACGGGCTGAGGCGGCATGATCGCCGAGGCGACGCGTGTGTCGCGGTAGCGATCTCCATCGACGCAGCCCCTGATCCCGGGGACATGGCTGCAGTCCGTCCACTGCCAGAATGTCCAGCCGCTCGCACCCCAGTCCGAGGCGGGAACGCGCGGCGAGGTGACGTGCCAGTGGGCGACCCAGAGGCTCGAGCCCGCGGCCGCGAAGACGCTCGCGTTACCCACCGCATGGCGCCAGAAGGTCGGCGACGCGTAGATCGTCGGCCGGATTCCCACCTTCTGCTGCACCTCGTCGAGCCAGGCGCTCGTCCAAGTCCGCAGCGAGGCCGGCGAGAGCCCGCCCGTCCGCTCGAGGTCGAGCACCGGCGCGAGCTCGCCCGTCTGTGGCTGGGCCACCGAGACGAAGAAGTCGGCCTGCATCACCGCGTTCGCGATCACTCCGCCGGGGGTCCAGCCGGCGGGACGCGCGAAGTGGAACCCGCCGAAGGCGATGCGGGCAGCCTTCGCGCCACTGCGATTACGCGGGAACGTCGGATCGACGGCAAAGCCGTTCGTGGCTTCCGCGAACGCGAACCGGTAACCGCCGTGCGCGACACGCGCCCACGCGATCGAGCCCTTCCAATGCGAGACGTCGATCCCGCGCACGAACGGTGCCGCGACGGCCGGCGACGCGACCCCGAAAAGGGCTAGAAGCAGGAGAAAGCGGCGGCGCAACCGCGAAAGACTAGCGCCGACTGGCGACGGGTTCCAGCTCGACGACCTCGACGGCGCTCGAGAGGCGGTCGGCCTCCCGCTGCTCGAAGCGTCCGGCGCCGACTTCGAGCGTCGAAGCCGTGCCGGTCGCGACCGCCGTGCGGAGGGCATCCTCGGGCTGCTCGCCCTTGAGATGCGCAACGAGGTAGGCCGCCAGCAGCACGTCGCCGGATCCGACGACCGAGACCGGCTCGATGCTCGGAGCCCGCGCCCGGTAGCGGTGAACGATCCGCTCCTTGCGAAGCAGCGCCCAGCAACCCGATTCCTGCGTGATCAGGACGTTGCGCGCGCCCTGCTCGGCGATCGCGTTGAGCCCGAAGACGAAGTCTTCGTCCTCGTTGAACTCCTGCCCGACGAGCCCTTCCGCCTCGTTCTGGTTGGGCGAGACGAGGAACGGCTCGGATTGCGCGCCGAGCCGCAGCGGCTGCCCGGCCGAGTCGAGCACGGTCAAGATCCCGCGCCGGTTGACCTCGCGGATCGCCTCGCCGTAGAAGCCCTCGTCGACGTCCCGCGGCAACGAGCCGGCGAAGACGACTGCCTCCGCGCCCTGCGCGAGGTAGGCGAGCTTTTCCATCAGCATCTGGAGCTCCTCGGGCCGCACCGCCGGGCCCCACTCGTTGATCTCGGTGTACGTCGGTGCGGTCGGGTCGACGACAGCCGTCGACGTGCGCGACTCGTCCTCGATCCGTACGAAGTCGTTGAGGATCGCCTCGCCGGTCAGCTCCTCGACGATCCGGATGCCGGTCCGACCTCCGACCAGCCCGGTCGCGACCACGGGGACGCCGAGACGCTTCAGCCCGCGCGCGATGTTGATCCCCTTGCCACCAGCCAGGGTCAACCCCTGGCTGGCGCGGTGGCGCTGGCCACGCTGGAAGTTCGGGACGGTGAGCGTGCGGTCCAGCGCCGCGTTGAGGGTCACCGTGACGATCACGAGAACCAGCCCCACACGTGGTGCACCGTACGGCCCGCGTAGTACCCCGCGCGCCCGAACACGCCTGGCCGCTGCACCGTTCGCTCGGCGACGAGCGCGTCGCGGGCGACGAGGCGCGGCCCCTGATAGATGCGGATCTCTCCGAGCGGCTGCCCTCGACGAACCGGGAGCGTGGCCACCGTCTGGCTGACGACACGCTGCACGACCGGCTGGTCGATCCGCACCGGGCGGGTCAGGCCGCGGGCCGGCACGAGTCCTACGGGCGACTGCCCGTAACCGACCTGAACCTTCGCGAAGACGTGGCCCGCACGCACGACCGGCACGCGCCGGTAGCGCGTCAGCGCCCAGCGAAGAAGCGTCGTCAGGTCCTCGTTCCGCGTCGGGCGGTCGGGCGAGCCCAGGATCGTCGCGTAGATGACGACGCCGCCGCGGTCAAGCGACGCGACCTCGTTCCAGCCGGCGGCCGACGTGTGGCCGGTCTTGACGCCGAAGACGCCGGGGAAGGTGCCGAGGAGGTCGTTCCAGGTGTGGAGGACGCGCCCCCCGGAGATGTCGGCGGTCTGGCGGCGAACGATCGACCGCACGATTGCGCGGCGCATCAGCATCCGCGCGAGCTTCGTCACGTCGTGTGCGCTCGAGACGTGTCCGGGCGCGTCGAGCCCGTCCGGCCGGTCGTAGTGCGTGTCGCGGAGTCCGAGCTGCCGGGCGCGGGCGTTCATCATCGCGACGAAGCGGGCCTCGTTGCCGTGCCCGACGTAGTACGCGAGCGCGTCGGCCGCGTCGTTTGCGCTCTGGATCAGCGCGCCCTCGAGCAGGTCGCGCACCGTGATCCGCTCGCCCGCGCGCAGCTCGATCGACGACTCGCCCACGGCGGCCGCGCCCGGCGCAACCGTGACCACGTCGCTCGGCTTCGTGTGCTCGAGCGTCAGGAGCACGGTCATCAGCTTCGTGATGCTCGCGATCGGGACCCGGGCATGCGCGCGGTACTGCGCGAGCACCTGTCCCGTCTGGCCGTCCTCGACGAGATACGCGCGCGCATGCACCCGCGGGAGCGCGGCAAGCGAGGGGGTCGCGAGCGCAAGAGCCGCTGCGGCAACGACCAGCGGTCGCTTCACGGCGAAAGAGTAACTACCAGCCGGAGGCGGCCCAGATCTCGCTCTTGAGCCGGGCGGCCTGGCGCGAGGCGCCGGTGCGCCAGTCCTCGCCGCTCTGGCGGAAGTCGTACGTGACGCTGCGAGAAGCGGCGACGAGCGCGCTGGCCGGGCCGCTTGTGAACGCGCGCGCGACGTCGGCCGGCGACGCACCCTGCGCGCCGACGCCCGGTAGGAGCAGGATCGAACGCGGCAGCAGCCGTCGCGCCTCGCCGATCGCGCGCGGGTGCGTCGCGCCCACGACGGCGCCGACGCTGGAGAGCCCGTGCTCGCCGACGAGGTCCTCGCCCCACTCCGCGACGAGCCTCGCGACGTGCTGCCAGAGCACCCCGCCGTCGCTCAGCCGCACGTCCTGCACGTCGCTGCCGCCCTCGTTCGACGTCTTGACGAGGCAGAAGACGCCGCCGCCATGGCGCCGGCAGGCGCCGAAGAACGGCTCCAGGGAGTCGCGGCCGAGGTACGGGTTGACCGTCATCGCGTCGGCGACGGGCTTCTCGCCCTCGAGGTAGGCCGCGGCGTAGGCCCGCGCAGTCGAGCCGATGTCCCCGCGCTTCGCGTCGGCGAGGACGAGAAGGCCGGCGGCGCGTGCGTACTCGCAGGTTTCCTCGAAGGCCCGCAGGCCGTCCGCGCCCAGCGCCTCGAAGAACGCGAGCTGCGGCTTGACGGCGACCGCGTGCGGCGCGACCGCATCGACGATCCCACAGCAGAAGCGGGCGACCGCGTCGGCGGCGGCGCTCCGCGCCACGTGCGAGTCCCCGCGCAGCTCCACCGGCAGCAGGTCGAGCCGCGGATCGAGACCGACGACCAGCTGCGATCGCTTGCGCTCGACCGCCTGGGCGAGCCGGTCGGCGAAGGTTCTGGTCGCAGACGGGGTCTCGACTTGCATCGACTCCAGCCTAGCCAGCGGCCCGGAAGAACGAAGGCCGCCCGGAGGCGGCCTTCAATGGTTTCGGAGCGGAGACCCGCTGGCTACATCATCCCGCCGCCGCCGTCGCCGCCACTGCCGCGCACGGCCTGCTTGAGCGAACTCCCGGCCGAGAACTTGGGCACCCAGGCCGCCGGAATCTGAACTTTCTCGCTGGGGTTCCGTGGGTTGACCCCCTGGCGCGCCGCGCGGTGCTGCGTGGAGAACTTGCCGAACCCTGTGAATGCGACCTCTTCGCGGTTCTTCAAGGCGTCCGTGATCGTGTCGATCACGGCGTCGACTGCCTCGCCCGCTTCGCGACGGCCCATATTGGCCTTCTGCGCCACCCGATCGACGAACTCCTGCTTGGTCACTTGCTCTCCTCTCCTGCTGTGTTTACAGGCTTGGGACCGCGCCAGACCCTACCAGGGTCGGCGTTTTGGCTCAACCATCCCGTTTTACGGGGATTTTTCACCCGCCAAGAGCTCGGAAGCTCGAAATAAGGGCCAAAGCTTGACCGCGAGCCGAGCGAGCGCGTCCGCTCCACCCTCCTCGCGATCGACGACGCAGACAGCAGTGCGGCAGGCGAGGCCCGCCTCGCGGAGCGCCTCGACCGCCTCCACGGCGGCGCCGCCGGAGGTGATCACGTCCTCGACGAGGCAGACGCAATCGCCCGCCTCGAAGATGCCTTCGAGACGGTTCGCGGTCCCGTACTCCTTGGCGTCCTTGCGGACGATCAGGAAGGGCAGGCCGGAGGCGAGCGACGCGGCCGCGGCAAGCGGTACGGCCCCGAGCTCGGGGCCGGCGAGGCGGACGGCGTCGGGCTCGTGCTCGGCGACGGCCTTGGCGATCCGCTGTCCGAGCGGGCCGAGCAGGTCCGGCCGCGTCTCGAACCGGTACTTGTCGAGGTAGTAGCGGGAGCGGCGACCCGAACGCAGCACGAAGTCGCCCTCGAGGTAGGCGTGTTCGCGCAGCGCGACGCCGAGCTGGTCGTGAGTCAGCTCAGCCTGCAAGGTCGAGGATCTGCCGGGCGCGTCGCAGCAGCGGCTCGGCCTCGCCGGGCTTCGCGAGCGACACCATCGAGCCGTCGCCGAAGTAGACGTCCACCCGCTCTTGACGGCGGGCCAAACGCCGGCGGAAGACCAGCGTCCCTGCGACGGAGCCGACGCCGAGCAGCACGCCCGTGAGGACGCTACGACTTCGCATCGGGTTTCTTCGCTCGGGTCGTCCGGGCCGGTGCCTTGCGCTTCGCCGGCGCCCGCTTCCTCGGCGCCGCTTTCGGCTTCGTCTCGAGCTCCCGCAGGGTGCTCTTGAGGTCGTAGAAGACGAGCCCGACGGTCGGCTCCGGTGCCGTCGTCGCCACGATCAGGCGCTTGCCGTCGCGGACGACGAAGACGCTTCCGTCGCGCAGGGCGACATCGAGCTGTGCGAACTCGGCTTCGCCGTCGGCGCGGCGCCGTTGCTCTGCGTCGTCGAGCAGCGACTCGGCTTCCGCGGCGACCTGTTTGGCACGCTCCTCGTCGCCGAGCGTCGAGCCGACGACCTTGCCTCCGCGCTCGAAGATGACGGCGGCGCGGACCTGCGAGGAGATCTCGCGAAGGCGCTCGAGCGCGGCGGCGGCGTCCACGCCCTCACGCTAACACGGCCGTGCCGGATACTCCGCGGGTCGTGTACCGCCCGGTGGCGAAGTTCCAGGAAGACCGCGGGCCCCACCTCGCAGCGATGATCGCGTACTTCGCGCTGCTCTCGTTCGTGCCCCTGACGTTTCTCGCCTTGTCGCTGCTCGGCCTGGCGGGACGAGCGGACGAGTCGAGCTACCTCGTCACCGAGCTGAAGCGGGTCTTCCCGGGCACGTCGGTGTCGGCGATCGTCAACGCGGTGCGCAGCGTGCAGCGCCACGCGGCGACGCTCGGGATCATCGGCGGGATCGCGCTCCTCTGGACGTCGGTGTCGTTCTTCAGCGCGCTCGAGTCCGCGCTGAACATCGTCTACGGCCGTCCGAACCGGCGGTTCCTGCACGGCAAGGCGCTCGCGGTGCTGATGATGATCGCCTTGCTTGTGACCCTCTTCGTCGGCCTGCTGGCCGGCTCGTTCGGGTTCGACGTGTTGAGGCGCTACGCGCCCGGGGTCGTGGGCAACGGAATCGTCGCCTACGTGTTGTCGGTGGCAGCTTCGCTGGCCGCGATCTTCATCTTCCTCGTCGCCGTCTACTACCTGCTGACGAACGAGAAGCTCGAGCTCGTCGACGTGCTGCCGGGCGCCGCGATCGCTGCCGTCCTGCTCGTGGCCTCGTTCCAGGTGCTGCCGATCTACGTCCGGCTGTCGAACGTCTCGATCGCGCTTCGGGCCTTCGGCGCACCGGCGCTTCTGCTCGTCTGGCTCTACGTGATGGCGAACGCGATCGTCTTCGGCGCCGAGGTCAACTCTTGCCGGTTCGCCCGCCGCGAGGCGGCCACTACGACGGAGGTTCCCGGCCTGGCGTGACGCGTCCGGGGTCAGACCCCGGACGGGCCCCGCGGAGACATGGCCCGCAGGAGGTCGCGAGCCGCACGGGCGCGATGCGAGTTCTCGGCCTTCCACTCGTTGCCGAGCTCCGCGACCGTCTGCTCTTCACCGGCCGGGACGAAGATCGGGTCGTAGCCGAAGCCCTCGCTCCCGGCGGGCTCGTCGGCGATCCGACCCTCGAGGACGCCCGTGCCACGCACCTCCTCGCCCGACGGCGACAGCGCGACGAGCTCGCAGACGTATCGCGCGCGGCGTCCGTCGCCTTCGACGCCGCGCAGCTCGTCGAGCAGCCGCCCGACCGGATCGTCGCCACCGAACCGCGCGGAGCGGATGCCCGGCTCGCCGCCGAGGCCGTCGACCTCGATTCCGGAGTCCTCGCCAAGCACCCAGCCGTCGTCGACGAACCCGAGCCCGTAACGGGCCTTGCCGAGTCCGTTCTCGTAGTAGGTCGAGCCCTCCTCGGGCGGGTAGCTGTCCGCGTCGACCAGGCTGATGTCCCAGCCCGCGAGCACCCGCCCCAGCTCACGCAGCTTGTTCTCGTTGCGAGAGGCGAGCCGGGCTTTCACGGGCGGCGGAAGGCTCATCCGCAGTCGGCTTTGCTGCTCGGGTTTAGACGGACACCCCGGCCAAGCCGGGATGTCCTCCAAGCCGGCGTCGCAAGCGACGCCTCGCTCAGTCGGCCCAACGCACCTCGAGCACGTTCTCGACATCGGCAAGCTTGGCGACGATCCTCTGGCTGAGCTCGGCCCGCGGTAGGTGAAGGGTCAGTTCGAGGACACGCCGATTGCCCTCTTGCCGGACCTCGATCGTCTCGACCCGCGACTCCGCCTCGACCGTGTCGATCACGGAAGCGGGGCTCTGGCCGGCCGGGAGCTCGACGAGCAGGAGGCCCGTGTCTCGCCGGAAACGCCTGACGGCGCGGTAGGCCAGCGTGCGCAGCGGCCACAGCGCAACCAGCGCGACGCCTGTTGTGATCACTGCCGCCGAGTAGTAGCCCGCCCCCGCGGCCATGCCGATCGCGGCGACCACCCAGAGCGTCGCGGCGGTCGTGAGCCCGCGGACGGCAACGCCCTGGCGGATGATCGCGCCGGCCCCGAGGAAGCCGATGCCGGTCACGATCTGCGCCGCGATCCGCGTCGGGTCCGCGCGCACGACGTTCGCTCCCGAGGTCAGGAACTCCCTGAAGCCGTACGCCGAGACGATCGTGAAGAGCGCCGAGCCCACCGAGACGAGCAGGTGCGTCCGCAAGCCGGCCTCGCGTTCGCGCAGCTCGCGCTCGAAACCGAGCACCGCGCCGAGCGCCGCCGCGAGCGCCACGCGCCCAAGGATCTCCTCCCAGGAAAGCGACGGGATGCTAGATGCGAGCGGCAGCACCGACTGCCTCCTCTTGCGCCGCCGCGATCCGCTCGATCCCGAGCGCCGCGAGCTCGAGCAGCTCATCCAGTCGCTCGCGCGAGAAGGGCTCTTGCTCGGCGGTCGCCTGCACCTCGACGAGCCGGCCGTCGCCGGTCATGACGACGTTCATGTCGACCTCGGCCGTCGAGTCCTCCGAGTAGTCGAGATCGAGCAAGGGCTCGCCGTCGACGACGCCGACCGAGACTGCCGCGACCGAGTCGCTCAGCGTCTTCGAGAGCCCGAAACGGTCGAGAGCGAGCCGCGCCGCGACCCACGCGCCGCAGATCGCCGCGCAGCGCGTGCCGCCGTCCGCCTGCAGGACATCGCAGTCGAGCCAGAGCGTCCGCTCGCCGAGCGCCTGGAAGTCGGTGACCGCCCGCAGCGCGCGGCCGATCAGGCGCTGAATCTCGACCGTGCGCCCACCCTGCCTGCCGCGCGAGGCTTCCCGCTGGGTGCGCTCGCCCGTCGAGGCAGGCAGCAGCGAGTACTCGGCGGTCATCCACCCGCGTCCCTTCCCCAGCAGCCAGCGCGGGACGCCCTCCTCGATCGAGGCGGTGCAGAGGACCTTCGTCTTCCCCTGGGAGTAGAGCACCGAGCCGTGCGGCTGCTCGAGCCAGCTCGGCTCGAGCTGGATCGGACGCAGCTCGTCTGGGCGCCGGCCGTCCTTCCTCATCTCGTCGATGCTCCAGCCCTAAGACGACACAGCGACAGCGGGTTAACGCGGCCGCACCGGCAAAGCCGGTACGGCCTCCAGATCGGCATCGCAAGCGACGCCTCGGCTCTGGTCACGCGGCCTGCTTCAGCGTTGCAAGCTCGATGTGCTCGACCTCGGCGATCGGAAGCTGCAGGAACCGCTGTCCGAGCTCACGGAACGCCTCGGGGTCTCCCGTCGTCAGAAACCGGTACGAGCCCTCGCGCCCTTCGTCGTTCTCGATTCCCTTGCGCGCCAGCGTCTCTGCGACCTCCCGCGCGGTCTCCTCGGCGGAGAAGACGAGCGTGACGCCGCGCCCGAAGACGCGCTGGAAGACCGGACGGATCAGCGGATAGTGGGTGCAGCCGAGGATGACCGTGTCGACCCCGGCTTCGCGCAGCGGCTTGGCGTACTCGCGCACGGCCTCCGTCGTCTCGGCGCCGAAGGGGTCGTCTCCCTCGATGAGCGGCACGAGCCGCGGGCAGGCCAGCGCCGTGAACTCGGCGCCAGCGTCAAGCGCCGCGACGAACTCGGCGTAGCGGCCGGCCTCGACGGTCGCCTTCGTCGCCAGCAGGCCGATCCTGCGGTTGCGCGTCGCCTGAACGGCGGCGTGCGCCTCGGGCTGGATGACGCCGACGACCGGGACGGTGAGGGCCTCCTGAAGCTCCGGCAGGGCCGCGGAGGTCGCCGAGTTGCAGGCGACGAGCACGAGCTTGACGCCCTGCCGCTCCAGGTAGCGGCCGATCTCGAGGGCGTACGAGCGCACCTCGTCGAGCGGTCGGGGCCCGTACGGCAGCCGCGCGTGGTCGCCGAGGTAGACGAAGTCCTCGTGCGGCATCGTCACGAGGCATTCGTGCAGGACCGTCAGCCCGCCGGTGCCCGAGTCGAAGACCCCGATCGGCCGCTCGTCCATGGCGGCTGATTGTAAGGCGCTCGCCTTGGGCACGGTTTTCGCGATACAACTCTCCGGCCAAACCGCCGTCTGACCAGGAGCATGCCGGCGACATCTCGAAGGAAGGGGTCATGAAGAGATTTGCGCGCTTCACAGTTCTCGCTTGCGCTGCCGCGCTCGCCCTCGTCGTCGTGGCGGCCGCGGCGGCCTCGTACACGCCCTCGATGGGGATCTTCCAGGCGACCTACAAGCCGACGGGCGCCGGAGCGGTGACGGTCATCGTCGCGCAGGAGAAGGCGGACGACCCGACCGCGCGGATCGTCATCTACGCCCCGAAGGGCTACAAGGCGAGACTGACCCAAGCGCCGGGGACGATCATCGGGGACGTCCTCGCGGACGTCCAGGTGCTCGACCTGAGTACGAACGTGCTGCCACTCTCGGGCCAAGTCAAGACCGACAGCCCGGCGAACTGGACGGCTCAGGCGAACCTCTGCACGCCGGGCGTCGCGCCCGAGGCCGTCTGGACGCTCAACGCGGCCCTGCCTGGGCAGCCGGCCAACCCGATCCCGGTCTTCGTCTCGCACACGACCGGAGCGGAAGCGGCCTTCAGCTCGATCAAGATGACCCTCTGCTTCCGCGATCCGACGCTGCCGCAAAACGATCCGCGCCGTTCGCCGAACGGTCTGAAGTTCATCGACGCCGCCTTCTCGGTCAAGGGCGTCTTCACCAACTCGACCAGTGCGGGCAACCAACTCTGGCGCTCCCTCTTCACGCCGTACACGCCAGGAACCGGGACGCCGGACGCGGCAGGGACGCGTGAGGCGCAGGGCATCGTGCCGACGCCGTACAGCATCTCGATGAAGCGGGTGAGGGCGCGGCGCGGCTTCGTCCGGTTCGCCGGAGTCGTCAACATCGCCGGCAGCCTCCCGAGCGGCGCCTCTCTGTGGCTCTTCGCCGGCGTCAAGGTCAAGAGCGGCATCACGTTCACGAAAGTCGGATCTGCCCGAACCCGCAGGGGCAAGTACGTCTTCAACCGACGACTACCGAAGAAGGTGACCTACTTCTTCGTCGAGCGGCCGCCGACGGTAGCGCCCTGCGCGAGCCCGCTCGTCCCGTGCACGGAAGCGATCGTCAGCAACGCGATCACGAAGGTCGTCAAGGTCGCGCCGGCGCGGAAGCGCTAGCTCAGGTCCGTTTGAGCCACGTCCGGGGTCTGACCCCGGACGTGGCCGTTCGAGCCGGCTCTCAGCGCTCGACCGGCAGCTCCGGGTGCCGCGACCACTCGTGCCACGACCCGGGGTAGTTGCGGGCGCGGTAGCCCGCAGCGCGTAGCGCCAGCGTCGCGCGGGCCGAGCGCGACCCCGAGTGGCAATAGGCGATCACCTCCGCGCCGTCCGGGGCTCCCACCACGGCGCGCACCTCTTCGGCCGGCTTCGGCAGCCCAGGCGCGTCGAAAAGCGCCGCTTCGTCCAGCCGCCGCGCGCCCGGAATATGCCCCTGGCGGGGGTCGCACGGGTAGCCGCCGCGGCCCGAGAACTCCTCCTCGGTCCGGACGTCGAGGAGCGTCAGCCCCTCCTCGCCCCGCCGGTGGTCGACCTCGGCGCGCGTCGGCAGGGCGTCGAGCCGCGGCTCGAGCTGAACCTTGACCGGCTCGAGCTCGACCTGACCGACCTCCAGCTCCCCAGGCCAGGTCGCGATCCCGCCCAGCAGCACCGCGACGCTCGGGTGGCCCGCCAGCTCCGCGAGCTGAGCCGAGGGCATCGCGCCGACACCGTCGCCGCGGTCGTAGAGCACGAGCCGCTCTTCGCCCGTGACGCCGTGCCGCCGCAAGCGCAGGCCGATCTCCTTCGCGAGCGCCTCGATCACGTCGGGATCGCTCATCGGCGGCGGCGAGCCGAGCACGAGCGGGCGCGAGCCCGGGATGTGGCCGCGAGTGTGCGCGTTCGGGCCGCGTACGTCGCCGATCACCATGTCGGGCTCGCCGAGCTGTCCGCGAAGCCATGCCGCGTCGACGACCGGCGGGAGCTCAGACATCTGAGAGGAAGCCCGCCAGCTCGGCGTTGAACTCGTCGGGCTGCTCGAGGCTCGGCAGGTGCCGCGCGCCGGCGAAGATGCGGAGGCGCCCGTGCCTCGCTCGGCCCGCGAGGGCCTCCGCCTCGTCCGGCGGGAAGAACTGATCTCCTTCGCCGACCGCGACCAGGCTCGGGCGGTCGAAGGACTCGAACGTCGCAGAGCTGTCGGCCCGATCGCGAAGCGCGCGGACAGCCCCGGTCAGCTCGTCGGTCCCGCGCGCGAGCACGAGCTCCCGAGCGCGGGACACGGCGTCGTCCGAGGCGGCGTCGAGCAGCAGCTTGGGCCGCTGGTTCTCCCAGAGCGCCGCGGCGCCACCCGCTTCGATCAGGGAGATCGTGTCGGCCCGCGCCGCCTGCCGCTCCGGCGAGTCCGCGTCGGCGCGGGCGCCTATGAGCGCCAGTGCCCGGACGCGCTCCGGGGCGCGGTTCGTGATCGCGAGGGCCACATAGCCGCCGAGAGACGCCCCGACGAGGGCGAGCTCACCGTCGGTCTCCTCGAGCAGCGACGCCGCCCACTCGTCGAGCGAGGCGCCGCGGCCGTAGAGCCGCGGGGTGACGACCTCGTAGTCACGGAGGGTCTCGAGTTGCGGCTCCCACATCCGCTCGTCGAGCGGAAAAGCGTGCAGGAGCATGACGTTCATCGGCCGAGTGCTGCGGTCAGCTCGAGCTCGGCCGCGACCGCGGGGCGCTCCATCAGGCGCTCGAGCCAGTCCGAGAGCGCGGTATAGGGCTCGAGTTCGACGCCGAGGTTCGCGCGCGCCCGCAGGATCCACGGGATGTAGCCGGCGTCGGCGAGCCCGTACTGAGGCCCGCTCAGGAACGGTTGCGCTTCGAGCGCCTCGTCGAGGTCGCGGAGCCGTTCGTCGAGTCGCGAGGGCTCGCCGCGGCGCAACGCGTAGTACTCGTGTCCGAGACGGGCGTCGAACCGGTCGAGCCAGAGCCGCCCGAGCGCGCGGTCGGCCGGGTCGGCCGGCCACAGGGCCGGCTCCGGGTACCGCTCCTCCAGGTACTCCATGATCACGACCGACTCGGGCAGGAGGAAGCCACCGTCCTCTTCCAGCACCGGCACCCGGCCGCTCGGGTTCTTCGCGTACAGCCAGGCAGGCCGGTCGGAGAGGTCGATCTCCTGCGGCTCGTAGCCGATCCCCTTCTCGGCGAGCACGATCCTGACGCGGGTGCAGTAGGGACAGCGGGCCGCGTCATAGAGCGTCAGCACGAGCTCGGACACTAGCGATGCGTGATCTCGCGGGCGCCGGGCTCCTCCGACGCACCCTCGTAGCCGTGGTCTGCCCCGCTCAGGCCCATCAGTGCGGCGATGCTCTCGAGCAGCTCCTCAGGCGGGCCGAGCTCGTCCGGCGTCGCGGCAGTACGCGCGACCCGGCGGAACTCATGATGATCGGCGCCGGTCAGCCGCGCCACGACTGTCGGGTTTGCGCCCAATGCAATCGCGTCGCCGGGCGGCAGCGCCTTGAAGTACTCCGGCACGGACAGGTATTCGTCCACGACCGAGCCGCGCTCGAAGACGTTGTAGCGGACGACCGCGCCCTCCTCGATGCCGATCGAGACGCAAACGGCGCCGATCGCGTTCGAGAGCTCGCCGCCGAGCCGGCGAAGCACCCCAGGCTCGCGGTCGCTGAGCTCGTCGTAGACGGCGATCCAGCCATTACGCGGCCCGGTGACGACGCTGCCGCCCGAACGGCCGAACCGCGGAACGTACTTCCGCACGCCCTGCTCGACGGCGTTCTCGTCGTCGGTCTGGACGTGCACGGAGCCGAAACTGGGACCGCGCGGTCCCCGTTCGGAACGCTCGAGCAGCTGGTCGATCGGGGCGAAGAGGCGCAGGGACTCGGTCTGGAAGCCGAGCCGTTCATACGCGGTCTGTGCGTCCTGGTTCGTCACCTGAACACCGAGGGTCAGCACGCTCGCCCCCTCGCCGCGCAACCTCATGGCCGCTTCGCGGATCAGCTCCCGCGCCGCACCCTGGCGGCGGGCCCCCGGGGCGACGTAGATGTCGCTGAGATGCCCGATACCCGGATGGTCCATCTTTGCGAGGGCGAACCCGAGTACCCGGCCGCCGTCGTCCTCGGCGACGAGCGCGACGTTCTGGTCGCTGAGGTATTCGTCGAGCTCGCCGAGCTCGTGTTCGATGTCCACCGGGATGCCGGGCGGCGGCGGGATCTCCCGGACGAAGTCCTGGTAGAGCTCATGCAGCCGTTCGCGGTCCTGCGGCTTCGCCTCGCGAATCGTCATGCCGGCGGGGCCATGCGCAGGCCGGTCAACAGGTACTGCGCGGAAAGGTTCTGGAACGGGTCGAACCGCTCACCGGCCGCTCGCACCTCGCCGATCGTCAGCTTGTGCCCGCCGAAGTAGAACGCCGAGACCGCCTTGACCAGGCCCAGGTCGCCGGCCGGCCACGCGCGTGGGCGCGCCAGATGGCGGGCCAGGAACCAGTCGGCCGTCCACTCGCCGAGCCCACGCAGTGCAGTCAGAGTCGCCTTCACCTCGTCGTCGGGAAGCGTACGCAGCGCGTCGAAGTCCACGTCGGCACGGGCGACGCCGATCACGTACTCGGCCTTGCGGCGGGAGAAGCCCAGCGCGGTCAGCTCGTCCTCGCCGGCCTGCGCCATGCGCTCGCGCGTCGGGAAGGCGTGGGCGTAGACGCCTCGGACGCCGAACCGCTCCACCATTCGGTTTCGGATGGCGAACGCCGCAAACAGCGAGACCTGCTGCGCAGTGATCGCACTGACGATCGCCTCGTAAGGATCCGGCGCGAGTGGCGGCCGGAGGCCGGCGAGTCGCTGCACCAGTGTGCCGAGCACCTCGTCCTGCTGGGCCCACGCGTAGAACGGGCCGAGGTCGAAGTCGGCGCCGACCATTGCCCTCGCCACGGGCTCCGTCTCGGCATCGAGCGGCGCGACGTCGACGCCGCCGGGGGCGGATTCGATCCGAAGCTCGCGTCCGTCGACGACCCGGTGCACGCCGCCCTCATGCCAGAGGTTCGCGAGATCGGGCCCGAACGCTCGGAAACGCTCGGTCGAGAGCTCGAAGTCGTACGGCTCAGGAAGCCGAAGCAGCAAGCGCCCTGCCGACGTCGTCGAAATCCTCGAACGGCTCGAACGGAACGCCGTGCTCGGCCAAGTACCGGGCGAGCGAGTCCCGCGCGAAGACGCGATCGGCCGCGCGGGCTGCACAACGGTCCGAATAGCCGTCGCCGACGTAGATCACCGGCTCGTCGTCGGGGAGGTCGGCCCGCTTACAGGGCTCGCCGCACGTGCCGCAGGCATCGCCGTTGCGGAACGTCCCGCGCCACCCGTCCGGATGCCACTCGACCTCGTTCGCACGCACCTCGAGCTCGAGGCCCTCCGCGGCGAGGACCGGCTCGATCAGCTGCCGAAAGTTGCTCGAGACGATCACGGGCCGGAACTGCTCGGCGAACTCGCGGAAGCCCGGGCGCAGATCGGTGTTCTCGACGAGCCATGCCTGCACCTCCTCGAGCGGCGCCTTGATCCCTTCGGCATCGCGGCGGATCTCCTCGTGCAGCGTGATCTCACCGCGTTTGAGCGCCGCCGACGCGTCGAGGTAGACCTGCCAGTCGCCGAACTCGGCCATCGCCTCGATCAGCGTGTCCTGCATCGCCGCCGTGCCGTCCCAGTCGACGACGATCACACGGTCGTCCCGACGTAGAGGCCGCGGCCCATCGGTCCCTCCGAGTCGTGCTCGACCTCGAGCCCGGCAGAGCGGAAGGCATCGAGGTACTGCTCGACCGTGAAGAGGCCGAGCTCGTGGCGCTCGCTGAAGCGCTCGATCCCATCCGGCGTGCCGACGAGATACTGGAACTCGACGATCGAGACATCCCCGTCGCGCTCGGGGACGTTCATCCGCGCGATCCTGAGCTCGGGCTCCTCGACGAAGACGGAGCTGATGTGACGGTCTTGCCACACGTCTGGTGCCAGCCACGGCTCGACGACCAGCACTCCCCCCGGCTCGAGGTGGCGCCCGAACGCCGCCGCCGCCGTGCGCAGCCGCTCCTCGGTCTTCACGTAGCCGATCGAGCTGAACATGCAGACGACAGCGTCGAAGCGCTTGCCGAGCTCAAAACCGGCCATGTCGCCTTGGTGGAACGTCACGGCGGGCAGACGCTCCCGCGCGACGGCGAGCATTTCCGGGTCGAGGTCGAGACCCTCGAGCTCGTAGCGAGGCAGATGCTCGAGGTGCGCGCCGGTACCGCAGGCGACGTCGAGCAGCGTCCGCGCTCCCGGCCGTCGCTGCTGGATCAGCCGGTCGAGCTCCGCGGCCTCCTTCCGGTAGTCCCGGATCGATGCGTAGATCGCGTCGTAGATGCGCGCAGAGCGGCTGAACAACCTAGAAGTGCGACGTCAGCCCCGCGCCGGTTGCGTCGCCGTCCACGCCTGCCGCCTGCTCGCCCTCGCCGGCGGCCTCGTACCAGGAGTAGGCGTACTTGCCGTCGTCGAGGTCGCGCGCGAACGTCGTCAGCTTGAGCGGGTGGAACGTGTCGCACATGACGGCGAGCTCGTGCGTCTCGCGCACGCCGATCGACTTCTCGGCCAGGCCCGGCTGCGGCCCGTGCGGCAGGCCGGACGGATGTAGCGTGATCGAGCCGACGTTGACGCCCTTGCGCGAGCCGAAGTTACCGCTGACGTAATAGATCATCTCCTCGGACTGCAGGTTCGAATGGTGGTACGGGATCGGCACCGCAAGCTCGTCGAAGTCGAGCTTGCGCGGACAGAACGAGCAGATCACGAAGTTGCGGCCCTGGAACGTCTGGTGAGAAGGCGGCGGCTGGTGGATCCGGCCGGTGATCGGCTCGAAGTCGTGGACCGAGAATGTCCACGGATAGAGGTAGCCGTCCCAGCCGACCACGTCGAAGGGGTGGTAGTCGAGAACGTAGGTCTGGTATCCGTCCCGGACGCGGACCCGAACCGGGAACTCGCCCTTTTCGCGATGCGTGTGCAGCTCGGTCGGCGGGTGGATGTCGCGGTGGTAGTACGGCGCCCCCTCGAGGAGCTGGCCGTCCTGGTTCCGGTAGCGACGGGGGATCTCGATCAGCCCGGGCGTCTCGAAGACGAGGTACCGCTGCGGCCCCTCGGCCCGGAACCGGTACGTCGTTCCCCGGGGGATGACGACGTAGTCGCCGTCCTTGTACGGCACTTCGCCGAAGATCGTTTCGAGCGTTCCCGAGCCCTCGTGGACAAAAACGACCTCGTCGCCTTCGCCGTTCCGGAAGAAGTAGTCCATCTGCCCGTCCGGCCGGCAAAGCGAGATCTCGACGTCGTCGTTCCACATCAGCAGCCGCCGGCCGGTGATCTCGTCGCCTTCCGCGTCGACGTCGTAGCTGTTGAAGAGCCGGTGAGCGTGCGCATCGGGCACCCATTCGTCGCGCTCGATCTCCTCGAAGTCGCCGAGCTTCATGACCCGGCACGGCGACTGGAGGTGGTAGAGGATCGACTCGTTCCCGACGAAGCCCTCGAGCCCCATCACCTCCTCGGTGAGGAGCGAGCCGTTGTCGCGGAACTGGATGTGCCGTTTGCGCGGAACCTCGCCGAGGCGCTGGTAGAAGGGCATCGCGGAAACTCTAGCCCGTCGCGAGCGCGGCGAGCCGCTCGCCGATCGCCGGCGCGAACTTGAAGCCGTGGCCCGAGCACGGCGAGCCGATGACGACTCGGCCGCGGCGCTCGAGAAGGAACGACTCGTCCCCGGTCGACGTGTACATGCAGGTCTGAGCCTCGGCAGGCTCGGGGTCGGCGAGCCGGTACGTCTCGTTCGTCCAGACGGCGACTCGCTCGATCAGGTCCGGCTCGGGCTCGCCGGGCACGTTCGGATCAGCCTCCGGGCCGGCGTGATGAGCCCCCACCTTGAGTCCGTATTTCGGGTCGGCCAGCGAATACATGTCGTGTGTGTGGCAGTCCGGTTTGAAGGAGACGACCGATGGGATCGGCCGGCCGCCCGAGTCGGGGCGGAAGTAGCAGAGGGTCTCGCGAGTCGTCTTCACGGGCAGCGCCTCGTCGAGCAGCTCGTTCACCCAAGGCCCGGCAGTGACGACGACCACGTCGGCGTCGAGCTCGGCCGGCGTCACCCGCGTGTCCTCGCGAACGTCGAGGGCTCGCGCAAACGCGCGGAGCGCCTTGTCGGCGCGGACGATCCCGGCCTCCGGTTGGACGACCACGAAAGACCCTTCCGGTACATGGATCGGGTAGCGGCGCTCGGCCTCATCCCGGTCGAGCCGCTCCCAGGCGACGCCGCAGGCCTCGAGCGTCTGCGCCGTGCTCTCCTCGAGCGTCTGCACGATCTCGACCAGCCCGTTCAGCTCGAGGAGCGTCTCCCCGCTCTCGTCTTCCAGCTCCCGCCAGAGCGGCAGCGCCTCCTGCGCGAGCCGGACGTACTCGGGCTCGGCGTACGCGAGCCGGAAGATCCGCGACCGACCGTGGCTCGAACCGCGGTCGTGGCCGATCTGGAACTGCTCGTAGACGGTGACATCGACGCCGTGGCGCTGCAGCGCCCAGCCCGTGGCCAGGCCCATGACGCCGGCTCCGATGACGGCGGCCTGCACGCCAGACCGAGCGCTAGTCGGGCAGGAGCGAGGTCGCCTGCGCGAGCGCGTAGAAGAGGAGGTAGCTCGCGCCCAGGAACGCGGTGAAGAGGAGCGTGATCGCGATCGGCCGCGGATGGCCGAGCGGGTCCAGGAGCGCGCGGGAGATGTCCGAGGCGAGCGTTCCCGGCCTCACGAACACGTCCCACGAGTTCCAGCGCAGGACGCGGCCGAGGTAGACGCCGAACGAGCTCAGCCCGAGGACGCCGAAGACGAAGAACCAGGCGGCCCGCGCGCCGACGCCACGGCGGACGATGGCATGCAGGAGGTACAGCGACACGAAGCCGACGAGGAGCCCGGCCATCGCGGCCGTGCCGATCATCAAGCCGTCGTACCAGAACTCACGGCCCGTGCTCCCGACGAGGTATCTCGAGTCGGTGACGATGTACGGCGCGTTCGGGAAGAACAGCAGCCACAGCAGGCCGAGGCTCGCGAGCGTCGCGAGCCGCGCCCGGTGGACGTGGCGGTCGTACAGAAGCAGCGCGAGCCAGAGCGGAATCCACGCGAGGAAAAGGTTCCAGACGAGGTTCGTGCCGTCGGCGCTGTGCGTGTAGGCGACCCGGAAGGCGACGAGCCCGATCGCGGCGGCCGAGAGCGCGCCGAGACCCGCCAGCACGGCGATCCGGCGGTCGCTGAACGAGCCTCGTAGCCGCGTCACCATGCTTCGAGGTTACCGCGCCGGAGTCGGCCGCGCCCCGACCACGTTCCTGAGCACACCGATTCCCTGGACCTCGAGCTCGACGACGTCGCCCGGCTGCAGCCAGCGGTTGTCGCCGTGCTCGAGGATGCAGCCGGTACCGACGGTGCCGGAGCCGATCACGTCCCCCGGGGCGAGCTGCGTGTTCGCCCCGGCCCGCTCGAGGATCGCCTCCCAGGAGTGGTACATGTCGCCGAGGTTCCCGCGCGAGCGCTCCTCGCCGTTCACGCGTGCGACCATCTCCAGGCGTAGGTCGCCGAGCTCGTCGGGCGTGACGACCACCGGGCCGAGCGAGGTCGCGAAGTCCTTCCCCTTCGCCGGGCCGAGGCCGACCTTCATCTCCTGCCGCTGCAGGTCGCGGGCGGACCAGTCGTTCATGATCGTGAATCCGCCGATAGCGCCTTCAACGCCGATCACGACGGCGACCTCGAGCTCGTAGTCGAGCTGCTCGGAACCGGTCGGGTACGGGATCTCCTCGTCCGGGCCGTAGATCGCGGCGGGATTCGAGAAGTAGAAGACCGGGACCTCGTACCACTCCGGCTGCACCTCCCCGCGGCCCGTGACCGCCCGCGCGTTGCGGACGTGTTCCTCGAACGCGTAGGCGTCGCGGACGGACGGCGGCCTGGGCACGGGCGCGAGCAGGCGAACGTCCTCGAGCGCGTACTCGTCGTGCTCGCGCGCCGAGCCGCCGCCGGTGAAGAAGGACGCGAGCGACTGCGCGGCGAGGTGGACGACCCGGTCGCCCTCGACCACTCCGACCCAGCCTCGGAGCTCGCGATCGAGCGGGCTGAAAAGGCAGAGCCTCACGGCTCCGTGTGGACGATCACGTCGGCGATCTCGGGACGCTCGCGGCGGATCCGCTCCTCGACCTCGCTGGCGCGGCGGTGAGCCTCGGCGAGCGACGTGTCCGGATCGAGCCCGAGCGTGAGGAACGCGATGAGGCCCTCGTCGGTGTCGAGGAAGCGCACCTCGCGCGGCTCGCGGCCGGTCGCAGCACGCACGATCCCGGCGACGAGATCGGGATCGCGGTCGACGCTGCGGCCGGTTCCGGTCTCGGTGAGCGGCTCGAGGTGCGTCTGTACGGACGTCACCTCCGGAACGGAGGCGGTGATCTCGCGCTCGACCTCGTTCGCGACCGAGTGGGCCTCCTCAAGCGAGAGGTCGCCGGGCAGCTTCAGGTGCAGGGAGACCTCGGTGCCATCATCGGTGCGCAGGACCGAGAGGTTGTGGATCTCACGCACGCGTAACACGCGCTGTGCGGCCGCGAGGACGCGTTCGCGCAGGATCGTCTCGCCGCCCTCGGGCTCGACGTGGACGACGATGTCGCTCTGCGGCAGCGCCTCGTGCACCGCCGCCTCGACCGCGTCGGCGGCGGCGTGCCCCTGCGCGACCACCGCGCTGGACGGGACGCCGATGACGACGTCGGCGAATTGCCGCCCCGCCGCCTGGCGCATGCGCAGCCGTCGTAGCTGAACGGGGGGCTCCAGCCGCGAGATCGCCGCCCGTGCCGCCTCTTGGGCCTCGGAGGGCACGCGGTCCATCAAGACGTCGACGTTGTGGCGCATCAGCCGCGCCGCGGCGGCCAGAACGAGCGCAGCGACGAAAAGCGCCGCGACCGAATCGGCCTCCCTCCAGCCGGCGCGCACGCCGAGCAGGCCGAGCAGCACCGCCGTCGAGCCGGCGAGATCGCTCGCGAAATGGAGCGCATTCGAGCCGAGCGCCGCACTGTGGTAGCGGCGCGCGGCCCGAAACGAGACGAGCGTACGGCTGAAGTCGACGACGATCACGAAGCCGATCACGACGAGCCCGTACCACTCGGCCTCCACGGTCGCCTGCGTGAATCCGACGAGGTGAGAGATTGCACGCCAGGCGATCACGAGGCTCGCGCCGACGAGGATCGCCGCCTCAGCCAGTGCGCCGAGGTTCTCGGCCTTGCCGTGTCCGTACGCGTGCCCCGGATCGGCCGGCCGCGCGGCGACCCCCACCGCGAAGAACGTCAGTAGTGCGGCGACGAGGTCGGTGCCGGAGTGGATCGCTTCGGAGAGCAGCCCGAGGCTGTGCGTGCCGATGCCTGCGATCAGCTTGACCGCGATCAACACACAGGCCGCGAGCACGGAGACGAGCGCGGTTCGCCGCTGCGGGCTCATGCGCAAAGCATCGCGGTTTTCGGCGCTGTTACGACGCCTGCGCCCGCGCGAGGAACTCGAGCCGGTTGCCAGCTGGGTCGAACGTGTAGAAGCAGCGCGCGCCGGGAAGCCGGTCGTCCCAGCGAACCTCGGCGCCGGCGGCCTCGAGGCGTCCGGCCAGCGCGTCGAGCTCGCTGCCCTCTAGCTCGAAGGCCGGATGCGCCCGCGTCGCCGGCACGAACCCTTCCTCCTCCGAGATGTGCAGCTGCTGCGCGCCGGCGGCGAACCATGCGCCGACGCCGCCCATCGTCGAGGGCCGATCGATCGGTTCGAGCCCGATGACATCGGCGTAAAAGCGACGCGACTCGTCGACCCCGTCAGGCGGTGCCAGCACCTGCGCATGATCGAGCGAGACGTTCAGAGGTTGCCGCGCAGCGCCTGCTCGCGCTCGATCGATTCGAAAAGGGCCTTGAAGTTGCCCTCGCCGAAGGTAGTCGCGCCGTGGCGCTCGATCACCTCGAAGAACACGGTTGGCCGGTCCTGCGCGGTCTTGGTGAAGATCTGCAGCAGGTAGCCGTCGTCGTCGCGGTCGGCCAGGATCTTCAGCCGCCGCAGGTCGGCGTAGTCCTCGGAGATCTCGCCGACGCGGGCCTCGACGTCCTCGTAGTACGTGTCGGGCGTGTCGAGGAAGAGGACGCCTCGCTCCTTGAGGGTCGCGACCGTGCGAACGATGTCGTCCGTCTGCATCGCGATGTGCTGGACGCCGGGGCCGTGGTTGAACTCGAGGTACTCCTCGATCTGGCTCTTGCGCTTGCCTTCGGCGGGCTCGTTGATCGGGAACTTGATCTTGCCGCTCCCGTCCGACATCACCTTCGACATCAGCGCCGAGTACTCCGTCTGGATCTGGTCGTCGCCGAAGTGGACGATGTTCGTCATCCCGAAGACGCGCTCGTAGAAGCCGACCCAGTGGTCCATCCGGCCGAGCTCGACGTTGCCGACGACGTGGTCGAGCGCCTTGAGGCCGACGCCTGAGTCGGGATGCCCGTTGTCGAGCGTTGAGCGGTAGCCAGGCAGGTACGGGCCGGCGTAGTCCTTGCGGTTCACGAACGTGTGAACGACGTCTCCGTAGGTCCCGATCGACGCGAGCTCGATGCGGCCGAACTCGTCCTCCAGCCAATGCGGCTCGGCGGTGCCGCGGGCCCCCCGCTGGACGGCCTGGCGATACGCCTCCTGGGCACTAGGGACGCGTAGCCCGATGCAGTGGCCGCCGTCGCCGTGTCGGCAGGCGAAGCGGGTGATCTCGCTGTCCTCGCGCAATCCGCTCGTCAGGACGAGCCGGATGTCGCCCTGCTCGAGGACGTAGGAGGCGCGGTCGCGCACACCGGTCTCGGGCCCCGCGTAGGCGGTTCGTGTGAACCCGAAAGCGTGCTCGTAGAAGTAGGCGGCCTGCTTGGCGTTGCCGACCCAGAGCTCGACGTGATCCCAGCCTTCGAGCGGCATGAAGTCGGTCGAGCTCATCTCTTGCACTTTAACGCGCCGCCGCGCGCGTTCCCGGCTGGGGCGATGCCTCGTCTCCGACGGGAAGGTCCTCGAGCTCGGTGCGGAGCGGCGCCTCGCGAACCCAGACCAGCGAGATCACGAACACCGCCGCGCAGAGCACGACTCCGAACAGAAACGCCGGTCGAATCGCGTGCGCGAGGGCGACCCGCCCTGCCAGCGGCAACCGGTGGACGGCGACGCTGCTGGTGCTGACCTTCGGGGGCAGGTTCTGGTTGATGATCACGCCCATGATGCTGACGCCGAGCGTGGCGCCGATGGAGCGCGCGAACTGCGTCAGCGCGGTCGCCGAGCCCATCGCGCGGCGTCCCACCGAGTTCTGGACCGACAAGACGAAGATCTGCATCATCATCCCGAGGCCGATCCCCGCGACGACCATGTTGCGCGCCGCCTCCGCGTTCGTGGTGTGGATGTCCATGCGCCACAAGAGGAACATCCCCGTACCCAGCAGCACGGGGCCGATGAGCGTGTTCGGCCGGTAGCGGCCGGTTCGGGAGACGATCTGGCCCGAGATGAAGCTTGTCGTTACGGCCCCGAGGATCAGCGGCGTCAGCACGACGCCCGATGACGTCGCCGAAGTGCCGATGACGCCCTGGACGAAGAGCGGGACGTAGCTGATCGTCCCGAACATCGCCGCTCCGACCAGGGCCATGCAGGCGACGCTCGAGGCCACGGTTTGGTTGCGCAGGATGTCGAACGGCAGGATCGGCTCCTTGACTTGCCGCTCGACAACGGCAAAGACGGCCAGGAAGAACGCGGCGCCCCCGAGCGCGACCACGACCTCGGGCGAGGCCCATGCGTACTCGTTCCCGCCCCATACGAGCCCCAGCAGCAAGGCCGTCGTGCCGGCCGCGAGGATGCCGGCGCCGAGCCAGTCGATCGAATGGTCTTGCCGGTAGGCCCGCCGCGGCATCGTCACGAGGATCACGATGAGGGCGAGGCCTCCCACCGGCAGATTCACGTAGAAGATCCAGCGCCAGCTCGTGTTGTCGACGATGAAGCCGCCGATGAGCGGCCCGATGATCGACGCCCCGGCGAAGACCGAGCCGATCAGTCCCTGGTAGCGGCCGCGGTCGCGCGGGGGCACGATCATCCCGACCATCGCGAGCGTCAGCGGAAAGAGCCCGCCGGCGCCCACTCCCTGGATCGCGCGGAAGACGACGAGCTCCCACATGTTCTGCGACAGGCCGCAGAGCGCCGACCCCACGAGGAAGATCACGATCGCAACGATGAAAAGCGGCTTACGCCCGTGGGCGTCGCCGAGCTTCCCGTACAACGGCACGGTCACGGTCGAGCCGAGCATGTAGGCGGTGAAGACCCAGGCGTACTGCGTGATCCCGCCGAGGTCGGAGACGACCTTGGGCAGCGCGGTGGCGACGATCGTCTGGTCGAGCGCGGCCAGCAGCAGCGCCACCATCAGCCCCGAGTAGATCGCCAGGACGCGGCCGATCGTGAACTGATAGCCCGGCGGCTTGCGGGCAAGACGTTCCTTCATACTCATCGCGCGCGTGTCGGCTGGGCGATTGCGACGGGCTCCCGGCGGCTGGATAGGACGATGCCGGCGCCGATCAGCAGACCCCCCACCACCTGAATCCTCGTCATCGACTCGGAAAGGATCAAGAGCGCGAACACGGCGCCGAGAAACGGCTGAAGATTCGTGTAGAGCGCCGCGCGCGACGGGCCGACGCGGTGGATCGCGTTGAACCAGAGCAGGTTCGTCACGAAGAGCGGGCCGACCACGGCGAAGACGTATGCGAGCCAGACTACGGCCGGCAGCGCCGCGTAATTCTGGCTCGCGAGCTGCGGGGCTCCCGCCGCGAGCAGCATGCCGGCGCCGATCGAGAGCGCCCAGGCGCTCAGGCGCGACGCCGTGTAGCGGCGCATCAGCGGCGCGATCGCCACCGAGTACGCGGCCCAGGTGGCAGCGCCGCCGAGATCGAGCAGATAACCCCAGGCGTTGCCGGAGATGCCACCCTGGGCGCCGACGGCGACGAGAACGACTCCGCCGAAGCAGGTCGCGGCAGCGAGCCAGAAGCGGCTGTGCAGCTGCTCGATCCGACCGACGCGCGCGAACAGCGCCGTCAGGATCGGCATCGTCCCGAAGATCAACGCCACCGTCGCGGCGGTCGTCAGCTTCGTCCCGTAGACGAAGGTGACCTGGTTCAGGAAGATCCCGACCACCGCCGCTCCGGCCAGGTAGAGGGCGTCACGGCGGGTCAGGTGGAACGAGCGCTCGCGCCCGTAGGTCACGCCCGCGAAGAGCGCCGCAGCGGCCGCGAAACGCAAGCCGCCGTACGCAAGCGGCTCGAAGCCCTGGTCGAGGACGTACTTCGTGACGGTGAAGTTGAGCGACCAGATCACGACCGTGACGAGCAGCATCAGGTCGGCGGTCTCCGGGCGGCGCATCGCTTCGAACCTACCCATTAGGCTCCGAGCGATGCCTCAGGCAACGAAACAAGCGATCGATGCGCTCGTCGGCCCGGCAACACCGCAGTTCGCGTACCAGCTCCGTGCGCGGGTAGAGGAGCTCGTCAAGGATCTTCCCGAGGACGATCCCGTGCGGCGATACGGCGAGGAGAAGATGGAGCTGCTCGACAGCCTCGGGCACGCCTCCTCGAAGGCCGAGACCGGCGGTCGGGTCCGGCGCGACGTGCCGGGCTGGGGCGAGCTTCCGAGCTCCGCCCCGGCCGACGAACCGTTGCCGCGCCGCCCGTGAACGGTCGTCCGTTTAGGACTTGTTTGGGGTCAGACCCCGGCCGTGTCCCGGCGGGACGACCGCGCCCGCATGAACAGAGGCTTCGGCCCCGTCGGGCCACCTTGCCGCTGTCCGTTTCGGCCTCTTCTGGGGTCAGACCCCGGCCGGGGCCGTTCCAGACGTGAGCTTCGACGGCGCCTCGGTCTTCGTGACCGGCGGCTCGCGCGGTATCGGCAAGGCGATCGCGCTGCGGTTCGCGGAGCTCGGCGCGGCGCGCGTCGCGATCGGCTACCTCCGCAACGACAGCGCGGCAGAGGCCACGGCCGAGGAGCTGCGCGGGGCCGGCGCCGAGCCGGTGCTCGTGCGCGGCAACGTCTCCTCCGAACGCGTCGTCCGCCAAGTCGCGGAGCTCGGACAGCTCCAGGCGCTCGTCCACAACGCCGCGACGGGAGTCATCCGTCCAGCACTCGAGCTGGAGAAGAAACACTGGGACTGGACGCTCGACGCGAACGCATACGCGCTGCTCGGACTCGCCCAGGCGGCGGTGCCGCAAATGCCGCGGGGTTCGTCGATCGTCGGCATCTCGAGCCTCGGCTCCGTGCGCGTGCTCGAGAACTACGTCGCCGTCGGCACCTCGAAGGCGGCCCTCGAGTCGCTCGTGCGGTACCTGGCGGTCGAGCTGGCGCCACACGGGATCCGCGTCAACGCTATCTCGGCGGGCGTGGTCGAGACCGACGCGCTCGAGCACTTTCCGAACCGGGACGAGATGCTGCGAATCGGCCGCGAGCGAACACCCGCCGGCCGCCTTGTCGAGCCCGCCGACGTCTCGGACGCCGTCACGTGGCTCTGCTCGCCCGGGGCTGAGATGGTCTGCGGCCACACGCTTGTTGTGGACGGCGGGTTCTCGCTGCTGGCTCAATAGGGCCATGGAGCCGACCGACTACAACCGAAGAGCGTGGGACGAGATCCACCGCCGCCGCACCGACGCGATGGCGGGTCAGCTCGAGATCCCGCCGGCGATCCGCGAGCGCCTACCAGAGCTCAAGGGCAAACACGTCCTCCACCTCCAGTGCGCGACCGGTGAGTCGACTGCGGAACTGGTCGAGCTCGGCGCGCTGGTCACAGGTGTCGACATCTCCGCGGAGGCGACTGCTGTGGCGCGCGAGCGCGTGCCGAACGCGGTCTTCTTCGAGGCCGACGTCCAAGCGCTGCCGCTGCAGCTCGAGCGCGGCCGCTTCAACCTCGTCTACACCGGCGGCGGCATCTTCCACTGGTTGCACGACCTCGATGCATGGGCAAAGGGTGTCGTTGCCGCGCTGAAGCCGGGCGGCATGCTGCTCGCCTACGACGACCACCCGGTGTCCGCGTGCGTCGACCAGGCGTCGCATTGGCGCGAGGACTACTTCAACGAGGAGGAGCTGGCCGGAGTCGGCTGGCGCCACTTCGAGCTGACCGGACCGGCCGCAACCGAGGAGAAGCGCCAGCGTTTCTGGCGGCTCGGCCAGATCGTCACTGCAGTCGCCGGCGCCGGGCTCACGATCCGCTCGCTCGAGGAGTTCTCGACGATCTACAAAACGTACTGGCGGGAGAAAGATCCCCGCGTCCCAGGGCAGTTCGTGCTGATGGCCGACAAGCCGCTGTCTAGCCCCGCCCGAGCCGCTCGATCGCCTCGTCGATCTCCTCGTCGCTGATCGTCAGCGGCGGCGTCGCCGAGATCAGCCGGCCGCCGGGACCGGCGGGCACGACGATCACGCCGCGCCGCAGCGCCTCCTCGGCATCCCCTTCGTGTGCCCGAAGGAGCCCGCGGCCGTGCCACCCGGCGCGCTCGAACCGCTCGCCCGCCACCTCGACCCGCTCGAGCAGGTCGGGCACCTCGTCGAGCACCACGTGCGCGGCCGCGGCGGCCAAGGGGTTGCCGACGTGCGTGTGTGTGTAGACGTCCTCGTCGCCTAGCGACCAGGCCTCGGCGAGATCCTCGCGGTAGAACAGCGCGGCCGAGATCGGCAGCCCGTGTCCGAGCGCCTTGCCGACGACGAGCACGTCGGCGTACTCGGCCCCGGGCCAGAGCTCACCCGTCCGGCCGAGCCCCGCGTAGACAGCGTCGACGATCAGCAGGGCCCCACGCGCGGTGCAGCGGCGGCGCAGGATGCGAAGGAAGTCCGGCGGCGGAACGTTCGCGCCGCCGCGCGCCTGCACCGGCTCCACGATCACGCAGCCGCAGCGGGCCGGCAGGGGCCCCGGGTCGTCGCCGAAGCGGCGCCGGTAGACCGGCCCGGGCAGCCACGTCCGGAAGGGCAAGCGGAAGCCGTCGATCGACGTCGCCGCGAGCGCGAGCAGGCCGGTGCCGTGGTAGGCGCCCTCGAATGCGAGGATCCCCGGCTTACCCGTCGCGAGGAGCGCCGTACGCAGCGCGATCTCGACCGCGTCTTCGCCGGTGACCCCGAGCTTCGACGGCCGCGGCAGCCGTCGGCGGAGCGCCGCCGTCACCTCGGCCTCCGCGAGATCGCCGAGCGCGTGGACGACGCGCTGCTCGCGCCACGCCTGGAGGATCCTCGGGTTCCGGTGGCCGAGCACGGAAACCCCGAAGCCCGCCGACAGGTCGAGGTACTCGCGGCCGCCGTCGTCGACGACGCGGCAACCCTCGGCCTCGGCCCAGATCAAGAAGCGGAGCCGTTGCGACGCGGCATCAGCCTGCCGAGGGTGTCCGCAGCGATGTAGCCGGCGATGCTCGGGTTCTCCTGCAGCCGCCGGATCGAGTACGCGTACCAGTGCTCGCCGAACGGGACGTAGATGCGAAGCCGGTGCCCGTCGCTCACAAGCGCGTCGCCGAGCGGCTCGGCGACGCCGAACAGCATCTGGAACTCGTACTCGTCGCGTCCGAGCCTCCGGCGGGCGACGACTCGCCGTCCCTCGGAGACGAGCCACTCGTCGTGTGTCGCGATCCCCACGTAGCACCCTGCGTCGAGCAATGCCTCCAAAGCGCGCAGGAAGTTGCTGCGCACCTCTTCGTAGCCCTGGTAGGCGCGCTCTGGCGGCTCGATGTAGATGCCCTTGCAGATCCGCACGCTCGGCTGCAGGTCGGCGAGCCCTCGGATGTCGCCGAGCGTCCGCCGCAGCCGCGCCTGCAGGACGACGCCGACGTTGTCGTAGCCGGCGGCGCGCAGTTCGCGATAGAGGCGCAGCGTCTCGTCGGTCGTCGACGAGTCCTCCATGTCGATCCGGACGAAGTTGTCGCGCCGCGCGGCAGCCTGGACGACGGACTCGAGATTCTCGCGGCAGAGGCCGTAGTCGAGCTTGAGGCCGAGCGCAGTCGGCTTCACGCTCACGCCCGAATCGAGCGCCTGGCGCTCGATCGTCTCGAAGACGTCGCGGTATGCCTGTGCGATCGCCCGCGCCTCGCCTGCGCGCGTGATCTCCTCGCCGAGCACGTCGATCGTCGCCAGCTTCCCTTCCGCGTTCAACGTGGCGACGACGTCGCAGGCATCCTCGAGCGTCGGCCCCGAGATGTAGCGCGACGCCAGCCGGTGGACGAGAGGCTTGGGCACTGCCGGCAGCATCCGGACGATCGCGCGATCGAAGATCACGGGCGGCGAATTGTAGTTTCCGGGCGATGAAGGTCCGTCGCCTCGACGATCCGGTCGCCTTCCTCGACGCCGCGGGGTCGCTGCTGCTCGAAGACGAGGCTCGCCACAATCTGATCCTCGGGATCGCGGGAACGCTCCGCGATCATCCGCCCTTCTACCCGGAGCACTTCCTCTGGCTGGCCGAGGAGGACGGTGTCCAGGGAGCAGCGGTGCGGACGCCTCCGTACAACCTCGCCCTCGCTCGCCCGCGACGCGCGGAAGCGCTCGAGGCCCTGGCGGTGGGAATCGACGACGACCTCCCCGGCGTCGTCGGCGCCCGGCCGGAGGTGGAGGGCTTCACGCAAGCCTGGGCGGCGCGGACCGGCGCGACGCCGCGCGCCGTGCGCGGCCAGGGCGTCTTCCAGCTCGACCGCGTCGAGCCCGTTTCGCACGTGCCAGGTCGCATGCGCGACGCCACCGCGAAGGACCGGCCGTTACTGATCGCATGGTGGAACGCGTTCATGGAAGAGGCGCTCGGCGAAGGGGCGGTCGGATCCGGGTCGGAGAGCGCCGTCGACCACCGGCTCACTGTGGACTCGGCAGGCATCGTCCTCTGGAACGACGGCTAGGAGCCGGTCTCGCTCGCCGCCTACGGCAATCCGACTCCGAACGGCATCCGGATCGCGCCGGTCTACACGCCCCCACACCTCAGGCGGAACGGCTACGCATCGGCGCTGACCGCGGCGCTCTCGGAGCGCCTGCTGCGCACGTACCGCTTCTGCTTCCTCTTCACCGACCTGGCGAACCCGACCGCGAACAGGATCTACGAGCAGATCGGCTACCGGCGCGTCTGCGAAGCCGCAGAGATCGCGTTCGACTAGCCCTCGCGCATGAAGCCCTGCCGCGCCGCTGCACCGGCGTCGCTCGCGATGCCGGCTAGAGCCCGTGGCGGTTTGGCCGCCGCGGCCGTCTTACCCCGGCTTGGATCACTACTCGCGCATGAAGCCCTGGCGCGCCGCTGAAACGAGCGCCACGGCCTCGGGGAACAGCACGCGCATCGCGTCGCGGATCTGGAGTGCCTGCTCGTCAGGACCGCCCTGGGCCGTCACCTGCTGAAGCGCCGCAGAGGTCAGCTCGACGGCCGTGTTCAGCGTCAGCGTCGCGAACTGCTCGCGCTGGGCCTCCTGGACGGTCTCGGCCTGCTGCTCCGCGAACGCACGAAGCCCGCGCAGGAGATCCTCCGGATCACCCCCGAACGGGAAACCCTCGCCGCCTTCCATGGCGCCACTCTAGCCACGAGGCATCAGTCGAGCGGGACCTTGTAGGCGCCCAACACGTCCCGCGTCAGCTTGTCGACCGTCGTCCGGGCCTGCTCCATTGCGGCGGCGAAGGGCGAGCCGCCGCTGTCGCCCAGGACGCGCTCGAGCCTCACCGTCGCTGCTCCGATCGCATCCAGGCGCTCGGGCGTCGCGACGCGGGGCGTGCCGCCGATCGTGGCCTCGAGCGCGAGCGCAGCCTCCTCGGCTTCGTCGATTCCCGGCGGATTCTCGGTCACGCGGAGCGCGACGAGCTGCGAGCGGAGCTCGTCCAGGTCGCCCCCGCCCGCGGTCTCTTCGGCGACCTCGACGAGCGCCGCGATCGAGACTGCCTCGCGCACGCCTGTGCGGTCGGTGACCGGCTTACCCTCGCCGTCCAGCACCAGCCAGCTCTGGTCGCCGTCCTCGCCCCTGTAAGCACAGAGGTACGCGCGCGCGCCGCGCGAGGGCTCGGCGGGGACGATGCCGACGACCTCCTCGCCGGGCGCCGCGTAGCGCACCGCCGCCTCCGCGATCCGCCGCAGGTCCTGGGTCAGCCCCACCGGACGAGCATAGGGTTCGCGCGATGGCCGAGGTTGTTTCACCCCGAACAGCTCGCGCGCGCGAGCTGTTCGCTCCGCTCGGGCCGACCTATGACCGGTACGCACGCCTGCTCTCGCTGGGCCAGGATCCCCGCTGGCGCAGCTTCCTCGTCTCGCATGTCGAGGCCGGAGCCGGCGACCGCGTTCTCGATGTCGCCACGGGGACCGGACTGGTCGCCGCCGAGCTGATCCGCCAGAAAGGCTGCGCGGTCGTAGGCCTCGACCAGAGCCCCGAGATGCTCGCGCTTGCGCGCGAGCGGCTGCCGGCCGTCGAGCTCGTCGAGGCAAGCGCCGAGAGCCTCCCCTTTGCCGATGCGTCCTTCGACGCGCTCACCTTCACTTACCTGCTGCGCTATGTCGACGACCCGGGCGCGACACTCGCCGAGCTCACCCGCGTCGTCCGTCCGGGCGGAACGATCGCCGCCCTCGAGTTCGCCGTTCCGCGCGGGGTCTGGGGTCCGTTCTGGCGCGTCTACGTCGGCGCGGTGCTCCCAACCGCCGGTCGCGCGATCGACCCCGGCTGGCACGAGGTCGGGCGGTTTCTCGGGGGCAGCATCCGCGAGTTCTGGCGCCGCTACCCGCTCGGGCGCCAGCACGACCTCTGGCGCGCCGCGGGCGTCGAGGACGTGCAGTACCGCCGCCTCAGCCTCGGGGGCGGGATCGTGATCTGGGGGCATCGTGGAGGCTAGGAGGGTTCGGCGAAATGGCGCTCGTCGCCGGCGAGCAGCGTGCGCCGGCGGCACAGACGCTACTTCGCCGAGCCCTCCTGGGACACCGACCGCGCGGCCGGCTTTCTACGCGCTCGCTCCGGGCGGCTGGCGCGACTACGTGACGCTGCTCCACCTCCCGTACACGCTCTGGCACCTGAGCTATGTCGTGATCGGCGGCTGCCTCGCGGCGCACCCGGACGGTGGCCGGCTCGCCCTGACCGTGCTCGCATTCTTTCTCGGCCTCGGCATCGCTGCGCATGCCCTCGACGAGCTGAACGGCCGGCCGTTGCAGACGGCGATCCCCACGGGAGTGCTCGTCGGGCTGGCAGTCGTCTCGCTCGGGGGCGCGTGCGCGATCGGTGTCGCAGTCGCTTTTACGCACAACCTCTGGCTGCTCGCCTTCGTGGCCTTCGGCGGCTTCATCGCCCCTGCCTACAACCTCGAGCTGTTCGGCGGCCGTTTTCACAACTGGTTCTGGCTCGCGACCGCCTGGGGCGCGTTCCCGATCCTGACCGCCTACTTCGCGATGGCCGACCGGATCACCAGCGAGGCCGTCCTCGCGGCGCTTTTCGGGGCGCTGCTGATCCGCGCGCAGCAAACGCTCTCGACGCCGGTCCGCGACATGCGGCGTCGCACTCTGTCGGTCACAGGCACGATCGAACGAACCGACGGCTCGCGCATCGCGATCGAACCCGAGACGCTGACACGCCCGATGGAGACGGCGCTCCGGTTCATGGCCCTGGCGACGATGGCGCTCGCCGCCGCCCTGCTTGTGCTCCGGTTCGCCTGAGCTCGAGCTCCGATCTACGATCCCAGCCGTGAGCTCCGAGACCGCCGTCCAGATCGCCTTCGCAGTCGGAGTCCTCGTCGCCGCCGGGGCCGTCGCTGCGACGCTCGCGGCGAAGGCTCCGCGGCGCGTGCTCCTAGGCGTCGCGGCGGCGCTCGGCATCGCTGCGGCGGCCGGCTGGGTCGTCTTCGCGCTCGATGTCGACAGCGGTACCGCCGTTGCGGCCGGTGGCCTGACCGTCTGTGCGGCGGCGGTGCTCCTGACGATCCCGCTCAGCAAGGCGCTTACGCGGAATCGCCGGATCGATGCCGAGCTCGAGGCCGCGGAGGCGCGGCTGCGAGAGATCGCCGAACGCGAGACGAAGGCGCGTACCGACGAGCTCGATCGGACTCTCGCGCGTGCGCGCGCGGACTCCTCCTCGCAGTTCGCCGAGGAGGAGCGGCGGCTAGCGGAAGCCCGCCGCACCGAGCTGGACGAGCGCGAGCGGCGGCTCTCGGCCGAGCTCAACGAAACGCTTGCGCTCGTGGAGCGCCGCGTCGAGCAGCGGCTCGCGGACTGGTCGGGCGACCTCGACCGGATCCAACAGGGCATGACCACGCGCCTGGCCGAGCTGGCACAGCGGACACAAGATGCCGTCGCGCAGGCCCACGCCCGTCTCGAGGCGGACATGGAGCAGCTCAAGACCGCGAGCGAGGAGCAGCGGACGATCCTCGCCAAGCTCCGCCAGGAGTTCGAGCGCGCGGCCCAGGAGTCGGGCGCCGCCGCTCGCCGCGAGGTCGAGGTCCACGAGAGCGAGCGCCGGCGGGCGCTGCACGAGGTCTCGGAGCGGTTACGCCAGCGCGAGCGCGAGCTCCGCGATCGGATCGCGGCGGAGGAGACGGATGCGGTCGGCCGGATCCAATCCGGCTTCGCGGACGTCGAGCGCCGGCAGATCGAACAGCTGACGAGGATCGTCGACCGGACCGCCAACCGGCTCTCCGAGGCCGCCGTCGAGCAGTTCGCCGCCACCGTCAAGACGGCCCGCGACGACGCCGCCAAGCGGCTGTCCCGCGAGCTCGACCGGGCGGTCGCCCAGTTCGCCCACGACGCGCAGTCGGTGCTCGCCGAGCGGCTCGCTCAGGTTTCGGACGCCGGAGCGGCCCGCGTCGACCGCAAGCTGAACGAGATCGTCCGCCGCATCGAGGCGCGCCGAGACGAGTTCCTCGGCGACTTCCAGAAACGCTTCTCGGACGTCGAGGCGGAGCTGCGCTCGCAGATCCGCGGCCTCGCTGCCGACGCCGAGGCCGAGCGCGCCGTGCTCGAAGCCCGCGTACTCGAGCTGACGCGTAGGCTCGAGACCGCGGTCACCACCGCGGAGTCGAGCCTCGAAGGCGCGTTTCGCGCCGAATAAGCGGTGGAACAAACTTCGGGCGGAAGGGTTCGTCTAGGAAAAGGCGAAAGCAATCCGCGCTCATGGCCCAGATCACCGAGACACCACAGGACGAGCGAGCGAGAGTCGAAAGCTGGCGGCTCCACGTGCTGTTGGAGGCCGGTTTTTCACTGACGCTCGCCGAGAAGCTCGCCCACAGCGAGGCGGACTTGCACCGTGCAGTCGAGATGATCCGGAGCGGCTGCGACCACGAGACTGCAGCACGAATCCTGCTTTAGCCGGTTCACCCGAGCGGGGCGAAGGGTCTAGCTAGGCTCGCGGAAAATGCGTCAGCATTTTTCGCGACGATGAAGGTCGAGGCAACCGCTTATGGCGATCGCAAGGTCTTCAGCGTGTCCGCGTTCAACCGCGGCGTCGCCACCTGGCTGCAGCGGCTGCCGACCGTCTGGGTCGAGGGCGAGGTCACGGAGCTGAAGCGCCACCCGCGCTGGCAGAGCGTCTTCTTCACTCTCAAGGATCCGGGCGACGGCGCCTGCCTCGGCGTCTCGATGCCACGGGGCCAGTTCGACGGCCTTCGGCTCGACCTCGCCGACGGCGACCGCGTCCACGCCTACGGACGGCCGGAGCTCTACGCGGCGCGCGGCGAGTTCCGGCTCCGCGCTCTCTCGCTCGAGCGCTTCGGGCTCGGCGACCACCTCGCCGCGCTGGAGCGTCTGAAACGTAAGCTCGCGGACGAGGGCCTGTTCGCGGCAGAACGCAAGCGCCCGCTGCCCGTCTGGCCCCGCGCGGTCGGGCTCGTGACGGGAAACGACGCCGCGGCGAAGCGCGACGTCCTCGCGGGCATCCAGGCACGCTTCCCGCCGGCGCACGTGATCGTGGCCGAGACGTACGTGCAGGGACCGCGCGCCGCGGCCGCCGTCGTCGACGCGATCAGGCGTTTGGCCGGGCTCACGGACGTGATCGTCGTCGCCAGGGGCGGCGGCAGCTTCGAGGACCTGCTGCCGTTCAGCGACGAACGGCTCGTCCGTGCGATCGCGACCTGTCCGGTGCCGGTCGTCTCTGCCGTCGGCCACGAGCAGGACACGCCGCTCTGCGACCTCGCCGCCGACGTACGCGCCTCCACACCGACTGCCGCGGCGCGCCTTGTCGTCCCGGACCTCGGCGAGCTGCGCGAACGGCTCGACCGCTCGCGGGCCGCCGTCGGCGCCGGCGCGCGCCGCGTGCTCGACAGGCATGCACAGCGGCTCGAGGCCGCCCACGGCCGGCTCGTTCGCGCGCCGGCTCTGCTCGTCGAGCGCCGCCGCGCCGCCCTCGAGCAGACTGCCGGCCGCCTGCGTGCCCTCTCGCCACAGGCCACGCTGAACCGCGGCTACGCGATCGTGCGGGCCGGCGAGTCGATCGTCCGCTCCGCCGAGGCGGTCGAGCCGGGTGAGCAGATCGACGTCGAGGTAGGCGACGGGAGGTTCGGGGCCCGTGTCGAGTGAGCCGACGTTCGAGTCGGCGCAGCGCGAGCTCGAGCAGGTCGTGCAACGACTTGAGAGCGGCGACGCTGGTCTCGACGAAGCGATCGCGCTCTGGGAGCGGGGCGAGGAGCTCTACCGCTTCTGCCTGGGCAAGCTCGACTCGGCGCAGGGGAAGATCGAAGACCTCGCGAGCCGGGTCGAAGCCGCGAAACCCTAGAGACTGGCCTGGTCGCTGCTTAGAATCGGGTCATGGCTCAGGCGCCCACAGAGCTGCTCGAGCAGATCCCCCTCTTCGAAGGGCTGCCTCGCGACGAGCTCGAACGCCTCGCGACCTCCTTCAAGGAGCGCCGCTTCAGCGCAGGCGACTCCGTGGCCGTCGAGGGCAAAGGCGGCGTCGGCTTCTTCGTGATCAGCGAGGGGACGGCGAGCGTCGACGTTCACGGCGAGAAGCGCGGACAGCTCGGGCCCGGTGACTACTTCGGAGAAGTCGCGCTCATCGACGAGCATGCCCGCCGGACCGCGACGATCACGGCCGAAACCGATCTCACCTGCTACGGCATGACAGCCTGGCAGTTCCGCCCCTTTGTCGAGACGAACGCGCTGGTCGCCTGGCGGCTCCTCCAGGTGATGGCCAGGCGGCTCCGCGAAACGGAGCAGCAACAGATCTCGATCTAGATTCCGATGGCGCAGACGGTCCCGGCCGCTCAGCTCGTCGCCCGTTGCCGCGCCGGGGATGAAGGCGCGTGGGCCGAGCTCGTCGAGCGCTTCTCGCGCTATGTCTACGCGATCGCCACGCAGGGGTTCCGGCTGCGCGACCACGACGCCGAGGACGTCTTCCAGGAGGTCTTCGCCAAGGTCTACGAGCGGCTCGACTCCCTCCGCAACGACGAGGCGATCCAGCCGTGGATCGCGCAGCTCACGCGGCGCGTCTGCCTCGACAAGTTGCGTTCGGGCTCAAGGGAGGAGATAACGGACGAGAGCGAGCTAGCGGTCGACCCCGACGAGGACGCGATCACGAGGATTGACGACGCACTCGACGTGCACGAGGCGATGAGGGGTCTGTCCGACAATTGTCGCGAGATTCTCGACCGCTTCTTTGCCCGCGACGAGACGTACCGGACGATCGGCGAGGAGCTCGAGCTCCCCGCGGGCACGATCGCGAGCCGCATTTCTCGCTGTTTGGTAAAGCTTCGCGACGAGCTGGAGGGAAGAAATCCCCTCGCTGCGGAGTCTGGTGGGCAGGTGAACGTATGAGCACGTACGACGAAGACAGACTGTCCGGGCTGATTGCGGCGCTGCCGCCGGCCCCCGAGGCGTGGCTGCTGGCCGCGCAGGAGCTGCCCTTCGTCCGCACCGAGCTCGACGCAGTCGTCGCGAAGGCGGAAGCCGACGCCGAGTTCCGCCGAGCGCTCATCGCCGACCTCGAGGCGACGCTGGCACGCGAGGGCTATGAGCCCGAGCGGCCCCTCGTCGACGCGCTGCGGCGGCACTTCGCCGACTCCTGATCTGCACACGCCGACGCACCCGCGCGCCGCGGCAGCGGCCGCGGGCCGCGTCCGTCGCTTAACGAAAGCGCTGCACGGCTGCAACAAACGCGCCGTTACCGTGTTTGCAGGTTCCGCAGATGAGACGCCTCTATCTGCCCGTTCTCGCCGTGGCGGTTGCGGGCGCCGTCGCTACGGCGGCGTGGGGAGTCGGACCGAACAGGACCGGGGCCTTCCTGCCTTCTTTCGTGCAGATCGGCAGCGGCCTGGCCGGCGGAACGATCTGGCGAGGTGTGATCCCGAATGGCATCTACCCTCGCTCTCACCGGACTAGCCTCGTCTACCTCCCTCCCGATTTCTCGTCGCGCCGTCAGTACCCCACACTGTTCGTCCTACATGGGATCCGCGGCAGCCCGTATTCGATCGCGAACGGTCTCCGTTTCGCGGACTATGCGGACACCGAGATCGTGGCCGGACGAGTGCGTCCATTCCTCGCGGTCATGCCGCCGGCCGGCCTGACGGAACGGTTCGACGGCGAGTGGACGGGTGCCTGGGAACGCTATGTGGTCGACGACGTCCTTCCCTGGGCAGAAGGCGATCTGCCCACGCTTCCGTTTCGTCGCGACCGCGCCATCGCCGGCCTCTCGGCAGGCGGGTACGGCGCGGCCAATATCGGGCTTCGCCACCCGCGCCTATTCGGGACGATCCAGGCCTGGAGCGGATCGTTCACTGCCCCGCACGACGGCTCGCTACGGCACGCCTCCACTGAGCAGCGGGCCGTGAACGATCCGACTCACCTCGCAGAGACCGAGGCGGCGCTCCTCCGACGACTCGGCACACGCTTCTTCCTCTCGTGCGGTACCGGAGACCGCGGGAACCTCGTTCTCTCGACCAACTTCGCGCGACTCCTCTCCGAGCTCGGCCTGCCGCATCGCACCTTCTTCGCGGTCGGTGGGCACAACGGCCGCTTCTGGCAAGCCCAGCTGCCCGAAGCGCTGCGCTACGCCTTCCCGTCGCACGGCAGCCCCGTCTGAACGTAACCACAGCGGCGCTGTTTAGGATCGCCGTGTGGCCGAGCAACAACCCGAGCGGTACACCGGTGAGACTCTGCCGGCCTGGAGCCTGCCCGCGGCCGCCTCGGCAGAGATCGGGATCGGCGTCGAATGGCCTGAGCGCGTCACTCGGGAATGGGCGCTGGGCGGGTCGACGGGCGCCGGGATCCGGGTCTGCATCCTCGACAGCGGGATCCAGCCGGACCATCGCCTCGTCGGCGAGGTCGAAGGCGCGGTCGCCCTTCGGAAGACCGACGAGGGCGAGATCGTCGTCGAGGAAGACACGGAGGGCGATCTTTGCGGCCACGGAACGGCCTGCGCCGGGATCGTCCGCTCGCTCGCGCCAGAGTGCCGGCTCTTCAGCGTCCGCGTACTCGGCGCTGGGTTCAAGGGCAGCGGCGCCGTCCTGCTCGAGGGCCTGCGCTGGGCGATCGGACAGGGGTTCGACGTCATCAACATGAGCCTCTCGACGACGAAGAAGCAGTTCTCCGGCCTCCTCCACGAGCTCGCCGACAGCGCGTACTTCCGCCGGACGGTGCTCGTCGCTTCGGCGCACAACATGCCCGTCGAGAGCTACCCGTGGCGCTTCTCGTCCGTGATCTCGGTCGGCAGCCACGAGGAGCACGATCCGCTCACCTTCTTCTACAACCCGTCGCCGCCGGTCGAGTTCTTCGCGCGCGGCGTCAACGTCGAGGTCGCCTGGATCGGCAGCGCGACGGTCCGCTCTTCGGGAAACAGCTTCGCGACCCCGCACATGAGCGGGATCTGCGCGCTGATCCTCGCGAAGCACCCGGAGCTGACGCCGTTCCAGCTCAAGAGTGTCCTCTACCTGATCGCTTCGAACGTGGGAGGCGCCGAATGACAGAGAACCTGCAGGCAGCGGTCTCGGCGGGCGTCATGTCTGCAGAGTCCGAGCATCGCGCCCTGCTGCAGTCGATCGTCGAGGTCGCGCGCGCGATCTTCTCGGCGAGGGCCTCGTCGATCTTCCTGCACGACGAGGATGCCGACGAGCTCGTCTTCGAGGCCGTCGCCGGCGAGGGATCGGACAGCCTCATCGGGATGCGCTTCCCGTCGAGCAAGGGCATCGCAGGGTGGACGCTCGTCACCCGGCAACCGCTCGTGATCGAGGACCTCCAGCAGGACCCGCGCTTCTCGCGCGAGCAAGCAGAGAGCACGGGCTATGTGCCCGAAGCGATGATGTCGGTGCCGCTCCTGCACGACGAGCGCGCGCTCGGAGTCCTCCAGGTGCTCGACCGCTCACCGGAGATCGAGTTCTCGCTCGGCCAGATGGAGCTGCTCGGCTTGTTCGCGAACCAGGCCGCGATCGCGCTCGATCTGCTCCAGCGCGCCCGCCACGCGCGGGCCGTGCTCGCCGAGAGCGGCAGCGACGCCGGGGTGATCGCCCGTGTCGCCTCGGCGCTGGAGGAGCTCGAGGAAGAGCAGCGCGAGCCGGTCCTGCGCCTGCTCGCCGCTCTCGACGACGTCCTGCGCGCGGACGTTTCTTTCTAGAAGAGAAGCCGAAGCCTAGAAAACGCGTCGGGCCGGGAGATCCCGGCCCACGCGGTGCAAATCGGTTTGGCTGCTAAGGAGTCGGAGGGGCCTGAAGCGGCGGGGCGGGAGTCGGAGGGCTGTGCGCCTCGACATCGTCGTCCTCGTCGCGGCCGAACTTCTCACCCGTCGGCGGTGCGGGCTGGGGCGGAGCGTGACCCTCGACGTCCTCCTCCTCTGGCTGCAGATCCTCACGTGGCTCGTCAGTCATTTTGTCCTCCTTCCGAAACTTTGCTGACGTTCAACTAGACGTGCTTTCTGCCCCGGATCTTCCCTCGTCCGCTTCAAAAACTCAATCGACCTTGCGATCCTAGGCAAATGCAGGCTTTGCGGCGCCAGCTCCTCGACTCCTTCCGGGCTTTCCGGGGCATCTATCGCAACCCGAGCCTCCGGCGCCTCCAGGTTGCATGGATCGGCTCGTCGCTCGGCACCTGGGGCTACGTCGTCGCGCTGATGATCTATGCGTACGCGCACGGCGGCCCGGGCGCCGTCGGTCTCGTCGGGCTGATCCGCTGGTTCCCCGCGGCGATCGCGGCGCCGTTCGGCGGCATGGTCGGCGATCGCTTCCCGCGGCTGCGCGTGATGGTCGGCTCCGACGTCGCCCGGATGACCGCACTCGCTCTCGCCGCGGTCGTGATCGCTCTGGACGGGCCGGCCGTGATCGTCTACCTGCTCGCAATCGTCGTCACCCTCGTGTCGCAGGTCTACCAGCCGGCCCAGGCGGCGCTGCTGCCGACGCTCGCGGAGTCGCCGGAGGAGCTCGCGGCCGCGAACGTCGCGGCGAGCACGATCGAGTCAGTCGGCTACTTCGTCGGCCCTGCCCTCGGCGGCATCATCGTCGCCGTCTCGAACGTCGAGACGGTCTTCGCGTTGACCGCGGCCGCTTTCCTGTGGTCTTCCTTCATGCTTTTCCTGATCCGCAAGCAGGCGGTCGAGCCGCCTCGCGCAGCGGCGCATGGGAGCCGCTGGGACGAGGCACTGGCGGGCTTTCGAACGATCGGAGGCGACTGGCGCCTGCGCCTGATCGTCGGGCTCTTCGCAAGCCAGACGCTCGTCTACGGCGCGTTCGTCGTGCTGACTGCCGTCGCGTCGATCCGTCTGCTTGGGCTCGGTTCGCCCGGCATCGGCTACCTCAACGCTGCGCTCGGCGTCGGCGGGCTCATCGGCGGCGTCGTCGCGGTCGTGCTCGTCGGGGTTCGCCGCCTAGCGCTCACCTTCGGCGTCGCGCTCGTGTTCTGGGGCGCGCCGATCCTCGGCGTCGGGCTCTGGCCTGAGGTTGCGCCGGCACTCGTCCTCATCGGGGTTGCCGGTCTCGCTCTGACACTCGTCGACGTGGCCGGCTTCACGCTCTTGCAGCGCGCCGTCCCGGACGAGGTGCTCGGGCGAGTCTTCGGAGTGCTCCACAGCGCCTTCTTCGCGACCAGCGGCATCGGCGCGATCGTCGCGCCGATGCTGGTCAGCTGGCTCGGCATCCGAGCAGCCCTGATCGTCACCGGCGCTTTCATCCCGGTGGTGACGATCCCGCTCTTGGGCATGCTCGCGCGCGTCGACGACACGGTCACTGTTCCGCGGGCCCAGCTGGCTCGGCTGCGCGCGATCGAGATGTTCGAGGCGTTGCCGGCGCCGACGGTGGAGCTGCTCGCGTCGAGCCTCCAGACGGTGGTCGTGCCGGCGGGCGAGATCGTCTTCCGCCAGGGGGACCACGGCGACCTCTTCTACATCGTCGACGCCGGAGAGGTGGAGATCGAGATCGACGGCCGCGTCGCGAACGAGCTCGAGCCGGGCGACCACTTCGGCGAGATCGCGCTGCTGCGCGACATCCGGCGCACGGCGACTGCCCGGGCCCGGCGAGAGACTCGGCTCTACGCGCTGGAACGCGATACGTTCCTGAGCGCCATCACCGGCCACGCCGCGAGCACCGAGGCGGCGGAGACGGTCGTGGTCGCGCGCCTAGGCCTGACCTAGACGCCGCCCGAGCTCGCGTAGGTCCTCTGCGGCTCGGTCCGGATCGCCGCTCAGCGCGACGACGTCCGCGCCCGCGAGGTCGACGTCGACGCGGCCGCCGAAGACGACGCATCGCACGCCTTCCTCCCGGCAGGTGCGCAGCGCCTCGCCGGGCGCCTTGCCCGTCGCGGTCGTCTCGTCGACCGTCCCTTCGCCGGTGACGACGAGATCGGCCCCGCGGGCGCGGGCGCGGAAGTCGAGGCGGCGCAGAACCTCCTGCGCGCCCGGAACCAGCTCCGCGCCGAGCGAGGCAAGCGCGGCGCCGAGGCCGCCCGCAGCGCCGGCACCGGGAAGCTCCCCGTACGGCCCGAGCTCCTCCATCGCGGCGAGTCGGCGCTCGAGCAGCGCGACCTGCTCTGGCGTGGCGCCCTTCTGCGGACCAAAGAGCCGAGGTGCATCCAGAAGCGGCGCGAGCGTGTCGCAGAGCACGGTCATCGGGGCGGGCAGCTCGTGCAGCACCTCGCGGAGGCCGGCGCCGCCGTCCATCGTGGCGGTGCCGCCGAGACAGACGAGCAGCCTCTCGGCGTCGACCTGCGCGATCAACTCCCCGAGCCCGCGGCTGGAGGCCGCGAACGGATCGAGCCGTGCCGGGTCGAGCGGAATAACGTCGGCGGCCTCGACGAGCGCGGACCGATCCGCCAGGCCTCGGATCGGCGCCTCGCGCGCACGACCGAACGCATCCGGCACTCGCACGCGGGCAAGGACACGCGCGTCGAGCACCTCGCCGGTCCCCTCGCCGCCGTCGGCGATCGGTAGCTCCTCCGCCTCGGCGCCGCCGACACGCAGGCCTTCGGCCAGAAACGCCGCCGCCTCGGGCGCCGAGAGAACGCCCTTGAGGCTAGCCGGGGATGCGAGCGCGCGCACGCTCGGGGGCCGGAACCTCTTCTTCCTCCGGGACCTCGACCGCCTCCGCCCCCGGCATCACGCGCAACATCGCGAACGAAAGCCCTTCCCGAGCCAGGAAGAGCATCCCCACGCCGACGCCGACCGACGCCTCGATCGCCTGAAGGCCGAAGCCGAACGCGATACCGCGCGCTTTCGCGACGCCGTAGGCGATCAGCGGCAGGGCGACCGCGGCCTGCACCAGCCCGACGTTGCCGGGCCAGAGCGGAAAGATCGTCGCGACGTTGACGAGAACGAGCACGAGCGCCGCGGCCGGGAGCCCTGCGTAGATGTGGAACGCACGCATCGCGCAGAAGACAGCGAGCAACTGGCAGAACCAGCCAACGCACTGGAAGAACGCGGCGCCGACCGCCGCCAATGGCGAGTGCAGAACGCCGAGCCCCTGGCGCGCCATCACGAGCAGACGCCGCGCCCGCCCGAGCTCGTCGAGGACGGGCTGGTGGTGCCGCCGAGCGCTCGCGACGGCGAACGCGAACAGGGCGAAGCCAACGCCGAGTACGATCGCCACGCTCGTGTAGGCCCAGTGCGGCACCTTCGCGGTCGCGAGCGCGTAGGTGACCAGCAGCAGGGACGGGACGAGGTCAAAAAGCCGATGGGCGAAGACGGTTCCGATCAGCGCCGCCCAGGCTCCGGTCCGCCCCAGCTTCCGGGTGAGGACGCCGACCCGCGCCAACTCGCCGATCCGCCCGGGCAGTACAGCGTTGGCGAACAGCCCAACCGAGAAGGCCGAGAAGACGAGGCGGAAACGAGGGTGTGGCGGCGGCATCGCCTGATTGATGACGATCGACCACGCCACCGCACGGACGAGCACCGAGACGAGGTTGAGCGCGATGGCGAGGACCACCCACTGCCACCGGACGATCGTGAACGCGTCCCCGACCGCCCCCCAGTCGGGCCCGCGCCACCAGACGAGGGCGCCGACCCCCGCCGCGACGGCCAGGACGACGAGGATCCGCAGCGAACGGCTCCGGCTGAGCTTTCGGAGCCTCACCCCGCCGCGGCGAGTGCCGCAGGCCTGTCGGCTGCGAGGGGCTCGTAAATCCCAAGCAGGCGACGGCCGATGTCGTCCCACGAGTAGGCGCGGGCGCGCCGCCGCGCCCCGGCAGCCAGCTGCAGCCGGCGCGACTCGTCGGCGAGCAGCGCAATCGTCGCCTCTGCTAGCGAGCGCGGGTCGTCCGGCGGCACGAGCACGCCCGTCTCCGGCGTCATGACATCACGATATCCCGAGATGTCGGAGGCCACGACCGGCGCCGCACACGCGAAGGCCTCGGTCAGAACCATCCCGAAGCTCTCGCCACCGAGCGAAGGCGCGACGAACGCCTTCGCCTCGAGCAGCTCCCGCGTGCGTTCCTCCTCGGAGACGAAGCCCAGGGCGTCGATACCGTCGTCCGAGACACGCACGCGCGTGAGCAGCAGCCGAACCTGGAGCGGATCGGCGCCGAGCACGCGCAGCCGCGCACCGGTCTCCTGCCGGATCTCGGGCCAGGCGCGCAAGAGCACCTGCAAGCCCTTGCGCGGCTCGTGGCGACCGATGAAGACGACCCTGTTCTGACGGCCGCCCGGCGCGGCCTCCTCCGGGAGCGCGACCCCGTTCGGGATCACCTCGTAGTCCCCAGGCAGGTAGCGACGCGCAGACTCGGCGGCGTCGCCCGAGACCGCGATCCGGTGGTCGAGCCGCTCGCCGAGGAAGCCCCACATTGGGGCCGCTGCCTTCATCCAGCTCAGCTCCCCGGAGGCATGGAACGTCGCGACGAGAGGCACCCGTGCGAAGGCCAGCGTCACGACCCCGATCGCAGGGGTCATCGGCTCGTGCACGTGGACGACGTCGAAGCGCTCCCGCTCCAGGAGCTGCCTGATCCTGAAGATCGCCCTCGGGCTCAGGACGATGTTCGGCAGCGCGCCGTTTGCCGGAACGATCACCGAACGGCCCACCGGGATCACGTGTTCGGGTGGACGCTCGTGCCGCCCGCGCCGAGGGTGCAGGTAGTTCGTAAGCCGCCCGGGAGGGTCGTGTCCGATCACGATCCTCGAATCGACACCGAGCCGCTCCAGAGCACGGGCCTGGTGCTCTGCGTGCTCGGGTACACCGCCCCAGAACGACCACGAGTACGGGACGACGATCCCTACCTTCATGGGCAGGGATGATGCCCCAAGCGCCGGTCTGGCACGCCTCTTCGCGTCAGATGCCCAAGGACGGCGAGAAGCCGTTCGCGGCTCGAAGGCGGTGCGCCAGCTGGAGGGCGAGCAACCGGTAGAAACGCGTGCGGAACCCGGGCAGCGAATCGATCAATCGGACTGCGCTTGGCTCAAGTCCAATCCGGCTCGACATTCGGCTAATCCCGGCCGGGCGGCTTCGTGGCCGCTGTCGCCGGCTCTTCTGGAACGGCTTCCTCCTGGGCCCGCGCGGGAGTGTGGCGCTGATCGACTCTCGCCCGCTCGAGTGTCTCCTTGTCGACGTTCAACGGGTGGTGACAGGCAGCCAGATGGCCGTTGCCGTAGTCGACGAGCGGCGGCTCGATCTGCGTGCAGACGTCGGTCGCGTAGCGGCAGCGCGGATGGAAGCGGCACCCCGAGGGCGGGCGGATCGGGCTCGGCACGTCCCCCTCGAGGACGATCCGCTCCCTCGCCTCGGACTCGCGAGGGTCCGGGATCGGCACCGCCGAGAGCAGCGCCTCGGTGTAGGGCATGATCGGCCGCTCGTAGAGCTCCTCCGCCGGGGAGATCTCGACGATCTTGCCGAGGTACATGACCGCGATCCGGTCGGAAACGTGCCGGACGACGCCGAGGTCGTGCGCGATGAAGACGTAGGTGAGGTCGAACTCCTCCTGCAGGTCGGCGAGCAGGTTGATCACCTGGGCCTGGATGGAGACGTCGAGCGCCGAGACCGGCTCATCGGCGACCACGAGCTTCGGGCGCAGCGCCAGGGCGCGCGCGACGCCGATCCGCTGCCGCTGCCCACCCGAGAACTCGTGGGGGAACCGGTTGTAGTGCTCCGGCGAGAGCCCGACCTTCTCGAGCAGCTCCTGCACCTGACGCTTTCGCTCGCGGCGGTCGCCGATCCCGTGGATCTCGAGCGGCGAGCCGATGATCTGGCCAACCCGCTTGCGCGGGTTCAGCGACGCGTAGGGATCCTGGAAGACGATCTGCAGCTCGCGCCGCAGCGGGCGGAGATCGCGCTTCGAAAGGTTCGAGATGTCCTGGCCGGCGAACGTGATCCGGCCGTCGGTCAGGGGCAGCAGGCGGACGAAGCAGCGCCCGAGCGTGGTCTTGCCGCAGCCGGACTCGCCGACGAGCCCGAGCGTCTCTCCCTCCCGGACCTCCAACGAGACATCGTCGACCGCATGCACGCGCGCGACCTCTCGCTCGAGGAGGATGCCCCGCTTGATCGGGAAGTATTTGACCACGTGTTCTGCGGAGAGGAGGGTCGAACCGTTTGGGGAGTTCACAGTGCAGCGCACCTCGCGATCGCGGCCAAACGGGATTTAGACGGCCGCACGGGCAAAGCCCGCACGGCCTCTGAACGGCGTCGCCGAGTCGACGCCTCAGCGACATGCTCTGCAGAGAGCAGAGCGCCGCCGTTCTCAGAGCTCACGCCATCTCCGCGAATTCCGGGTTGATCGTCGCGTCGCGGCGCGCGCGCTTGTCCTCGACGGAGAGGAAGCAGGCATCGAGGTGCCCCTCACCGACCTTGTCGGTCAGCAGCGGATCGTCGACGCTGCAACGCTCGAACGCCTGCGGACAGCGTGGCCGGAAGGCGCAGCCCCTCGGCCGGTTGATCAAGGACGGCGGTTGTCCCGCGATCGCAGTCAGGCGGCGCGGCCGCGGCCGGTCGAGGCGCGCGATCGACCCGAGCAGCCCCCACGTATACGGGTGCTGCGGGTCGTAGAAGATCTGCTCCTTGTTCCCCTCCTCGACGATCCGGCCGGCGTACATGACGAGGATCCGGTCTGCGATGTCGGCGACAACGCCGAGGTCGTGAGTGATCAGAACGACCGCCGAGCCGAAGTCGCGCTTGAGGTTCTTGACCAGCTCCAGGATCTGAGCCTGGATCGTCACGTCGAGCGCGGTCGTCGGCTCGTCGGCGATCAGCAGGTCGGGGTTGCACGAGAGTGCTAGCGCGATCATCACCCGCTGCCGCATCCCGCCCGAGAACTCATGCGGGTAGTTGTCGACACGCTGTTCGGCGTTCGGAATCCCGACCTGCCTGAGCAGCTCGACCGCGCGCTGCCGTGCCTGGCCCTTGCGCAGGCTGTAGTGCTCGTTGAGCTGCTCCTCGATCTGCCACCCGACGTTGTAGACGGGGTTCAGCGAGGTCATCGGGTCCTGGAAGATCATGGAGATCTCCTCGCCGCGCACCTCCCGCATCGCGTCGCGTGAGAGAGCCATCAGGTTGCGGCCCTTGTAGACGATCTCGCCCGTGTACATCACGTTCGGGTCGGCGATCAGCCTCATCACGGACATCATCGTCACGCTCTTCCCCGACCCGGACTCGCCGACGATCCCGACCACCTCGCCCTCGCCCACCGTGAACGAGACGCCGTCGACGGCGCGAACGATCCCATCCTCGGTCCGGAAGGAGACGTGCAGGTCCTTGACCTCGAGGAGGGGCTCGGCGGGCACTAGCGGCCCACCCTACGTCGGGCGGACGCGTGGGTCGAGCCAGGCGTAGAGCAGGTCGACGAGCGCACTCGCGAGGGTGATGAAGAAGGCGCCGTAGATCACGGTCGTCATGATCACCGGCAGGTCGAGCGAAGTCAGCGAGTTGTAGGTGAGGAGGCCGACGCCCGGCAGCCCGAAGACGACCTCGGTCAGCAGGGCGCCGCCGGCCACGAGGATCCCGAAGTCGAGGCCGAAGAGGCTCACGAAGGCGATCATCGACGTGCGCAGGTTGTGCTTGACCAGCACGCGCCGCTCAGAGATTCCCTTCGACCGCGCGGTGCGGATGTAGTCCTCGTTCTCGGTCTCGATCAGGTTCGCGCGCAGTACCCGGGCGTAGAAGCCGACGTAGAGGATGGACAGCGTCAGCCAGGGGAAGACGAGCCCCTCGAACCACTTGAGCGGGTCCTGCGTCAGCGGCGTGTAGCCGAGCGGTGGCACCCAACTGAACAGGAAGACGTTGTGCCAGCGGCTCTGCGTGAACAGGTTGACGATCTCACCGAGCCAGAAGACCGGCATCGAGATTCCGATCAAGGCCAGGACCATCAGGAGTGGGTCCCAGATCGTCCCGCGCAAGACCGCGGCCGCCAGCCCGAACAGGATCGAGAAGACGACCCAGATGATGGCGGCGCCGAAAACGAGCGAGAACGTCACCGGCGCCGCGTTGATGATCTCCGGGATCACCTTGGTGTGGCTGCCGTACGAGATCAGATCCCGGGTGATGAACATGCGCTTCATCATCAGCGCGTAGCGCACCGGCAGCGGCCGGTCGAGCCCGAACTCGTGCTTGATATTCGCGATCGTCTGAGGGCTCGGGTTGCGCCCGGCCATCAGCCGCGCCGGATCGACTCCCGGCGTCTCGAAGAAGAGCAGGAAGACGAGGATGGACAGGACGAACATGACCGCGATCAGCCCGATCAGGCGGCGGATGACGAACGTGAGCAAGGGCTACTTCACCCTGACCTTGGAGCGCGGGTCGAGCGCGTCCCGCAAGCCGTCGCCGAAGACGTTCAGCGCGAGCACCGTCAGCACGATGAAGATGCCCGGCACAACCGCGACCCACGGTCGCGAATAGAGCAATGCCTGGCCGTCCTGGATGATCGTCCCCCAGCTTGCCTGGGGCGACTGGACTCCGATCGAGAGGTACGAGAGTGCCGCCTCGGTGAGGATCGTCGTCGCGATCATCAGCGGCAGCAGCACGATCACTGTCGAGATCACGTTCGGCAGGATTTCCCGAAAGACAAGCCGGAAGCTTCCGGCGCCCTGGGCGAGTGCGGCCTCGACGAATTCCTTCTCGCGAAGCGAGAGCACCTGGCCGCGGATCGGACGGTACACATAGGGCACGTAGACGAACCCGATGATCAGCAGCGGGATCCAGAGGCTCCGCGCATTCAGGGTGACGAAACCGACCTTCAGCGGCTTGTTCGTCGGCCGCGCGAGCAGCACCGTCGCCAGCGAGATCGCGAACAAGTAGAGCGGGAACGCCCAGATCAGGTCCATCAGCCGAGAGAGGACAAGGTCCACGGTGCCGCCGAAGTAACCTGCTATCAGGGCGAGGATCAGTGCGAGCAGGCACGCGAGGACGGCTGAGCCGACACCGATGAAGAGCGACGCGCGGCCACCGTAGAGGACACGGGCCATCACATCGCGTCCCAGCTGGTCGGCGCCCAACAAGTACTTCGAGTGCCAGGTCGGGCCGACCGGCGTCTCGCCGAGGCCGAGCTTCCCGCCGCCCTGCTGGATCACCTGGACCGTCTTGCCGTTCAGCTGGAACGTGCCCGAGAGGTTCGGCTGGAAGGGGTCGGTGCGCGCAACGTGATGGGCGTAGAGCGGTGCCGCGAGGCTGACCGCGACGATCGCCAAGAAGAGGACGCCCGCGCCCATCGCGAGCTTGTTCCTGAGCAGACGGCGGCCGGCGAGCGCCCACGGGCTACGGCCGACGACATCGCCCCCGGTCTCCTTGGCGTCGAGGACGATGCCTTCGGCTTCAGGCTCGAAAACGGCCATTCGGCGGCCCGCTCCTTTGTAGGACTACTTCACAGAGGCCTGGTCGATCAGGAAGTACCACTGCGGGCTGAAGATGAATCCCTTGACGCGCTTCGACACGAAGTTCACGTACTTCGGGTTCATCATCGCAACCCACGGTGCCTGATCCGTAACCTCCTTGTCGACCTCCGCCCACGTGTTGTTCGCGCTGCTCGGGTCGGTGATCCCTTGCTGCAGCGCCGAGTTCATCTTGTGCTGGATGGTGGGGTCGCAGAACTCGGCGATGTTCGGGCTCGCGTTCGAGTTCGGGATGTAGTTGCTGCAGCCCAGGAGGACGTTCAGGAAGTCGGAGGCCGCCGGGTAGTCCTGGTACCAGCTCGATTCGCAGATCTGGACCTTGTTCTTCGAGTTCTGGCAGTACGGGTACTGGATGTCGGCCGACAGGAACTGCGGCTGGGCCTTGTAGCCGATCTTGTTCAGCAGCCCGATCATGTACTCGCCGAATCCCTTGTTCACGTCCGTGGTGTCGGTGTTCACCTTGACGACGGCGCCCTTCGTGCCTGACTCGCTAACGAGCTTCTGGGCCTTGGCCATATCGGGCCCCGTCCACTTGCCGCTCTTCCCCGGGTTCTTCGTGTACGGGCAGTACGGCTTGTAGCCCGGGAAGTCCGGCGGCAGGATCTGGCAGGTCGGCACGCCGAGCTTTGGGCCACCGTAGATCTTCACCAGCGCGTTCCGGTCGACCGCGTAGTTGACCGCCTGGCGGGCCTTCAGGTTGTTGAACGGCGGGATGCGGACGTTCATGGCGAAGTACAAGACGGCAGTCAGGGGGTTGACGTAGACCTGGTTGGCGTACTTCGTCGACATCTCGTTGAGGCGATCGGCCGGAGGCAGGTCGAACATCCAGTCCGCCGTCCCGTTCTCGACCTGCGTGACCTCGCCCTCGACCGAGATGTTGAGCTTCTCGAGGATCACGTCGGGCTTGCCGTTCGGCTGGGCGTCCTTCGACCACTCCTTGAAGTACGTGTTGCGGACGAGCTTCAGTTCCTTGTTCGGGTTGTACTCGACCCACTTGTACGGGCCAGTCCCGGCCGGCGGGATCTGCACCTCGTGGTTCGGCGTTCCCGTCGGGAGGATGAACGCGAACGGCACGGCGAGCTTGTCGAGGAACTCCGGATCGCCGCGCGTCAGGTGGAACGTGACCGTTCCCTTCGCGTCGTTAGCGATCACGCCCTGGTCCAGATTGCACGTGTCCGGAGCCTTGACGCACGCGTCGCCGCCGACGATCACGTTGTACCAGGAGCCCGCGTTCGGGCTCTGCTTGATCTTGAACAGGCGCACAAAGGTGTACTTGACGTCGCTCGCCTTCAGCTCCTTGCCGTCCGAGAACTTGATTCCCTTGCGGAGCGTGAAGGTGTAGGTCTTGCCGCCGTCCGTCGGCGTCGGCACCGAGGTGGCGAGGTCGGGAACGAGCTTCGTGCCCTCGGTCCCACCGGCCCGCTTGAATGCGACCAAGCCGTCGTGCGTGAAGATCAGGAGCTGCCACTCCTGGAGCGTGTAGTCGATTTGCGGGTCGGGCGAGCCGGATGGGGCCTTGTTGGCGACGGCGATGAAGGTCCCGCCGGACGCCCCGGCCGCGGTCGCGTTCGTGGTCGTGCCGGCGCTCTTCTTGCTGCTACCGCCGCACGCGGTGAGGACGAGCCCTGCCAGCCCGACGACGACCAGTAGTGGAATTAGGGAACGCCAACGCATCACTCGACCTCCCGCAGTTGTATTGATACGTATGGAGACTGATCTGAGGGGTGCGATGTTAGTTGCGCACTCCCTGTGGACGCGCCGGTTCGGCGCTACAGTCCGCCGCCGTGAGCCTCGTCGAGACGCTGGGCGCGGAGATCGGAGTGCGTCAGGCGGGCACGCCGGCTGCCGCTCGGGCGGCCGAGGCGGTCGCCGACGCCTTTCGTGAGGCGGGGGTAAAGCCTCAGTTCCATGAATTCGGGCTGCTCGGCTACGAGGCCGAGGAGCCGGAGCTCGAGATCGACGGCGAACGATGGGACGCCGGCCCGTGCATCTACTCGAACCCGACCGACGGGTTCGTCGAGGGCAGCGTCCGCCGGCTAGGCGATCACTCGATCGGCGGCTTCTTCCCTGAGGCCGACGTCTTCGCCGTCGAGGACGACGACGGACGCGAGCTCGCCCGGCTGCTGATGAGCCCATTCGGCGGGCCGGCAATCCCGTTTCTCACCGGAGCACGGCAGATCGCGATCGGCCCGGCGGTGTTCATCTCGGGCGCCGACTCGGCGCGGCTGCGCGGGATGGAAGACGCTCGGGCGCGCGTGCGCGTACGCGGCCGTTTCGTGCCTGGGGTCACGGAGCGGAATGTCGTCGCCGAGGTGCGCGGACAGAGCGAGGAGGCGATCATCGTTTCCGCCCATTACGACTCCGTCTGGCGCGGCCCCGGCGTCATCGACAATGCGACCGGCGTCGAGGGGGTGCGCAGGATCGCCGAGGAGCTCGCCGGCCGCGAACACATGCGCTCCCTGATCTTCATCGCCTTCGCAGCGGAGGAGATCGGCTGCATCGGCTCTCGTTCGTGGATCTTCGATGCCGAGGTGACCGGCGAGCTGAAGCGAATCAAGGGAATCGTGAATCTCGACTGCATCGCCCACGGCGACCGCTTCGAGCTGATGGCGTCGCCACAGGCGCTCTCGGACCGGCTGGCCGGCTTCGCGGCGGAGCTGGGCCTCGGTGACCGCTACGAGCTGAGCGTCGGACCAGCGGGGCCGGGGGTCGACGCGTTCCCGTTCCACGAAAAAAGCATCCCGTCGGCCAGCCTCTCCCACTTCGGCTACGACGAGTACCACCTTCCGACCGAGCGTCTCGAGCTCGTCGACGAGCAGCGGCTGTCGGACTCGGTCGAGGTCGCGACGCTGCTGATCGAGAGCCTGCTCGAGCAGCCCGTGGAGCCCGGGTAACCGCCCTTGGTCGCACTGACTCATGTCCTCGACGGTGAGTCGCGCAAAAAGCGAGCGGTCGCGCCGGCCGATTTGCTGCTCGTGGTTTCTCTGCTGGCCCTCGCCGCGATGCTCGTCCATCTCGCCACACCAGGGGAGCACGCAAGCCCCCAGTGGCACGCGAACCCGCAGCGGCACCCGAGCCCGCAGCGCCACGAGACCCGGCGCGCCAAACCGACCGGCACGCTCGTCGCCGCGATTCGGCCCGGTCACCGCCTCGCCCTGCACCTTCGCCCGAACGGCCACAGCGTCGGCTTGCTCGGCTCACGCACGGTCTACGGCTCGCAGCTGACGATGCCGGTCGTCCGCACACGCGGCCACTGGCTCGGCGTGAGGACGGCAGCGATGCCGAACGGGCACATCGGCTGGATCCGGGCACAACCCAGCGCACTTGCCTTCGGGCGTGTGCGGCTCGAGCTCGAAGCCGACCTCTCGCGGCAGCTGCTCCGCGTCTGGGCCCACGGCCAGGTCGTCCGCCGTATCCGCGTAGGGATCGGTCGGCCAGGCACCTCGACACCCACAGGCCGCTTTTCGATCACCGACAAGATGCCCGGCTCGGCTCTCGGCCCCTACTACGGCTGCTGTCTGCTCGCCCTCTCCGGGAATCAGCCGCATCCGCCGCCGGGCTGGACGGGCGGCGCACGCCTCGCGATCCACGGTGGCGCGTACGGCGCGGTCAGCGCCGGCTGCCTGCACGCGGATACGGCCGACCTGCGGTACCTGATGCGCGCCGTCCCGCTCGGGACGCAGATCGTCATCCACACGTAGGAGTTTCAACTGGCAGGCCGCGGGCAAGCGAGACGCGAGCGAGCGGCCGCGGACGGGCACGCAGCACGCGCACGCGAGATCGACCCTGACGCGGACGACCAAGAACAAGAGCCGGAGCGGCAGGACACGGCAACCCGTAGAAGCGCGTAGCGTCGCCGTGCGCTTCTAGACTTCCTCCATGGAGGGTCTCGCCGAGCTGCACACGCACCTCGGCGGCTCGGTTTCCTCCGACATCCTCTGGAGCCTGGCGCACGAGCAGGGCATCGCCCTGCCGGTGAAGGACTACTGGGAGTTCGACCGGCTCGTCACGATCGCAGACCCACGCGGCGTGCCCGACCTGGACGCGCTCGATGCGATCTACCACTGGACCGAGCTGATCCAGTCGAGCCCGATCGCCGTCGAGCGCTCGGTGCATGAAGCGATCGGCGGCGCCTACCGCTCCCAGGGAATCACCACCCTCGAGCTCCGTTTCAACCCGATGAAGCGAAACAGGGGCGGGGAGCGCGATCTCGACCACATCATCCTGGCCGCGACTCGCGGCCTCGACCGCGCCAGCCTCGAGTACCCGCAGGTCAACGCAGGCCTGATCCTGATGATGGACCGAACTTTCACGCTCGAGATGAACGGGGTGATCGTGGACAAGGCGATCCGCTGGGCGCCGCGCGGAATCGTCGGGGTCGACGTCGCGGGCCCTCGGCCCCATGGTGAGCGCTACGCCTACCGCGACCTGCAGCCACTTGTCGAGGAAGCGCGCGAGGCCGGGCTCGGCGTGACGATCCACGTCGGCGAGGAAGGCGGCGACGCCGGCGTCGAGGAGATCGGAGAGGTGATCGAGACCCTTCGCCCCGACCGGATCGGCCATGGAATCCTTGCCGCACGCGATCCGGAGCTGATGGACACTCTCCGCGAGAGCGAGATCGTGCTCGAGATTTGCCCCACGTCGAACCTCCTGACAAAGGCGCTCGAATCGGAGGACGCCCTACGCGAGACGTTCCGAGCTTTCACCGAGAACGGGGTGGCTTTCACGATCGCGACCGATGGCCCCGAGATGATGCGGACGCACCTCCGCGACGAGTTCGAGCTGCTGGTCAGGATCGGTGCCCTCGACCGCGAGCAACTCCCGCTCGCGAACGAACGCGGTCACGCGGCGTCGTTCGTCCGGCGAGAGCCGGTGCTCCCGGCGGCCTGAGGTCTTGCGCACCTCGCCAAGCGGCGTAACGTTCGAAATACGCCATATGGTCAATAGACGATCGAAGACAACGTTGTTAGCGTCGGGGCCATGTCAACGATGGTGCAGAGCCCGCCCACGCTCACTCCGCGTCAGAAGCAGGTCGTGGAATTGATCGCGGCAGGTTGCTCGAACGAAGAGGTTGGAGAGCGGCTAGGCATCTCGCCACGAACGGCGAAGGCCCACTGTGACGTCCTCCGCCAGAAGCTCGGCGTCGCGCGCCGGCGTCAGATCCCGCGCGCCTACCTCGAGCAGACGGGCGACGACCCGCTCTCGAAAAGCCTCGCTCCCGGGATCTCCGGAAGCGGGGACTGACGGCACCGCGCCTGCGGCCGCTCGCGGTCGCAGGCGCGGAGTGTCCTTTAGTGACGGTCGAAAATCCTCGCCGCCGCCAGTAACCTCCGCCGCGGAGCAGGCACCTCCCGCTGGCAGTGGAGACCAGGCAGGTCAACCGAAGACACGCGACGGCCCCGCGGCGCCACATCATCGAGCGCCCCCGCTTGACGCGCCTGCTTACGGAGTCGGAAGCACCAATCGTCTTGCTCGTGGCCCCTGCCGGCTACGGCAAGACGACCCTGGCGAGGCAATGGCTCACTGACAAGCCGCATGTGTGGCATTCGGCAACGGGCGCGTCGGCCGATGTTGCCGCACTCGCTGCTCGGCTTGCTGATGCAGGCTCCAGCCTCACGGAGTCAGACCCAAGCACACTCGATGAACGGCTTCACCTCAGCCGTGACCCGGAAGAGGAAGTGGAAGTTCTCGCCGACTTCGTCGGCCGTTGTTTCGCCGGCGCGCCCAGAGATGCGTGGTTGGCGATTGATGACTACCACCTACTAATGGACTCGGAAGCCGCCGAGGTCCTAGTTGCATCTCTTCCGAAATCGGCACCGATTCGGCTACTCGTAACGAGCCGACGCCGTCCGTCTTGGGCAAGTGCGCGCCGGATCATGTACGGGGAGATCTTCGAGGTCGGTCGTGACGATCTAGCAATGGACGCCGACGAAGCGAACAAACTCTTGAACCGGCATTCGGATGCGTCCGCCCCAGCCCTCGTTGCGCTAGCCGATGGTTGGCCAGCGGTCATCGGGATGGCAGCACTCACAGGTGCCGCTGTCGCGCCGGAGGGTGCAATGGACGACGCGCTGTACGACTTCTTCGCCCAAGAGTGCTTCAATACCGCCGACGTAGGCACGCAACAGCTCTTATGCCGCGTCGCCGTACTGCCGAGAGTTGAACGCCCTATTTGTATTGAGCTTTTCGGAAAGGACTCCGTAGCTCAACTTCACTGGGCCGAGCACCTCGGGCTTTTGAGTCGAGCGGGCACTGACTGGCAGATCCATCCGCTGCTACGGCAATTTCTCTTGATGCGATTTACCGAAAGAGACCCAAAAGGTCTAGAGGCAACGGCAAGGTCAGTGTTCAAGATCGCCGTCGCGACGAAAGATTGGGACACCGCCTATTCGGTTGCGGCTGAGTTCGGAATGCCCGACCTTCTCGAAGACTTGATTCGTGCAGGTCTCGATGCATTGCTCACCGTTGGCCGTGTAGCAACGCTGCGAAGGTGGGTCGATGCCGCCAACGCGTATCGGATCAGCTCGCCTGTTGTTCGGCTAGCTGAGGCAGAAGTGGTCTTCCGAGAAGGAAAACATCTTCGAGCTGAGGTGCTGGCCACGGCAGCAGTTGGGGAACTCTCCGAGCCCGACCCCCTTCGTGCGCGCAGCTTCTTCCGGATCGGTCAGGCCGCGTATTTCAACGAACACTACGAGGCCGCCCTCGAAAGCTTTGAACAGTGCGTTCGTCTCTCTCGCGATAAGACACTCGAGCGAGAAGCGAGATGGGCCGCCTTTATCGCTGCGCTTGACTCATATCACTCCGACACGCGCAAGTATCTTCAGGAGTTCGCCCGCGTACGCGAATCGACTGTCGACGACGCGGTTCGCATGGCGAACGCAGAGCTAATGCTTGCGATGCGCCAGGAAGGCGTAACGGAGGCATTAGAGGCCCAATCAGGTGCGACACATCTCGTTGACCGGGCGACCGATCCAATGATTCGAACAGCGTTCTGGAACGCCTACGGCTGGGCATTGGCACTCAATTGCCGCTACGAAGAAGCACAGCGAGCTGCTGCAAACGAACTTGATGATGCCGAGACATACCGTCTCTCGTTTGTCGAACCGCACGCCCAACTTTTGGCGGCGCTTGCATCAGTCGGGGTACGTGAACTCATTGCCGCGGAAGCCTTTCTGGAGCGCGTCTTTGAGTTCGCAAGAGTTCGCGATGATGCGTTCCTTTCAGTGAACGGATCAGCAGTACTTGCGCGCCTTCATATCGCCCGGGGGGACAATGCGAAAGCTGCTGAAGTTACAGGTGCATACAAGACTGCGAAGCGCTCGATCCTTCACGCAGAATACCTAGGGATTCGTTCCGTCGTTCTTGCAGCTTTAGGGGAAAACGAGGAGGCACGCGAGGCGATTTCGGCAGTTCCGGACGAAGCCTCGCACGGAGAAGGCCTGGCCTTCGCTCAACTAGCTCGCGTGATCATTGCTTCGAATGAAGGCAGTCTGGCTGTCGAAGCAGCGGCCGAAGCAATCTCAACGCTTCAGACTCTTGGTCAGCTCGACGTCTTTGTGACGGGATGCAGAGCTTATCCGCCGCTCGTCGATCTTTCGATTGCCTCTAGTGGCAAAAGGTTCACCGAGGAGATGCTTCGCCGATCCAACGACTTTGACCTTGCAAAGCAGTTCGGATTGAACCTTCCATCCGTCAGAGTGTCCGACACATCACTTCTGTCGCGCCGTGAACAGCAGGTCCTCGACCTGGTTGCTGAGGGACGTACCAATCAAGAGGTTGGTCGTCTTCTTTTCATCAGCCCAGTAACGGTTAAAGCCCACCTTCGGCACATCTACGAAAAACTCGGCGTTCGGAATCGCGTCGAGGCCGCACGCCTGAGCAAGTCGCAAATACCTGAAACCGAGATCGGTGATGCAAGGCGCATGCCGGTAATCCGGGAAACGTCGAACGAGCCCTGAATGCCTTATTTCGCCGATACGACTCGAAGCGCCGGGTCTGCGAAAACGGTCTCCCGGCGCGATCCCACCGCAGCTCCGCGTTTGTAGCCATCGTCCGACGTCGCCAAGACTGCCTCGAACGCCGCGACAACTGAGGTATCGAACTGAGATTCAACCGCTGGGGCGAGGCGAAGCCGCGCTACTTGGGAAGGCATCGCATCTCTGTACGGGCGGTTCGATGTCTTGGCGTCGTAGGCATCGGCAACGGCAAGGATCCGGGAGATCAGTGGTATCTCGTTTGCCCGTAGACCGTCCGGGTAGCCGTTCCCGTCGACTCGCTCGTGATGATGTCGAACAACCCGCGCGATGTGCGCGTAGTTCTCGACATTCGCCAAGATGCGCTCGCCGACGGCCGGATGCTCTTCCATCTGGCGCCTTTCCTGGAGAGTTAGCGGGCCGCGCTTCTCGAGCAAGCCTGCTGGTAGACCCACCTTTCCGATGTCGTGCACGAGGCCGGCTAGATGTGCGAGCTGTTGGTCCTCCTCGCTCAGACCGAGACGAGCCGCGATGTCTTTGGCGTAAACCGCAACTGCGGCGGAGTGGCCAGCCGTGTACTGGTCTCGTGCGTCTAGGGTCGCGACCAGCGCACTCGCAAACGAGAGGTTCGCTTTCTGAAGTTGTGCGTTTGCGTCGAGGAGCTCATCGGTCAGATCACGCTGCTCCCGGTACATCACGAACAACCGCTGGGCGGCAAGGGCCGGGACGGCAAACAGCGCGAGCGTCCAGGGTGACAATTCTGTGTACGCGATAGCCAGGAGCGCCACCACCGATGCGTAAAGAGGAATGGAGGTGAGCACCAACGGCACGAGAAGTCGAACGACATCCTTCATCTCACCGTTACGCCGCACGCGATGCGTAAGTGCGGTGAACGCGATGTCGAGCATCTCGGCTACGGCAGCGCCAACGAGGGTCGCAACCACGATCCCAGACACACCGTGTAGAGCCGACGCCGTGGCCAGAACTGCAAGCCCCGTACCGGCCCCGGTGATCGCACGAATTGCCGTGTACGTCGGCCACTTGAGGTAAGGCGGTCGCAGATCACCCAGCTGAGAACTGGCAGCGACAATCATCGCCGCGAGGGGCCCAAACAACACGGCAGCGAGCAGGGTCGGAAGGAGGCCAATCGAACTCTCTGTCGTATTGCTGAGGCGGACGCTCCCACGCTCAGCAGCAACCGCCATCGCAGCCAAACCCACAACTGCCCACATGTTCGGCAACGTCTGCGTTCCAGCCACGGCGGCGCCAATCGCAAGCGCAGAGACACTCAGCATCGCCACGTACGCGAGCAACCGACGATCTGCGTCCGCACGCGAAGGGCGGGATTCTTGCGCGAATCTCTTGAATTCGTCCCCCAAAAGGGGTATAACCGTCATTGCCGTTGGTCCCCTATGAGGAGAGTCGCGTGAACACTGTTCGCCGCCTTTTCGGACGAGTTACCCTCGTCGGTTTCTCAAAAGACTGGTAAAGCCCGCGTAGCTTCCGTTTTCCACAGCTCGCTGGCATCCCCCTGTTGAGGGATATCCACAAGGCTTGTGGAAAGACTGGTAGGAAGTTGCGTCTGCCCACCGAAATGGGTGGGTTGGCGATTGGCGCGCAAGCCGCGCCGCCCCGCCGAAACGCGGGTCGGTAATTCGCGCGCTTCGCTAGGCGATCAAGCCGCGGCGGAAGCCGACGGCTACTGCATGAGCGCGCGAGCGGGCCTGGAGCTTTGCCAACAGGTGCCGCACGTGGGACTTCACGGTTTCCTCTGAGAGAAACAGCCGCTGGCCGATCTCCCTGTTGACGAGACCGTCCGAGATGAGCTGGAGCACCTCGAGCTCGCGGCTCGTCGGTTCCTGCTCGAGCTCCTGCAGCGGGCCGGCAAACGGAATTACCTCGCCGCCGTTGCTGCCGCGCCGCTGGGCAACCGCTTCGAAACGGCGCGAATGATCGCGGTAGCGGTTCAGGATCTCGTTGCGCTCGGCAGCGTCCACGATTGGGCTATCGGCCGAGCCCTCAACGCGCTTTAGCGGTTTGAGTTAGCTCGAAAGGGGGGTTCCCCGGACTTTCAACCCGGGTTGACCCTGAAACCCTCTAAACGGGGGGCGGCTCCGGGGCCGGCTCGACGATGCCCGGATCGAAGACAGGCTTCACCTCGTGGCGCTTGATCTGGCCAGCCTTGATCTCCTCGGCCCAGTGGCAAGCCACCTCGTGGCCCTCTCCCAGCTTCCGAAGGTGCGGCACCTCGTCGCGGCAGCGCGTCGGCTGCACGTAGGGGCAGCGCGTGTGGAAGCGGCACGCCTTCGGAGGATTCGCGGGGCTGGGCACATCGCCGGCGAGCAGGATCGACTCACGGCGCTTCTCGACGACCGGATCCGGGATCGGCACCGCCGAGAGGAGCGAGATCGTGTACGGGTGGAGCGGGTTCTCGTAGAGCTCGCCCGCAGACGAGACCTCGACCACCGTGCCGAGGTACATGACAGCAATTCGGTCCGAAATGTGCCGGACGACGGCGAGGTCGTGCGCGATGAAGAGGTAAGTCAGTGCGAAGTCGTCTTGGAGCTCCTCGAAGAGATTGATCATCTGTGCCTGGATCGAGACGTCGAGGGCGGAGACCGGCTCGTCGGCGACGATGAACTCCGGGTTGACCGACAGAGCGCGCGCGAGGCCGATCCGCTGGCGCTGGCCGCCCGAGAACTCATGCGGATAGCGGTTCGCCGCGTCGGCCGGCAGACCCACCGCCTCGAGCAGCTCGCGCACGCGGGCGTTCGCCTCTCGCCGGCCGGCGATCCCGTGGGTGCGGATCGGTTCGCCGACCGTCTTGCCGATGCTGTGCCGGGGGTTGAGGGACGCGAAGGGGTCCTGGAAGACCATCTGCATCCGACGCCGTAGCGGACGAAGCTCGCCCTCACCGAGAGTCGTGATGTCCTTGCCGTCGAACACGATGCGGCCCGCAGTCGGCTTGTACAAACGAAGGATCGTGCGGCCGACGGTCGACTTGCCGCAGCCGGACTCGCCGACTAGACCGAGGGTCTCCCCACGGTTGATCGTCAGCGTCACGTCGTCGACCGCGCGTACGTCACCGACGTGGCGATCGAGGACGAGGCCGCTTTTGATCGGGAAGTACTGCTTGAGATTCTCGAGCTCGACGAGCGGGCCGGCTCCGTTGCTGCGTGCCGCCGAGCTCATGCGGTCGCCGCCACGCGCGTCCGCTCCCACTCCTCCGCCGGCACGGGGTTGAAGCAGGCGAGCTTGTGGCCGGGCTCGATCTCGACGAGCGGCGGCACCTCCTTGCGGGAAAGGTCGACTTCGTATCGACAGCGCGGCTGGAAGGGGCAGGCGCTCGGCGGCCTCAGCATGTTGCGGGGCGCGCCCTCGATCGGCTGGAGCTTTGCGCGCCTGGTCGCATCGAGCCGCGGCACGCTCTGGAGCAGGCCGAGCGTGTACGGATGGCGCGGCCGCTCGAACAACTGCTCCGCCGAACCGGTCTCCATGAACATCCCCGCATACATCACGTTGACGCGCTCGCACATGCCGGCGACGACGCCGAGATCATGCGTGATCAAAATCAGGGCGGTGTCCTCCTCGGCGACGAGCTCGCGGAGGATTTGCAGGATCTGAGCCTGGATCGTCACGTCGAGGGCGGTGGTCGGCTCGTCGGCGATCAGGAGCTTCGGCTTGCACGCGAGCGCCATCGCAATCATCGCGCGCTGGCGCATGCCGCCGGAGAACTGATGCGGATAGTCGTAGATGCGAGCCTTCGGGCTCGGAATCCCGACCCGGTCAAGGAGCTCGACCGCCCGCGTCGTCGCCTCTTTCCGGCTGAGCCCGAAGTGCGTCTCGAGCGGCTCCCTCAGCTGCCGTCCGACGGTCAGCACCGGGTTAAGGCTCGTCATCGGATCCTGGAAGATCATCGCGATTTGACGGCCCCGGAGCCGTCGCATCGCCCTGTCCTTCAGCTTGAACAGATCGCGCCCGTCCATGTGGGCGGTGCCTGACATGACTTGCCCGGCCCTGGGCAGCAGGCCGAGCAGCGCAAGCGCCGTGACGCTCTTTCCACACCCGGACTCGCCGACGATCCCTAGTGTCTCGCCCGGTGCGACCTCGAACGAGATGCCGTTGACCGCGTAGACGGTGCCGCTGCCCGTCCAGAACTGGACGCGCAGATCGTCGACGGCGAGCAGCGGCTCCTTAGGCGCCACTCTCTGCCTTCCGCCTGACGGGGCCGGGCCAGAACACACTGCGCCGGCGGAAGCGGCCGGTGCGGCCCCGCAGCTTCGGGTCGAGAGCCTCGCGCAGTCCGTCGCCGATCAGGTTGAAGCCGAGCACCGAGAGGACGATTGCGACGCCGGGCGTGATCGCGAGCCACGGCGCTGTCTGGAGGTAATCGTTGACGTCGCTCAGCATCGTCCCCCACTCCGGAGTCGCCGGATCCTGAGGGCCGAGCCCGAGGAAGCCGAGACCCGCAACGTCGATGATGGCCGTTGCCATCGCGAGGGTCCCCGCCACGATCACGGGCGAGATCGCATTGGGGAGGATGTGCGAAAAGAGGATCGTCGGACGGCGCACACCGACCGAACGCGCCGCGAGGACGAAGTCGTTCTCGCGCTGCGAGAGGATCGAGCCGCGCAACAGGCGAGCGAAGATCGGGATGTTGACGACGCCGACCGCGATCATGATCTGGTAGAGGCCCGGCCCGAGCAGGGCGACGATCCCGATCGCGAAGAGCAGGCCCGGGATCGCGAGCATCACGTCCATGCACCGCATGATCACGGAGTCGGTGGCGCCCCCAAGGTAGCCGGCGATCGAGCCGAGGATCACACCGATCGAGAGCCCGATCGTCACCGAGACGATGCCGATCAAGAGGGAGTAGCGCGCGCCATAGAGGATCCGGGTGTAGACGTCGCGCCCGAGCTGGTCGACTCCGAGCCAGTGAGCGTGCGACGGCCCTGGGCAGCAGCCGCCGGCGATTAGCGCGAGGTGCTGGTCCTTCGGCCCACCGTGGGCGAGCAGCGGGGCGAAGAGCGCGATCGTGACGAACGTGAAGACGAGGATGAAACCGAGAATCGCGGCCGGGTTTCGGATCAGCCGCCGAAGGGCGTCGTGCCAGAGCCCACCCGTCGGCTGGTCGAGGCCGATCTCTTGGGCTTCGATTTCCGCAATGCTCACGAGTACCGGATCCTTGGGTTGATGAACGCGTAGGAGACGTCGACGATCAGGTTCACGAGGACAAAGACGATCGCCAGGAAGAGGATCCCGCCCTGGAGAACGGGGTAGTCACGATTGAAGATCGCGTCACGGAGCCAGGACCCCATGCCGGGGAACGCGAAGACGGTCTCGGTCAGCACCGCGCCCGAGAGCAGCAAGCCGGTCTGGAGCCCGATGATCGTCGTGACCGGCAGCAGCGCGTTCCGGAACACGTGGCGGCGGTCGACGGTCGCGGGCGGCAGACCCTTCGCGCGGGCCGTTCGGACGTAATCCTCGTTCTGGACGTCGAGCACGGACGCACGGGTAATCCGCATGATGATCGCGAGCGGAATCGAGCCGAGTGCGATCGCCGGCAGGATCAGGTGCTTGATCGTGTCGCCGAGCGCCGCCCAGTCGCGCTCGATGATCGCATCGAGGATGTAGAAGTTGGTCGGGTGCTTGGCGTTGCTCGTGATGGATTCACGCCCTACGCTGGGTAACCACCCGAGACGGATCGCGAAGATGTACTTGAGGATGATCGCCAGGAAGAAGATCGGGATGGAGATTCCGATCAGCGAGAAGACAAGGCTGAAGTTGTCGAAGAAGCCGCCGTGCCGTTTGGCGGCGAGGAACCCGAGCGGGACGCCGATCGAGATCGCGAAGACCATCGCGGCAATGGCGAGCTCAACCGTGGCCGGGAACCGCTGCCGGATGTCGAAGGTCACCCGCCGGCGGTCGGCGATGCTGACGCCGAGATCGCCGCTCAAGGTCGTCTTCAGGTAAGCCCAATACTGGACGTAGACGGGCTTGTCCAACCCGTAGCGGTGACGGTACTCCTCGACGAGCTGCGGCGTTGCCCGCTCACCCAACAGCGACTCGGCCGGACCGCCCGGCAGCGCCCTGATCCAGAAGAAGATCAGGAGTGAGACGCCGAAGAGGATCGGAATGAGGAGGAGCAGCCGGCGGACGAGATACCGAAGCATCTTTGACCGCCGGCTGCGCCGCTACTACCTACTGCCCGCCGAAGTAGACCCCGGCGAACGGATCCGTGCCCACGGGGCTCGGAACGTATCCCTTCACCTTCTTCTGCATGCCGAGAGCCGGCTGAGAATGGGCGTAGGGAACTGCCGGGAGGTACTTCATGATGATGATGTTCGCCTGCTTGTAGAGGGCGATCCGCTTCGTGATGTTCGTCTCGGCGGATGCCCTCGCCAAGATGTTGAAGATCTTGGCGTTGTGGAAGCCGAACTGGGGATGGTAGACCTTGAAGAACGTCCCCAGGAAGTTGTCCGGGTCACCGAAGTCACCCGTCCAACCAATCAGGTTGATGTCGCCGGCCGTCCCGTCGTTGACGTGCTTGACGTAGTCCGGACGCCACGGCGCGCTGTGCGGGGTGACCTTGAACCCCGACTTCTCTAGGCTCGCCGAGAACGCCTGGAAGTTCAGGTTCGGGCTCGGCATGTACGGCCGCGAGACGTTCGTCGGGTACCAGAAGTCGATCGGGACCGGAAGGCTCAGGCCCGCGGACTTCAGGAGGGCCTTGGCCTTGTTCGGGTCGTACGGGTACTTCGGAACCTTGTTCGTCCAGCCGAACAGCTGCGGCGGCTCGAACTCCTGTGCGACCTGAGCTCGGCCGGCGTAGAACGACTTGACCACGCCTGCGCGGTCGAGACCGTACGCGATCGCCTTCCGGACCGCGAGCTTGTTGAACGGCGCGTGTGCCGAGTTGATCGTCACGTACGCGACGTTGAACGACGGCCGGTTCAGCAGCTTCAGGTTCTTGTTCTTCTTGATCGTGGGAACGTCCGTCGGCTGGACCAGGTCGGCGCCGTTGACCTCGCCGCTCTGCAGCGCCTGGACGCGAGCCGTGTTGTTCGAGATCGGCTGAATGATCACGCGGCTCAGTGCGGGCTTCTTGCCCCAGTAGTGATCGTTCCGCACGAGCACGACCTTCTGGCCGACAACCCACTGCTTGAACTTGAACGGCCCGGTTCCGGTCGGGTGGCTGAACGCGTACGTCCCGGTTGGATAGAAGGTGCCGTTTCGAAGCTCGCCCTTGTTGGCGCCGTACTTCTTCATCGCCGTCGGGCTCTGGATCGAGAACGCGGAGATGACGAGGGCCGACAGGAACGACGACGACTTAGTCGTCAGGTGGATGACGGCGGTGTACTTGCCCTTCGCCGTGCAGCCCCTGTAGAGGCTCTTGGTGAGAGCGCTGCTGTCGTTGTGCTTGTAGCCGAAGAAGACGGCCTGCCAGTAATAGTTCGCGGTCGAATCCTGGAACGGGCCGCGGAAGTTGTACTGGCGGTTGAAGTTGGCACACACGGCCGCCGCATTGAAGGGCGTGCCGTCCGTGAACTTGACGTGCCGGCGAAGCAGGAAGGTCCAGTCCTTCCCGTTCTTCGAGCTCCACTTCGTCGCCAATCCCGGCTTGATAAGGGTCGTGCCGGGCTTGAGCGAGACAAGGCCCTCGAAGATCTGCTCCGTGACCCGGAACGACTCGCCGTCGGAGACGAGCGCCGGGTCGAGATAGGTCGGGTCGGACGCGCCGGCGATGACGAACGTCCCTCCCGCCTTAGACGCGCCGCCGGCAGTGCCCACCGCCACGAGCGCGGCAATGGCCACCAG
>JBQCGP010000023.1:0-6063 GCA_051955535.1 Gaiellaceae bacterium | reverse complement strand
CGGCGTCACGGAGCACCGGATCGACCACACGGAGGGCGCCTACCTAGTCGACCGAAACGGCTATCAGCGAGCGTTGTTCCTGTGGCCGTTCGCGGCGGCCGACGTGACCCGCGCGGTCCGCAACCTCGGCTCGTAGCTCCGGCGGCGCCGCTCCGGCTCCTCCTCGTCGAGCCAGCGGTAGATCGCCCAGAAGACGACGATCGCGTAGGTGATCGAACCCGGCCCCAGCATCATCCCGCCCGCGAACTGCTGGTCCGTCAGCGCGGAGATCCCGCCGGGACGGTGGGCCAGCGCCGCATAGGCGGGGTAGAGCGGAGCCGTCGCCAGCTCAAGCACCACCGCGAGCACCCAGCTCGCGGAGCCGCCGGCGGCCGCGTAGACGGCTCTCCCGAAGTAGCCGAGCCGCGGGTGGAACGGCGGCGAGTCGATCACCTGCGCCCAGAACAGGCACCCGAAGAGGACGAACGAGAAGTGCTCCGCGTAGTGGACAGCGGTGGTCTGGAGCGTCAGGTCGTAGAACCGCGGGATGTGCCAGAACGCGATAGCAGCGTTGAACAGGACGAACGCCGGAATCGGCCGCGAGATCCAGCCCGCCGCCGCCCGCACCGGCGCAAACGTCCGCCCCTGGACGACCGAGCCGGCGACCGCGCGCCGGAAGCCGAGCGGCAGCGGGCGCCAGAACGCCATCCAGGGCGCCGCCAGGACGACGAGCGGCGCGGTCACCAGCATCAGCAGGATGTGCTGGGTCATGTGCACCCAGAGCAGCTTGTCCGCCCAGCCGTCGATCGGCGAGTCGAGCGCGAGCAGCGTCGAGCCCAGGGCGCCGTAGAGCGCGAGCGACCGCCAGATCGGCGTACGTGGGCGCCGCCCGGTCCGAACCTCGCGCAGCGCCGCCTGCCGGTTGCCGACCCAGTACCAGGCCCCGAGTAAGACGACGAGACCGAGCGCCGCCGGGTCGTTCAAGGCTCAGCCGTCGTCTTCGGCGTGGCGCAGCTCAGAGAGGTCTTCCTCCCCGGCGCGCCAGAACCGGATCGCCCAGATCGCGAGGACGACCATGAGCAACCCGAGCGGGATCACGAGGGTCAACACAGCTCCGGCGGTGACGTCGCTCATCTCGCCCTCCTTTCAGTCACGCCGCGAAGTACAGCAGGATGAAGGCGACGAGCTCGATCAGGCCGAGCGTGCCCCAGTAGAGGGCGACCGCCTCCGTCGAGGGGCGCAGCAGCTCCAGAGCGCGACCGCGCCGGTTCAGCGTCTCGGCGAACAGCGTCCAGAGCCAGTAGAGGACGCCGAGGATGTTTGCCGCGATCAGCCCCGTCCAGCCGACGAAGACTGCGGAGAAGCTGCCGTCGCCGGGCCCGAAGCCGAGGTTCACGTACTGCACCGACTGCACCACGATCGCGGCGACGGCCAGTCCGATCGCGGCCAGCATGCCGATCCGCCAAAGTCCCGCGTCCGGTTTCCGCCCCGCCCATGCCGCCAGCCACGTGCCTGCAACGCTGCCGAGCACGCAGACCAGGATCACGGTGCCGTACGCGCGCGAGGGCTGGAGGTCGTGGTGATTCCAGCGGCCGTCCGTGTTCAGCGCCCGCAGGTAAAAGAACGCGAACAGGAAGGAGACGAAGAAAAACGCTTGCGCTGCAGCGCCGAGCCGCGTCGCGACTACGAGGTTGCGGTCGCCGACGGCAACGCTCTCGTACGCGTACTCCGGGCGGGTCTCGGTGCCGCTCGCCATCGCCTACTTCCCCGCCACCGCGAGCCCGCCGGCTCCGAGGTCGGCCACCGGTTGCGCGTTGGGTACGCCGTACTCGTACGGGCCCGCGGTGATCACCGGAATCCGCTCGAAGTTGTGCACCGGCACCGGCGTCGGCACCTGCCACTCGAGCGAGCGGCTCATCCACGGGTTCTCGGCGGCCGGCTGTCGCTTGAAGACGAGCGACCAGATCAGGTTGGCGACGAAGATCAGCATCGAGAAGCCGAGCACGTAGGCCGAGGCGGAGACGAAGTCGTTGAGCGGCTGCAGCCAGGGCGCGTAGGTCGAGACCCGTCGCGGCATGTCGAGGAACCCGGCGGCGAAGAGCGGGAAGAAGGTCAGGTTGAAGAACACGAACGCCAACCAGAAATGGATCTTCCCGAGCGTCTCGTTGAGCGTGACGCCCGTCATCTTCGGCAGCCAGTAGTAGGTCGCCGCGAAGAACGCGAAGACGAGCCCGCCCATGATCGTGTAGTGGAAGTGCGCCATCACGAAGTAGCTGCCGTGGGTCGTCACGTCGCTCGGCACGTCCGAGAGGAAGATCCCGGAGAGGCCGCCGATCAGGAAGTTGAAGAAGAACGCGAGCGCGAACAGCATCGGCACCGTGAAGCGGATCCGGCCCCGCCAGAGCGTCCCCATGGCGTTCAGGAAGATGAAGCCGGTCGGGATCGAGATCAGCTCGGTCGTGAGCATGTAGAAGGGCCGCAGGCTCGCGTTGATGCCGCTCACGAACAGGTGGTGCTGCCAGACAAAGAAGCTGAGGAAAGCGACGCCGAGCATCCCTGCGACCGCGAGCCGGTACCCCCAGAGCGGCTTGCGTGCGAAGACGGGGAGGATCTCGAGCACGATCCCGAAGCCGGGTAGCGCGAGGATGTAGACCTCCGGGTGCCCGAAGAACCAGAAGAGGTTCTCGTAGAGGTAGGCGCTGCCGCCGCCGCTGGAGATGAAGTAGGAAGTGTTGGCGGCGCGGTCCATCAGGCCCATCAGCATCGTCGCCACGAGCACGGGCGCCGCCAGGACCATCAGGAACGAGGTCGCGAGCACGCCCCAGACGAAGATCGGCAGCCGGCCCCACGTCAGCCCCGGCGCCCGCATGGTCAGGATCGTCACCATCAGGTTGAGCCCGACCAGCGTCAGCGAGATCGCGATCAGGATGAAGGCGAAGATGTACGCATCCATCCCGGCCCGCGCCTGGACGGAGAGCGGCGCGTAGCCGGTCCATCCCGTCGGGAAGCCGTTCCAGGCGATCGCCGAGAGCAAAACGAGCCCGGCGAGGGGTACGAGCCAGAAGGTGAGCGCCTCGATTCGCGGGAAGGCGAGACGCCTGGCACCGATCATCAAGGGGACGAGGTAGTTGCCGAACGGCCCCAGGATGAAGGCCGACGTCATCATGATCATCATCGTTCCGTGCAGGCCGACGAGCGAGATGTACTGGCCTGCCGGCCAGGCCTTCTCGTGCGGCGTCAGGAGCTCGGTCCGGATCAGCATCGCGTTGAGGCCGCCGATGAAGAAGAAGATCCCGACGCCGAAGAAGTACTGGATGCCGACGACCTTGTGGTCGGTGGTGAGCCGGAAGTAGCGGCCGATCCCGCCCTCGTGCTGGGCGACCGTCGCGTCCGGGACGACGTACATGTCCTCGTCCGCCGCCGCGCTGAGCGGTGCGCGGCCGGCGAGGCGCTGGAGCGGGTAGTTGAAGAAGCCGAGCCCTGCCAGCCAGCCGAGCGAGCCGAACAGGAAGCCCATGAAGATGGCGACGTCGTTCTGGTCGGTGCCGATCAGGTAGTCGTGGCCGACGGCCATCTTGGTCCCGATCCAGTGGCCGAGGAAGAAGCCCCCGATTCCGAGCACGAGCGCGGTCAGCAAGTTGAAGCCGATCAGCCCGCCCCAGGCCGAGCGCTGCGGGCGGGTGCGGGTGTCGGCCGTGGTGTCCGTCATCCGATCTCCTCCATCAGCCGGCGCGGTGCTTCGGCTCAGGGACGTAGACGCGTTGGAAGGGGCCGAGGTACGGGATGATGTGGCGGTTCAAGGCCAGCTCTTTCACGGCCCAGGCATGGAAGTCCGACTGGCTGACGACCCGGCCGTGCAAGGCCATGTGGGCGTGCCAGAGGCCACAGAGCTCGGCGCAGCGAATCATGAAGCGGCCGCTCTTGCGCGGGCGGACATAGGCGATGTTGTCGACGCCGGGCACGGCATCGGCCTTGACGCCGAGCTCGTACGCCCAGAACGAGTGGGTGACGTCGAGCGAAGTGACGTGGAAGGCGACCACCTGGTTGACCGGGATCTCGAGCTCCCGAGTCTGGAAGGCGTGGTAAGTCGGGAAGCGGAACGTCCAGTTCCACTGTTGTCCGATCACCTGGATCGGCAGCGCCGTCTTGACGCCCTCCGGCTTGAACGCCGGCGACGGCCCCTGCCCGCCGCCCGCGCCGCGTGCGCTCTCCACGAGCGTGTAGCTCCCCCAGAACGCGAGCGCGAGCACGATCACGCTGGTGAGCACGATCCAGAAGAGCGTCGTCGGGCCATGTCCGCGGATCGGCTCGCCGTCCTCGACGGTGTCGCCCTTCGCGCGGAAGACAACGAGGGAGTAGACGAAGTAGACGATGACGATCAGGAGGATCGGCGTCAGCAGCGCGGTCATCACCGTGTTCGCGTTCGTCTGGTCCGTCGACTCCGAGGACATCTTCCCGGGCGGCAGATGGGGCCCCAGGACGAAGATGACGAGCGGGACCGCGATCGCGCTCAGGACGATCCAGATCCAGAGGATCCCGAGACCGTGCCGCGGTGCCTTTTGCCTGGCGCCCTCCATCACACGACGTGGAGGAGCCCGTCCATGTAACCGAGGCTCTGCATCGGGCCGCCGAAGCCGAGGATGAAGCCGGCGGCGCAGGGCACGAAGCACTGCCAGCGGAAGGTCCCCTTGCCCTTCGTCCGGAAGACGAAGGTGATCGTGTTGTGCGCCTCAGCGAGCGTGCACGGTGCGACGCTGCACTGGTTCTTCGCGTTGTCGGCGACGCCCTTGAGGGGGACGCTGACATGGAGCTCCGGAATCGCGAACGTGTGCGAGGCGAGGTCCGGGTTCAGCACCGGGATCGGCCTGCCGTTGACTCTCGCCAGGCCGACCGTTCCCTGCGGCAGGCCCCAGAAGGGGTTCCGCAGGCCGGTGGCGGTGTCGTACTGGTAGATGGTGACGTGGATCAGCGAGTTCGCCGGCACCTCGAGGTTGGTGCTGTGCACCCACTTCCCCTGTGTGTTCTTGGCGAGGTACGAGACCCAGTCAGGGTGCGGGCCAAAGCCGAGCGACGCGACGGTCTGGAGCGTCAGCCTCGCGCCCCCGGGGGTGGTGGCCGCCGCGACCTTGGGCGGCACGAGCATCAGGTACGCGACGATGTAATAGGCGATCAGCGCCGTGCCAACGGCGATGCCGCACGCCACTGCCGCAACCCGTGCCGAAGTGCTCGTCGGCTACCTCGCTCCCTGCGTAGTCGCCTATGCCTGCCGAGCCACCTGGGTGATGGGCGCCGGGATAATTAACGATCTCCGATCCTTTTGCAAGCTGGAACGCGCGAAGGCTCAGTCACTCGCTGCGCGGGCGATGCCCGCGTCGAGCTTTCGCTGGGTGAGCTCGCCGATCGTCTGCGCGACAACCCGGCCTTTGCGGTCGAGGTAGTACGTCTCCGGGAGACCGATCAGGCCGTAGTCCTCGTAGAGGGAGTTGGCTTTGAGCGACACGTAGTTCTCGTGATGGTGCTCCAGGAACCGTCGTGCGTCCGAGCCGAGGTCGTGCACATTGAGGCCGACGAAGACGACCTTGCCTGCGTTGACGCGGGCCGCTCGGGCCAGGCGCTTCGACTCGCTGCCGCAGGCCGTGCACCACGACGACCAGAAGTTGAGAACGGCTGGATAACCGCGCAGATCGCTGACGTTGACGGTCCCGCCGGCGACGTTCTGACGGAGTGCCGAGGGCCATGTCTCCGCGTGTGGCCAGATGACAGTCGCTCGGAACGACGGAGCAGGCGGTCTCTTGCCCGCCTGGACGGCGGACACGAAGGCCGGACCGGGGTCGCTTTGCGCGAGCCGGACGACGAGGACCGCGAAGAGAGCGGAAACGAAGGCGACCGTGAGGACAGTCAAGACCAGACGCCATGTGCTCATCGCCGCTGAAGTGTGACAAGCTCGGCCGCGTAGAGCTCGTATGGCAGTCGCTCGAGCACGCGCTGCCGCGGCTCGGGGACGTCGAAGAAGCGTGGGAGCGCGAGCTCGGCGAGGCAGGCGAGCCCGGGACGAGCCGCGATGACGCGGTCGACAGCGGTCCG
>JBQCGP010000022.1:0-35898 GCA_051955535.1 Gaiellaceae bacterium | reverse complement strand
CCTCGCCAGCGTAAGGTGATCTCTTAGATGCCCGTCCCGGAGCTGCCGGTGCCGCGGCCTTTGTAGTACTGACCGAGCTCATCGCGGTAGCTCTGCTCACGGAAGGTCTTCTCGTCGAACTCCGGAGCGCTCTTGATCTCGTCCTTCGTGAGGTTGACGAAGATCGTTTCTGTGTCAGGGTCGATGTCGCGCGTCACACCGGCCGGAAGCATGATCTTCTTGCCGAAGATCCACGGCCCGGTGTCGACGACGATGAAGCTGCCGCCCGCTTCGTTGGTCGCCTCATCGACCTTTCCGATACTGCCGTCGCGAGCGTCGACGCTGAACCCAGTCAAGTCGACATTGGGTGGTGTCGCGACCGTGGACTTCCAGATGTCGGGAGTCGTCATGAGGACACCTCCTTGGTAGGGGTCACTTTTCGCCTACCCCGGAGTCATGGACCCAAACGGCAGACGAAGACCGCGCCAGAGCCGGATATCCCGCAAATAGCGGCGGGGTCACGCGAGCAGGGGACCGGGGCTCGATTTCATGCTCTGGTTTGCCTGCGAGCAGGCTCTGCCGCGAGAGCACCGGCGGAAGACCCTGCTACGCTGACCGAACTAACGAGCGCGTACTGGCCGGCACAACCGCCTCCCATCTACCCGTTCATGAAGTGGTAGAGGAGGTGTTTTTTATGGCGACCGGAACCGTGAAGTGGTTCAACGACTCGAAGGGTTACGGCTTCATCAGCCCCGACGGGTCGGACAAGGATCTCTTTGTCCACCACTCTTCGATCTCGGGTGACGGCTTCAAGTCACTGTCCGAGGGCGCGAAGGTCGAGTTCGACGAGGCCCCTGGCGACAAGGGCCCGCAAGCGACCAACGTCGTTCAACTGAGCTCGTAACTGAGCGTTCGGCGCGCGCCGGCGACGGCGCGCGCCGCTCACCCACGCGCGAAAGGGGATCCCGATTCGCGGCAAGATTCTCTGGTTCAACGAGAAGAAGGACCTCGGCTTCATCCGCACTGACGAGGGCGAGCGCCTGTCCGTGCTCGGTCCGGGGTTCGCCGGCGGTAAGCGACCCGAGGGCCGGTGCGCGCACCTGGAGGTCGAGTTCCAGATCGACGCGACCGGCGTCGAGCGCCAGGCCGAGAACGTCGTCCTGGTCGAGGCGGACTCACCCCGCCGCGCGCGCCTCCGCGGCCGGGGTGTACGCACGAGCCGCTGAGGAAAGGAGACACCGATGGCAGCGAAAAAGAGCCGACAGACGTTCATGAAGCGTCAGCGCGAGATGCAGCTGCAGGAGAAGCGAGAACGCAAGCGCGAGAAGAAGGCAGCCGCCGCCGCGGCCAAGGCTGCCGAGGCCGCCGGCGAGGTGCCCGAGCACGACCTCGAACCGGCCGAGGTTGAATAGCAGGCCCGAGCAGGCTTAACGCCGCCCGAAGCGGCGGCGGCGCCCGCGCCGCGGCTCGGGCTCCGTTCGCCTCAGCGACTCGAGTTCATCGAGCGCCGCGCCGGCGCCTAGCGCGACGGTCGTCAGCGGCGACTCGACAAGCGTGACGGGGAGCCCGGTCTCGTCGCTAAGGCGCCGGTCCATCCCGCGGAGCAGCGCACCGCCGCCCGCGAGCGTGATCCCGCCGTCGCTGACGTCGCCCGCGAGCTCAGGCGGCGTCGTCTCGAGGGTGTCCTTGACGGCCGTGACGATGTGCTGCACCGGCACGTCGAGTGCCTGCCGAAGCTCTTCCGACCCGAGCTCGAGCCGGCGCAACATTCCCGTGTGCACATCGCGGCCGCCGACCGAGCACACGAGCTCCTCCTCGAGTGGCGACGCAGAACCGGCTTCGAGCTTCGCCTCCTCCGCGGCCTCGTCGCCGATCAGCAGGCCGTAACGGTTCTGGGCGTGCTTGGCGATCATCTCGTCCATCTCGTACCCGCCGACCTTGATCGAACGCCAAGCAACGATGCCGCCGAGCGAAATGACCGCGACCTCGGTCGTACCGCCGCCGATGTCCACGACCATGCTCCCCTGCGGCTCGGCGACGGGGAGCCCGGCGCCGATCGCGGCAGCCATCGGCTCCTCGATCAGGTAGACGCGTCGCGCGCCCGCCCCGAGCGTCGCCTCCTGGACCGCCTCCCGCTCGACCCCCGTGATCCCGCTCGGCACGCAGAGGACGACGTGAGCGAGCGGAAGCCGCCTCCCGCTCGCCTTGCGGATGAAGTACCGCAGCATCTCCTCGGTGACGTCGAAGTCGGCGATAACTCCGTGGCGCAGCGGCCGGATCGCGCGGATCGACGCCGGCGTCCGGCCGATCATCCGCCGAGCGTCCGAGCCGACGGCGTAGACACCGCCGCTGCGGTCATCGACCGCGACGACAGACGGCTCGAAGACGACGATCCCTTCGCCGCGGACGAAGACGAGCGAGTTCGCGGTCCCGAGATCGACCGCCAGCTCCCGGCCGGTGAGGGAACGAAGGTGCGTCACAGACGACCCCGCGCCAGGCTAGCGATGAATCTTCGACCGCACGACGAGCTACAGGCGTTGACCCACCGCCGGTACGGCGCTAGCTTCGGCCTGTTCGCGCCGTTGCGAGGGAGAGGGGGAGCCGCCATGGGCCGCTTCGACGAGGTCTACCGGCAGTCACTGGACGATCCTGAGGGCTTCTGGGCCGAGGCCGCTGCCGCGATCGACTGGGACGCGCCGTGGACGCGTGTGCTCGACGACTCCGCCGCGCCCTTCTACCGGTGGTTCGTCGGCGGCCGGCTGAACACCTGCCACAACGCGCTCGACCGCCACGTGGAGGGCGGTCGGGGCGACCAACTCGCGCTGATCTACGACTCGCCCGTGACAACCTCGCGGGCGACATACACATACCGCGAGCTACGCGACGAGGTGGCGCGCTTCGCCGGAGTGCTCGCGGCTCAGGGCGTCGAACGCGGCGATCGCGTCGTCATCTACATGCCGATGGTTCCCGAGGCCGTGATCGCGATGCTCGCCTGCGCACGGATCGGGGCGATCCACTCGGTCGTGTTCGGCGGGTTCGCGGCGGACGAGCTCGCGAGCAGGATCGAGGACGCGACACCAAAGGTCGTTGTGACCGCGTCGTGTGGCATCGAGCCGACACACCTCGTGCCGTACAAGCCGCTGCTCGACGCGGCGATCGAGCTGGTCCACACGAAGCCGGAGCGCTGCGTCGTGGTGCAACGACCGATGCTCGAGGCCGAGCTCGTCCCAGGACGGGATCTCGACTGGCACGACGCGATCGCGCAGGCCGAGCCCGCAGCGTGCATTCCGGTCGAGGCGACGGACCCCCTCTACATCCTCTACACGTCCGGGACGACCGGCCACCCGAAGGGCATCGTTCGCGACAACGGCGGCCACGCGGTCGCGCTCGACTGGTCGATGAAGCACATCTACGCGGTCGAGCCGGGCGAGGTCTACTGGGCCGCCTCCGACGTCGGCTGGGTCGTCGGCCACTCGTACATCGTCTACGCGCCGCTCTTCCACGGCTGCACGACCGTGCTCTACGAGGGGAAGCCGGTCGGGACGCCGGATGCGGGAGCGTTCTGGCGCGTGATCTCGGAGCACGGCGTGTCGACGCTCTTCACCGCGCCGACAGCGTTCCGGGCGATCAGGCAGCAGGATCCGGACGGCGAGCACATCGGCCGGTACGACCTCTCAGGCTTCCGGACGCTCTTCCTCGCGGGCGAGCGCTGCGATCCCGAGACGCTCGGCTGGGCGCAGGAGAAGCTCGGCGTGCCTGTGATCGACCACTGGTGGCAAACGGAAACGGGCTGGCCGATCTCGGCGAACTGCATCGGCATCGAGCGACTGTCGGTCGTCCCGGGCTCGACGACGAGAGCCGTCCCGGGCTGGAACGTTCATTCGCTCGACGACAAGGGCAAGGAGCTGCCGAGCGGGCAGACCGGCGCCCTCGTCGTCAAGCTCCCGATGCCCCCGGGTGCATCACCGACGCTCTGGAACGCCGACGAGCGCTTCCGGGAGGTCTACCTCACCCAATTCCCGGGCTACTACCAGACGGCCGACGCGGGCTACGTCGACGAGAACGGGTACCTGTTCGTGATGTCGCGGACGGACGACATCATCAACGTCGCCGGCCACCGGCTTTCGACAGGCGCGATCGAGGAGGTCCTGGCAACGCATCCAGACGTGGCGGAGACGGCGGTGATCGGACCCGAGGACGAGTTGAAGGGGCAGTTGCCCATCGGGTTCCTCGTCCTGAAGGCCGGCGTCGAGCGGCCACATTCGGAGATCGTCGACGAGGCCGTTCAGCTCGTGCGCGAGCACATCGGCCCCGTCGCATCGTTCAAGACTGCAACGATCGTGGCGCGACTGCCCAAGACCCGGTCAGGGAAGATCCTCCGCGGGACGATGCGCCGGATCGCCGACGGCACCCAGTACTCGATCCCGGCCACGATCGACGACCCGGCCACGCTGGACGAGATCGGGGAAGCGCTCCGCGAGATCGGTTACGCGCGCCGTGAGCAATTGACGGCGCGTTAACCGGCGGCGCGCAGCACGAGCCGGAGCGATTGCTCAGGTCCGGGCCAGTGTTCGCGCACGAGCGGCTCGCCGCCTGAGCGAAGGAAGCGGCGGAGGACGAAGGCGACGACGAGCACGTCGTCGAGCTGGCCGACGACCGGGATGAAGTCCGGGATGAGATCGAACGGCAGCGCCAGATAGCCGACCAAGCCGACCAGCAGCAGCTTGCGGCGCCGAGGCACCCGCTCGTCGCGCAGCAGCCGAGAAAGGAGCACGATGCAGTCGGGGATGAACGTGGCGAGGGCGCGAGCTTCCTCCCGCCGACCGAGCAGGAACAGGCTGCCGACGAGCGCCAGCCACACCACCGCGATCACGGCAAAGCTCAGGATTAGCCACGTCCACCAGGCCATCACCTCAGTCTTAGCGAAACGCCAAGTGCCCGGGATAAACCCGGAGGCCGCCGGTTACGCCGGCGCCAGGGCCCGCCGCCGCGTGGTTTGGGCCCAGAAGTAGCGGACCGTCCGCCGGATTCGCCTCCCGCCGCCTCCGCCGTAGAGCGCCAGACCGAGCGCAGCCTCCGCCAGCACCTCGGCAACGCCCGCGCGCCAGCCAAAAACGAACCAGAGGACGAGCGCAAGCATCGGTAGGTCATCTCCGCTCTTCCGACGGAAAAACCCACCATGCGAAAGTCGCTCGCAGGGACTGTCCCCGAACGGGGGACTGTCCCATTAAACGGTTGTTGGGACAGACCCCTGCTGGGTCAGTCCCTACGCGCAAAATGTGGCGACCTGGTTTCGAGGCGGTGAAACCCGGACTCGCCCCCACCGCGAACGGGAATCTGATTGGTATGGGGTCCATCGCCGTCGTCATCCCGTGCTTCAACGACGGCGAGATGCTCGAGTCGGCCGTAGCCTCGGCGGAGACCCAGGACGTGGCGCCCGAGATCGTCGTCGTAGACGACGGCACGACCGACCCGGCGACTCTCGCACTGCTGTGGCAGCTCGACGGCCGCGGGATCCAGGTCATCCATCAGCCGAATCAAGGTCCCGCGCCGGCTCGGATGGCCGGCGTGCGAGCCACCGATGCCGACTACGTCTTTGCACTCGACGCCGACGACATGTTGGCCCCAGGCGGCTTGAGGAGGCTCGGCGAGGTTCTCGACCGGCACGCCGAGGCCGCCGCGGCCTGGGGAGCCGTGCAGACTTTCGGAGAAGTCGAGTTCGTAGGCGATCGGAGCCCGCCGTCGCTCGACCCCTGGGAGATCACCTTTCAGAACCACCTTCCGATCGGCGCGCTCTATCGGCGTTCGGCCTTGCTCGACGTCGGAGGCTGGAATTTCCCCGGCGGGTACGAAGACTGGGATCTCTGGATGAGCCTTGCCGAACGAGGGTGGGAAGGTATCGGCATTCCCGACGTCGTGGCGTGCTACCGCGTCCAGCGCGGACGACGGCTTTCCCGCTCCTCGCGGCGCCATGCGGAGCGCTACGTCAAGCTGCGCGCCCGGCATCCCGTTCTTTTCGCCGAGCGCCGCCGAAACCGGCGGGCGTCGCCCGCGCCGATAGTGCTGAAACTCGCGCTACCGGCGATCGAGGCTCTGCCTTTCAGCTCCTCACACAAGCGGATGATGGGAAGCGCGGTGGGCCATCTTGCATACGGAAACGGATGGCGCGTCCTGGTCTCGCGCTACCACGCGCATCGCGTCTTGCGCACGGCCTAGCAGCTCGGACAGGCGAGCAGGACGAAAGCGTCGACCGCCTCGTCCTTGCCCTTCACCTTCAAGCCACACCTCGGCTCCACCACCGCGTCGTCGGGCAGCTGCTCGTAGGTCTCCGCGCCGATGAGGACGCCGCCGACCGGGGCGAGCGCTTCCAGACGCGAGCCGGTGTTGATCGTGTCGCCGACCATCGGGTACGCGACGTGCCCTGCGCCGCCGATCTCGCGGCGGACGACCTCGCCGGTGTTGACGCCGACGCGCACTCCCGGCCAATCGGGATGTCCGTCGGCCGCCGTGGAGAGGGCCTGCTGCAGTGCCAGCCCGGCACCGGCAGCCCGAGCTGCATGGTCGGGCTGGTCGCCCTGGCTGTTGAAGAACGCCACGACGCCGTCGCCGATGAACTTCTCGAGCTGGCCGCCGAACCGGCCCGTGATCAACGGAGCGGCGATTCCCCAGTAGGAACTGAGCACCGCGGCCGCGTCGGCGGGAGTCGAGCGCTCAGCAAAGCCCGTGTAGCCGACGAGGTCGCTGAACAGGACACTGATCTCCTGCGCCCGCTGTCTCGTCGTCGGCAGGTAGAGGTGCCGGAAGCGCTCGTCGCGCCATTCGCGATACGCGGCGAAGCCGATCAGCAGATACGCGGTGACGATGAGCCCGTGCCACTCCCACCAGCTGGCGTGCCAGGTCCGCTCCCCGGTGACCGCGACACCGATCAGCGCCTCGGAGAGGAGCACGAAGCAGGCGACAACGGCGAGCGGCAGCAGGGTCAGACGACCGCGGAAGATCACCCAGTAGCGGTCGGCGCCGATCGCGAAGACGACCGTCCCCACGATCGCCAGGACCGTCAGCAGGCTGCCCCTGGCCGCCTCACTGTTCGGTCCGCCCAGGGGCGGCAGATCCAGAACCGTCCAAACGAGCCAGAGCGCCATCGCCGCCAACACCCCGATCCGCAGCAGCTTTCGGTGGCGGATCGCCAATGGAGCGAAGCCGGGGCGAAGGTCCACGAACGCGGAAGCGGCCGCGAAGCCGGCGCTCACAAGCAATCCCACCGGAATCGCGACCTTGAACCCGGCATGGTCTTGCTCGAAGAGAACGCCGGGCGTCCCCAGGGCGTGCAGCCCCATGAAGCCACCGGTCGCCATGAAGGCCAGAGAGAGGAGCAGGACGCGCGCGTCCCCCCGTCGGTTCGCGGACTCTCCGGCCGCGTACCCGAGAACGAACGCCAGGGCGCCCACGAATCCGAAGAGGACGAAATGGAGCCGGTAGTTCTCGAGGTGAGGGTCGAGCTGGCGCCGAAGCAATAGCGAGACGAGACCGATGAGCGGCAAGGCCGCGGCGACGACGCCGGCGGCTAGTCCAGCTCGTAACCGGAAACGGTCGTGGGCTTCCGCATCCTCCATGTGTCGTAGGCAACGAGAAACGGGCGCGAGACCTTCCCGCCCTCACGCTCGTCGAGACGCAATGTGCTTCGCGATGTACCGGGCATCCCGCCGCACGCCGCCGACGTTCTCGGACGTGAACGAGTACAGGAAGTCCAGCCCGACGAAGTACAGGCCGGGCTCGGACGCGACGCCGCGCTCGTGGATCGGCGCGCTGTCGCGGTCGAAGACCGGCACATCGATCCAGCCATAGTCGTGCCGGAAGCCTGTGCTCCAGATCACGTTCGAGACGTCGAGGACACGGCCGTCCTCGAGCACCGGTAGGCCGTCTTGCGTACCTACGGTCCTCGGCACGGCCTCGACGCCGGCGGCGCCGAGGTCGTCGATCTTCACCCGGACGCGGGGAGCGCCGTTGGCGAGGGCCTTCGGCCGCACCTTCCGGCCGACCGGCGTCCTGGTCGTCAGCACATGCGAAGCCACGAACCAGAGGATCGGTAGGACGACGCGTCTCAGCGGGCTCTCGATCCGGATGGGAACCTCGCCCTTGTCCGGCCCGGACAGCCACGTTTGGTGCGCCGCGGACAGCTCGAGCGCGATGTCGGCGCCCGAGTTCCCGGCACCGACGACCAGGACGCCGCCCGCGTTGAGTTGAGCCGGGTTGCGGTACTCGCTCGAATGCATCTGCACGATCCCCGGAGCGAGCTCCTGTGCGAACGAGGGAACCGAGGGCGTGCCGTAGAAGCCCGTCGCGACGATGACTTGCTCGGCCTCGAAGCGCCGGTCGCCCGCCTCTACGACGTAGCGGTCGCTTTCCCTGGCCAGCCGGTCGACCTTCATGCCGCTCAGCACGGGCAGCTCGAACCGGTTTGCGTACGCCTCGAGGTAGTCGGCCGTCTCGCGTGCGGTCGGGAATGACCAGCCAGGCCCAGGGAACGGCCACCCCGGCAAACCGTTGTAGCGGACGGGCGTGAAGAGGCGAAGCGAGTCCCATGTGCGCGTGCGCCAGGAACCGCCGATCCGCTCGTTGGCATCGAGAATCGCGAACCGCATTCCGTTCTGCTTGAGGTAGTAGCCGGCGGAAAGGCCGGCCTGGCCACCGCCGATGACGATCACGTCGAACCGGTCGACGCGTGCCTCGACGTCGGGTAGCTCGGTCTGTAATGCCGTCGTAGCCATTGGCCGCTCCTCCTGAGTCGTATGCCGTGGCTACGACCGTATGAAGGCAACCTTGCCGCCGCTTCGACGGGATTCACCAACTTTGCCGCGGCGGGGCATGGTCATTTCTGACCATGTGCGGCCAGCTAGGTAAGTCCGTGCTCGAAGGCGAAGCCACTCGCCGCGGTCCGCGACTGCACGCCGAGCTTCCTGAACACGTTCTGAAGATGTCTCGCGACGGTGTGCTCACTGATCACGAGCTCCGCCGCGATCTCTCTGTTGCTGTTGCCGGCGGCGACGAGCCGCAGGACGTCGAGCTCGCGCGCCGTGAGCCCGTGCTCGGCGGCGCCCGCGATGCGTCCGAGCAGCGCATCGATCGCGGCCAGGTCGGGCCCCGCTCCTAGTTGCGCAAAGGCCTCCCTCGCCGCCTCGAGCTCGAACGTGAATCCATCTTCGTCTCCGAGTGCTCGACAGGCCCGGCCCAGGAGCACCCGCGTGCACGCCGCTTCGTACGGCGCTTCGAGCCTCTGCCACGCGTTAAAGGCCTCGCGGAGAATCGGCAGCGCGCCGACGGCATCTCCGGCCGCCAACTCGACCGCCCCGCTCGCGTCGGCAACGGACGCGCGAAGCAGGTCGCTGTCGCAGCGATCCGAGATCTCCGCGAGCTCGCGGCAGGCGGCGCGCGCCGCGTCGAGGTCGCCGGCAGCGACCATGATCTCCGCGTAGGCGGGCAGGATTCCGGCCCGGATCGGTTCGGCGCTCGTCTCGCTCTCGACTCGGCGGATCGCCGCTGCGGCCGCGTCGACGTTTCCCCGGGCGAGGCGGAGCAGCGCCGATCCGGGTTGCGGTTCGAGGCCGAGCGCGCCGGCGCGCCTGTAGGCGTCCTCCGCCTCCGCGTACTCCCCGCGGAGCCGATGAACCTCACCCTCGAGGTAGCAGGCCCGGGCGGCCGCGTCCTGATTCGAGCGGGCCCTGGATGGCTCACCGGCGCGTCGGAGCTCCTCGAGCGCATTCGGCCACTCACCCTGCAACCGCATGAGCTGAGCCCGATGAACGTGGCAGCGTCCCGTGAACGCGATCAGGTCGGGCTGTCGCTCGCACCAGCGTTCCAGCGCTGCGGTCCATTCCCTCGCGCGGCGCAGTTCGTAGACGTCCTCGCAGGCCACGATCACGCCGCAGTAGACAATCCCCGTCGGGATCGGCGTGAGCTCGCCCGCCGTGACGGCCGCCATCGCCTCGTCGAGCAAGGCCAGCCCTCGCTTGACGTCTCCGTGACGGAGGAGGATCTCTCCTTGGGTGAGCAGTGCAAGGCCGAACAGGTCGCGGTCGGCGAACCGTCCGGCGACCTCGGCGGCAGCGGCCGCCGTCTCGGCTGCTCCTTCCCAGTCGCCTTCGGATTCGTGCTGGAACGCGACCGGCATCAGCATGTAGCCGTGCTCCACGCACTCCTCGTCTTCGCGATCGAGCAGACGCTGGGCCCGCCCGAGCCAGCCCGTTGCCGGCCCCATCTCGCCCCGCAGAGCCAGCTGCATCCCGATCCAGAACGCACAGCGCGCAGCACGCCGCGGTGCTCGCGCCTCCTCATGGCCGTGGTAGGCGCGCTCGAGTGCGCGCCTGCACCCTTTCTCGTCGCCGAGCATGTAAGCGGTCGTCGCCAGTAGCTCGAGGTCGTCGGCAGCGAGCGGGATGTGCTCATCCGCGCGCGAAAGCGACTCTCGGGCGGCTGCCCAGGCTGAGTCTGCGTACGAGCGCCTGCCGCGCTCGAGCTCCTCGGACGCACTCGTTTGGTGCATTTGGCCGTTCAACCGTAACTTCTGCTGCCGCATGAGAGGATCGGTGCCCGGTGAGATGGGCCGACTTCCAGACACTTGATGACGATGCGCTGATCGCGGGTGGCCGCGCGGGTGAGGGGCCTCCGGTTCTGCTCCTGCACGGCGGGCCGGGCCTCGGCTACGACTATCTGCTGGATCTCGCCGACGAGCTCGCGGCGGAGAACGACGTTGCGTGGTACCAGCAGCGCGGGTTGCCACCTTCGTCGGTCGAAGGGCCGTACACGGTCCCAACGGACGTCGACGATGCTCGGCGCGTTTTCGACGCGCTGGGCTGGGACAAGGCGTACGTAGTCGGTCACTCCTGGGGCGGTCACCTCGCCCTGCACGTGGCCGAAGCGTTGCCGGATCGCCTCCACGGCGTCCTCTGCGTCGATCCGCTCGGGGCGATCGGCGACGGTCGTTGGCCGGAGTTCGACGAGGAGATCTTCCGTCGGACGCCCGAATCGGTACGCGAGCGGGCGCGCGAGCTCGACGAGCTCTCGACGCAAGGCGCCGTCGACGACGCCCTCGCACTCGAGGGGATGCGCCTCGTGTGGCCTGCGTACTTCGCCGATGCGGAAGCCGCTCCACCCATGCCGGATCTGCGAATGGCCAGCGAGCGCAGTGCCCAGATGGTCCAGTCGATCAACGAAGAGCTGCCGAAGCTCGAGGCGGGGCTGCCCGAGATTCGGGTTTCTGTCGGCTTCGTTCACGGCTCGCGGAGCCCGATGCCGCTCGCGGCCTCGACCGATGCGGCCGACCGGATCCCAGGAGCCTGGGTCGATGTCGTCGAGGGCGCCGGGCACTTCATCTGGGTCGAGGCCCCGGGCGCTGTTCTCGCCTCACTTCGCCGCCTCACCGCCGGTCCCCAGAATTAAAGTCACCTCAATGGAGGCTCTCGCAGATGCACCCAGCCTTGCGGACCGCCTGCTCGACTCGGCTCGCGTTCGCAGCACGATCTTCTGCCGATCAACCATGCGCGCTCCGTGGGGCTTCGCCGTGGCGGCACATGGCAACCCCGCCTTCCACTTCGTCAGCAAGGGAAGTTGCCGACTGGAGGTCGAGGGCCATGGCGACCGCAAGCTCGGCGCCGGCGACCTCGTGGTGCTGCCGCGCGGGCCCGAGCACGCCCTTCGAGACGCGCCTGGATCGCCGACGCTCTGGCTCGATGAGATCCTGGCGGACACGCCGCCGGACGCGAACGGGCGGCTTCGCCACGGTGGCCAGGGCCCGCTGACGGAGCTTGTCTGCGGCGGGTTCGCGCTCGACGCCCGGACCCCACGCTCACTGATCGAGGCACTGCCTGAGGTGATTCACGTCCGTGCGTCCGACGGAGCTGCAGCCCCGTGGGTCGCGGCGACTCTCGAGCTCGCCGGCTCAGCGGCAGAGTCCGCCGCCGCCGGCAGTGCGGCAGTCCTGACGCGCGTCTCCGATGCCCTCCTCGCACAGGCCCTTCGGTTCGGGCTTGCCGACGTCGATGCAGGCCGCCTCGCCGCTTTGCGTGATCCACACGTCGCGCGAGCGGTTCAGCTGATCCACGACAATCCCGCTCGACGTTGGTCGGTCAGCGAGCTTGCCCACGCGGTCGGCTATTCGCGCTCCTCGTTCGCCTCGCATTTCCGAGAGCTCGTTGGAGAGTCGCCGATCGCCTACGCGACGCGGACGCGGCTCGCCTTCGCGGCGTCCGAGCTCGAACGGCCGGACGCCTCGGTCGGCGAGGTCGCACGCGGCGTCGGCTATGCAAGCGAGTCGGCTTTCAGCCGCGCGTTCACACACGCGTTCGGCGTCAGGCCGGGCGCCTACCGGGTTAGGACGGTTGACCCTCGAACATCGCCGCGAACGGACGAGCGTCGAAGTAAGCCCGCAGCTCCGCGATCTTCCCGTTCTTGACCGTCGCCCACTCCGAGACCGGGCAGGTGCCGGTGGTGTTCGTCCGAAGGTCGTAGATCGTGACGACGTCCTCGCCGTCCGCGAGCACCTTCTTGACGTCGACACCCTCGACGATCGGCGCCAGCCGCGCCAGCGACCGCAGGTAGGCATCCGGGTTGTCGAACGTCTCGAACGGCCCCTCGAAGTGGAAGTCATCCGCAAGCAGCGAGCGGGCGGTCTGCACGTCGCCGCTGCCGAAGGCCTCCTTGTAGCGCCCAACTATTTCCAGTGCATTAGCCATAGGGCCACGATGCCAACACGCGCCGCCGTCGCGCCTGCCCACGCGGCCGAAATCACTGTCCGATCGTCCAAGCCTCAGGTGAGAGAACCAGCCAATAGCCGTCAGGGTCGACGAAGCCCACGGCTCCGGTGCGGGCCCAGTAGGGATTCGCGGCCGGCCTAGGCTCGAACCCGGCGGCGCTGATCCGGGCCGCCTCGGCCTCTACGCGCTCGGCCGAGCCAAGGTAGAGGACGAGCTGGTCCTCCGGCGTCGGCGACGGGATCTCCCCTTCCCGGTAGACGAGCTCGAGCTGCCGCGACGCGTCGGGAAGGCCGAGAATGACGCCGCTGTAGCCGTCGTGGTCTTTGAACGACGAGAGCACGGGAAGGCCGAGCAACGTGTAGAACGAGAGGGCCGCATCGAGGTCACGCGTCGGTCGCGCGACGCGCATCTGGAACTCGGCGGCCATTACGTCGGCGACACCCCGACCGGTTGTGTCGCCGCCCCACCTCACTTGCTGGCACCCTAGCGATGAGTTCTGCTGCGGCACGCCGTCTTAGCTCGCGACATCGAGAAAGGAGACAGCATGTCCCAGCTGCACATCACCGAGATCGGCCGCGTCGTGATTCCGTCCGTCGACGTCGACAAGGCGGTCGACTTCTATCGCGACACGCTCGGGTTCGAAGTCCGGATGGACGAGAAGTTCGCCGACGGCCAGATGCGATGGGTCGAGCTCGTGCCGCCGGGCTCCTCGACCGCCCTCGCGATCGCGCCGCCGCCGCCCGATTCGGAGCCGGAGCCCATCAGGACCGGGATCATCATCTCCACCTCCGACGTCGAGGCCGACCACAAAGCGCTCAAGGACGAGGGCGTCGACGTGGACGAGGAGATCATGCGCTCGCCGCCGCCGATCCCCCCGATGTTCCAGGTCCGCGACCCGAACGGGAACTCGGTCTGGATCGTCGAGCCGCTGCAGTAGTCGAGTGACCACGGAGGCGCCGCCCCCAAAACGGCGCCTCCTTCGGTCGGAGCAGCCCTCGCACCCCTCCCTCGCGTACGACGCTAGGCACGCGCCGGGCGTTCGTGGGTAACGCAACGGTTTCCGGGTGGTGTCGGTCCGGAGACACGACTCAGAAACCGCCGAACGGTGCCGAAGCCGAGGGCACGATGAGAAGACGTCTGTACCGAAGCGGCCGAAAGGAGCCGATCGTGTCCGAGCCTCAGGTGACCGAAGAGACGCCCGAAGTCGAGGTCGAGATCGAGGAGACGACGCCCGTGGCCGGGATCACGTGCGGCGATCCGCGCTCGATCATGCTCGACGACGACTGGAACGACGACTGACGCCAGCCCAAGGAGGGATTGTCCCCGGCAGGGGACTGTCCCATCAAGCGTGTGCGTTGTCTGCCGCCGTTAATGGGACAGTCCCCGTTCGGGGACAGTCCCTGTCTCGCGAGCGGCGCTGACGTACTACGCTCCGCCGCGCCCAGTTCGAGGAAAGGAGTCTGCCGATGTCGGCTACGAAACTCGTGGCCCTCTTGTCGTTCGCGGTCGGCGCGATTCTGCTCACCTCGGTCCCCGCCGCTGCCGGGAACGAGGTCAACTATCAGGATCCGCTCACCGCTGCTCCGCCGATCGTGCGACCGCCGACGCCGTCCTGCACGACAACGGTCATGCAGGACTTTGCGTTCAACTCATCGGTCGGGAACGGCGTCTTCAACGGGACGCTGACCCCGCCGGCCGCTTGCCCGGGACCGTGGTCGAAGATCGTGCTCGAATTCACCGGCCAGGTCGCCGGCCGGCAGTTCGACCGGCTGATGAATGTCTGGGTCGGCGGCGCCCAGGTGTTCCAGTCGACTACCCCGGAGCCGGACCCTGACGGCATCACGTGGCACGTCGAGCACGACGCGACGCGCTACAGCTCATTGTTCACCAAGGCTCAGCCGATCAAGGTCGAGCTGCAGAACTACGTCACCGGGCCTTACACCGGCGTCATTTACGGAACGCTGAAGGTGACGTACTACCAGGCGACGGCGGCGTACCCGGCGCCCGCGGCCGCCGACGAAGTGATCGGCTTTCCGAACGCCGACTCGGACTACTTCTACGGGCCGAGCGACGTCCGCACGACCACTGTCACCTTCCCGCAGAATCTGACGCGGGCCTACCTGGAGCTGTATCTGAAGGGGAACTCCTGCGACGAGTTCTGGTTCGGTAGCCAGCCCGACGACTACGCGCAGCCGAACGGCCTGTGCGGCGGCGGCGCCTTCCGCGAGGTGCAGGTCTCGATCGACGGCCAGCTCGCCGGCATGGCATGGCCGTACCCATTCATCTTCACGGGCGGCGTCAACCCACTGCTGTGGCGGCCGATCCCGGCGGTCAACGCGTTCGACATGCCTCCGCAGGTGGTCGACCTGACGCCGTACGTGGGGCTGCTGAACGACGGCCAGCCCCACACGATCAGCCTGCGTGTCGCTCACGACGGCTACTACTGGGGGATCGGGAGCGACCTGCTGCTCTATCGGGACCCGGTGCTGTCACAGACGAGCGGCGCGCTCGTTTCGCGATCGGTCGGACCGGACGCCGGTGAGACGTACGGCGAGAACACCGGCTCGAACGGCGGCGTCTTCACGACGAGCGCCTCGCGACACGTCGTCACGAGCGGTTACGTCGACACGTCGGCCGGGCGGATCACGACCACGGTCGACCAGACGTTCGGCTTCGGCAACCAGCAGGAGCTGAACCTGACGAACTTCCTCGAGAACGTGACGCACACCGAGACGATCGACACCAAGACGACGACGGCCGGCCCGAACGGGACAACTGTGCGGCAGGTCTCCGAGTCGTATCCGATCCGGATGCGGTCGCTGTTCCAGACGCCGGAGCAAGGACAGAAGGACTTCTTCAGGCTCCCGGCCGGCGTCGAGCAGTCGCTGCAGCGCTCGACGACGGTCAGCGTCGACGGGACGCAGACGTTTTCGAGCTGGCTCGACGACACCGTCAACGCCTCCGGCCTGCTCAGCCGGACGAACGGCGTCACGACGATGTCAGGCGGGCGTGACAGCGAGGACTACGTCGCGTCCGACTCGACGGGCTACTGCTACCACCACAAGCTCGTCGCGGCGCAGGGCTGGGTCACGAGCGACAAGCTCGTTCCGTCCTGTTGAGCTGAGGTTCGCGCCGGGCCGCCTGAGCGGGCGGCCCGGCGCGTCCGCTTAGTTCTCGAGGAAGGCGAGCGTGCGCTCGCGGAGCAGCGCGGCGCAATGCTCGTCGTAGTCGGACGTGCTGTCGTCGGCGAAGAGGTGCTTGTCGCCGGGATAAAGGAACAGCTCCGCGCCGGCAGTCTCGGAGAGCTCGCGGGCCGCGGGGAGGTCTTCCTGCGCCCACTCGTCGTCTTCCATCATGTGGATCTGGAGCGGGACACCCTCCGGCCAAGGGCTCTCGAACTCGGACTGCGGGAGGGCCGAGTAGCACAGTAGTGCTCCTTGGGCGCCGGGCCGCGTCTGCGCCAGCATTTGCGCCGGCATCACGCCGAGCGAGAAGCCGCCGTAGACGAGCTCGCTCGGCAGACCCTCGGCCGCGGCGCGGCCGCGCTTGAGGATCGTGTCGAAGCCGACCTCCTGGGCGTGGGCGACCCCGTCGTCGACGGAGTCGAAGGTCTTGCCTTCGTAGAGGTCGGGCGTGTGGACGACGTGGCCCTGGGCGCGAAGCTCCTCCGCGAACGACGCGACCCCGGGGGTCAACCCGAGCGCGTGGTGGAAGAGCAAGACCTCGGCCAAGCCCGGAAGACTGACATGAAAAACCGGAGCCCGCGCAGGGACTGACCCCGCAAGGGTCTGTCCCATGGGCGGTGGCAGCCCTAGAGCCTCTTTTTGGGACAGTCCCTTTCAGGAACGTCCCTTCCCGTGTGGGTCGTCGCTAGACGGCCGAGTCCAGGAACTCGGCACCGCCGGTCTCGGGCGGGGCGCCGTACGCGAAGAGGAGCACGTCTTCGTCGCTGTGATTCACCAGCTGGAGCGGCGTGCCGGACTCGACGTGGACAAGGCCGCCCTTGGGGACGTCGACCCGCTCGGGCGGATCGCCGAGGTACATCGTCAGCGTGCCGTCGAGGACGACGAACGTCTCCTCCTGGATCGTGTCGCGGTGTCTTCGGCCCTGCGCACCGGACGGGTAACGCCACATGCTCCCGCGCGTGTGCGCCCAGCCGACATCGTCGCTCAGCCGCGCGACGTAGCGCGACGGCCCGGCTCCCTCGGGCTCGCGCTCGGTCCACTCCAGCTCTTCGGGACGAACGGCGTGGTAGGCCACGGCGGCAGCGTAATGGAACCTGCAACGGTGCCTGGGGCCCTGACGGCTTGGGCCCAGGCACTCGCATGGACTACTTCGCTGCGATCCCCTCGATGCCTGGCGGCAGGCCCGTGACGCTGCCGATCGAGGTAAGCGTGCCGTCATCGTTGACGTGGAACTCGTCGACGGTGGCGCTCAGGCCGGTTTCGACGTACAGGAACTGACCGCTCGAGACGAGGTCGATCGGCCCCGGGTTCGTCGCGGCCGCGACCGACGCGACCAGCTCGGGCCGGCCGTCCGGGCCGATACGGAACGAGCTGACCGCGTTGCTTCCCGTGTTCGAGACGAAGTAGATGTCGTGGACACGGTCGATCCAGCAGAGCGCGGCCTGGGCGTCGCTCTGGGACTGCGGATTCGTCAGCGTGCCGTCGTTCCGGAGCTCGTAGGTCGTCACAGAGCTGGTTCCGGCCTCGCCGGCTACCAGGCGACCGCCCCGCCCGAACGTGAAGGCGAACGGCACGGGTGTCGCGGATGGATTCACGACCGGCGTCGCCGACAGCAGGCCGTTATCGACCCGGAAGACCTCGATCGAGCTCGTGCTCGCCTTGGTCGTGACCAGCAACCAGCGGCCGTCGGGCGTGAACCCGACCTGTCCGGGCGCCGACAGGAAGTTTGGCGGGCTGCTGTTCGCTAGGCCGAGTGAGCGAGCCGAGCCGGAGATCGGCTCCAGGCCGTCCTGGCCGATCCTGAAGCCCTGGACAGTTCCGGTTCCACCGGCGTTGAGGACGTACGCGATGCCGTCGTGGACGCCGATGCTGTTCGGGAACTGCCCGCCCGACGGGACGACGTTCAGGAGCGTCAGCGTGTCGCCCTGCACGCGGAACGCCGAGACGGTGTCGCTGCCCGCGTTCACGGCCAGCAGCGTCTGGTGCGCCGGCGCGTAGGCCAGCGAGCCCTGCGACGCGAGGTGGTCTGACTCGGTACCGGGCGCCGCCGCGCCGCCGTTGCCGCCGGTCGTGTACGAGCCCGCCTGCGTGAGCTGCCCGTCCTGACCGCGGTCGTACACCAGGATCCGGTTGCCGCTCAGTTCGTTGGTCTGGACGAAGACGACCTTGCCGTGACCGTCGCCCGGGTCCGCGAACGCGTTCTGCGCACCGGCCAGCACGGCGGCGAGAACCGCGAGCAGGACGGCGAGGGTCGTTCGATGCTTCATCTGTCCTCCTCTCTGGGGCGGCCGGAAGAGCCGCCCTCCGACCGGGCCACGCTAGGGACGGGTTCTCGTCCGCACCCTTACGATTTTCGGACCGTAAGCCGCTTCGCGCCGTTTCCCCTGCATCCGGGCGGGACGCGATTTAAGGAACCCGTAATGCCGAGGCGCCGAGATCGACAGTAGAAGGAAGCTGTGACGAGGACGACCGTACTCGTGGTCGACGACGAACCGATGGTCAGGGACGTCGTGACCCGCTACCTCGAACGCGACGGGCACCGAGTCGTCACGGCGGCCGACAGCGACTGCGCCCGTGCGTTGATCGAGAGCGAGCCGCCGAGCCTCGTCCTGCTCGACGTGATGCTTCCCGGCGAGGCGGACGGGCTGGCGCTCTGCCGCTGGATCAGGTCCGCCTCCGAGCTGCCGGTGATCCTGCTGACGGCCCGGACCGAGGAGGCCGACCGGATCGTCGGTCTCGAGCTCGGCGCCGACGACTACATCACCAAGCCGTTCTCGCCGCGCGAGCTGGCGACGCGGGTGAAGACGGTTCTTCGGCGCGCGCGGCCGAGCCCACCTCCGCTGGGGCGCATCTCGATCGGCTCGCTCGTCATCGACGCCGCGTCCCGCCAGGCCCTCCGCGACCGGGAGCCCTTGCCGTTGACGGCGAAGGAGTTCGATCTGCTCTGGTTCCTGGCCTCGCACCCGAACCGGGTGTTCTCCCGCGACCAGCTCATGAGCGGCGTGTGGGGCTACTCCGCCGCGCTCGACACGGGGACGGTCACGGTGCACGTGCGGCGCCTGCGGGAGAAGCTCGAGGCCGATCCTTCGAGCCCCGAGGTGATCGAGACGGTCTGGGGTGCCGGCTACCGGCTTCGGGCATGACGACCCTCGCGCTGATCCTCGCCTTCGGGCTGGTGACGATCGTCGCCTCCGCGGTGCTCGTTCCGCGCCTGCCGACGCTGCAGCTTCAGCTCGCTTCGCTCGCTCTGCTCGCGGTCTGCCTACCGCTCGCGGTCGTGCTCGCGTCGGGACTGGTGATGCTCGGGATCCACCACGACGGCGCGATCCTCGCGGTCGCAATCGCATCCGCGCTCTCGGCTCTCGTGAGCGCGTACCTCCTCGGCCGGCGCGTTCTCCAGCCGCTCGGGCGACTCAGCGCGACCTCGGCCCGCGTTGCCGGGGGCGACCTGAGCGCCCGCGCCTCGGAGTCCGGGCCGCGTGAGCTGCGCGAGCTAGGCGCGGCGTTCAACGAGATGGCGGCCGGCGTCGAGCAGCTCTTCGACGCCCGCCGCGAGCTGGTCGCGTGGGCGAGCCACGATCTCCGCACGCCGCTCGCCTCGCTGCGAGCGATGGTCGAGGCGCTGGAGGACGGGCTCGCGTCGCCGGACGAATACGTCCCGGCGATCCGGGCTCAGACCGAGATCCTCTCCCGGCTGGTCGACGACCTGTTCGAGCTCGCGATGATCGATGCCGGCGCGCTGAGACTCGAGCTGCGCGAGGTGCGGCTCGGCTCGCTGGTCTCCGAATGTGTGGGCGCGGTCGAGCCCGAGGCTCGCGCGCAGCAGGTACGGCTCGAGACCCGGGTCGCCACCGACGCGACCGTGCTGATGGCGCCGGACAAGATCGAGCGCGTCCTGCTCAACCTGCTCACGAACGCCGTCCGGCATGCGGCGGCCCACGGGACCGTGGCGGTTGTCGTCGAGCCGGACACGAACCACGTTCTCATCTCGGTCGAGGACACCGGCGACGGCCTGGATCACGACGCGCCGCAGCGGATGTTCGACCGCTTCTGGCGGGCCGACGACTCCCGCGCCCGCTCGAACGGCGGCGCCGGCCTCGGCCTCGCGATCGCGCAGGGCCTCGTCCACGCGCACGGCGGCAGGATCTGGGCCGAGAACCGCGCCGAGGGCGGCGCCCGGGTCGCCTTCACGCTGCCGCTCACCGGTTGAACGGTCGCAGGCCAGGGACTGTCCCCAAAGGGGACTGTCCCAATAACCGCATCGGGCTGCGCACACGGTTGATGGGACAGTCCCCGTTCGGGGACAGTCCCTGCAGCTACCTCCAGCCGATCCGCTTCCGAATCCGGCGTGAAGTACCTTCTCGTCGTGCCCCCACAGATCGTGGACGTGGCTCCCGGCCTCTGGATCTGGCGGCTCGAGCACCCCGACTGGGCACCAGGACTCGGCTGGACGCCGGCGGTGACCTCGACGTGCGTCGAGTCTGGCGGCGAGGTCGCCGTGCTCGACGCGCTCGCGCCACCGGAAGACGCGCAGGAGATCTGGGAGCGGCTGGACGCGCGGCCGCCGACGCTCGCCTTCATCCTGAAGCCCGACCACGTCCGCGACGTCGACGTGTTCGTCCGCCGCTACGACGCACGGGCCTTCGGGCCGTATGTGTTCTGGCGCACTGACATCCCCCAGACGGAGCTCGAGCCGATCGACCCCGGCATGGAGCTGCCCGGTGGGCTGGTCGCCCTCTACGACGGTCGCGGACGGAACGAGACGCCACTCTGGCTGCCCGAGCAGCGGGCGCTCGTGTTCGCCGACGCTCTGACGGGGTCGGAGGGCGAGCTACGCGTGTGGGCGACGCCGTGGCATGAGGAGCGGACGCTGCCGGCAATGAGGAAGCTGCTGGATCTGCCGTTCGAGCACGTGATCGTCTCCCACGGCGAGCCCGTCCACGACCGCGCCGCCTTCGAGCAGGCGCTCGGGCTTCCCCCCTACAGCGGCTAGCTTCCCGGCGTGGCGTTCTTCGCGGTCACGCTGGAAGCAGGGCCGAACTGGGACCACTCACGCGGGCGGCGCGAGCAGGACGCATGGGACGAGCACGCCGCGTTCATGGACGGGCTCGTCGAAGACGGCTTCCTGATCCTCGGCGGCCCGCTCGACGACGTGCGGACGATGCACGCGATCGAGGCCTCGGACGAGCAGGAAATCCGCAACCGCTTCGCGCAGGATCCGTGGGCGCCGTCGGGCCTGCTGCAGATCGCCCAGATCCAGCCGTGGACGATCTGGCTCGACGGCGTCGGCGTCAGCGCCCGGCGTTGAGTGCGACAAACGCCGCGACGTCGCGGATCTGCGCCGTGCTCAACCGGCCGTCAAAGGACGGCATCCCGCCGCCGCCGGCGATCACCTTCACGCGGACCTGCTGGTAGCCGGGCCTCAGGGAGTCGAGGTTCGGCCCGATCACCCCGCTCGCCGCGGCGGCCCTGAGCGTGTGACACGACCCGCAGCCGGCCTGCCGGAAGACGGTGGCGCCGGCGGCCGGCCGGGCGGCGGCGGGAATCGGCGTCTGCTTGCCGGCCGCGGCCGCCGGCTCGTTGCGGTACAGCCAGAACGCGCTCGTGTACCAGACCCCGATCAGCAGCGCGAAAAGCAGCCCGCCCGCGACCGGGAGCACGAGGCGCGGAAACCGGTGCAGCCGCACGATCGTCACCTTCGCGGCGAACGCGCCGTAGACGGCGCAGCCGAGCAGCCCGTGCGCCAAGACGCGCGTACTTGGGTCGCGGAAGCCGAGCTTGAAGATGCAGTGATAGGCGACCGGCAGCGTGCACGCGAAGGCGAGCCGCCCCGTCCAGCGGTGAACCGGGTTCACCCAGGCCGGCTTTGGCCAGGGAAGCTTCCGGAAGATCCACGCCGCGGTGAAGAGCTGGAAGCACGCGAGCACGACGGCAGCGGTGGCGAACCCGGCCTTGAGATGGATCGGATCGCTGAAGAAGAGCCGGAAGTAACCCCTCGACCGCGGCTCGTGCCTGGCCAGCAGCCCCGCGGTCAGCGCCACGAGCGCAAACGTGAGCAGCGGCGCGGCGAGCCAGCGGTACGACCGTGTCGAGGGCACCGGAGGCGCTGCGGCGATCTCGCCCATCGCCGCTATCGAATCGCAGACCTAGAGCTCGATCAAGCGCCCGCGCCGAACGGCTCGACGACCTCGAAGCGACCGGGCTCGGCCATCACGACCCGTTCGGCCTCGGGGTCGGCATGGCCGGGCCTGACCACGAGCCGCCCGGGGACCTTGCGGATGAACTCGACCTCTTCGGCCGTGAGCGAGATGACGTCCCTGCACGTGGGATCGGAGCACTCACAGGCGAGCGTCACGTACCCGTCGTGCGTGCCCTGGATCGACGCTCGCGTCTGCCTGTGGTGGTGTCTGTTCGCTGCCAACGACCGCCTTTCACGGACTGTGCAATTCGGCTGATCGCTGCACGATCGATACCCGAGCCGCTCGGCCGAGCATGCGGTGACCGTTCGGTTATCTGCCACGGATGCTACGCCTCCGTTCGGACGCCAACAACCCCACCTTCGTTGACTACGATGCCGCGATGCGCGACGCGTCGGTGGCCGTCAGCCGCGAGGGAGCCGAGCTCGAGCAGTACCGGGCCGAATTGACCGCGTACTGCTACCGATTGCTCGGGTCGCCGTTCGAGGCAGAAGATGCCGTCCAGGAGACGATGGTCCGTGCCTGGCGGAGCCTCGACCGCTTCGAGGGCCGCTCGTCGCTCCGCTCCTGGCTCTACCGGATCGCGACCAACGTCTCCTTCGACATGCTCGGCAGCCGCGAACGTCGAGCGCGGCCGATGGACCTTGGGCCGTCGCGCGAGCCGGTCGAGTCGAACCTGAACACGCTGCCAGAGGTGACGTGGATCGAGCCGATTCCGGAGCGGCTGGTCGAGCCCGAGGGCGACCCGGCGGAGGTTGCCGTCGCCCACGAGACGATCAGGCTCGCCTTCGTCGCCGCGCTGCAGCACCTGCCGCCGCGCCAGCGGGCCGTGCTGATCCTCTGCGAGGTGCTCCGGTGGAAGGCCTCAGAGGTCGCGGAGCTGCTCGAAACCAGCGTCCCCTCGGTCAACAGCGCGCTGCAGCGGGCCCGCGCGACGCTCGACACCGCCGAGGTAACGCCCGCGGACCGGGTCGCCGAGCTGGACGAGGCCGACCGCGAGCTGCTCGAGCGATACGTGCAGGCGTTCGAGGCCTACGACATGTCGGCACTGACGTCGCTGATCCGCGAAGACGCGACGCAGTCGATGCCACCGTTCGATCTCTGGCTGAGCGGCCGCGAGGACATCTTCACGTGGTGGCTTGGCCCCGGGATCGGCTGCCGCGGCTCTCGCGTTCTTCCGGCCGGGGTCGCGAACGGCTCGCCGGCCTTTGGCCAGTACAAGCCGAGCGAGACGGGCACCGGGTTCGATCCCTGGGCGCTCCAGGTGCTGGAGCTCTCAGGCGGCCGGATCGTCGAGCTGACCTTCTTCCTCGACACCGAGCGGGTCTTCCCGCTCTTCGGGCTCCCGCTCGAGCTCGAGGCATAACACCGCGTCGAGGCCGACGTACGCGATCAGCGCGGCCAGCGCGGGCGACGCGTTCCGCAACCGCAGCGTGCCGCCGTGCCGCCGTGCCGCCAGCTCGAGACGCCCGAGTAAGTCGATAACCTGCACGTCGCCGTCCCCGAGCGCGCTCAGGTCACAGACGATCGGTCGCAGCGCGGATACGGCCATCTGGAGATAGACCCGCCGGAACGCAAGAAATCATCGGTGTCCAGGCCGATGAATTCGGAATGCCGCCGGGGTCTAAACGTTCGAAATCGAATGTGAACGGACTGAAAGGGACACCATGACCATCGCCGACAGCCGCACGCGCTGGCTCGCCCTCTACACGCTCTGCCTCGCGAGCCTGATGATCGTGCTCGACGCGACGATCGTGAACGTCGCGCTGCCCTCGATCCGAGACGACCTCGGCTTCTCAGAGACCTCGCTCGCCTGGGTCGTGAACGCCTATCTGCTCACCTACGGCGGCTTCCTGCTGCTCGGCGGGCGGCTCGGCGACCTCTACGGCCACCGGCGGCTGTTCCTCGCTGGGATCACGCTCTTCACGCTCGCCTCGCTCGTGTGCGGCCTATCGACGACCCAGGGGATGCTGGTCGCGGCCCGGACAGTGCAGGGGCTCGGCGGCGCGGTCGCCTCGGCGGTCTCCCTGTCCCTGATGATGACGCTCTTCACCGAGCCGACCGAGCGCGCGAAGGCGATGGGAATCTTCGGCTTCGTCGCGGCCGGCGGCGGCAGCATCGGCGTCCTCCTAGGCGGGATCCTGACCGACCTGCTCAACTGGCATTGGATCTTCTTGGTCAACTTCCCGATCGGCGTGCTCGTCGTCGTGCTGGCGCTCCGGCTACTGCCCGGCGAGCGGGCCCCGGCGACGTCGACAAGGCTCGACATCGCCGGCGCGGTCACCGTGACCGCCGCCCTGATGCTCGCCGTCTACGCGATCGTGAACGGCAACCAGGCCGGCTGGACGTCGGCCCAGACGCTGGGCCTGCTCGGTGCCGCAGCGGCGCTGCTCGGGCTCTTCCTCGTGATCGAGTCGCGCGTCCCCGCTCCGCTGGTGCCGCTCCGACTCTTCAAGCACCGCAATATCACTGTCTCGAACACGGTCGGCGTCCTCTGGGCCGCTGCGATGTTCGCCTGGTTCTTCCTCTCGGCCCTCTACATGCAGTTCGTGCTCGGGTACAGCCCGCTGCAGGTCGGCCTGGCCTTCCTGCCGGCGAACGTGATCATGGGGGCCTTTTCGATCGGGCTCTCGGCGAAGCTCGTGATGCGGTTCGGGCTCAGGAAGCCGCTTGCGGTGGGGCTTTCGTTCGCGGCACTCGGCATGCTGCTGTTCGTGCGGGCGCCGGTCGACGGCAGCTTCGTGACCGACGTGCTGCCGAGCATGATCCTGCTCGGGATCGGCGCCGGGATGGCCTTCAACCCGGTCCTGCTTGCCGCGATGGGCGACGTCGAGCCGAGCGAGGCCGGGCTCGCATCGGGGCTCGTCAACACCTCGTTCATGATGGGCGGCGCGCTCGGACTGGCCGTGCTCGCGAGCATCGCAGCCTCCCGGACGCACGCGCTGCGGGTGGCCGGGCACGGCGAGTTGAGCGCGCTGACCGGCGGTTACCACCTCGCCTTCGTCTTCGGCGCGCTGTTCGCCGCGCTTGCCGCGTTGCTCGGCGGCCTGCTGCTCCGGCCGAGCGAGCAGGCCGTGCCCCATCGCGCCCCGGCCGCCGAGGCCGCGTAGATGGGCAAGGTCTTCGCCGAGATCTCGATCTCACTCGACGGCTACGTCGCCGGGCCGAGCCCGTCGCTCGAGGAGCCGCTAGGCAGGGGTGGCGAGCAGCTGCACGAGTGGGCCATCCGGACGAAGACGTTCCGGGAGCTGCACGGGATGGAAGGCGGCGAGGTCGACGCGGATGACGAGCTGATGGCCGAGTCGGTGCGTGCTCAGGGCGCCGTCGTGATGGGCAGGAAAATGTTCAGCGGCGGCACCGGGCCGTGGGCGGACGATCCGAGGGCGACCGGCTGGTGGGGCGACGAGCCGCCGTTTCACAAGCCGGTCTTCGTGGTCACGCACCACGAGCGCGACCCCCTCGCGCTCGGCGAGACGACATTCACGTTCGTCACCGACGGGGTCGCCGCGGCGGTCGACCAGGCGCGCGCCGCCGCCCCTCTCGAGTTCGACGTGCTTGTCGCAGGCGGCGCCGACACGATCGACCACGCGCTCTCGGCCGGCCTCGTCGACGAGCTCCAGCTCCACGTCGCGCCGGTGCTGCTCGGCGGGGGGACGCGGCTGTTCGCGGGTCTCGGTGCGGAACGGCCGCGCCTGGAGCTGGCGTCCGTCCGCGAGTCGCCGCACGCCTCGCACCTGCGCTATCGCGTCTCTTAACAGGCGCCGTCATTTTCGTTACACGACGCTGATGGATCCGTCACAAGCGGTTCGTAGGGTCGGCGCGACCCCATGAAGGAGGACCGCATGAGGACTCTGCTCGTACTAGGCCTGATCGCCGGACTGCTGAGCGTGTTCGCCGCGCCCGCGTCGGCAGCAAGCCCGAGCGATCGCAAGGTCGCCGCGCTGGCGAAACAGGTGACTGCGCTAAGCAAGCAGGTCAAGACCATGCAGAAGCAGATCATCGTCCTGAAGAACGAGGTCAGCGCGAACTACGCCGGAGACGCCTGCAGCCTGGCGCTGACGTCTGACATGTTCCAGGTGAGCTGGGGCCAGATCGACACCCACAGCTCGGCGCCGTTCTTCGGACCGCAGACACAGGTGAACGACCACGGCGCGTGCACCGACATTCAGCCGGCCGTGCAGCGCAGCCTGACGGCTCCGCCGAAGACGACGATCTTCCAGCCGCTGATCAACTGGGTTTACGGGTAGCGGCGAAGCAGATCGAGGCGGCGGCGAGTCTGTCGCCGCCTCGGTCGCGCAGAATGCGCGGCGTGTTCACGATCGAGGAGCGCGAGCGCGTCTGCGACCGGGTCCTCGAGCTTGCCCACGACGACCCTCGGATCGTCTCGGGGGCAATCCTCGGCTCGCTCGCCCTCGGCCCGGGCGACCGGTGGTCGGATCTCGATCTGAGCTTCGCCGTCGCGGACGGCAGCACCGTCGACGAAGTGCTCGCCGACTGGACGCGAACTGTCGAGAGCGAGCTCGCCGGCGTCCACCTCTTCGACCTCGCCCGGGGCCGAATGATCTACCGCGTCTTCCTCCTGCCGGGGCTGCTGCAGTTCGACCTGTCGCTGGGGCCTGAAGCCGAGTTCGGTGCGCGCGGACCGAAGTTCAAGCTGCTGTTCGGAACCGCGGCCGAGGTGCCGCAGATCGAGCCTGACGACGCTCACGAGCTGTTCGGCCTCAGCGTTCATCACGCTTTGCGCGCGCGCTTCTGCATCGAGCGGGGCAAGCTCTGGGAGGCGCAGTACTGGCTCAACGAGCTGCGCGACCACGCCCTCGCACTCGCCTGCCGGCGCCGCGGCCTCGAGACCCGTTACGGGGGCGGCTACCAGGACCTGCCTCCTGAGGTCCTCGCCGGGTTCGAGGACACGCTGGTGCGGTCGATCGATCGCGACGAGCTTCTACGCGCGCTCGGCCGCGCGGTCGACCGGCTGCTCCTAGAGGCCGACGAGGTGCGCGAGCTTGCCTCGAAGGTCGAAGCGTCGCTGCGCGACCTCGCCGACCTCGACGCGAGTTAGTCCGCCTGCTGTCGGGCCAGCAGCTCGTCGAGCCGCTCGAAGCCTTCGTTGAGGCCGTGCTCCATTCCGGACTGGAGCATCCCGTCGCGGTCCTCCTTGGACTCGAACCGGGACAGGATCACGACCCGCGTCCGGCCGTCCTCGAGCTCCTCGAAGTCGGCACGCTCGACGGACTGCTTTCCGGGCATCCCCTCCCACGCGAACGCGCGGACGACATGGTTCGGCTCGTCGACCTCGCGGATCTCGCCGAAGAAGACAAACTCGTTCCCGTCGGCGCTCCGGTGGATGAACCGGTACGAACCGCCTGGACGGAGATCGAACTCGTCCACCGTCATGGTCAGCTCGCGCGGGCCCAGCCACTCCGGGAGCAGCTCGGGGTCGTGGTACGCGTCCCAGACGAGCTGCCTGGGCGCGTCGAAGATCCGCTCGATCCGGATCTCGGTGTCGCTCGGCGTCGTGATCGAAGTCTTCTGACGCTCGTGAACCTCGTTCATTTCGACGATCCTTTCTTTCGCTCGATGATCTCGTCGAGGCGGTCGAAGCGGTCGTCCCAGGCGCGGCGGTAGGTCTCCAGCCAGTCCCTGACGTCTTCGAGCCCCCTCGGGCCGAGATAGCAGCGCCGCATCCGGCCGTGCTTCTCGGTCGTAACGAGCTCAGCATCCTCGAGGATCCGCACGTGCTTCTTGAGGCCGGTCAACGACATGCCAGCCGGCCCGGCGAGCTCGCTGATCGTCGCGGGCCCTTCGCCGAGCCGCTGGAGAACGGCCCGGCGCGTCGGATCGGCCAGTGCCGCGAAGGTGCGATCCATGGAGGAACACTGAACCATATGGTTCAGCATAACGCAGCAGTCCAGGCTCGGTCAACCGAGCTGCGCGCGAACCCGTTCTGCAGTGAGCGTGTCGCCTTTCTGCTCGGCGAGGCGCAAGGCTTTTTCGAGCGCCGCGCGCTCGCCGTCCTCGTGGCCCGCCAGACGCTCGACCTCGGCCAGGGAGATCGCCGCATACTCACGCATCGTGAGGTAGTCGGTCGCGTCCGCCCGCTCGACAGCATCCCGGATCGCTTCCATTGCAGCCGCGAGGTCCCCTCGGCGAGCGAGCACCCTCGCCCGCACGCACGCCTGTCGCAGATGGGGCTCGAAGTCATCCGGCGAGGCGATCTCCTCAACCTCGTCGGCAAACGCCAGGGCGTCGTCATCGAGGGCGAGTTCGAGCGCGGCAACCGCTCGTAAGCCGACGATGGTCGCCACGAACCCTGTCTCGGCCCGTCGGCTCATGTACTCGTAGCTCTCCCGCAAGACGGACGCGGCCGCAGCCGGATTACCGGCGACCAGCTCGAGCTCGGCTTCGATCATCCCCGTTCCCGACCAGAAGGCCCGCTGTCCCATCTCGTCGAGCCACGCCCGGCCCGCCCTGGCGTCGATCCTTCCCTCTTCGACATGCCCCTGGAACGCCTTCATACAGCCCCGGACGATCGTCGCGGTCGCCTCGACGTGAGGGTGGCCGACGGCTTGCGCGACGATCTCGTCCGCCTGCCTGATCGCCTCGTCCGCGGGCGCCGGCCCCCACCACAGGGCCCAGGCCATCCAATTCAGAATGTCGGCGGCCTGTCCGGTACTGCCGGCGCGCCGCGCATGCTCGAGTCCGCGCGCCCAGGCTCGTTCCGCCTCGTTGGTGTGACCAAGCCACGCCACGTAGTTCCCGTTGAGCCTCGCGGCCCACGCGACGCCCTCGTCGTCGTCGAGGTCGGCCAGCTCACGCTCAGCGTCCTCAACCTCGGCAAGCGCGTCGGTCATCCAGGCGCTTCGATCGTTCTCGACCTTGATCTCGAGGTCGAGAAGCCTTGTTCGGTTGTAGATCCGCCGGTCGCCGGCCTGCTCGGCGGCTGCGGAGAGCTCTTCCAGTACGTCGACCGCGCGCGCGAAGGCGCCGGTTGTGACCAGCGTCCGGGCCTCTTCGAGCTGAGCCTCTCGGTGAAGGGCGCTTCCCGGATCGGCGAGCGCGACGCTTCTAGGGACGAGACTCTCGGCGGCAGGAAGGTCGCCGCGCTCGAAGGCACGCTTCGCCGCTGCAAGGAGCCGCCCCGCGGCACGCGGAGCGAGTGCCAGCGCGGCGTCGTCGAGCGGTCCCAGCTCGGCCCGATAGGCGTACGCCTGCTCGAGGTGGTAGCCGACGATCTCGTCGAGTTCGACGAGCGATGGCGCGTTCTGCTCCAGCCAGTCTGCGAAGCGCTCGTGCAACTCGGCGCGCGTTGCCTTCGGCAGAGCTTCGTAGGCGGCATCCCGGATCAACAGGTGCCGGAACCGGTACGCGTCGTCGCCGGCGAGCATTGACTGCTCGGGGCGAACGAGATCCTTCCGGACGAGCGTCATCAGCCGGCCGTCCACCTGGCCTTCCTCGGGCGACAGCGCAACAACGGCGCTACGGTGGAACACCCGGCCCTCGACGGCGCCGCGTTCGAGCACCCGCCGTTCCGCGTCTTCAAGCTGGTCGAGGCGCGACGCCAGCAGCGCCTGGATCGTCGGGGGGACGGCCACATTCCGTGACCCGCCTCCATCACCGAGCTCCGAAAGCATGGCGAGCATCTCGCCGACAAAGAGCGGATTGCCACCGGCGGCATCGAGGATCCGGCCGCGCAGCGCCTCGTCGATGCGCTGACCCGAGAGCAGCCGCTCGATCAGCTCGCCCGTTTCGTCGGTCGAGAGCGGCTCCAGCAGGACGTTGGTCGCATTGAGCTTGCCGCCTCCCCAGGCCGAGCGGCGATCGAGCAGTTCCGGCCGCGCCATGCAGAGCAGCAGGATCGGCGCGTCGCGACTGAGGTCTGCCACGTTCTCAACGAGATCGAGGAAGACCGGCTCGCCCCAGTGCAGGTCGTCGAAGACGACAACGAGCGGGCTCGCGGCGGCCGCGGCCTCGAAGAGCTTGCGGACGGCCCAGGCGATCTCCTCCGGTGAGCTCGCGAGTGCTTCGCGGCCGAGAATGGGATCGAGCGCCCGTGCGGCTGCTTCGTCGAAACCAAGCTGTGCGAGCCGCTCGTCCGGCACCGGCCCGAGCAGCTCCTTCACGGCCGCGGTCACCGGCCAGTAGCTGATCCCTTCGCCGTAGGAGAGACACCGCCCGCCGATCACCGTCGCCCCGTCCAGGCTTTCGAGGAACTCGGCCACCAGGCGCGACTTGCCGACTCCGGCGGTGCCGAGCACGGTGAAGAGGTGACAGGCATGCTCGCCGACGACGTTCGCGAAGGCGTCTTCGAGGAGTTGGCGCTGGCGCTCGCGCCCCACCATCGCAACGGTCTCCCGGGTAGCAACGTCGCCGGTTCCAACAGAGAGCAGGCGGTACGCCGGCACCGGCCCGCCCTTGCCCTTCAGCTCAAGCGGCGCAACCGGCTCGACCTCGACGGAGTCCTTGACTAGGCGAAACGTCTCGTCGCCGAGCAAGATCTCGCCCGGCTGCGCCGCCTGCTCGAGCCTGGCCGCGACGTTGACCGCGTCGCCGGTTGCCAGCCGCTCCTCCGTTCCGGTCACGACCTCGCCGGTGTTCACGCCGGTCCGCAGATCGAGCCGCGTGCCGTAGGACTCGGCGAGCTCCTGGTTGAGCGGGCCGAGGGCGTCGCGGAGGTCGGTCGCGGCGCGCACGGCCCGTAGCGCGTCGTCCTCGTGCACCGCCGGAACGCCGAACACGGCCATGACCGCGTCGCCGATGAACTTCTCGACGGTGCCGCCGTGCCTCTCGACGACCTCCTTCGCGACCTCGAAGTAGCGCGCCATCACCCGGCGCAGGCTCTCGGGGTCGAGCTGCTCGCCGAGCTCCGTCGAGCCGGTCACGTCGCAGAAGAGGACCGTCACGGTCTTGCGCAGCTCCCGCGTCGCTGCGGCCTCGGCGAGTGGGGCTCCGCAGGTGTCGCAGAAGCGCGCTTCGTCCCGGTTCTCGGCCCCGCAGCTCGCGCAGACCCTCATGGGACGAGTCTAGGACGATCGTTAAGCAGCCTCTACAAGCTCGAGCAGCTTCGTGACCGTCGTCCAGTTGCGCGCCGTGGCCCTCACGCCGAGGCCGCGGCCTGCGAGCTCAGTCCAAAGCTTCGACCGGGCGACGCCGGCCGGATGCCACGCGTAGATCTCGCGGCCGTGGATCACGAACCGCTCCGACTCGGCGCAGGCTTGCTCGAGCTTCGGCTTGCTCGCCGCGGGCAGCCGACCGTCGAGGAAGCTGACCTGGTACCGCTTCGGATCCGTCGCGACGTCGCCGAGCGGATTGCGCGCAACGACCCGGGCGAGCTCGACGCCGGTCCGAGCGACGACCGCGATCTCGAGCCCGAACCGGTCCTGAATCAGGCGCTCGAGCTTGCGCGCGGTCTGCTCTGGCTTGGTCTTGCTCGAGACGACGACGTTGCCGCTCTGGAGGTACGTCTTTACGTCCCCGAAGCCGGCCTCCTCGAGCGCGGCGCGCAGCTCGACCATCGGCACCCGATTCCGCGGACCGATGTTGACGCCTCGCAGGAGCAGGACCTGCCGCGTCACGCGCCCGCCACGCGTCGTTCGGCTTCCCCCATCAGGCGCTCGAGCGCATCGGCGAACGACTTGTCGAGCGTCTTCTGAAGCTGCCCGCGCAGGACTCGCGCAAGCAGCCCAAAGAAGGCTTCCTCGGTGCGCACGAACGTGCCGCCGTCGCGCGGCTCGAGCCACCACTCGTGGTACGCGTCGATCGTCAGCGTCCGGCCGTGCCACGAGATGTATCGAGGAGGCTCGACCTTGTCGAGCCTCGAGACGATCCTCCCGGGCCCGGCCTTCCAGCGGAACTCGGTGCCAGACACGAGCGGCCCGTCGAAGCGCATCCACTTGACATCGGTGTTCCAGCTCGGCCAGTCCTCGAGACGAGTGAGCACCTCCCAGACGACCTCTGGAGGTGCATCGATTTGCCGCTCTGCACGGCCCGTCAGGGCCGGCTTCTCGCCGTCTGCCACGCCGCGATCCTAAGGTCCGCTACCAGGCATCGAAGCGCGACAGCCCTTCGGGCTCCTCCTCGAAGACCTCGACGCGCGCCACCTCGGCGCCGCGCGGGCCCTCGTGAGCAAGCCGGACGAGCGACTCGACGGCCTCCGGCTCGCCCTCGAACACGGCCTCGACCGTCCCGTCGGGGCAGTTTCGGGCCAACCCGGCGACGCCGCGGCTCTGAGCTGCACGGCCGAGGGTGTAACGAAAGCCGACGCCCTGGACACGACCGTGTACGAGAACCCGTCGGCGAACCGTCACGGCCGGAAATGTAAATGCCCCGCTGTTCGTTCTAATCAGTGGACGCGAGCGGCCTTTCCGCCTCTCCCCCTCGGCGACGAAGCCGCTCCGTCCATTCCCACGCAAGAAAGGAACTCATCATCAGCACCACCCTGCAGAACCCCGAAATTCAGACCCTCCTCGAGGACGGCGACGACGAGCTCGAGGCTGAGCGCTTCGAGGCTGCCGCGCTGCCCGCGTCAGCTGACTCTCTCGAGCTCTTCCTGAACGAGATCGGCCGCTACCCGCTGCTGACCGCGGCGGAGGAGGTCGCGCTCGCGAAGCGCGTCGAGCGAGGAGATCGAGCCGCGAAGGAGCGGATGATCAACTCGAATCTCCGGCTCGTCGTGCACGTGGCCAAGAAGTACCGCGGCCACGGCGTCCCGTTCGGCGACCTGATCCAGGACGGCGTGATCGGCCTGAACCGCGCGGTCGAGAAGTTCGACTGGCGGAAGGGCTTCAAGTTCTCGACCTACGCGACCTGGTGGATCCGTCAGGCGGTCCAGCGCTCGGTGGCGGGGCAGGCGCGGACTATCCGCGTCCCCACGCACGTCCACGAGCGGCGTCAGACGCTGAGGCGACACGCGCGGAAGCTCGAGCCGGAGCTCGGCCGGCCGCCGACGAACGAGGAGCTCGCCAAGGCGACGGGACTGAAGCTCCAGCACGTCGAGGAGGCGCTCTCGGTTCCCGAGTCGCGCGCCTCGCTCAACTCACCGGTCGGTGACGACGACGCTGAGCTCGGCGACCTGTTCGCAGACGAGCAGGCCGAGGACCCCGAGGCCGTCGCCGAGCAGGCGCTCCGTGCGCGGGCTCTCCGCGAGGCGCTCGCCGAACTGCCCGAGCGCGAGCGGCGAATCCTCGAGCTGCGCTTCGGCCTCGACGGTGACCCGCAGTCGTTGGAGGCGATCGGCGCGGAGCTCGGCCTGACCCGTGAGCGAATCCGCCAGCTCGAGCGCCAGGCCCTCGCAAGCCTCTCGTCCACGCTCGGCGAGCTCGCTCCTGCCGACGCGGACGACGACGAGCTGCCGTTGGCAGCGTAAGAAAGGACACCGATGAAGAACGCGATTCACCCAGCGCTGAACACAACGACCGTCACGTGCTCGAACTGCGGGACGACCTTCGAGACCCGCTCGACGCGTCCGTCGATCCAGGTCGAGGTCTGCTCGCAGTGCCACCCGGCCTACACCGGCAAGGAGCGCCCCGTCAGCCGCGGCAGCCGCATCGAGCGCTTCGAGCGGCGCCGCGCCCGGACGGCCGGCCGGGCCTGACCTCAAGCGGTCGGCGGTACCGCCAGCCGAGACCACACCGTGCCCGCGTCAGGTGGCGCCGGGCACGGTGGGTCGAGCGTGGCGGTACTCGCCACCACACAGACGTCCGTGTACGCGCGCCCGACGACGACGGCGAGGCGGCGATCGAAGGTGCCGATCTCGCTCGGCGCGAGCTGCCATTCCGCAAGCATCCGCCTCGGCGCTCCGGCTGCAATCCCGTAGACACGCAGCGTCATCGACCGCGCGGGACGCTGCGCGAGGTTCCGCGCGCTCAGATGCACGAGCAGGCGCGGGACCCGAACGTAGGTTTCCCACGAGACGGCAAGCTGGGGCCGTTCCTGCTGGCGCGGCACATGGATCCGCACACAGCCTGTTGTGTTGCCGCGCGAGTAGCACGGCCTGGGCTCGGCGCCGACCCAGGCGCGTGCTCCGAGGTCGTCGTAGTCGCCCTGCGGCAGCGGGACCTCGACGGTGTACGCGATCTGGCCGTCTCCGTCGGGACCGAGTGATGCCCCGTAGAGCGGTTCGCCTGGCTTCCAGGTGAGCCGGCCCTCATCGCTCTTTGCGCGGACGAGTTGCTCGACCTCGACGAGGATGTGCTCGCTCGAGCGCAGGCCGCTGCCCCGCACGGTGACCGCGACGCGCTGGCCGGGGAGCGGCGTCAGCGTGATGCTCGGCTGCGCCAGGTCGCCCCACGTCCGCACCCCCGCGTAGACGCCGAGGAGCAGGCTCGTGCCTACAAGCGTGAGCCCCGCGTAAATGGCCAGCCGCTCGCCTGTCGACCCTTCCTGCAGGCCGAACGCGGCGAGCGCACCGGCGAAGAGCGCGAGGACCGTGAGCCCGAACGCCCCGTATGTGGCCAGCGCGTGGTCCCGGGCCATGTGGCCGACGAGGCCGCCGGTGATTGCAAGGCCGGCGAGAACGGTCCCGAGCGCCGGAATCGCCGCGAGCAAAAAGCCGGCTGCTCCCTTGACACCCTTCCCGACCGGCAGGAATCGCGACATCGGCGACCTCTCGGACTGACGGCTTCTCAGCCCGGACGCTACGCCCGAGTTGTCAGAGCGCCGAGGGGACGCTGCAAAGCTTGCGTTAAGGCCCTTACGATCGCGTGATGAGCGAGAAACGCTTTCTCACGCCCGCAACGCTCTCGGCGCCCTTCGGCTACAGCCACGTCGTCGAGGCGCGTGCGGGAACGACCGTCTACATCTCGGGACAGGTGCCGATCGACGCCGAGGGCCAGCTCGTCGGAGAGGGTGACTTCGAGGGGCAGACGCGACAGGTTTTCGAGAACCTGACCCGCGCGCTCGAGGCAGCCGACGCGGGTTGGAGCGACGTGGTCAAGCTCGATTACTTCCTGCGTGACGTCACGGAAATCGCCGCCGTCCGCGCGGTTCGCGACGAATACGTCGACACCGAGCATCCGCCTGCGAGCACGCTCGTCGAGGTGAGCGGGCTCTTCCGGCCCGACGTCCTCGTCGAGATTCAGGCCGTCGCAACAAAGGCCTAGGAGGGTTCGTGACCGAGGTCCGCTTCACCCGCAGCGGCGACGTCGACGTGGCGTACCGTGTCGTCGGCGACTCTCCCATCGACCTCGTCTACGTGCAGGGCTTTGTGACGCACCTCGAGGTCAACTGGGAGCTCCCGCAGTTCCGGCGCTACTGCGAGCGGCTGGGCGAGTTCACGCGGTTGATCCTCTTCGACAAGCGGGGAATGGGGATGTCGGACCGCGTGCCGGGCGCGGCCACGCTCGAGGAGCGCATGGACGACATCCGGGCGATCATGGATGCAGTCGGCAGCGAGCGCGCCGCCGTTATGGGTGAGTCGGAGGGAGGGCCTCTCGCGATGCTCTTTGCAGCAGCCCATCCTGAGCGGACGGCCGCGCTCATCCTCCAAGGCGCGGAGATCCGGGAGCGCACCGACGAGGACTGGCGCTGGGGCGAGAGCACCGAGGACGAGTTCGAGGAGGCGATGGCGACTCTCCGCGAGCGGTTCGGGAATGGGCTCGGGATCGACGTCATCGCGCCGAGCGTCGCCGGGCAGGAGTGGGCGCGCGCGTGGCACGGAAAGGTAGTCACTCACGCTGCGACGCCGAACTCGGCCGAGGCGTTCATGCGCATGGCTTTCGACATCGACGTCCGGCATGTGGTACCGGCGATCAACGTGCCGACCCTCGTCGTCCACACGACGGGTGACAAGGT
>JBQCGP010000021.1:0-5671 GCA_051955535.1 Gaiellaceae bacterium | reverse complement strand
GGCCCCGCCCCGGCGGGGGGGGGCCCCCACCCCCCCCCGGGGGGGGCCCCCCGCCCGCGCCGGCCCCCCCCCCCGCCACGCGTAGCCCGTACAGTGCACCCGTGCCGGAGTTCGCGGTGCCGATCATGCCCTCGAAGGATCTCGACGCCACGGGGCCTCACGCACGCGGACGTCTGGGCGGGTCGAGTTGCCCGCTCAGACGCTGGTAGAAGAACCCTCCGAGGAGCAGTACGCCCCCCACGGCGAGGACCGACAGCGAGCGCGTGATCGAGTTCAGCTGCGAAAGGTCAAACAGGAAGATCTTTGCGAGGCTGAGCGCGAAGATCGCAAATCCAGCGCGGCGTAGGCGCGGCGCGCCCCGCGACAGCCCACCGTAGAGGGCGATGAGGCCGAGCATGCCCCAGAACGCGCTGACCGCTGTCTGCCCGTGCTGGAACTCGAGGTTGAGGCTTCCGTGTCCGACCCGCTCGAAGATCTGCAGGATCACGATCGAGATCGATTCGACCGCCAGCAACGCGGCCAGCCACGGCGCGGAGTGGCGCGCGACCCGGTCGACGCGATAGGCAATGCGCGCGCGTCGGCGGCGCGGAGGTTTCCGCTCCCTTACTCCGGTTGATGCGAACGCGAAGCCCGCGCTCGCGAGGGCGACGGCGGCGAGCGCGATCGCTGCGTATCCCTGGTAGGCCCCAGCGACGAAGAGATCGCGCGGCGGGGCGACGACGAAGAGGCAGCGAAGCAGCGCGAGCACGATCGTGACCGTGGCGCCGAGCCGCAGCCTGCGGTCGCCGGTTCGGCGTGCGAGCGCCGCCACGATCACGGCAGTGCCGGCGACTGCGATTACCCGTGGCGTGCCGCCGAGGAGGTCGCCCCAACCGACGAGCACGATCGCGAGGCCGGTTGCCCACAACCACGTGGCGAGGTTACGACGAGTGCCGAAGACGCTCGCCGCAAGCACCGCGTAGCAGGTTCCGAGCGCGAGCAAGGCGGTCGCCTCGGCCTTGCCCGGGAGCAGCCCGACCGTCGCGGTGACGAGGAGCGCCGCGGCCGCGAGCAGCGAGGTAACCGCCGCGCCGCCTGCGCCGCGACCTTCGCGCTCTCGCCCGTAGAGATAGCCGGCGACGAGCAGGATCGCACCGGTCGTGAGCGCCGAGAAATTGCGGACATCCGTGCTGAGATAGCCGAGGTCGTAGGACAGGATCTTTGCCAAGGTCAGGCCGAGCGCGATCTTGCCGCCGCGTTGTAGTTGCGCCGAGCGCCGTCGCCCGCCGACGACGAGCAGTACTCCCGACTCGAGCGCCCAAAGCGCCGTCACCGGAACAGCACCCCACTCGAAGGAGCCACCACGCGCAGAGACCTCGAGCATCCCGAGCGAGACGGCAAAGGTCGTAAGCACCCCGGCGGCCCACAGCAGCGTCGCCCGAAGCAGACGCTGATTCGCAGTGATCCACGCGAAGAGCGGCTCGAGCGGCGCGAAGACGCCGGTGGCAGGACCGCCATCGGTCGCTCGCCCGCACATGTAGGCGCAAATCAGCGCTGCCAAGGCGGCCGCGGCGACGCTGACGACGCCGGCGGCAGGATGGCCGGTGCTGACGAAGAGCCGGCGCAGAGGAGCGTCGACCGTGACCGCGTGGCCGGCGGCCAGGGTCAGGTAGGCGAGCGCCCCGAGTTGGAAGCGCGGCTCGCGTGCCCGCACGGCCAGCCAGGCCAGCGCGGTTGCCTCCGCGGCCCACGCCACGGCGAGGGCCTTGCCCGAAAGCAGATCGGCGGCCGACACTGCCGCCAACGCAAGTGCGACCGCCCACAGCAAGCTGCTCAGGTCACGCCGGGTCCTGCGGACGAGGAGGCCGGAGGCGACAGCGCCGTAGCCGGCAGCCACGACGAGGAGCGCGAAGCCTTCGCCCGGATGGCCGAACAGGTGGACCGCCGAGCTGCCGGCGAACCCCGCCGTGAACACGACGAGGCTCGCGGCGAGCGGCTCGAGCGTTTCGCCGGTCCAGAGGCCGCGTGCGACGGCGATCGCCAGGTAGACGACCCAGAAGACCGCAGCGAGCGCGATTACCCGTGCCGACCCCGGCGCCGACTGCCAGACGAGCGCTGCAATCTGGCCGCCGCTCGCGACGACGGCGGCGACGAGCAACCATGACCAGCGCCGCCAGACCGCCACGGTTCCCGCGGCAATCAGCATCATCGCCACGAAGCTCGTCCCGAGCACGGTGAGGTCGCGATCGATCAATACGCCGAGCGGTACGAGCATCGCTCCGATGAGGCCGAAGACAGCGATGAGCTGCGCCGACCAGGCGATTGCCGTGGCGGTCGCCACGGCGGCGATCGCGCCCGCCAGCGTGAGCGCGAGCAGTGCCGGCAGCAGGTGGTAGAGGGCCGCCGCCGCGACCAGCGTCGCGTATGCGCCGCCGATCCCCGCGCCGACAGCGGCAAGGGAGGAATAGGTCTGGCCGTACCGCCGCCGGAGCCAGAGGCCGCCTGCGAACACGAGGATCGACGCGATCGCACCGATCGCGCAGCGCTGCCAGGGCCCGATCCAGCCCCGGTTGACGGCCAGCGCGAAGAGGAGGACGACGCCGAGCAGCGTGACCGCTCCTCCGGCGACGGCGAGGGCGCGCGCGGCGAGCGCGTCGCCGAGCCGCCGTGCAGGAGATGCGATGGGTACGGGGGCCGGTACGGGCTTCGGCGCAGTGCGAGGCGTCCTCGGCGCTACCGGGGGCGCCTCGTCGACGCGGCCCCACGAGGCGTCCGGCGACCTGGAAGGAAGAGGCGCCGGCTGCCTCGTGAGGCGCCGCAGATCGGTCAGCTCGACCTGCAGCTCTTCAAGCGTCCGCTCGAATCGATCAAGCCGCTCGTCGAGCCGATCGCCCATCTTGTCGTCTCTTTCGTTCATGCCCCGAAGTTACGACCGCGCGTTCTCCCGTCGCTTCGGGGGGATACCTCGCGCGAATCAGGGCATTCCCTCGGTCTGGGCACCCGCGCGAGCGCGGGGAACGCCGGATCCTTCCCGTTCGTGTTCACCATTCGACGCTCGCACCGGCTTCTAATGGGGCGCTAACGCGGCGAAGGGCCGGTGGGCTGACTTACGGCTCGGAGCGTGTTACAACCGGCTGGTCATGGAGTTCCGGATCCTCGGAAAGCTCGAGGTCCGAGACCGCGGTCGGCTGATCGAGCTTCGCCGGCGAAAGCCGCGGGCGCTGCTTGCGGTGCTGCTGCTTCGGAGCCGGCAATTCGTCTCTGCAGACGAGCTCGTCGACGCACTCTGGGGCGCTGATTCGCCGCCGACCGCCCGCGCGGCGCTCCAGAACTACGTTTCGCAGCTGCGAGCCGCGCTCGGTCCGGGCGTCATCGAATCCGGTCCCGGCGGATACATGCTCGACGTCGTTCCCGCTCAGGTCGACGTAGCTCGCTTCGAGCAGTTCGTCGCCGCCAGCCGCGCTACCCAGGGCGAGGAGCGCGTCGAGAAGCTCCGCGCGGCGCTCGAGCTCTGGCGCGGACCGCCGCTCGCCGATCTCGCCTACGAGCCGTTCGCCGCGCTCGAGATCGGTCGGATCGAGGAACTACGTACCGCCGCAATCGAGGACCTGGTCGACGCGAGATTCGCGCTCGGTGCAGGCGCAGAGCTCGTCGGCGAGCTCGAGGAGCTCGTCGCGCAGCACCGGTTCCGCGAGCGGCTTCGCGGCCAGCTGATGGTCGCGCTCTACCGCGCAGGGCGCCAGGTGGACGCTCTCGAGGCGTACCAGGACGCTCGGAGGCTGTTCGTCGACGAGCTCGGGATCGAACCGGGGGCGTCCCTCCGAAGCCTCGAAGGTGCGATCCTGCGTCAGGAGCCGTCGCTCGGCGGGGCCCCCGCAGAACAGGTTGCGGAAGCGCCGCGGGAGGCGCGCCGCCGGCGGATCACCGTGGTATTCGTGGAGGTCACGGCGCCGGAGGCGGTCGACCCGGAGGCGCTGCGCGCGGCGACGAAGCCGGCGCTCGCGCTCGTACGAGAGGCGCTGGAAGACCACGGCGCGACGGTCGAGCTGCAAGCAGGGGGCGAGGTCGTCGGCATCTTCGGCCTGCCACGGGCGCACGAAGACGACGTGCTCCGTGCCGTTCGGGCAGGGCTCGAGCTCCGGGAGAAGGCTCGGCCTGGGGGAACGAGACACGTGCAGCTGGAGCTGCGAGTCGCGCTCGAAACGGGCGAGGTCGTCGCCGGCGTCGAGGCCGGAGGCGAGGCCTTTGTCTCCGGCCCCGTCGTGACAGCAGCGGGCCGGCTCCTCACGTCGGCCGCAGCCGGCGAGCTGGTCATCGGCGACGAGGCGTACGCTCGGATCCGTGGGTCAGTCGTGGCGTCGACGCCAGAGGGGGCATCGGCGCCCGGCCCGCATCGAATCGTAGGGCTTCGCAGCGACGCGACACCTGTCGCGCGACGGCTCGATACGCCTCTCGTGGGACGCGACTCGGAGCTCGAGGCCCTCGAACGAAGCTTCCGTGCCGCGGTCGAGACCCGGAGCTGCCGGTTGGCGCTCGTCGTCGGCGAGGCAGGAATCGGAAAGACGAGGCTCGCGACCGAATTCGTGGCGCGACTCGACGGCGCGGCGCGGACGCTCGTCGGCCGTTGCGTCTCGTACGGCCAGGGTGCGACGGGCGCGCCGGTGGCGGCGGTGGTGCGGCAGTTCGGCGGCCCGGCGGAGGTCGCGCGCTTGCTCGAAGGCGAGGAGCATGCCGAGATCGTCGCTTCACGGCTCTTCGAGCTCACTGAGCCGGACGGCGGCGAGAGCGCCGGCGGCGAGACGTTCTGGGCTCTGGGCCGCGCGCTTGCGGCGCTCGCGCGGCGGCGGCCGGTAGTCGTCGTCCTCGAGGACCTCCACTGGGCGGCGCCGATGGTGTTCGAGCTCGTCGACTACCTCCGCGACCGCGTCCGCGGGAGTCCGATCCTGATCCTCGGCCTCGCCCGCCCGGAGGCGCTCGACGCATGGCCGGGCTGGCGTGACGCGGCCGCCGCTCTCCCACCGCTCTCCGCGCACGCATGCCAGGAGCTCGTGGACAACCTGAGTCCGCTAGCGGGCGAGCTGCGGGCGCAGATCGTCGACACCGCCGGCGGGAACCCCCTCTTCCTCGAGCAGCTGCTGTCGCACGCGACCTCCGGAGGCGCTCCCAGAACGCTGCCGCCGTCGCTCGACGCCCTGCTCGCCAGTCGTCTCGACTTGCTCGAGCCGACCGAGCTCTCCGTCCTGCAGCGTGCAGCCGTCGCCGGCGAGGAATTCTCGACGGAGCCCCTGGCCCGCATGCTCGGCGATGCGTCAGCGGAGATCGAGCCGCACCTACACGAGCTGGTCCGCACGGGTCTGATCGCGGAGGACGCGGGGCAGCGCGAGACATTCCGCTTCCGCCACACGCTGATCCGCGATGCGGCGTATGCGACGCTCCCCAAGGCACGCCGGAGCGTCCTCCACCAGCGCTTCGCGGAGTGGCTCGAGACGGCGCCCGACCGAACGGATGAGCTAATTGGATTCCATCTCGAACATGCGCACCGCTACCTCGTTGAGCTCCACCCGGACGATCCGCGCGCCGGGCGCCTGGCCGTGGCGGCCGGCGATCGTCTCGGCGACGCGGGAATTCGAGCCGCCAGGCGCGGCGACGCGTTCGCCGCTTCGGATCTCCTGGCGCGCGCGTCGAACCTGCT
>JBQCGP010000020.1:0-13364 GCA_051955535.1 Gaiellaceae bacterium | reverse complement strand
CGTAGCCCGAGCATTCTTCGGATAACGCCTTCAAGTCCGGCGCCCGCGGCGCGCGCCGCCGGGCCGCGGGAAGGGGGCCCGCCCCCCGGGGGCCTGGCCACAAAAACAGCCCCCCCGCCCCCCCGGCCCCGGGGCGGGGGGGGATGTTTTTTTTGTCCCCCCCCGGGGGGGGGGCCCCCCAACATCGCCTCCGGGCGCCCGCGCGGGCCCCCCCCGGACTTGAAGGCGTTATCCGAAGAATGCTCGGGCTACGTCGTACCACTCCGACGGAACGGTTTTGAGCTCGGCCGTCGCGTCCTGCAGCGCGACGTCGACGATCCGGTCGCCTTGCAGCGACGCCATGCGCCCGAACTTCCCGTCGTGAGCGAGATCGGCCGCCTTCAGCCCAAAGCGTGTCGCGAGGACGCGATCGCGCGGCGTCGGAGAGCCGCCGCGCTGCACGTGGCCGAGCACGGTCACCCGCGTCTCGAAGCCGGTCCGCTCCTCGATCTCGCGAGCGAGTGCGTCGCCCACGCCGCGCTGGGAGAGCCGGATGTGGCCGAACTGGTCCTGCTCGCCTTCGTCGGCGAGCCCTTCGAGCTCGTAGCCCTCCGAGACGACGACGATCGAGAAGTCCTTGCCCCGCTCGTGCCGCCGGCGGATGTCGTCGCAAGCCTCGTCGATCGAGATTGGCTGCTCCGGGATGATGATCACGTCGGCGCCGCCCGCGATTCCGCTCATGACCGCGATCCAGCCTGTGTTCCGCCCCATCACCTCCACGACCATGACCCGGTTGTGCGACTCGGCGGTCGTGTGGAGGCGGTCGATCGCCTCCGTGGCGATGAAGACTGCGGTGTCGAACCCGAACGTGTAGTCGGTACCGCTGAGATCGTTGTCGATCGTCTTCGGAACGCCGACGACGGGGAATCCCTGCTCGTCGTGCAGCCGGCTGGCAACCCCAAGCGTGTCCTCGCCGCCGATCGCCACGAGGGCGTCGAGGCCCGCACGCTCGAAGGTCTCCAGCACATGCTCGACGCCGCCCTCCAGTCGGTAGGGATTCGTCCGTGTCGTGCCGAGAATCGTCCCGCCGCGCGGCAGGATTCCCGAGATCTCGCGCGGCCCGAGCGGCTCGAGCTCGTCGTCGACCAGCCCGCGCCATCCGTCCCGGACGCCCACGACCTCGTGTCCGCGCTGAAACGAACGACGTCCAACCGCCCGTATGACCGCGTTGAGCCCAGGGCAGTCGCCGCCACCGGTGAGGACACCGACCTTCATCGGCCGCATCCTAAGGAGGCGGAGCGTGGGGGAAACCATGTTTCCCCCACGAGCCCCCTTCTACATGTGTCGGCATCGCGGGCGGAGCGCGCCTCCCGGCGGGCAAAGCCCGCCTCCGGCGGCCTGACTCACCCTGCCAAGACCGTTTAGTGCCGAAGGTGGGAATCGAACCCACACGGGCCTCGCGGCCCACCGGATTTTGAGTCCGGCGCGTCTGCCAGTTCCGCCACTTCGGCGCAGCTCCAAGAGTATCGGCGCGTTGCCGTGAACCCTTGCCGGCTGGGCAAGACCGCGCTCTTGCCCAGCCTCGCGACCGCTCTCGGAACGGAAGGAGGGGGCTCGCGGGGGAAACATGGTTTCCCCCGCGCTATTAAAAGTTGCAGGTATCCGGCGCTGCCCTGATACTTGCCCCCACGAGGCAGGACCCGGGTCCCAGCCGGAGCCTGTCGGGAAGCGGGACATCCGGGCTACGGAGGAGGACGAGTTGAAGAAAAGTTTGACGATGGGAGTACTCCTCGTCACTGTCGGCGTGCTGGCCTTGACAGCGGCGGGCTGCGGTGGAGGAAGCAAGAAAAGCAGCAGCGGAGGCGGCGGCAAGGGTGTGACCGCTCTGCCGGCGTCCTCCTGTAGCCCCGTGCAGTACGGGGGGTCAGGCAAGGCCGATTACCTGATCGCGTCAGACCTGCCGCTGATCGGCGGGTCGCGGACGCAAACCGTGCAGATGAACAAGGCGATCGCCTACGTGCTGAAGCAGCAGAACTGGAAGGCCGGCAAGTACAAGATCGCTTTCCAGCCGTGCAACGACGCCTCGGCACAGCTGGCGAAATGGGATCCGACGAAATGCAGCGCCAACGCTCATGCTTACGTGGGCGACAGCAGCCTGATCGGCGTCCTCGGCACCTTCAACTCAGGTTGTGCCGCGATCGAGATCCCGGTGCTGAACAAGGCTCCCGGCGGGGGACTGATGCTCCTCTCGTCGGCCAATACGTACGGCTGCCTGACCGAGCACTGCTCGTCGACGGAGCCGTCGAAGTACTACCCGAGCGGGAAGCGCACCTACGCCCGCGTCGCCCCGAGTGACCCGAACCAGGGGGCCGTCGACGCAGCGTTCGTGAAGAGCAAGGGCGTCAAGAGCGTCTACATCCTGAACGACAAGGAGGCCTACGGTCTCGGCGTCGCCAAGAACTTCGAGGGCGCGGCGAAGGCCGCCGGCATCAAGGTGCTCGGCTTCGACGCCTACGACCCGAAGGCGCCGAACTACCAGGCGCTGTTCACGAAGATCAAGAACACAAACCCGGGTGCCGTCTTCATCGGCGGTCTGATCGACGAGAACAGCGGCCAGCTGATCAACGACAAGGTCAGTGTCCTCGGGAACAACAGCAAAGTCCTGCTGATGCTGCCGGACGGCTTCACGACTGCGGCCGTCTTCCAGCGCTCCCAGGGCGGGACGCCCAACGCAAACGGCGCCTACTTCAGTGTCGCGGGCGTGGGCATCGACCAGTACAAGGGAGCCGCGCTGAAGTTCATCGACGGCTTCAAGAACGAGCTCGGCGGGAAGCCGGTCGATCCGTACGCGATCCTGGGCGCCCAGGGGGCTCAGGTGATGCTGGACGCGATCGACAAGTCCGACGGGAGCCGCTCGAGCGTGATCGACAACATCTACAAGACGCACGTCTCAAACGGCCTGATCGGGGACTTCTCGATCAACAAGAACGGCGACCTGTCGGGTGCGACGGGCGCCGCCCTCAAGTTCACGATCTACGTCGGGGCGGGGAACAATTTGAAGACCCTGCTCACGACGAGCCCGCAGGCAACCCTCGTCGACGCGGCGAGGAAGGGCTAGCCAAACAGCAGGTCCGGGAGGGCTGAAAAGTCCTCCCGGACCTCCATACAATCACTCGGCATCGCAGTCGAAGCCCGCACCGAGCGACCGTCGGCGCTGTCGACTCTTCGGGGTCGCAAGCTCCCCGACCTCATGTCCGTGCTCGGGCTCATTCTGGTCGCGCTGCTGCTCGTGTGGCTGATCAAGAACGCGATCGAGACGCCCCGCGACTTCTTCAACGTGATGCTGATCGGTCTGACGCTGGGCGCGGTCTATGGGCTCGTGGCGCTTGGCTACACCCTCGTGTACGGGATCCTGCAGCTGATCAACTTCGCCCACGGCGACGTCTTCGCCCTGAGCGGTCTCTTCGCGTCGACGCTGATCGGGAGCGCGGTGTTCAGCCTGACCGGCACCTCCACCACGCTCGGCCTGGTCGGGGGACTCTTGGCCACGTTCGTGATCGCCGCCGCCTTCGGCGCGACGATCAACTCGTCGATCGAGTTCCTTGCCTACCGGCGCTTGCGGAATGCGCCGCGGCTCTCGGTGCTGATCACCGCCGTCGGCATGTCGTTCATCGTCCAGAACATCTCGCTCGCGGTCTACGGGGTGAACGCGCGCAGCATCCCGCCGCTGATCTCGTCGCACGATGTCTTCTCGATCTCGGGCGTCACCTACGCATGGGATGCGTTCTTCGTCGTGCTGGTGACGGCGCCGGTGCTCCTGCTCTTGAGCTGGCTGGTGAAGTCGACCCGCCAGGGCAAGGCCATGCGGGCGACGTCGCAGGACCCCGAGGCCGCCGCGATCATGGGCATCAACGTCAACCGGACGATCACGTTCACCTTCGCGCTGGCGGGCGCGTTGGCCGGGGTCGGCGGAACGCTCTACCTGATCGAGTTCAACATTCGCTACGACACGGGCTTCACGCTCGGGCTGATCGCCTTCACCGCGGCCGTCCTCGGCGGGATCGGAAACCTGGCCGGGGCCGTGCTCGGAGCGCTGATCATCGGGATGATCCAGGCCTTCAACGAGGGCCTCTCGTGGAACGCGCCCGGGCCGGCGTGGACGAAGTCGATCGTGTTCGGGGTCCTGATCCTGATCCTCGTCTTCCGACCGGAGGGCCTGCTCGGAGAACGCACCCCGGAGGGGGCGTAGCTTGGCGACTGCGTCCCGAGGCAGGCGTGCGCGTGCGTCCGTACGCGGTTACCGCGACCGGGCCGCCCGCTCCAGCGGGGCGCAGCGCGTCGGAAACGCGTGGGGCCGCCTGCCCCCGATCATCCGCAACAACGCCGTCCTCCTGATTGTCCTCACCCTCGCGGTCACCTACCCGTTCTACGTCGACGGCCTGCCGACGAACATCCCGGTGATCGTGTCGTTCCCGCCGCTCCACGACACGGTCACGATCCTCGTCTTCGTGATGATGGCGGTCGGCCTCAACGTCGTCGTCGGCTACGCCGGGCTGCTCGACCTCGGGTACGTGGCCTTCTACGCGATCGGCGCCTACACCGCCGGATGGCTCGCGTCGGGCCAGTTCACGCAGGTTCACTTCAACCTCGGCTCGATCGGGGTGGGACCGAACGAGCCGGGCATCCACCTCTCGGTCTGGCTGGTGTTGCTGATCGGGGGGATCGTGACGGCGATTGGCGGCATCCTGATCGGCCTGCCGACGCTGCGTCTTCGAGGCGACTACCTGGCGATCGTCACGCTCGGCTTCGGCGAGATCATCCCGCAGTTCGTTCGCAACGCAGACAACCTGCACGGCTTCGACCTCACGCACGGCACGTTCGGGATCAGCCCGATCGATGCGCCCGGATTCGGACACACGCTGCACAATGCGCTTGGCCTCCCGGTCCGCTTCGACGACTCGTTTCCCCCGACGCCCGACCGGCTCTTCTTCTGGGCGGTCCTCGGGCTCCTGCTGGTGACGGTGTTCTGCAGCTGGCGGCTGCGCGACTCGCGCCTCGGCCGCGCCTGGATCGCGATCCGCGAGGACGAGACCGCGGCCGGCGCAATGGGGGTTCCGTTGATGCGGACGAAGACGTGGTCGTATGCGATCGGCGCCTTCTTCGGCGGCATCGCTGGCGCCTTCATCGCCTCGTTCAACTCGGGCGCGTTCCCGACCCAGTTCGACTTCAACATCTCGGTGTTCCTGCTCTGCATGGTGATCCTGGGCGGGATGGGCAGCCTCTGGGGCGTCGTCGTCGCGGGGTTCATCCTCGCCTGGCTGAACTTTGACGGCCTCGGCAACATCGGCTCCTGGCTGAACGCGAACATCTTCCCGTCCTCGCACCAGATCGACGTCCCGAAGTATTCGTTCGGGATCTACGGCGTGATCATCGTCCTGATGATGCTCTTCCGCCCGACCGGCCTGATCCCCGAGCGGCGACGCGCCCGCGAGATCGAAGAAGGAACGCGGGGCACGCTCGACGAGCCGGTCTACGAGATGACCTTCGCCAACGAGCCCGGGGCGGGCGAGCGTGGCGCCGGCGGAAAGATCCCCAGAGGATGAACACGAAGGCTCCCGACACCCAGGTTTCCGACACGCAGGCCCCCGAGAATGGCGGAGACCTGCTCGTCGCCACGGCCGTCCGCAAGGAGTTCGGCGGCCTGCTCGCCGTCAACGACCTCGACTTCACGATTCCGCACCGCACGATCGTCAGCCTGATCGGCCCGAACGGGGCCGGCAAGACGACGTTTTTCAACATGCTGACCGGCCTCTACAAGGCAACCTCGGGCACGATCCTCTTCGACGGCGCGGAGATCACCTACAAGCCGGCCCACGCGATCACGAAGGCCGGGATCGGCCGCACCTTCCAGAACATCCGCCTCTTCCCGCAGATGACGGCCCTCGAGAACGTCCTCGTCGGGATGCACTCGCGCCTCAAGGGCGGGATCCTCGGCTCGATCTTCTCGACGCCGCGCGTGCGACGCGAGGAGAGGGAGGCGCACGAGCGGGCCCGCGAGCTCCTCAAGTTCTCGGGCCTTCGCAACGTCGAGAACGAGCTCGCGGAGAGCCTCTCCTACGGTGACCAGCGCAGGCTCGAGGTCGCGAGGGCGCTCGCGACCGAGCCGAAGCTGCTCTTGCTCGACGAGCCGACGGCCGGGATGAACCCGCAGGAGACGGCGGTCTTCATCAACTTCGTCTCCACGCTCCGCGAGCAACAGCACGTGGCAATCCTGCTGATCGAGCACGACATGAAGGTCGTGATGGGCGTCTCCGAGCGCGTGACCGTGCTCGACTATGGCGAGAAGATCGCCGAGGGCGCGCCGCAGGAGATTCAGCAAGACGAGCGGGTGATCGAGGCCTACCTCGGGAAGGGAGCAACTGCGTGAACGCGACCGCGACGGCCCCGCGCGAGCCGACCCTGCTGCTCGAGGACGTTCATACCTACTACGGCTCGATTCATGCGCTGAAAGGAGTCGCGCTGGAGGTGTACGAGGGCGAGGTCGTCACGTTGATCGGCGCCAACGGCGCCGGCAAGTCGACGACCCTGCGGTCGATCAACGGGCTCAACACCCCGCGCGAGGGCCGGATCGTCTTCCGGGGCAAGGACATCACGCGCCGGCCTCCGCACGAGATCGTCGAGCTGGGGATCTCGCAGTCGCCCGAGGGGCGCCGGCTCTTCCCCCGCATGAGCGTGCTCGAGAACCTCGAGATGGGCGCGTTCCAGCGAAACGACCGCTCCGAGATCAAGGAGGACCTCGATCGCGTCTACTCGCTTTTCCCGCGGCTCGCAGAACGCAAGAGCCAGCGCGCCGGCACCCTCTCGGGAGGCGAGCAGCAGATGGTCGCCATGGGCCGAGCGCTGATGGCGCGCCCGACGCTGTTGATGCTCGACGAGCCGTCGATGGGGCTCGCGCCGATCTTCGTCGAGAAGATCTTCGAGATCGTCGGCGAGATCAACGGGCAGGGGACGACGATCCTGCTCGTCGAGCAGAACGCGCTGATGGCCCTCGACGCGGCCGACCGAGGCTACGTGCTCGAGACCGGTCGGATCGCCCTCGCCGACGAAGCCAAGGCGCTCCGCGAGAACGAGCAGGTCCAGAAGACGTACCTTGGTATCGAGGGCTAGCCTCCGGGCCCACTCGGCGACCCCGCCTGGTTTAGCGGCGCACCGGCAAAGCCGCCGCGCCTCTTGAGCGGCATCGCAAGCGACGCCTTAGCTTGGCATCGAGGGCTAGCCTCCGGGCCCACTCGGCGACCCCGCCTGGTTTAGCGGCGCACCGGCAAAGCCGCCGCGCCTCTTGAGCGGCATCGCAAGCGACGCCTTAGCTTGGCATCGAGGGCTAGTCGGTTAGCCCGCCTGGGTCAGCGCACTAGCCACTACGATCTAAGGCAGCCCAGCCCGGGAGATGCAGGCACCCCGGCTATTGAAGAACGAAAGGATCGCCCATGCATCTTCCGAAGACCACCCTCTTTGGCGGACTCGTCGTGTGCTCGCTCGTCGCCGTCCTTGCGGCCGGCTGCGGCGGGTCGAAGAAGTCCGCGAGCACCACAACGACGGCCGCGACCACAACCAGCGCTGCGGCGACTGGCACGACCAAGGTCGCCGTCGTCAACAAGGTTGCCGTTCTCGTTCCGGCGAAGGACAAGTCGAAGACCCTGGCCGTGGCCGCCGACGCGACCTATGCGCCGAATGAGTTCATCGGCCCTGACGGACACACGGTCGTCGGCATGGACGCGGACCTCGCGAATGCGCTTGCCGGCGTGATGGGCGTCAAGGTGAAGGTCGTCAACGCGACCTTCGCGACGATCATCCCGGGCTTGCAGTCCGGCAAGTACGACCTCGGCATGTCCTCGTTCACTGACACGAAACAGCGAGAGAAGGTCGTCGACTTCGTGACGTATTTCTCGGCGGGAACTGCCTTCTACACCAAGACCGGCGGGCCGACCATCAATACGCTGGCCGACCTATGCGGGCACACGGTCGCCGTCGAGCGCGGCACCACCCAGGAAATGGACGCCAGCGCTCAAAACGGCAAGTGCAAGAAAGCGGGCAAGAAGGGCGTGACGGTGCACGTTTACGACACGCAGACGGCTGCCAACCTCGCGATCTCGAGTGGGCGGGCTGAGGTCGGAATGGCCGATTCGCCGGTCGCCGCCTACATCGTCAAGCAGTCGAACGGCAAGTTCAAGCTGTCGGGCAAGGTCTACGGGACCGCGCCGTACGGCATCGCAATCCCGAAGGGGAACGGGATGGCGAAGCCGATCCTCGCGGGACTAAAAGCGCTCATGTCCGACGGCACCTACAAGTCGATCCTGACGAAGTGGGGGATCCAGGCCGGGGCGATCACCAACCCGAAGATCAACGGTGCGATTAGTTAGGGCCTAAACGGCCCTCGGGTTCGATGGCGGTCTCGGATACCGCAGAGCAGGTCCGGCCCGACGAGATCAAGGCGATCCCGGTCCGCCACCCGGGGCGTTGGGTGGCGGCCGCGATCGTCGTCGTGCTCGGTGCGGCGCTCGCCAAGTCGATCGCGACGAACAGCAACTTCCAGTGGGGGGTGGTGCGCCAGTACTTCACGACGAGCCAGGTTCTCCACGGCGTCGTGGTCACGATCGAGCTGACGTTGCTCGCCATGGCGATCGGCATCGTGCTCGGCGTCCTCCTCGCCGTCATGCGGCTCTCCCCGAATCCGCTCGTCTCGAGCGCGAGCTGGCTCTACATCTGGTTCTTCCGCGGCACGCCGGTCCTCGTCCAGATTCTGTTCTGGTACAACATCTCGGCGCTCTATCCGCGGTTCTCGGTCGGGATCCCCTTCGGGCCGCAGTTCGTGCATTTCAGCGCGAATACGCTGATCAAGACGTTCGTCGCCGGCGTGCTGGCGCTCGGACTCAACGAGGGCGCCTACATGGCGGAGATCGTCCGAGCCGGGATCATCTCGGTCGAGGAGGGCCAGACGGATGCGGCGCAGAGCCTGGGCATGACCAGGCTCCTGACGATGCGGCGGATCGTTCTCCCGCAGGCGATGCGGGTGATCATCCCGCCGACCGGAAACGAGACGATCTCGATGCTGAAGACGACGTCCCTCGTCAGCGCGATCGCCCTCGCACCACCGGAGCTGCTCGGCGCGGTGGAGAACGTCTACGACAGGACCTACCAGGTGATCCCGTTGCTCCTCGTCGCCAGCATCTGGTACCTGATCCTCACGACAGTGCTGACCGCCGGCCAGTACTACCTAGAGCGCTACTTTGGGCGGGGCGCCACCCGCGATCTACCAGAGACACCTCTGCAGCGGCTCCGGCGGGGTCTCTTCTCGTTTCGCCACGCGACGGTCGAGGTTTCGGAGTCGTCCGCGGAGAGACGGTGAGCGAGTCAATGGTCAAGGCTGAACTGGTCCACAAGCGCTTCGGTCGGCTCGAGGTCTTGAAGGGAGTCTCGCTCGAGGTGCAACCGGGCGAGGTCGTGTGCATGATCGGCCCTTCCGGGTCCGGCAAGTCGACCTTCCTCCGCTGCATCAACCACCTCGAGCGGATCGATGCCGGTCGCCTCTGGGTCGACGGGAAGCTCGTCGGCTACCGGCAGTCGGGGGACAAAATCTACGAGCTCCGGGATGCCGAGGTCTGCCGCGAGCGCGCGCAGATCGGGATGGTCTTCCAGCGCTTCAACCTCTTCGGCCACATGACCGCGCTCGAGAACGTGATCGAAGCCCCAATCCGCGTGAAGAAGGTCACCAAGAGGAATGCGATCGCGGAGGCGAGAGTCCTGCTCCAGCGTGTCGGGCTTGCAGACAAGCTCGACGTCTACCCGGCGCAGCTTTCGGGTGGCCAGCAGCAGCGGGTCGCAATTGCGCGCGCGCTTGCGATGACGCCCAAGCTGATGCTCTTCGACGAGCCCACATCCGCACTCGACCCCGAGCTCGTCGGCGAAGTGCTCGAGGTGATGAAGGCTCTGGCCTTCGACTTCCAGACGACGATGATCGTCGTCACGCACGAGATGGGCTTCGCCCGCGAGGCCGCCGACCGCGTGCTGATGATGGACGACGGCAAGATCATCGAGGAGGGCACGCCGGAGCACTTCTTCCAGGCGCCTCGCGAGGAGCGGACGAAACAGTTCCTCGCGGCGATCCTCTAGGTCGCCCTAGGTCGTGACCCGCAGCGCTTAAACCCCGCTCAGACTCGATTGCCGTTCTGAGAGACACGAAGGGGAAAGTACGGTGGTGACAGCAGAAAGCCCACGCGAGCCGGGCCGTCGGCGCGGCCGTGGGCCATCTCGATGGCCGTCCCAATCGTCTGCGACGGGATGAAGCCGAGCTGCCGCGCTGCGACGGCGTCGCGGCAGCCGGCGACGATCACGGCGCCGAGCCGGCCGAGCGCGGGCGCGCAGGCGTTCCAGTCGACGAACGGGAGCAGGGGGTGGCAGGAGCGCCGCCCGCGGTACGCATCGATCGCGCGCTCGTCCTCGACGACGTCGCGCTCGGCCACTATCAGCTCGAGCGGCTCGCGGCCGAGCCTCGTGACCGCCCCGAAGAAGGTGCGGTAGGGCTGCTGGGTTGGATGCGCGAAGTGCCGGTGGAAGCGATGCAGAAGGATCGCGGTACCGCCCTCCGCAAGCGGGAAGCCGTCGCGCCACATCCGCAGCGCCAACGCGAGCGCGAGGTTCGCAGCGAGCAACGGGTTAGGCCGCTCGCGCGGCAGGTACGGCGTCGTGCGTGGGATGCCGATCACGATTGCGTCGAGCTGGCCGTCGAGCGCGGCCGAACGGGCCTGGACGCCGCGGAGGAGCGCCTCGGCGTGTGCTACCGAGGGCGGCCCGCCGTAGGCCGCGGCAACCGAGACCTCGCGCCGAACAGACCGGATGATCCGGTCGCGTGCCCAGCCGGGCAACAGCCCGAACGGCTGCCGCAATGGCGACCCACTGATCCGTGCCAGCGCTTCCTGCTCATAGGGGTACCCGCGCGCCGCGCCGGCGACGCGGAGGTTGTTGAAGGCCAGCGAGGCCCCGATCAGCGGCACGCGGCGCATGAGCTCACGCTCGAGTGCGACGGCCACCTGCCAGCCCTGTGAGGCGCTGGTCTCCAGCAGCGAGTACGCGCCCGCCGAACGGAGGGCCTCGCGGCCGGCGGCCCCGAGCAGCGCGGCCGGCCCGCCGTGGAGGACCGTCTCGGCGGCGCTGACGACGACGACCACGTCGGCTTCGAGGAGTGCGGGGTGGACGCGGAGCGGAACTCGCCCCGAGCTGCCGATCTCGACCAGGCCTGGATGTTCCGCGTCGTGAACGGCCACGCGGCCTCGGAAGCGCCGCGCGAACTCCGGCGAGACGACGCCGAGCTGCTCGAGCTCCCGATCGGCGAGCCGGCGGGCGAGCCCTCCCGCGAGGAGCAGCGTCTGGTTCTGGAGTGGCACCCCGGCGTCGACGAGTTCGTCCACGACCGCGGCGATCGCTCTCTGCCGAGGATCGTTCTGCACCGTCGGAATCGGCAGCGAGGGCGGCTCGATTACCACCGTCGCGCGCCCACCGCGCTGCACGAGCGCCTCGAGTGGCTCGCCCACGAGCGGGAACCGGAGCGCGTCGCGGACGGCACCGCCCACGTCTGCGATCGCCTCGCGAGGCTCGGGCGGACGCAGGATCACGGCGTCGTCGGCCGCGTTGACGACGACAAGCCGCGACCCCGACAGCATCGGGACGCGGGTCACGGAACGGCGCGGTAGAGGCGGTAGTAAGTAGGACGGAAGCCGACGCGCGGCCAGTGCCGGGAGGCGAGCAGGTTGACGGAGCGCCAGTCGACCGTCATCGAGCGGAAACCTTGCTCGCGCGCCCACGTGAGCGCATGACCGGTCAGCGCCAGGTTGACGCCCGAGCGGCGGGCGGCGGGCAGCGTGGCCGTATTGGCGAGGTCGATGTTGCGTTCGGGCACGCGCAGGTCGCCGGTGGGTCGCCGGTAGAGCAGGAGGTGCCCGACCGGCCGGCCGGCCCGCTCGGCGACGAAGTGCACGTACTTGGCCGGGTCGTCCCAAGTGTCGCTCCATTCGACGCGGAGCTCCTCGTCGCTCGGGACCACCACACCAGAGAAGCTCGGCGACGCAGCCTGGTGCTCGTAGAGGAGGCGGTCGAGCTGTGCGGCCAGATCGACATCGTCCGGCGTCCCTGGGCGAATCCTGACGCCGGCGTCCACCGGCTTCATCGCCTCGGTCTCGCGCACGGCCCAGACGAGCTGGACGCCGAACGCGAGCCGCAACCAGGGATCGGCGAGTGCCTCGTCGCTCGCCGGGATGTAAGCCAGATGCCGCCTAGCGCCGGCCGCAACCCACCGTGCCGCGAGCGCCGCGTAGAGGTCCCTGATCGCCTCCGTCCTCCTCGGCGCGGCAGCGCAGCCGGCGAAGTCGACGACCGCACGGTTGTCCGCGAGCCGCTCATCCGGCTCGACACGCCCGATCAGGTAGGCGACGACGTCGCCGCGTCGCAACGCCACGACGCCGGCGGCCCGTTCGTGGTCGAGGTCGCGTTCCAGCTGCGCACGGAAGTAGGCGACGTCAGGCAGCAGCGGCTCGGCTTGCCGGTGCCGCGCGTGGCGGTCGGCAAGCAGCTTCGCTGCCTGTTCCAGGTGCTCGTCCTCGAGCGGCTCGATTTCGATCCCGCGCATCGGCGCCGGACGATAGCTTTGACCCGTGAGCCCGAAAACCTTGACGGGCGAAGAGCTGCAGCTCGACGACGCGCCCGTGCGCGACTCCGAGCTCTTTCTTGTCGACGGAAACAACCTCGCTTACCGCGCCTTCTTCGCGCTGCCGGAGGAGCTTGCCACCAGCGAGGGCTTCTCGACGAATGCCCTGCTCGGGTTCACGAACATGCTCTTCAAGCTGCTGACGGACTACCGGCCGAAGGGAGTCGCAGTCGCCTGGGACATGCGGCCGGTCCACCGCCACGAGCTGCTCGAGACGTACAAGATCGAACGGAAGCCGATGCCGGACCTGCTCGCCGAGCAGTTCCCCTACTTCCGGCCGATCGTCGAGGCCTTCGGTTACCGCAACCTGGAGTTCGAGGGCTGGGAGGCCGACGACGTGATCGCGACGCTGGCGACCCGCGCGGACGACGCCGGGATCAAGACGACCGTCGTCTCGACCGACCGTGATGCCTTCCAGCTCGTCTCCGACAACGTCGCGCTGATGATGACCCCGCGCGGGGTCTCGGACGTGCACGTCTACACGCCGGAACGCGTCGAGGCCCGGCTCGGCATCAGGCCCGACCAGGTACCGGACTTCATCGGGCTGAAAGGAGATCCCTCGGACAACATCCCCGGGATCCCGGGGATCGGTGACAAGACCGCGGGGCAGCTGATCGCGCAGTACGGG
>JBQCGP010000019.1:0-48407 GCA_051955535.1 Gaiellaceae bacterium | reverse complement strand
AGCGCCGGTCGCTCCGCTGACGCTGAGTGTCACGGCGTCCGGCGAGATGACGCCGTTCAACGCCGCACCGCTCGGGTTGAGCGCCGCGGTCGTGTTCCCGTCCCACGGCTTGTTCGCGGCCGTGATGCCCGTGACGGTCAGCGTCTTCTGCAGGATCACTCCGGTTGTGTTGTTCACGAAGTTGACGGCGTAGTTGTTGCCGCCGTTCCCGTCGAGCACGGCGCCGGCCGGAACCAACGTCTTCCCGGTACCAGCCGTCTTCGTGGCGAACGACTGCGAGAAGTTCGACACGTCGCCGGTGGCGATCGTCCCAGTCGAGATGCTCGGAACGCCGGTGGAGCTCGTGTTGCCGTTGTAGGTCTTCGTGTCGGTGACGGCGGTCACCGTGATCGGCCGCGTGGTGATGCTTGCGGTCGTCGACGACGCCGTGTTGGTGAGGTGGTAGTTGCCGGCATCGGCGCCCGAGATCGTAAGACCGGCGACCTGGACGGTCTTGCCAGTCCCGACCGTCTTTGTCAGGAAAGCGCTGGTGGCGCTACCGGTGTTGAGGGTGACGGTGTCACCCGAGACGACCCCGCTGAGGGCGGCCGAGGTGGTGTTGATCGTGGCTCCGAGCAGGCCGTCGTAGACCTTGTTCGAAGCGGTGATCCCAGTAACGGTCAGGTTCTTCGGGGTAACGGTAAGCGTCGCCGCATTGCTCGCCGCGCTGCCACAGCCGTTCGTGAAGACGGCGCGGTACTTGTTGCCGCTTACCGAGACTCGAGGTTTCGTCAAGTTCAGCGTCGCGGTCGTGGCACCCGCGACGTTCGTGAATGTCGTACCGCCGTCGGTGCTGACCTGCCACTGGACCGAAGGCGACGCACCGCTCGCAGCGGCAGTGAAGCTCGCGTTTGCGGAATACGTAACGGACTGGTCAATCGGCTGCGTCGTAATCGCCGGCGGGGAGCAACTGTTGACGACCTGGCTGAGTGCGCCACTGGTCGACGAGGCGGGGTTCGGGTTCGAGCCGCCGCCCCTGAAGCAAGCCCGGATGGAGTGTGTCCCGCCAGTCAGCGACGAGGTCGTAAACGTCCCTTGACGCGTAAGACCGCTCCCGGTCAGGGTGCTGGTCGACCCGAGCGTCGTGCCCCCGTTACAGTTCTGGTTCGCGTTTTCGACAAAGTCGAAGCTATTCGTCGCTCCAAACGTGCACGTTTGGTTGCACGTAACAGTTGCCGTGAAAGTCACTGAATCGCCAAAGTTGGACGGGTTCAGGCTCGAGGCAATCGTCGTCGCCGTCTGGATTGCGTCGGTGAAAGTCGTCGTCGCCACGGAGCCGCTGGCACCGGTCGCGGTCACGCTGTAGTTGGCGACGAACCAGTTCGGGAGGTTGAACGAGTCGCTGATATTGCCGCTCGAGTCGGCAGTGACGTCGTCGTTGAAGGCCCAGGTCTGCCCGTCGCTGTCGTTGACGTAGATGTGGACGGACTCGCCGGCCTGCCAGTTACCGCCGAGGAGGCCGACGGTGGCGCCGGGCGGGTAGTCGGGCATGTCACTCGAAACCCACGGGTCTGTGGTGCCTGTCCCGCCGGTTCTGGTCATTGCGTTCGCACCGCCCGTGAACGCGGAAAACACCGCGAACAGCGCAAGCGCCGCGAGGAACATCGCCGCGACGAGTTTCACCGTCTTGTGTGTGCTCGGATCCTCCGCCGCGTCTGTGTGCGCGGAGGGGTCCCCCGCCCCTGCCAACCCTGACTCCGTCACGTTACTCCCCCTCATTCAGTAAGGCCGCGAGCCTGTGCACAAAAAGCGTCTGCCGCACAGGCAGCCCGAGAATGCCCCGAATGTGGGTTGCGGACAATAGGCCAAAGGTTTCATTCGGCCTAGCCGAAGGACTCAGTGCTCTGCGGCGCCGAGACCCACGACTTCGGGCCGCTCAGGCGTAGGATCGCCCGGCAGGCCACCAAGGAGGTAGAGATGAGGCGGGCGATTCTTCCGGTTGCTCTCGTGCTTGCGATCGGCGTCGGCTTCGCGGTCATGAACGCGACGGCGAAGGACAAGCCGAAGGGCATGCAGCACGGCAACACGATCCACGTGATCGAGCACGCGACGACGGACAGCATCGACGTCGACGCGGTCGGACACATCCTCACGTTCGCGAACGACGTCTTCGACAGTGCCGACCACACGAAGGTCGGCAGCGACCAGGGCTACTGCGTCCGGGTGGTCGCGCACACGAGCTGGGAATGCAACTGGACGACCTCCCTTGCCGGCGGGCAGATCACCGTCGAGGGGCCGTTCTCGGACACCGGGAACACGGTCGTCGCGATCACGGGCGGCACCGGCAAGTACCGAAACGCTCGCGGCTGGATGGAGCTCAAGTACCACAACCCGGCGGGAACGGAGTTCGACTTCGTCTTCCACCTTCACGGCGGGCCGGGGCACTAAGGAACTTCCGGACCCCGGCTGGGTCCTTCGGGACACGGCCGGGGTCTGACCCCAGACGTGACCGGTTAGGTCAGTGCCTTCAGCGCGTCGTTCAGGCGCTGCTTCGTCTTCAGGACGCCCTCGAAGAGATCGCCGTGCTGCTCGACCCGCCGCTGGACGACGTCCATCGTGAACGCGAGCGGGTCGAGGCCCGGCTTCACCTCGTTCCAGCGCAGCGGCGTCGAGACGGGCGCGCCCGGTCGCGGCCTCACCGAGTAGACCGAGGCGATCGTCTTGCCCTCGCCGTTCTGGTTGGCGTCGATCAGGACGCCCCGGCGTTTCGCCTTCGCCCACTGCGTCGTAGCGAGCTTCGGGTACGAGCGCGCGATCGCGCCGGCGACGATCTCCGCGAACCGGCGCGTGTCGTCATACGTGTGGCGCCGCTCGATCGGCACCAAGACGTGCATCCCATCCGCGCTGGAGGTCTTCGGAAACGACACGAGCCCGAGCGAATCCAGGGCCTCCTTCACGTAGAGCGCGACCTGCACGGTCTCCGCGAAGCCGACGTCGGGCGACGGGTCGAGATCGAACAAGACGAAGTCGGGGCGGTCGAGCTTGTCCACGCGCGAGTACCACGCGTTCATGTCGATGCAGCCCATGTTCACCATCCAGAGCAGCGCAAGCTCGTCGTTGACGAGCGGCGCGTCGATCCAGCGGCGCTGGCGCGGCCGGTCGCGGCTCGTCACCTGGATCCGCTCGGTCGCAATCCAGTCCGGCATCCCTTTCGGCGCGTCCTTCTGGAAGAACGCGTTGCCGTCGATGCCGTCAGGAAAGCGCCGCAGCGTGAACGGCCGGTCCTTCAGGTGCGGCACGAGCACGGTCGCAACGGCCTGGTAGTAGGCGAGCAGGTCGCTCTTCGTGATCCCCTCCTCGGGCCAGAAGACCTTGTCCAGATTGGACAGCTTGAGGACGCGCTTGCCGATCCGGACCTCTTCCTCCATCGGCCGCTCGCGCACGACGTCGTCGGCCGACTTGTCGTCGCGGAGCCCCTGGTACGAGGGCGCACGTAAGTGGCCGTCGTGCGTCCATTCGGCGAACTCGACCTCGGCAACCAGCTTCGGCTCGACCCAGGTGACGTCGCCCTTACGGACCTTCGGCATCTTCGGAACCTCGCGGAACGGCGAGTCCTTGCGCTCGAGCGGCCTCAGCTTCGCGAGCAGCTTCTCGATCTCCTCGCCGGTGAACCCGGTGCCGACGTTGCCGGCGTACTCGAGCTCGCGGCCGCGGCGCACGGCGAGAACGAGCGACCCGAGCGTGCCGGCCCGCCTGCCCTGGCCCTTCGTGTACCCGGCGACGATGAACTCCTGGCGCCCGTGCGTCTTGACCTTCAGCCAGTCGCGCGTTCGGCGACCGACGGCGTAGCGCGACTCGACCCTTTTGGCCATGATCCCCTCGAGGCCTTGCTCCTCGGCGGCGTGGAGCAGGGCCTCACCGTCGTCGAAGGCCTCCGAGATCCGGACCGTCTTGTTGCGTCGGTCGATCAGCTTCTCGAGCCGCTTGCGCCGCTCGCGGAGCGGCAGGTCCACGAGCGGCTCTCCCTCGACCTCGAGGACGTCGAAGACGAAGTAGACAATCGGCGTGCCCGGCTTCCCCTGCTGCATGAGCGAGAAACTGGAGCGGCCCTGCTCGTCGATGGCGCAGACCTCGCCGTCGAGCACGCAGTTCGGCGTCTTCAGCGCCTTCGGGAGCTCCTTGGCCACGTTCGGGAAGCGCTGCGTCAGGTCGTTGCCGGTGCGGCTGGTCAGCCTCGCATCGCCCTGGGTCAAATACGCGAGGGCCCGGAAACCGTCCCACTTGACCTCGAAGAGCCAGCCCTCCCCCTTCGGCACGTCCCGCTCGAGCGTCGCAAGCATCGCCGCGTAGTCGCGCCGCGGGCGCGCGCCCTGCCCGGTCTCGTCTCGCTTGCGGAGCAGAAGCCAGTTCTTGGGGTCACCGTCGAGGTGCGCGGGGACGAGCGTCCAGGTCCCGTCGAGCCGCTTGCCGTGAAGTCGCACGGTCAGCCCCCCGTCACGCTTCTCCTCGACGAGCTCGTACGTGCCCCTGTCCCAGATCTCGACCGTGCCGGCGCCGTATTGCCCCTTCGGGATCTCGCCCTCGAAGGTCGCGTAGTCCAGCGGGTGGTCCTCGACGTGAACGGCGAGGGCCCGCTGGCCGAGCTCGAGTGGCACGCCTTTCGGCACTGCCCAGCTCGCGAGCGCTCCGTTGCGCTCGAGGCGAAAGTCGTAGTGGAGGCGCCTGGCGTCGTGGCGCTGAACGACGAAGATCGGCTGCTTGGTGCGGCGCTTCCCAGCGCCGAACGGCTCAGAAGTCTTCTTCGGATCCCGCTTGCGGCGGTACTCCGTCAGACGCCGGCTCGCCACGCCTCGAAGCTACCGGTCCTCGTTCGCCGGGCGAGTTGACAAAAGCTGCCCAGTCTTATCCACATCGCGCGCATCTGCACACGTCGGAATGCGATTTTGACCAGTTTCAACTGGGTGACGTGGGCGCTAACCCGCTTGGTTACAGCGATTACGGCCTGTGTCCAGACAGGGGAAAACACTGTGGATGTTGTGGATTTACGGCGTCTTTACGTTTTCGAGAGCCCCAATTGCCCGGAAACGAGCGCGTCGCTGGCGCCTCAGCTCGTCCGCGGAGAGCCCATCAAGGTCCTCCAGCGCCTCTCCGAGCGAGTCCTTCAGGAACCGGGCGGAAGCGTCGTGGTCCGTGTGGGCGCCGGCGGCGGGTTCCGGGACGATCGCATCGATGACGCCCAGCTCGTAGCAGTGAACCGCGTCGGGCTTGAACGCCGCGGCGGCCTTCTGCGCCTCGGACGCATCGCGCCAGAGGATCGCAGCACAGCCCTCGGGCGAGATCACCGAGTAGATCGCGTTCTGCTGCATCAGCACGCGATCGGCGACCGCAATCGCGATCGCACCGCCGGAGCCACCTTCGCCGATGATGCAGGACACGATCGGCGCCCGCAGGCGAGTCATCACGACCTGCGACCGGGCGATCGCGCCACCTTGGCCGTGCTGCTCGGCGGCTACGCCCGGGTAGGCCCCCGGCGTGTCGACGAGCGTGATCAGCGGGAAACCGTGACGGTCGGCCAGCTCCATGATGCGCATCGCCTTCCGGTAGCCCTCGGGATAGGCCATCCCGAAGTTGCGGCGCGTGCGCTCCTTGATGTCGCGGCCCTTCTGGTGTCCGATCAGCGCGATAGTGCGTCCGTCAAAGCGGCCGAGGCCGGTGATCAGCGCCTCGTCGTCTGCGCGGGCGCGGTCGCCGTGGAGCTCCACGAAGTCCTCGAGGATCCGGTCGACATAATCGAGGGTGTAGGGCCGTTCGGGGTGGCGCGCCAGTTCGACCGAGCGCCAGATGTCCTCGTCGCTCGGCTCGGCGACGATCCTCTCGAGCTGCCGCTGCAGGCGCTCGAGCTCGCCCGAGAGGCGCGCGCCACGCAGAAGGGGCAGACTCCGGAGCCGGCTCAGCCGCTCCCGGAGCTGGACTTCGCCCTCACTCGGCATTGCCGAAGAGCCGCAGCAGCCGGGCGACGTAGTCCCTGAGCTCGGGCCGCGTCACGATCGCATCGAGGTGACCGAAGCGGTAGTTGGACTCGGCGAGGCCGAAGTCGTCGGGGAGCTTCTCGCGCGTCGTCTGCTGAACGACCCGCGGGCCGGTGAACGAGAGCAGCGCCCCGGGCTCGGCGATGACCACGTCGCCCAGGCTGGCGAAGCTCGCAAGCACCCCGGCAGTCGTCGGGTGGGCCATCACGCTGATCAGCGCGCCGCCCGCGTCGTGCAGGTCCTCGACGGCACACACCGTCTTGGGCAGTTGCATCAGCGAGAGGATTCCCTCCTGCATCCGGGCGCCGCCCGATGCGGTGACCGACACGAGTGGGACCTGCCGCTCGGCCGACGCCTCGCACGCGCGCGCGAACTTCTCACCGACGACACGTCCCATCGATCCGCCCATGAAGGCGAAGTCCATGACGGCCAGCTCGAAGGGCTGCCGGTCAAGCGTCGCGTGACCGATCACCATCGCGTCGCCGAGACCCGTCTTCAGCTCGGCTTCGGCGAGCCGCTCAGGATAGGGACGAAGGTCGAAGAAACCGAGCGGATCATCGGAGCGGAGCTCCGCGGCCTCCTCGGTGAAGCTCCCCTCGTCGGCGAGCTGCTTGATCCGAGCCCGGGCCCGCATCGGGAAGTGATGGCCACACTGCGGGCATACGTTCAGGTGCAGCGCCAGCTCGTCGTCGCGGTAGTGCGAGCCGCAGCTCGGGCAGGTGTTCGGGTGGGGCTTGCCGTCCGTTTCCGGCGGCGCGTGCTTGTGCTCGATGGAGACGTCGATCCGGGCCGCCATTGGGATGCGAGTTTAGACCGGACGGTCGGGGCGGCGGTTACAAGCCAAGGGCCACAGCCAGACGGGTAACCGGCTCGACGTTCCCTTGGTTCGGGGCAAGCGCGCTGAAGCCGGCCCCCACTACGAGCGACCGCTCACAGATCTCGCGGAAGGCAGCTTCGACCTCGTCGAGCGTCAACCCGTCCGGCTCCGGCATGAACACATCGAGCTCCCCGGGGTCGACCGAGTCTGCGTCGAAGGCGACGTAGACGCCGTCGGTCCCGTCGAGAGCGTCGCCGATTACGTCCCGGCCGACGTGGACGCCGCTCGCCGCGATGAACTCCTCCTCCGGCGGATCGAGGTTGCGAGCGCCGACCAGTGCGACGTCCCAGGCCGCGACTGCCCCGGAATCGATCAGCATCCGCAGCGGGGTCGCCCACAGGTTGCCGGTCGGCGAGCTCTCGACCGTGTTCAGGTCACCGTGCGCGTCGAACCAGATGACGGCGAGGCGGTCGAAGCGCGACTCGAGCGTCTCGAAGGCGCCGACGTGCGCGCAGCAACAGCCGCCGAGAACAAGCGGCCGTTCGGGGAGCTCCGCCGCTAGCGCGACGCTCTGTTCGCCAAAGCTGTCCTCCACGATCACGGCCGCCTCGGGATACGGGAGCGGCAGGAAGGCAGCCTCGGCCATCGCGTCGCCGCCCTCGCCCCACGCCCGCGGGACGCGGACAAGCCCGGCGCGGAACTCGCGGCCGCACACGTGGCATTCGTAGCTCGGGCCGAGCGCGACGGCCGTGTACGTGCTGCAGACCGGGCATTTGGCCCGCAAGGCGCTCATCAGGTCGCCGGCACGAGCTCGTCGAGCGTGTCGGGGAGCGGCTGGAGGTTCGTCAGCTCGCGCGTCGGCTGAGGGCCGGGGTGTTCGTCCATGCGGTTGATCCAGATCGAGCGCAGGCCGAGCTCGTTCGCGGGGGCAATGTCGTGGAACAGGCTGGCGGCCACGTGGACGTGAGTGTCGCGGGGGGCATGGGTCGGCTCGAAGAACGCGTCCCAGTGGCGGTGGCCCGGCTTGTAGGAGTCGATCTCGGAGGCGACGATGGCGAGCTCGAAGGGGACGCCGAGGCTGCGCATTGACGCGTCGATGAAATCACGGTCGGTGTTGGAGAGGATCGCCAGCTTCCAGCCGCGCGCCCGAGCCTCTGCAAGCGCGGCCGGCACCTCCGGGAACGGCTCCCAGCTCGGGAGCGAGCGCGCGAGCGCGTCGTCCTCCTCTTCGGGCGCGCCGAGCCGGCGCATCGCCTCGGTCATCACCTCGCGGTAGCTCCGTGTGCCGTCGGCCTCTAGCTGCGGCTCGAGCTCGTGGTAACGCGCCAGCAGCTCGTCGGCGTGGTCGTCACCGAACACGCGCGCGAGCTCGCGCCGAATCCCACCGTTCCAGTCGATCAGCGTGCCGTAGCAGTCGAAGGTCGCCCACCGCTCCACGTGCGCGAGCTTAGTCCGAACCGCGCTAACCAGCCCCGTCTGGGGTCAGACCCCGGACGGGTCCGAACCGGGCAGGGGTCAGGCTTCGAACTTGCGGACGACGATGCAGGCGTTGTGCCCGCCGAATCCGAACGAGTTCGAGACGCCGACCTCGATCTCGGCCTCGCGCGACTCGTTCGGGATGTAGTCGAGGTCGCACTCCGGATCCGGCTGCTCGTAGTTGATCGTCGGCGGCAGCACGCCCCGCTCCACCGCCAGCACCGTGAAGACCGCCTCGACCGCACCCGCCGCGCCGAAGCAGTGGCCCGTCGCGCCTTTCGTCGAGGAGACCCCGACATTCGCCGCATGCTCGTCGCCCAGAGCCCGCTTGATCACCTTCGTCTCGCTCGCGTCACCCAGCGGCGTCGATGTCGCGTGCGCGTTCACGTAGCCGACCTCGCTCGGATCGACACCGGCGTCGGCCAGAGCCATCCGCATGGCGCGGGCGGGGTTCTCGCCAGTCGGGTCCGGCTCCGTCATGTGCGCCGCGTCGGACGAGACGCCGTAGCCCATCAGCTCCCCGTAGATCTTCGCGTCACGCTCACGGGCGCTCTCGAGCTCCTCGAGCACGAGCACCGCAGCCGCCTCGCCCATGACGAGCCCGTCGCGCTCGGCGTCGAACGGCCGCGACGCGCGAACAGGATCGCTGTTCCGGCGCGACAACGCCCGCATCGCGTCGAACCCGGCGATTCCGACCGGGCTGATCGGCGCCTCCGTCCCGCCGGCAAACATGATGTCCGCGCGGCCGAGCCGAATCGCGTCCAAGGCGTCCCCGATCGCCATGTTCGAGGCCGCGCAGGCCGTGCACTCCGACATCAGCGGTCCTTTGGTCCCGAGCTCGATCGAGACCCACCCCGCGCCCATGTTCGGGATGATCGAGGGGATCGAGAACGGGTTAACGCGGTCGGGACCGCGCGACCTCAGGACCTCGTGACAATCCTGAAACGAACGCAGGCCGCCGATCCCGGTGGCGATCGACGCGCCCACGCGCTCCGGCGCCTTGGCGATCTCGACGCCGGAGTCTTCTTCACCCTGGCGCGCGGCTGCGAGGATCATCTGCGCGAAGCGGTCCATTCGCCGCGCCCGCTTGCGGTCGATCCACGTCGTCGGGTCGAACTCCTTCAGCTCGCAGGCGAAGTGCACGCCGAATTCGGAATGGTCGAACGACGTGATCTCGGCCGCGCCAGACTCGGCGGCAACCAGCGACTGCCAGGACGACTCGACGTCGTTACCGAGCGGCGAGACCATGCCGAGGCCGGTGATCACCACCCGCCGTCGGCCGTTGTAGCTGGGTTCCATTCCGTTCGACATCACATTCCGAGCCCGCCGTCCACGAGCAACACCTCACCGGTGATGAACTTGGCGGCGTCCGAGGACAGGAACCGTACTGCCCCGGCCACGTCTTCCGGATCCCCGAGCCGTCCCAACGGGGTGTTCTGGAGCATCAGAGTCCGCATCTCCTCCGAGATCTCGTCGGTCAGCCTGCTCGTGATGTACCCGGGAGCGATGACGTTCGCACGTACGCCGCGGCTGCCGAGCTCGCGGGCGAGCGCCTTCGTCAGTCCGATGATCCCGGCCTTCGACGCCGCGTAGTTCGTCTGCCCGGGGTTGCCGTGGATCCCAACGACGCTCGAGATGTTCACGATCGCGCCGCCCCGGCGTTTCATCATCGGCCGAACGGCGGCGCGGCAGGTGTAGAAGACCGACGAGAGGTTCGTCTCGATCACGTCGCGCCAGTCCTCGTCCGGCATACGCGGCAGCAAGCCGTCGCGCGTCAGCCCGGCGTTGTTGACGATCACGTCGGGCTCTCCGGCGTCGGCGACCAGGCGCGCAGCCTCCTCGGCATCGGACACGTCCGCCTGCACGGCGCGGCCGCCTGCCTCGTCCGCGACCGCCTCCGCTTCGTCTTTGCCGGAGCGATAACCGACGACGACCGAAGCACCCGCCTGCGCCAGCTCGAGCGCGATCGCGCGGCCGATTCCGCGCGACCCCCCGGTGACGAGCGCGTTCTTGCCCTCTAGCGAGGCGAACTCGGGCACGCGTTACGTTGTCGCGAGCTCTTCCTCGAGCTTCGCCAGGCCTGCCAGGTTGTTCACCGGGATCGCTTTCGCGCTCTTGTCGATCCGTCGCAGTAAACCGGAGAGGACGTTGCCCGGCCCAACCTCCACGAACGTCTTCACGCCCTCGCGCGCGAGCTCACTCGCGGCTTGCGTGAACTTGACCGGCGCCGTGAGCTGCTCGACGAGTAGTCCGGCCATCTTGTGAGCGGGCTCGATCTTCGCGGTCACGGTCGACATGAAGGGCGCCGTCGGCTCGTGGAACTTGACGAGGTCGACCGCCGGCTTGAACCGCTCGGCGGCGCGTGCGACGAGGGGACTGTGGAAGGCGCCGGAGACGCGGAGCTTCACGGTTCGCCGGGCTCCTTCGTCTTCGGCCTGCTCGCAGCACTCGTCCACGGCGGGGTCTTCGCCCGAGACGACGATCTGGCCCGGGCAGTTGTAGTTCGCCGGCCAGACGCCGATGATCTGGCGGCAGAGCCGCTCGACGACGGGATCCTCGAGCCCGAGGATCGCAGCCATCGAGCCCGGGTGCTGGCGCGCAGCCTCCGCCATCGCCAGGCCGCGCTCGCGAACGAGGGCGACCGCTTCGTCGGTGGGCATCGCATTCGCGGCGGCGAGCGCCGCGAACTCGCCGACGGAGTGCCCGACCACGAAGTGCGGTTCGATCCCGCGCACCTTCAAGGCCGCGAGGATTGCGAGGCTGGTGACGACGAGCGCCGGCTGTTGCACGGCGGTGTCGACGAGCTCGGCTTCCGAGCCCTCGAAGCAGAGATGCTGCAGGTCGAGCCCTGAGGCCTCGCTGCCGGCGAGGAAGACCTCCATCGCCTCAGGAAAGGCCTCCGCAATCTCGCGGCCCATCCCGGCCTCGAGCGAGCCCTGGCCGGGGAAACAAAAGGCGATCTTCCTCACGTCTTCCTCCCGTTCGCAGTCCATTCGATCAAACCCGAGCCCCAAGTGAGGCCTGCACCCATCCCGGTCATCAACACAAGCGCGCCGTCCTGGAGCCGTCCATCGGCCTGCGCATCGGCAAGCGCAAGCGGAATCGAGCCCGACGACGTGTTGCCGTAGCGGTCGACGTTCACCACCATCTTCTCGCGCGGGATCCCGAGCTTCTCGGCCGCGTGATCCATGATCCGAACGTTGGCCTGGTGGGGAATGTAGACGTCGACATCGTCGACCGATTTGCCGCATTCGGCCAACACCTTTTCAGCAGAGCTGACGAGCACTCTCGTCGCGAATTTGAAGACCTCGCGCCCGTTCATCTGCACGAAGTGCTTGTGCTCGGCCACCGTCTCGGCGGACGCAGGCGCCCGCGAGCCGCCCGCTGGGAGGAAGAGCTGAGGCCCGCCGGAACCGTCGGCGCCGAGCTCGAACCCGAGGAAGCCGCCCTCGGAGACCCTCTGCAACACGACTGCGCCGGCCCCGTCGCCGAACAGAATCGCCGTCCGCCGGTCGCTCCAGTCGAGGATCCGCGACAGGACGTCTCCCCCGACGACGAGTGCGCGGTGGGCCAGCCCGGCGGCGAGCATTCCGTAAGCCTGGGCGATCGCGTACATGAAACCGGTGCACCCGGCCGACAGGTCATAGGCGCCCGCGTCGTCCGCGCCCAGCTCGTCGGCGATGATCGCGCCGGCCGACGGGAATGCCATGTCGGGTGTGACCGTGGCCACGATGATCAGGTCGACCTCTGGCCCGGGAACCCCGGCCTGCTCGAGCGCGTCGCGCGCCGCGGGAAGCGCCAAGTCGGAGAGGGCCTGCTCGTCGCCGGCAATCCGGCGCTCGCGGATGCCGGTCCGCTCGACGATCCACTCGTCCGAGGTGTCCATCAGCTCGGAGAGGTCATCGTTCGTGACGACACGCGTGGGCGCGTATGCCCCGATGCCCGTGATCGAGATCGCCCCGTTCGCCTTGCCGATCATCGCTCCACCGCGAAAGTCAGCGTCCCGCGTGCGGCGAGCTGGCCGTCGACCGTCGCGCGCGCCTTGCCCTTGCCGACCGGGCCACGGACCTGTTCGAGCGTGCACTCGAGCTCCAACTCATCACCGGGCTCGACGATTCGCTTGAAGCGGGTGTCGTCGATCCCGGCGAAGAGCGCGAGCCGGCCGCGGTTTTCCTCTTCGGACAGAACCGCCACCGCTCCGGTCTGCGCCATCGCCTCGACGATCAGCACCCCCGGCATCACCGGGCGGCCGGGGAAGTGGCCGCGCAGGTACCACTCGTCCTCGCGCACGCGCTTGCGGGCGACGACTCGCTTTCCCGGTTCGAGCTCGAGCACCTCGTCAATCAGCAGGAACGGGTCGCGGTGCGGCAAGATCGCCTCGATGGCGGCACGGTCGAGGGGTAGCGCGATCGTCACGCCACGTCGCGCTTCAGCCGTGTCCGCAACCCCGCACGCGCGCGATGCGCGTAGCACTTCGCCGTCCCGATCGGCATGTCGACGGCTTCTGCGATCTCCGCGAACGAGAAGTCGAGCGCGTCTTTCAGCACGACGACCTTTGCCTGTTCGGGCGAGATCCCGGCGAGACCGCCGGCCAGCTCGGAGCGGAGTTCGGCGAGACCGGCTTCGCGGGCCGGGTCGCCGTCCGCGGCGACGCGCTCGTCGTCATGAAGCGGCTCCCAACGGCGCACGCGCTGGCGTGCGGCCACGTCCCGGCAGGTGTTGACCACGAGCCGGTGTAGCCACGTTGAGAACTGCGACTCACCGCGGAACTGGCCGATCCGCACGCAGAGCTTCGCGAGTGCTTCCTGAGCGGCGTCGCGAGCATCTTCGGGATCGGAGAGCAGGTGCCCGGCGAGCCGCTCGACCTTGGCAGCGTGCCGCTCGCAGAGCGCCTCGAGCGCTCGCTTGTCGCCGTCCTTCGCTCGCTTGACCAGGATCGCATCGCTCAGCTTCTCGTAGACGAGCGGCCCGTCGGGCCGAGGTGTCTGCGAAATCTGACGGCGCTTGCGCAGGGAGGGTTGCACGGCGGCCGTAGTCTAGTTGTCCATGGGGGACACACCGACGCGCGAGGCCGTCGTCCCGCGTCTCCGCGGCCGCTTCGGGCGCGAGTACCTCTTCGTCCCGAGCACCCCGTCGACCCAGCGCCTGCTCGCGCCGGATGCTCCCGAAGGAACGGTCGTGGTCGCGGACGAGCAGACCGAGGGACGAGGACGACTCGGTCGCCGCTGGGAGGCTCCCCCGGGAACGAGTGTCCTGTGCTCGGTCCAGCTTCGGCCGAAGGTCGACGCGTCGCGATTCCCGGAGCTGACGTTCCTAGGCGCGAAGGCATGCGCCGAGGCGATCCGCTCCGTGACCGGGCTCGACCCCACGCTGAAGAACCCCAACGACGTCCTGATCGACGGGCGCAAGGTTGCCGGCGTCCTCGGCGAGAGCGATGCGCAGCGCGTCGTGCTCGGGATCGGCATCAATGCCAACGTGCCGCCCGAGGAGCTCCCCCGCGAGGTCCGGATCCCGGCGACGTCGCTGCTGGTCGAGGCGGGCGCCCCGGTCGACCGGATCGAGCTATTGGTCAAGCTCCTCGCCGCGCTCGAACGCCGCTACGACGCCTGGGCCTAGCCCCGCAGCGTCCGTTTGTTTCCGACCGCGTCGGTTGCGACGACGGTGAAGTGCCGTGCGCCGCGGAGGACCGGCAGGGTGAAGTACCCGGCGCGCACCCGCTTCGACGCGCGGCGGGAGCCGAAGGCCACCGTCAGCGTCGCGGGCTCGTTCGTCCAGAACCGCAGGCGCGGGCGCGAGACGAGCCGCAGCTTCGGCGGCGTGGTGTCGACCACGAGGGGGAACGTCTGCGTCACGGTCGTCACCGCGTCCTTGGCCTTGAGGACGAGCTGGTAACTCCCGTCCGAGACACGCTTCGTGCCGATCTTGCCGTCCCAGGAGACCTGTTCAGGGCCAACACCGAGCGCCTGGTTCAGCAGCGTGCCCACGAGCTTGCTCGCCCGCCAGAGCTCGACCCGGACTGCCGCGGGAGCGTCGAGCCTGAACGTCAGCGCAGTCGTGTCGAAGAGCCCGTCTCCGTTCGGTGAGAAGTCGGGCAACGACAGCTTCGCCTGCGCGAGCGTGCGGTCGACGTAGAAGGTCGTCTTCGCTGTCACCCGCCTGCCGTTCGCCGCGTTCGCCGTGATTGTGATGATGTAGCGGCCGTCCCCGACTCCGATCTGCTTCCAGGCGAACGACTGCGCACCCTGGCCGACGATGCCGCTGAAGAGAGTGACGAGTTGCTGCCCTGCGCCGTTGGACAGCGTCATCGTGATCGGCGCCGAGACGCTGAGGAAGTAGTTGATCTGCGCCGTGTCGCCGAAGCCGTCGCCGTTCGGGCTCACGACGGTGGGCGTGACACGGAGCTGCGTGATCGCGAGCGGCGGCAGCGACTCGCCGATCGTCCCTGTGACCGGCCGCGCCGCGGCGGCGCCCTCACCTCCCGCGGCGATCGTGTACCGGTAGGTGCCGCTCGGCGTCAGGCTGGCATCCCAGGTCCAGTCGACGAGACGCGTCGTCCCGGTGCCGGAGCCGACCACCTTGCCGAGCGCGTTGGTGACGGTCACGGTCCACGGCACGTCGGACGAGAGCCGAGCAGTGAAGCGCACGTTGCCGCCGAGACCGCCGATCACGACCGGCGAGTAGATCTTCGGCAGTCCGGTCGCCGCCACCTGGCGTGCAATCGACGGAAGCTGCGCGTAGACGTTGTTGCCCGGGCAGCTCGTCGGATAGGTGTCGCGGTGCCCGGAGATCGCCCGCAGGGTGACGGACGTCCCCTTCGAGTAGTACGGATTCCCGGCCGAGATCCGGGTCACCTGCGAGAGCGGGTCGAGATGTGCGACGTCGAGCCGCCAGGCGAGCAGGTTCACGAGCGACGTCCGTTCGGCCGACGTCATGGTCGCGCTGTCGTAGTTCCCGAGCAGCGCCACGCCGACCGCGCCGAAGTTGAAGCCGAGTGCGTGGGCGCCGACGACGGCCTTCTCCATCCCTCCGTAACGGCCTTCGAAGATCTGGCCGTACTTGTCGACGAGGAAGTTGTAGCCGATGTCGTCCCAGCCGTTCCCGAGCACGTGATAGGTCTCGATTCCGCGCACGATCGCCGCCGATTGCGCGCGGGTGTAGCTGTTGGTTCCGGCGGTGTGGTGGACGATCGCGATGTGGACGTTGTCCGCGATCTTCGGCCCCTTCTTGCGGTTGCGGCGGATCGCCTCGTTGGCGCCCCACTGGGCGCGGGTGATGATCGGCGGAGCGTTCGTCGCGAACGGCTGCACGTGCTGAGGCGTGCCCCCGAGCAGCGGTGTGCGGACGAAGAACGCGCGGAGCCGTGTGACCCCACCGCCGACCCGGTACTGAATCCGCTCCGAGCGGCCGACCCAGAACGGATTCCCAAGGTGCCAACCCCGGCTGCGCCTCCACTCGGCGGTCCCGCGGTCGGGCAGATCGTCCGACTCGGGCGCCGACAGATGCCATCCGTTCCACGTCCCGTCGGGACGCTGCGTCCGGAAGCGGACGGCGCCCGAGCCCTGCCAGTGCAGGCCGACGAGATCGAACGTCTCCGGCGCCTGGGCGACGAGCCCGCTGCGTGCCGGTAGGTCCCGTGCCAGAAGGCTGGGCGCGGCAAAGGCCGCCCCGGGGGCGGCGAAGAACAGCACGATGACGGCACGGAGCAGCTTCACGCGCGGGCGACCCGCTGCGAGGGTGGCAGAGCCGCCACCGGAGCGCAAGGCGCGCGGAGTACTCTTAACAGTTGTGAAAGGACGCTTTCTGCGGGCACTTCTCGGCTCGCTCGCCGTCGCTTTCGCGCTCGCCGCAGCCGCGCACGCCGGATCGAGGCCGCGTGTTCTGGCGATCAAGTTCCCGCTCGAGATCAACCCGGTCACGCAGGACTACGTCAACCACCAGCTCGACCGCGCGCAGAAGGATCACTACGACGCGGCCGTGATCATGCTCGACACGCCGGGCGGGCTCTCGAGCTCGATGGAGTCGATCTACAAGAAGGAGCTCGCCTCGAAGATCCCGGTGATCGTCTACGTCGCGCCCAAGGGGGCTGCCGCCGCGTCCGCGGGCGTCTTCGTCGCAGAGGCCGCAGACGTTCTCGCGATGGCGCCGGACACGAACATCGGCTCATCGACGCCGATCGACCAGAGCGGCGGCAACCTCGGCTCGGACCTGCGCCGCAAGGTGATCAACCACTTCGCCGCCAAGCTGCGCACGCTCTCGGAGAACCATGGCCGGAACGGCAACTGGGCCGAGCAGGCAGTGCGAAAGGCGTCGAACCTGACCGAACAGCAGGCGCTCCGCCTGCATGTGATCAACGTGGTGGCGCCGGACCTGCCGACGCTCCTCGACAAGATCGACGGCCACGTGACCGTCCCGAACCACTACAAGCTGCACACGGCCAACGCGGACATCACGTACGCCAACCCGAGCTTTTTCACACGCCTCCTCAACGTGCTGATCGACCCGAACCTGATCACGCTGCTCTTCCTCGCCGGGCTGGCGGGAATCGGCTACGAGATCTTCCACCCGGGCGTCGTGCTGCCGGGTGCGCTCGGCGCGGTTGCGCTCGTGACGGCGTTGTTCGGCTTCTCGATCCTGCCGATCAGCTGGGCCGGCCTCGCACTGATCCTGCTCGGAATCGGACTGCTCGTCATCGACGCTCACGTGGTGAGCCACGGCGCGCTGACCGTGGCCGGACTGATCAGCTTCGTCGTCGGGGCGCTGATGCTGTTCCGAAACGCCCCGTCGCCCTACCACGCCAGCCTCTGGCTGGTGGTCTCGATCGCCGTCCTCCTCGGACTGGGCTGGGCCTTCGCGATTTCGAAGGCGGTCCAGGTCCGTCGGCAACCGGTGTCGGTCGGCCCGCAGCAAATGGTCGGAGAGATCGGCGAGTTCCGCGGCGACGGCCAGGTCTTCGTCCGCGGTGAGCTCTGGCGCGCACGGGTGCGGGAAGGCTCGTCGCTCAGGCGGGGGGAGAAAGTCCGGGTCGACGCCATCGATCCCAGCCTCGTGCTCGACGTCGAACCGGTCGGGCCTGTCGAACCCGCCGACCCAGCCACGGTTACTTAGGATCGTGGTCCTCGACCCGAAAGGACTCAGATGACCGCAGCGCTCGTTGCCGTCGCCGTAATCCTGTTCCTGCTGATCCTCTTCCTGATCTCGGCGGTCAAGGTCGCGCGCGAGTACGAGCGCGGGATCATCTTCCGCCTCGGCCGGCTGCTCGCGCAGCCCAAGGGACCCGGCCTCTTCCTGCTGATCCCGATCGTCGACCGGATGGTCAAGGTCGACCTGCGGACGATCACGCTCAACATCCCGCCCCAGGAAGTGATCACGAAGGACAACGTGCCCGTGCGCGTGAACGCCGTCGCCTACTTCCGCATCGTCGAGCCGAAGGCGGCGATCGTGCAGGTCGAGAATTTCATGGTTGCGACGTCGCAGATCGCGCAGACGACGCTCCGGTCGGTGCTCGGCCAGCATCAGCTCGACGAGCTGCTCGCCGAGCGCGAGAAGATCAACTCAATCCTCCAGGGGATCATCGACGAAGCCACCTCGCCGTGGGGCATCAAGGTCTCCATCGTCGAGGTCAAGGACGTCGAGATCCCGTCCGGGATGCAGCGCGCGATGGCGCGCCAGGCCGAGGCCGAACGCGAGCGCCGCGCAAAGGTGATCGGCGCCGAGGGCGAGTTCCAGGCCTCGGAACGGCTGAAGGACGCGGCGGTCGTGATCGGCGACCATCCGATCGCGCTCCAGCTGCGCTACCTCCAGACGCTGCTCGACATCAGCGGCTCGCAGTCGACGACGATCGTCTTCCCGACGCCGATCGACCTGATCCGGCCATTCCTCGAGAAGAACACCGACGGGTCGAGCTGAACCAGAACCCGGCGGGGGAGCTCCGCCAGGATCCGGTCACCCGTCAGTGGGTCGTCGTCGCTCCGGGGCGCGCGCAGCGGCCGGGCGCAAGCGCGCGTGCAGACCTCGACCTGCCAACCGAGGACGAGCTGCTCTCGTGCCCGTTCTGCGAGGGTCGCGAGGACCGCACGCCCCCCGAGACGTTCGCCCTCCGTCCCGGTGGCGGCGAGCCCGACACGCCCGGCTGGACGGTCCGGGTCGTACCGAACCTCTACCCGGTCTTCGAGCACCATGAGGTCGTCGTGTCGACGCCACGCCACGTGCGCTCCTTCGCCGAGCTCGACGAGGACGAGGTCGGCGGGGTCGCGATAGCCTGGCGCGAACGCTCACGCGCGGCGCATGCGGCCGGCTTCCCCTACGTCCACGCGCTGCTGAACGAGGGCCGCGAGGCCGGCGCCAGCCTGCCACACAGCCACACCCAGCTCGCCTGGCTCGAGGCCGCTCCACCCACGGTCGAAGCCGAGACCGGTGACGACTGCGCGGTCTGCGGCCACATCCAGGCCGAGGTCGAAAGCGGTGAGCGACTCGTGCTCGAAGGCGACGGCCTCGCCGTCCTCGCCGCGTACGGCGGCCGGCTGCCGTACGAACTGCTGATCGCCCCTACGGAGCACCCCGGCGGAAGCGCCTTCGAGTCGGGCCTTCTCGCACCCGCGCTCGGCCTCCTCGCCGAGTCGCTCCGGCGCATCCACGCGATCGAAGGCCCAGCGCCCCTGAACGCGTGGCTGCACGACCGAGGCCACTGGCATATCGAGGTGCTACCGCGTCTGACGGTGTTCGCCGGCATCGAGCTCGGCGCCGGGATCTACGTCAACTCGCTCGCGCCGGAAGCCGCGGCTGCAGTCTTGAGAGACGCAGGGACTGTCCCCGAACGGAGACTGTCCCAATAACGGTTGATGGGACAGACCCCTCCGGGGTCAGTCCCTCCGTAACTAGGCGGGAGCCTTCGCCTTTGCCTCGGCTTCCCTGAAGCGCCGGGCCGCGTCGATCGCCGCGCCGAGGTTGAGGCCCTTGTCCTTCGCCTGCTTGATCAGCATCACGGTCTCGAGTGCGTCGATGTCGTAGATGCGCTGCTTCTTTCCCTTGGTCGGGATCTGGGCCTTGTTCGTCCAGTAGTCGAGCTGCATCTTCGAGATGCCAGCGATCTGGCACACCTGGCCAAGGTAGAGCTCAACCTTGTCGAGATGCTCGGAGAGGTCGATCGGCTCGAGGAGCTCAACGTTCTTGCTGTAGGACATGTCACCTCTCCTTGCGGCGGCCGGCCAGCGGCATTTTCCTGCTTTTGAACACATGCGGACCCCTCTCCACTCTGGAAGGGCCGCAACAGAAAACTATTGCAGAAACCGCGCAGTTCTACTAGAAGCTACGCCGGCGCGCCGCTCGGGGCCGGCTCCGGCGCAACCTCGTCCACCGCCCCGTTCTCCTCGGACTCCACGACCGGTGCAAGGGCGGAGACTTTCTCGTCGTCGGCCTTGAACCGCATCACGATCACGCCCTGCGTTGCACGCCCGGAACGCTTGATGTCGTCGACCGGCATCCGGATCACGGTGCCGCCGGTCGAGATCAGCATCACCTGGTACCCGTCGCGGACGACGCGGGCGCCGACAAGCCGCCCCTTGCCCTCGACGAGCTGCGCCGTCTTGACCCCGAGACCGCCGCGGCCCTTGCGCGGATAGTCGGCGAGCTTCGTGCGCTTGCCGTAACCGTTCTCGGTGACGACGAGCAGGTCGCCCTCGTTGACGCCGACGACGTCCATCGAGATCACCTCGTCGCCCTTGCGCAGGCCCATGCCCTTGACGCCGCCGGTGTCGCGGCCCATGGGGCGCGCCTCCTTCTCGGCGAAACGGATCGCCTGGCCCATGCGGGAGACCATCAGGATGTCGTCGTCGCCCATCGAGTGCTGGACGGAAACGAGCTCGTCGTCGTCGCGCAGCTTGATCGCGATGATGCCGTCCGCTCTGAGGGGCGTGTTGTAGGCGGCCAACTCCGTCTTCTTGACGATCCCGTTCTTGGTCGCGAAGGCGAGGTACTTCGACTCCTCGAAGTCGCGGGTCTGGATGACGGCCCGGACCTGCTCGTCCTGTCGGAACGGCAGGAGGTTCTGGATCGCACGGCCCTTGGACTGGCGCGACCCGAGCGGCAGCTCGTGCACCTTGAGCCGGTAGACCTTCCCAACGTTCGTGAAGAAGAGGACGTAGTCGTGCGTGGAGGCGACGAAGAGGTGCTCGATGTAGTCCTCTTCTTTCAGGTCCATCCCCATTACGCCTTGGCCGCCGCGCCGCTGCTCGCGGTAGGTGGAGACCGGTAGCCGCTTGACGTAGTTCGAGCGCGTGATCGCGATGACCATGTCCTCCTCCGCGATCAGGTCCTCGAGCTCGAGCTCGCCTTCGGCCGCGACGATCTCGGTGCGGCGGTCGTCGTTCTTCGCGTAGATCTCCTTGATCTCGAGCAGCTCCTCGCGGATCAGGCCGTCGATCCGGGACTCGTCGCCGAGGATCGACCGCAGCTCGGCGATCCGCTCGACGAGATCGGCGTGCTCGTCCTCCACGCGCTTCCGCTCGAGCGCGGTCAGAGCGCGGAGCCGCAGGTCAAGGATCGCCTGCGCCTGGATCTCGGAGAGCTCGAACTCCCGCATGAGGCCCTCGCGAGCGGCGTCGGTGTCCTCGGCTGCGCGGATCAGCGCGATGACGGCGTCGAGATTGTCGAGCGCGGTCAGGTAGCCCTGCAGGACGTGCGCCCGCGCCTCGGCCCGGCGCAGCTCGAACTTGGACCGGCGGGTGACGACCTCGCGCTGGAAGTCGAGGTAGTGGCCGAGCAGGTCGCGCAGCGCCAGCGTCCGCGGGACGCCGTCGACGAGCGCGACCGCGTTGTAGCCGAACGTCGTCTGCAGCGGCGTGTGCTTGTAGAGCTTGTTGAGGACGACCTGCGGGATCGCGTCGCGCTTCAGCTCGATCTCGACCCGCATGCCCGTCTTGTCCGACAGGTCCTTCACGTCCGAGATCTCCGGCAGGACCTTGTCGTTGACGAGATCCGCGATCTTCACGATCACGCCGGAGTCGCCGCCCTTCTTGACGCCGAAGGGAAGCTCGTTGACGACGATGGCCGACTTGCCGCCGCGAAGCTCCTCGACGTGCGCACGCCCGCGCATCACGATCCGGCCGCGGCCTGAGCGATAGGCCTCGCGGATTCCCTCCCGCCCGACGATGATCCCGCCGGTCGGGAAGTCCGGGCCCTTGATGTGCCGCGTCAGTCGTTCGACGTCGATCGCCGGCTCGTCGATCAACGCCACCAATGCGTCGATGACCTCGCCGAGGTTGTGCGCCGGAATATTGGTCGCCATGCCGACGGCGATGCCGGCGGACCCGTTGACCAGCAGGTTCGGGAACCGCGCCGGCAGCACCGTTGGCTGGCGCCGCGACTCGTCGTAGTTCGGCTCGAAGTCAACCGTGTCCGCGTCGATGTCGCGGAGCAGCTCGGTCGCGATGCGCGAAAGCCGGCATTCCGTGTAACGCATCGCGGCCGCGGGATCGTCGTCAATGTTCCCGAAGTTGCCCTGGCCGTCGACGAGCGGGTAGCGCAGCGAGAACGGCTGCGCCATTCGCACCAGCGTGTCGTAGATCGCCGCGTCTCCGTGCGGGTGGTAGGCGCCCATCACGTCGCCGACCACGCGCGCACACTTGAGTCGTGGGCGATTCGGCTGCAGCCCCGCCTCATGCATCGCATAGAGCACGCGCCGGTGCACCGGCTTCAGCCCGTCGCGCACGTCAGGCAGAGCGCGCGCGACGATCACGCTCATCGCATAGTCGAGAAAGCTCGAGCGCATCTCCTGCTCGAGCTCGCGCGCCTCGATGCGGCCCGGGCCTAGAGGCTCAACGTTGGACACAAAGTCCTTACCTCTCTGACGAGCGAAGCGATCTCACAAACCAGGCATGTCTGAAATCGTGAGATTTCAGACATCTAAGAAGCGCACGTCCTTCGCGTTCGACTCGATGAAGTCGCGGCGCGGTTCGACCTGGTCGCCCATCAGCATCGAGAAGAGGCGGTCGGCCGCTGCGGCGTCCTCGACCTCGACCCGGACGAGCATCCGGTTCGCTGGGTTCATCGTCGTCTCCCAGAGCTCCCCCGGATTCATCTCGCCGAGTCCCTTGAACCGGCTGACCGTAATGCCCTCCTTGGCGAGGTCGAGCGCGGCCGTGCGAAGCTCCTCGAAGGTGTCGGCGCCGCGCTCCTTCTTGCCGAGAGCCAGCTTGAACGGCGGCGCGCCGACGATCTCGACGAGCCGCGCGTACGACTTGCGGAGGTTCTCGTAGACCGGCGAGGCGAGCAGTTCTGCCGGCACGGTCACGTGGCTCGCCGCGCTCGTCTCGCGCTCGACGACCTTGACCCGGACGCCCTCGTCGGTCTGCTCGACGATCGACAGCTCGTGGCCGTTCTCGCCGACCGACTTGAGCGCCTTTTCGAGGTCGCCCAGGGCAGCGTCGGCCTCGACGAGGCGATGCGCGATCACGAAGTTCGCCGGGGCGGAGCCGAAGTCGGCACGCAGCCGCGAGGCCCAGCCGTCGAACTCGTTCAGAGCCTTCGTGAAGCGGTGATACCGGGTCTCGGTCAGCTTCTGCGTCTGACCGTTCCGATCGGCGACATCGATGTCCTTGACCTTCTCGCGGACGAGCAGGTCCTCGAACTGGTTTTCCTTCTCGACGTACTGCTCGCGATTCCCGACCTTCACGCGGTAGAGCGGCGGCACGGCGATGTAGACGTAGCCCCCCTCGACCAGCTCCTGCATCTGCCGGTAGAGGAAAGTCAGGATCAGCGTGCGAATGTGCGAGCCGTCCACGTCGGCGTCGGTCATGACGATGATCCGGTGGTAGCGGAGCTTCTCGAGGTCGAACTCGTCGCCGATCCCGGTTCCGATCGCCGTGATCATCGACTGGATCTCGACGTTCGAGAGGACCTTGTTGATCCGGTTCTTCTCGGAGTTAATCACCTTGCCGCGGAGCGGCAGGATCGCCTGAAAGGTACGGTCGCGAGCGTCCTTCGCGGAACCGCCGGCGGAGTTGCCCTCGACGAGGTAGAGCTCGGCCGACGACGGGTCGTTGATCGAGCAGTCGGCGAGCTTACCGGGCAGCGACATCGAGTCGAGCGCGCTCTTGCGGCGCGTCAGCTCGCGTGCCTTGCGGGCCGCCTGGCGCGCGTTCCGGGCCGCGATCGCCTTCGAGATGATCTGCTTCGCCTCGGTCGCGTTCTCCTCGAGGAACTCCGCCAGCTTCACGTTGACCGTCTGCTCGACGAGGCCGCGCACCCAGGGGTTCCCGAGCTTCGTCTTCGTCTGGCCTTCGAACTGCGGCTCGCGCAGCTTCACCGACAACACCGCGGCGAGGCCCTCGCGGACGTCCTCGCCCTCGAGGTTCTCGTCCTTCTCCTTGAGCAGCCCGTTTTTGCGCGCGTAGTCGTTCAGCGTTCGGGTCAGGGCGGCCTTGAACCCGGACAGGTGCGAGCCGCCCTCGTGCGTGTTGATGTTGTTCGCGAACGAGAAGATCGACTCGACGTACGAGGTGTTCCATTGCATCGCCACCTCGACCTGGCCGGACTCGGTCGAGTCGCCGTTCGTCTCGCCTTCGAAGTAGACAACGTGCTTGTGGACTGGGTCCTTCTGGTCGTTCACGTAGGCGACGAAATCCCTGATCCCGCCCTCGGCGTGGAACTCGTGCCGCTCCTCGCCCTCGCGCTCGTCGATCAGGACGATCCGCAGGCCCTTGGTGAGGAACGCGGTCTCGCGGAGACGCTGGACCAAGATCTCGGACGACCACTCGAGCTCGTCCAAGATCTCGAGGTCGGGCAGGAAGGTGATCGTCGTCCCCGACTCCTTCGTCGGGCCGACCTTCTTGAGGTCGGTCGTCGGCTCCCCGCGCGAGAACTCCTGCTGCCAGACCTTCCCATCGCGCTTGACCTCTACCTTGAGCCACTCGGAAAGCGCGTTGACGACGGAGACGCCGACGCCGTGCAGGCCGCCGGAGACCTTGTACCCCTCCCCGCCGAACTTACCGCCGGCGTGAAGCTTGGTCAGGACGACGGTCACGGCGGGCAGGCCCTGGTCCTTCATGATCCCGGTCGGGATCCCCGAGCCGTTGTCGGCGACGGTCACCGAATTGTCCGGATGAAGCGTCACCTCGACCAAGTCGGCGCGGCCGGCGAGCGCCTCGTCGACGGAGTTGTCGACCACCTCGAACACGAGGTGGTGGAGCCCTCGCGAGCCCGTCGAGCCGATGTACATGCCCGGGCGCAACCGGACCGGCTCGAGGCCTTCGAGAACGGTGATGTCTTTGGCGGTATAGGAAGCTTCAGTCATTAAAAAAGCCCTGCAAACGGGCCTAGTTGGGCGTACGACAAGTCTACCAGACCGAGCGGCCGTCAGAAGCCCTCGCGAGGCTTGCGGCGGCCGCTCGTGCAACGATTTTGCGCAGATTTTCGTCCTCGATTCCGGCGGCGAGCCGCGCACCCGTTTCGAGGAGCTCCGGCGACGGTTCTCGCGGCGCCGGTGCGTCGTGCGCGGGCTCGGCGACGGAGGGCTCCGGCAGCCGTCCCGGGGCGAAGCGCACGCGGTCGATACCGAGCCTGTCGGCGATCTCGCCGGCGCGATTCGTGAGCTCGAACGACCAGACGGAATCGGCCGTGTTGACGTGGAGCGTCCCGTCGCGCGCCACGCGCGCGGGCCAAGCGTTTCGAGCGATCGTCTCGCCGACCGCGGCCGGCCAGGCCTCCACCAGCGCAGCGATTCCCGCTTCGGGCCCGAAGCGGCCAAGCTCGCGTTCGACCTCGTCGCCCAGGCGCTTCACCGCACCACCGTCCCGGTCTCGCCGGCCTCTACCTCCACAAGCTGGTCGGGATCGGCAGGCAGCGCCGCCGCGCTCGTGCTCGTGATCAAGGCCTGGCCGAAGCTCCGCAAGCGCTCCGCCAGGATCCGCCGTCGGGCCGGATCGAGCTCGGACAACACGTCGTCGAGCAGCAGAAGCGGCGGAAACCCGCGGCGCTCGCGGACGAGCTCGGTCTCCGCAAGCAGCAGTGCCAGCACGGCCAGCCGTTGCTCTCCCTGGGAGCCGAACGCACGTAGGTCGCGCTCGCCGGCGGCGATTTCGACGTCATCCAGGTGCGGTCCCACCCCGGTCGCGCCACGTTGCAGGTCACGGTCGAGCCGCGCCTCTAGAACCTCTGCCGACAGCTCGCCCGGCTCGTAGCGGAGCGCGGCGTCGGCGAGCCCAAGCTCTCCGGCTCGCTCGGCGAAGAGGGGCTCCAGCTCGGAGATCACCCGCCGTCTCGCCTGGGCGAGCTGCGTGCCGAGCTCTGCAACGCGCTCCGTCCAGGGACGCAGCGCCTCGCGCGTGCTGTAACCGAGCGAGATGCCGCGTAGACCGGCATTGCGCTGTGCCAGCGCCGCACCGTACTCGGCCGGCAGCGAGGCAAGCGCCGGCGTGCCGCGGCCGAGCGCTCTGTCGAAGTAGGCGCGCCTCGCGGCCGGAGCACCCTTCACAACCACGAGCCGGTCGGGCGTGAAGACGAGCGTCGCCACCTCGCCCCGCAGCTGCTCCGCGGTCTGGAGGCGAGCTCCATTCACGCTCGCGCGCTTGGCGCTACCGGCTTGCAGAACGACATTCAGCTCGAGGCGCGACCCGGCACGCTCACCCGACAAGGCGATCCGGGCGCCTTCGCGACCGAAACGGATCAAGCTCGCGTCGCTGCGCGTTCGCGGCGAGAACCCCTGCGTACCGACGTGCAGCGACTCGAGGAGATTCGTCTTCCCGGCTCCGTTCGGGCCGACCACGAGCACGAGCCCGCGCTTCAGCTCCAGCTCGAGCCGGACATACGAACGGAAATCCCGAAGCGAGACGCTGTCGACGTTCAGGCCTAGCCGGCGAGTCGGATCGGCATGATCAGGTACAGAAAATCGTCGCTGCCCTCGGCCTGGAGCACGCATGGCCGCAGCGGGCTGATCAGCCGGAAACGCACCGTGTCGCCGGCGACGGATTCGATCCCGTCGCGGAGAAACTCGGCGTTGAAGCCGATCTCGAGCGGCTCCCCGGCAAAAGAGACCGGCAGCGACTCGTCCGCCTCGCCAACGTCCTGCGTGCGCGCCGACACCGTCAGCTCACCCTCGGCGAAGCGAAGCCTGAGCGGTGAGTTCCGCTGCGCCATTACCGCGATGCGGCGAACGACGTCGAGGACCTCGTCGCGCGGGAGCGGCACCTCGTGCTCGAAGCTCTCCGGTATCAGCTGCCGGTAGTTCGGGAACTGTCCGTCGATCCGCCTGGTCGTCAGCCAGATCCCGTCGATCCCGAAGACGACCTGGTTCTCCTGGACGCCCAACTCGATCTCCTCCGCGCCCTGGCCGATCCGAGCGAGCTCGGCGAGTGCGCGCGCCGGCACGATCGCCTCGAGCTCGGGCACGCTGCCTTCCATCGCCGTCTCCTTGACGGAGAGGCGGTAGGAGTCGGTCGCCGCCATCACGAGCTTGCCCGGCTCGAAGCGCACGAGGATCCCAGTCAGCACCGGACGCGACTCGTCGCGGGAAGCGGAGCGGCTCACCCTCGAGATCGTCTCCAGAAGCGCGTCGCGGTCGACCGCGTGCCGCTCGAGAGCATCGACATCCGGAAGCCTCGGGAAGTCCTCTGCCGTGTATGTGTTCAGCCGCGACTCGAACGAGCCGCTGCGGATGTGGATGACGCCCTCGTCTGCACGCTGCTCGATCGACACCTCGGCGTCGGGAAGCAGCCGCGTCAGCTCGACGAGCAGCCGGCCCGGCACGACAACCGCGCCCTCCCCCTCGACCTGCGCCTCGAGCGAAGCGCGGAGCGACAGCTCCATGTCGGTCGCCGCGAGCATCAGGCGGCCGCCTTCCGCATCCAGCAGCACGCCGCCCAGGATCTGTACGGCCGTCCTCGTCGAGATCCCACGCGCCACGATGCCGAGCTTCTGGGTGAGCTCTTCGCGCGAGCAAGTGATCTTCATCGTCCCGGAGCTGACCACGGTTTCTGCCTCAATCATCTAGATAAATCCTCTCGTAGAAGCCATAGGGAGTGTGGATGTCGGGGACGACGGTGCTGTACCGCATGGCTTGGCCGTTTTGGACGGGGATGGCCAATGGGGACAACGGACGCTCATCTACAGGTGGAAAAGGTTCGTCGCGATGGCTCCACAGTTTTACCGTGCTTGTTTGATGCGCGCCGTCAGCTCTTGCACGAGGTTGTACACAGAGCGGTCCTCACGAATCATCCGTGCGATCTTCGAGGTCGCGTGGATGACCGTCGTGTGGTCACGCCCGCCGAACTGCTTGCCGATCTTCGGCAGCGACGAGTCGGTCAACTCGCGGGAGAGGTACATCGCGACCTGGCGCGGATAGACGATGTTCTGGGAGCGTTTGTCGCCGCAGAGCTCCTCGAGCGAGAGCCCGAAGCGGTCGGACGTGATCTCCTGGATCCGCTCGATCGTGACCTGGGGAAGCTCGCCCTGGGGAAAGACGTCCTTCAGCACGTCCTGGGCAACCTCCTCCGTCATCGGGCGGCCGGTGAGCGAGCAGAACGCAACCACTCGTGTCAGCGCTCCCTCGAGCTCGCGGATGTTGGTCGAAACGCGGCTGGCGATGAACGTGAGCACCTGGGGGTCGGAGACGCTGATGTTGTCCGTCTTGACGCGCTTGCGAAGGATCGCGATGCGCGTCTCGAGGTCTGGAGGCTGGATGTCGGTGATCAGGCCCCACTCGAACCGTGAGCGAAGCCGCTCCTCGAGCGTCGCGATCTCGCGTGGCGGGCGGTCCGATGACATCACGATTTGACTGCCGCTTTCGTAGAGCGAGTTGAAGGTGTGGAAGAACTCCTCCTGGATCCGCTCCTTGTGCTCGAAGAACTGGACGTCGTCGACGAGCAGCAGGTCGTAGGTGCGGTAGCGCTGCTTGAAGCCTTCGATTCGCTTGTCGCGCAGCGAGTTGATGAAGTCGTTCATGAACGTCTCGCTGGTCACGTACCGGACGGAGAGGCTTCCCGGGTGCTCGCCGACGTACTGCGAGATCGCCTGGAGGAGGTGCGTCTTCCCCAGCCCGGTGCCGCCGTAGATGAACAGCGGGTTGTAGGCCTGCGCCGGCGCCTCGGCGACCGCCAGCGCGGCGGCGTGGGCGAAGCGGTTGGACGAACCGATCACGAAGGAGTCGAACGTGTACTTGGCGTTGATGCCGAGCGCGGCCGGCGTCTGCTCGAGGGGCTTCGTCTCCGGCGACGCGCCGCGGGGCGCCTGTTTCGCGACCTCCAGGCGGATCTCGCGCTGGCTGTCGATCTCAGCGATCGCGGCGCCGATCAGGCCGAGGAAATGCCCCTCGATCCACTCGCGCGTGAAGTTGTTCGGGACGGTGAGGACGAGCTCGTCATCATTGATCGACGTCGCCTCGACCTGGGAAAACCAGGTGGAGAAGGTGTTCTCGTTGAGCGCCTCCCGGAGCCGACCCGAAATCTCGTTCCAGACCCCTTCTGCAGTCAGCTCGATTGGCTTCTCCACCCCTCAGCAACGCTCCTTGCTCGACCGAAAAGAAGGCCGAGCATAGCAACGTCCGTTCCGCGCCTCAATGCCCTTCCGAGGCTTGCTCGGCAACTATGAAAGAGGCTGATTTGCAGGTATTTTCCGAATGGCCCACACACCTATCCACACCTGTGGATTCGTGCCTGAACGGGCGACGCGGAGGAGCCTGGTTTGGCTCAGCAACACCGGTTGTCGTTCACCGGGCGGTCACAATTCTCTGTGGACAAGTCACCCGGAGTCGCTCGTCTATACTGGCCCGACGGCGGGTGCGCTCGTCGCATCTTTTTCCTTCCTCGACTAGTCGTGAAGCGGACCTATCAGCCCAACGTACGCCGCCGCAAGCGCCGGCATGGGTTTCGCGCGCGGATGACGACCCGCGCGGGCCGCGCGATCCTCAAGCGGCGTCGCGCACGCGGCCGCAAGCGCCTCTCTGCGTAGGCGCGTCGCAGGGATGCAGCGTCGCCACCGCCTCTCGCGATCGCGGGACTTTGACGCGGTCTATCGCCGCGGCCGGTCCGTCTCGACCCGGTTCCTGACGCTCTACTGGTTCGCGCGCGACGAGGACGAGGGGGACCCGCGCCTCGGCCTCTCGGTGCCGAAGAAGGCCGTGGCGGGCGCCGTCGCCCGCAACCGGATCAAGCGACGGCTCCGCGAACTCTGGCGTGCACGGGTGGAGGCGCTGCCGGCAGGCCGCGACTACGTCCTGATCGTCCGGCCGGGGTTGGCCGAGGCGGCCGAGGAGCGCGGCTCGGACTGGCTCGGCGAGCGCGTCGACGAGGTGCTCGGAAAGGCTGCTGCGTGATATCCGCAAAAAATGCTGTGCATTTTCCGTTGCGTCCGCACTGGTCACGCCCATCGCTCCGCTCGGGAGTAAGAAGAACGATCGACGTCGTCTGGTCCAGTCCGCGGTATGCGGCCATCGGACTTATCTGGATCTACCGCTGGACGGTCAGCCCTCTACTCGGGAATCGCTGCAAGTACTACCCGTCCTGTTCGCAGTACGCGCTCGACGCGCTGCGTGAATACGGCTTCCTGAAGGGCTCGGTCCTCGCCGGCTGGCGGCTGCTCCGTTGCAATCCGTGGAGCCACGGCGGCGTCGACCACGCTCACGACCAGAGGCTGTTCGCATGATCCTCCTCATTCTCTTCAGCCCGCTGACGCCGATCGAGAACCTGCTCCGGCATGTGCTCGACTGGCTGCACGGCACGATCGGCCTGCCCTGGGCCTGGGCGATCGTGGCGCTGACGATCATCGTCCGGATCTGCCTCGTGCCGCTGGCCGTGCGGCAGATCCACTCGATGCAGCGCATGCAGGCGCACATGCCGGAGATGAAGTCGATCCAGCAGAAGTACAAGGCGGACAAGAAGCGCCAGCAGGAAGAGCTGATGAAGTTCTATCGGGAGAACCAGATCAACCCGGCCGCGTCCTGCCTGCCGCTGCTGTTACAGGTCCCGGTCTTCTTCGCGTTGTACTTCGTCCTGCGCGAGTTCTCGAAGCATCCGCCGGCGGGGTCGCTTTCGTGGCTGCACATCGTCCCGAACATCGCCGCGCACGCCAATTCGCATTGGTCGGGCTACCTGCTCCTCGTCATCTATGCGGCTAGCCAGATCGCGTCGACGTACTTCATGTCCGCGCAGATGGACAAGACGCAGCGCTACGTGATGATGGTGCTGCCGATCTTCTTCATCACCTTCCTACTGAGGTTCCCGATGGGTCTCGTCATCTACTGGGTGACGACGAACCTGTGGACGGTCGGCCAGGGCCTGGTGACGCGGCGCCTGACTCAACGGACGCCCGTCGCTCAGCCGCAGCGGCGTTCGTCGCGGACGCCGGCCAAGACGCCGGAGCCGGAGCCGGTAGGAGATGGGGCGACGAAGCGCGAGCCTGCTCAGGCGCAGGCCGCCGCGCGTCAGCAGCCTCGTAAGGTGAAGCGGAAGAGGCGGGCAAGGCGATGACTGAGCAACTGCAGATCGAGGCAACGGGCGAAACGGTCGGCGAGGCCAAATGGTCGGCGCTCCGCGAGCTCGAGAAGCTTCGGCCGGGGCTCGACAAGACCGCGGTCAAGTTCCAGGTGGTCTCCGAGGGAGAGCGCGGGCTGCTCGGGGTGGGCTTCGCTCCCGCTCGGGTGATCGCGTCTGTCACCGCCGACGGCGATTCGGACGGGCTCGAGCCGGCAGCCGACGAGAGCGAGCTCGCGGCCACCGTGCGGGAGCTCTTGGAGCGCATCGTTGGCACGATCGGCGTTCAGGCCCGGCTTGAGATCGAGGAGGATGAGGAGACGCTCACGGCGTCATTCTCGGGACGCGATCTCGGCCTGCTGATCGGTAAGCACGGCCAGACGATCGACGCGATCCAGTACCTCGTGAACGCGATCGTCTATCGCGGAACCAGCGACGACCGCAAGGCGATCGTGGTCGACGCGGCCGGTTATCGAGAGCGGCGCAAGGCGACGCTCGATGCGCTGGCGGTGCGGAGTGCCGAGCGGGTGGTGTCGGGAGGCCAGCGCGTCGAGTTGGAGCCGATGACGGCAGTCGAGCGGAAGGTCATCCACGTGCGGCTGAAGGACTTCCCGGGTGTGACGACATCGAGCGAGGGCACCGAGCCGAACCGGTACGTCGTGATTGCGCCTGATTGATCCTCGGCTCGAGCGCTGGCTTGCCGCTCTTCTCGAGACGCCGGGCCTGACCTCGATACGCGATCGCGCCGAAGCGCGGCGCGTGCACGTCGAGGAGAGCCTCGCTGCGGTTGAGGTAGTCGAGCGATTCCCGGGACCGATCGTCGACGTTGGGTCCGGCGGCGGCGCTCCCGGGATCCCGCTCGCGGCTGCGCTGCCGGAGCGACAGGTGACGCTGCTCGAGGCGAACGGACGCAAGTGCGCGTTCCTCCGTGACGTCGCACGCGAGTTCCCGAACGTCGAGGTCGTCCAGGGCCGTGCCGAGAAGCTGGGAGCCGAGCGGTACGGCGTAGCGGTTGCAAAGGCCCTTGCTGCACCGACTGTGGCGGCCGAGTGGTGTCTGCCGCTTGTGATCCCCGGCGGCGCCGTGGTCTTGTTCGTCGGGCCGAGCGCGGACACGGAGGCCGTGAGCCGTGTGTCCAAGCGCCTCGGCGGTGGACCAGCCGAACAGCTCCCGGGTTTGCTCGTTCTGCCAAAGCTGACGCCGACGCCCCCGGGCTTTCCACGCCGCCCTGGTGTAGCGAAGAAGCGCCCACTCGCCTAGATCGGACAGGCAAAAGTCACGCGTTTGTTGCAGTTGCCATGTCCGCTTGCGCCAGTTCGAGTGGACAGTCCACGATCGGGGCGCGGGGAAACGTCCGCGGCGACCCGTACGCTCGCCGCATGCGTCCGCGCACCTTCGCGATCGCGAACCAGAAGGGCGGCGTCGGTAAGACGACGACCGCGATCAACCTCGCTGCCTGCCTCGCCCAGGCCGGTGAGCGAGCGCTCGTGGTCGATCTCGACCCGCAGGCGAATGCGACCTCGGGCCTTGGCGAGCGCGCAAACGGGAGCTCGAGCATCGACTTGCTGGACGGGGCGCCGCTGCGCGAGCTCGCGAGGCCGACGCGCTTCGCGAACCTCGACCTGGTGCCGGCGAAGCCGGATCTCGCCGGCACCGCTGCGGAGCTCGCACGGCGCGACGACGGCGAGCGCTACCTCGCCGAGGCGCTTGCGGCGGAAGGCGACTACAACTTCGTCTTCGTCGACTGCCCACCTTCGCTCGGCCCGCTGACCGTGAACGCTCTCGCCGCGGCCGACCGGGTGCTCGTCCCACTTCAGGCCGAGTACTACGCCCTCGAGGGACTCGCCCAACTGACCCGTTCCGTCGAGCTGATCCGCGCCCGGCTGAACCCGAGCCTTGCGATCGCTGGCGTGATCCTCACCATGGTCGACCGGCGGACGCGCCTGGCCGCGGACGTCGACGCCGAAGTGCGCCGGCACTTCGGCAACCTCGTTTTCAAGGCGAGCATCCCGCGCTCCGTACGGATCGCCGAGGCACCGAGCCACGGGATTCCCGTCACGGCCTACGACCCGCGGTCGGCCGGCGCCGACGCTTACTGGAAGGTGGCGATGGAGCTTGTCGAGCGCACCTGAGCCGCGCCGCGGCCTCGGCCGCGGCCTCGAGGTCCTGATCGGCGGCGCCGGTGAGCCGGAGCTGGCCCACCTCCCCGTCGAGACGATCCACCCGAACCCGCGCCAGCCGCGTCGGCGCTTCGATGCCGAGGCGACCACGGCGCTTGCGGAGTCGATCAAGGCGCAGGGGATTGTCCAACCCGTGTTGGTGCGGCCGCGCGCCGCGGGCGGCTTCGAGCTGATCGCGGGAGAGCGCCGCTGGCGGGGCGCTCAGCAGGCCGGTATGCCGACGATTCCCGCGTTGGTCCGCGAGACGGACGACCGCGACACCCTTCTGCTCGGCATCGTCGAGAACGTCGCTCGCGAACAGCTCTCGCCCGTCGAGGAAGCCCGGGCATACGCGCTCCTGATCGACGACTTCGGGTTGTCGCTCGGAGAGATCGGCGAGCGCGTCGGCCGCTCGACTCCGGCGATCTCCAACCGCGTCCGCCTGCTCGAACTCTCCGACGACGTACTCGGCATGATCGAACGCGGCGAGCTGACCGAGGGCCACGCTCGCGCCGTGCTCGCCGTTCCGGATAACGAAGGCCGCCGCCGCCTCGCCCGCGAGATCGTCACCAAGGGCCTGACCGTGCGAGCGGCCGAGCGCGCTGCGCGCTGGGCCGGAGCGAGACGAAAGCCACGCCGCGAGCCCACCGGTAAGGTCGACCCTGCACTCGTCGAGCGCGTGCGCATCGCCTGTGAGCGCGCCACCGGCTTCCGCCCGCGCGTGACACCGACGAGAGTCGAGATCCCGATCGCCGACGAGCACGAGCTTGCGGAACTAGCGGAAGCCCTCGAGCGAATCGCATAGCCCGCCGTATCCCCTCGCGAGCGGGCCTCGTTTAACCTTTGATGTTGGCCACGTGGCTACAGGATCTCGAGTCCCTCGAGGCAATCAGTCAGGACGACGCCACCCGTGACCTCTGCCTGAGGATGGCGTCGCTCTCACAGACCGATAGCCTCGGGCCGTTCCTGGTCGAGCTTCGTCACGACAGAGACCTCGACGACCAGACCAAGGGGATGCTCACCGAGCTCGCCGAGGACCGCACTTTCCTCCTTGCCGTCGAGGACTACGTCCACAAGACGGAGATCGCGCACTAGGCCCCCGATCGAAGTCGTCATGGTGCCGCGAAGCGGCGCCGGACTTCGAGCGGCCATGGGCGATCGTGGATTCGAACCACGGACCTCCGCCTTATCAGAGCGGCGCTCTAACCAACTGAGCTAATCGCCCGAGCGCGCGGATTGTAGCCGTGGCCGAGCCCTCCCGACCCTTCGGGTTTGGCCCCGGAGGCCTGGGCTAAGATGGAAATCGAGGCCGCTGCGATGCAGGAGATGGTCATCTACGGCGTCAGCTTCGACCTGGTCGGCAAGCAGCCGATCGTCCTGTTGAAGACCGCCGACGGGAACAAGTTCCTGCCGATCTGGATCGGTCATCCCGAGGCTGCGGCGATCTTGATGAAGCTCCAGGGCGCCTCGACGCCGCGGCCGCTGACGCACGATCTCGTCACCGACATCATCTCCCAGCTCGACGCCCAGGTCATTCGGATCACCGTGACCGAGCTGAAGGAGAACACCTTCTACGCGAGCATCACGGTCCAGCAGGACGGCTCGGAGATCGAGATCGACTCGCGCCCCTCCGACGCGATCGCGCTGGCGGTCCGCGCCGAGGCGCCGATCTACGCTGCCGACGACGTGATCGAGGAGTCGGCGATCGAGTTCGAGGGCGAAGAGGTGAACGAGGAGGAAATCGTCTCCGAGTTCAAGCAATTCCTCGAGAACGTCACCCCGGACGAGTTCGCCGAAGCCGAGGGCGACGAAAACTAGTTTTCAGGCTCGCGGCGCGCGACCTCGCGCTTCGTGAGGTCGAGCACCTCCGCGAAGATCTCCTGCAGCCCTTCCGCCGACAGCGGCCCGCGGTTGGCGCGGGTCAGGTAGTTGAGCATCCACTCCTCGCGTTCGGGATCGACGAACGAGAGCCCGCGCGACTCCTTGTAGGCCTTCAGCCGAGCGACGAGCTTCAGCCGCGCGTTGACCGCCTCGATGATCTTGCGGTCCGCATCCGAGATCTGCTCGCGGAGCTGGCGGATCAGTGGATCGGCGTTCTGTTCCATCTCAGCCATTACGACGACAAACCTAGCTAGTCACCGCAAGGAGCAGCGCCGCGCCGTTGAAGAACGCGTGCAGGACCATGCCGGGGTAGATGCTGTCGGTGCGGGCGCGTAGGTAGGCGAGGCAAAGGCCGAACACGACGAGCACCGGTAGGGCCTCGACGAGCCCGTGCCAGAGGCCGAACATGATCCCGAGCACGAGGATCGTCGCGGTCTGTCCGACGAAGCTCTCCAGCAGGTAGAAGCCGAGCCCTCGGAAGGTCAGCTCCTCGACGATCGGCCCGACGACCGAGAAGGCGATCATGTTGAGAACGAATGCCGCGGCGTGCTGTGGCTCCCACCCGGACGGAGTCAGCCCCTGCTCGCGGCCGCCGTGGAGGAGCGGGTTGAAGACCGCGTTCGCGATCGCGACGACGAAAAGCACTCCGACAGCGAGTCCGATCGCCTGCCCCCACGAACGCGGCGCCCGCAACGCGAAGACTTCGCGCTTGGGCAGGCCGCGCGCGATCAAGAAGACGAACCCGAGGATGATCGCGAACAGGATCAGCTCGCTCACAGCCGTTCCGTACTGATAGAGCGCGTTCTTCGGCGGCTTACCGCCCGTGAAGCGGCCGGCGTACGAGATCGCCGACACGGCGCCGACGAGCAGGAACCAGCCCGCGAGCTTGCCGCTCAGGCCCAGTGTTCGAGTGCTTGTGGAATCGGCGTCCATGCGAAAGTCATTCCGGCGGCTGCCGCGCCCGCCTCGTCCACCGCGCCGTCGCCGATGTGGAGCGCGCGGTCAGGCGCAACGCCGAGTCGTTCGAGAGCGAGCGCGAAGATCCGCGGGTCGGGCTTCGCCGCACCCGCGTCGGGGGGCGTCACGACGGTTGAGAACGCGAAGCCGAGCCCGAGTTGCTCGAGCCGATCGTGGAGGGTGAGATCGAAGTTGGCGACGACAGCGAGCGCGAGGCCGAAACGGCGCAGGCGTTCGAGCGAATCGAGCACCCCCGGAACCGGCTCGAATCGCATCGCCGCGACGTAGAGCGGCGCGAAGGCGGACGGGTCGAGCTCGGCGCCGAGTTCGTCGAGGAAGATCCCGGTGGACTCCTGCTGGAGCGTCGCAAAGGCCGCGGGCGCGTGAGCCTCGGCCGCGCGCCCGGCATACACCCGCCCCTCCGTCTCGAACGCATGCCTGATCGCGCTCGCCGGTCGCTCGATCCCGCGCTCGAGGAGCGCACGCTCAAGCTCGGGGACGGGGTCGACTAGGCGGATGAGCGTCCCGTTCGCGTCGAACGTGACCGCGTCGAGTTCGGCGAGCCGGGCCACTTCCGGAGAACATATAGGCGTGGCCGATCGCTACTTCACCGCGGACGAGGCGAACGCCTTGCTGGCGGAGGTGCGACCCCTCGTCGAGCGGATGGTCGCGCACAGGCGCTCGCTCGCGCTCGCGACGGTCCGGCACGCCCGGATCGCCGCGACGATCGCGACGAACGGCGGCGGGGTTCGCCCGCACGAGGTCGACCGGTTGCAGGCGGCGATCGACGCCGAGGCGGCGAAGGTCGTGCGCTGCGTCGAGGCGTTGCAGGCCCTCGGTGTCATCGTGAAGGACCTCGACGAGGGCCTGGTCGACTTCCCCGCGCTGCGCGGCGATGAGGAGGTACTGCTCTGCTGGCGGCTCGGCGAGAAGGAGGTCGGGTTCTGGCACTCCGTCGAGGACGGCTTCGCAGGACGAAAGCCTTTGCCTTAACCGCGAAAAATGCTGAGCATTTTCCGTTGCGTCCGCACTGGTGACGCCCATCGCTTCGCTCGGGATTGAGGAAGAAATTGTTCCCTGTCGAATGACAGGAAATGCCGTTCTGGCATCGGCTCGTCGTCGTTGTGGTGGTGCTGGTCCTGACCGCGATCGTCGCGCAACTGATCGATCGGGCCATGTCACGCAGGAAGCTCGCGCCCGAGGCCGCGACGCGCTACCGGGTGCTCCGCCGAAGCGTCACGGTGGCGGTCTTCTTCGTCGGCATCCTCTCGGCGCTGCTGGTGATCCCGCAGGTCCGGGCGGTAGCCGGCGGTTTGCTCGCATCGTCGGCCGTGCTGGGGATCGTGATCGGCTTCGCCTCGCAGCGGACGATCGGGAACTCCGTGGCCGGGCTCCTGATCGCGTTCTCGCAGCCGATCCGGCTCGGCGACCGGGTCGAGATCGACGACCTCGCCGGCAACGTCGAGGAGATCGGCCTCACCTACACGTTCATCCGCACCGACGAGGGCTCGCGGCTCGTGATCCCGAACGAGAAGCTGGCCTCGGATACGATCATCAACTCGACGATCGTCAGTCGCGAGAAGGTTGCCGAAATCACTCTCCAGGTTCCTCTCGACAAGGATCTCCGGTCGGTTGTCGAGCTCTTGCGCGAGAGCGTCGAGGATGAGCGCGCACCGGACGTCTTCGTGACGGCCTTGAACGGGACAGCGACGATTGTCGTCCGGGCCGCGGCCGCCGGGCCGCGAGAGGCCGAGCGCCTCGAGAGCGAGCTCCGGCTTCGCGCGCACGAGCGCCTGCGCGCGGCCGGGATGTTCGGATGAGCCCTTCTAGTCGCCGCGGACGCCGCCGCGCCGACGATCTCGATGCCGTCATCCGCCGTTCACACAAGCGCCGGCTGAAGCTGCAGAAGACGAGGCGGCGCCACGCGGCGATCATTGCGACCGCGCTCGTGCTGATCGTGCTCGCGATCGTCGCTGCCGGGTTCGGGGGCGCGGCGGCGTTCGAGGCCAGCTGCAGTCTCTCGGAGCTGCGGCCGGTCTCGACGGGCCCCCAGGGAGGCCCGGCGAACTCGTTCGTCTACGCCGACAACGGGGCGTTCCTCGGGTCGATCCCCGCCGACAAGAACCGTCAGCCGATCGCGCTCTCCCAGATGGGTCACTGGATGGCCAAGGCGACCGTCGCGATCGAGGACCGCCGCTTCTACAAACACGGCGGTGTCGACTACAAGGGGATCCTCCGCGCTGCGGCAAAGGATCTGGGAGCCGGGCGAATCGTCCAGGGCGGCTCGACGATCACGCAGCAGCTCGTCCGCAACCTCTACATCTCGAGGCAGCGGACGTTCAAGCGCAAGATCAAAGAGGCCTGCCTGGCGATCAAGCTCGCCCGCCACAGATCGAAGAACTGGATCCTCGGCTCGTACATGAACGCCGTTTACTACGGCAACCACGCGTACGGCATCGAGGCAGCCGCGCAGACGTACTTCTCGCGCCGGGCGAGCACGCTGACGCTCGACCAGTCGGCCCTGCTCGCCGGGCTGCCGCAGGCGCCGTCGATCTTCGACCCGATTCACCGGCCGCTCGACGCACTCGACCGACGCGACCAGGTGTTACGCGCCATGTGGGACAACGGTGCGATCACGCGGCGGCAATTCGCCGCCGCGATCGCCGACCGAAAGCTTCACCTCGTCCCCGGCAAGCTCTACTCGCGCATCCGCGAGCCGTACTTCTTCAGCTACGTGCGCGACCAACTGATCGCCGAGTACGGAGCGAACACGGTGAGGGCCGGCGGATTGAGGGTCTACACGACGATCGACCCGCGGCTTCAGGTGGCCGCACGGAAGGCGATCGTCGGCACCCTCTACTCGCGGACGGACCCGGCCTCGGCACTCGTTTCGATTGATCCGAGCACCGGAGCGATCAGGGCCATGACAGCGGTGACCCCCGGCACAAGCGGAAACCAGTTCAACCTCGTGGCGCAGGCCAAGCGCCAGGCCGGGTCGACGTTCAAGATGTTCGTGCTCGCCGCGGCCGTCAACGAGGGAATCAACCCGCAGACGACCTACTACGTTTCGGCGCCGTTCCACTACCAGCCCGACCCGTTGACGCCCGCGTGGAATGTCACCACGTACGACCACACCTACCTCGGGTCGACCTCGATCGAGAACGCGACGCTCCATTCCGACAACACCGTCTACGCGCAGCTGACCCTGGACGTCGGGCCGGCGAAGGTCGCGTCGATGGCGCACCTGCTCGGCGTCCGCTCGCCGCTGACGACGAAGGAGGGCGCGTACGTGCCGTCGCTCGGGCTTGGCTCGATCCCGGTCTCGCCGCTCGACCTCGCCTCCGCCTACTCGACGCTCGCGGCGGGTGGCATCTACTCGAAGCCGATGGCGATCCGCAAGGTCGTGCTCGGAAACGGCAAGGAGGACACCGGCGCCGGCTGGGGCAAGCCTGACCGCAAGCGCGTGATCAGCGCCGGGGTCGCTTACGTCGTCACGCAGATCCTCGAGCAGAACATGCAGTCGGGAACTGGGACCGGCGCCTACTTCGGCCGCCCCTCGGCCGGCAAGACGGGGACGACCGACAACTATGCGGACGCGTGGTTCTGCGGCTTCACGCCGAACCTCGAGGCGACGGTCTGGATCGGCTACCCGCGCGGCGAGGTCCCGATGCTGAGCGTGCACGGCATCGCCGTTTCAGGGCCTACCTTCCCGGCGACGATCTGGAAGTCGTACATGGGCAAGGCGGTCGGCCGGACGCAACCGGTCGACTTCAAGCAGCCATCGGTGCTGCCGACCTGGCACTCGTTCACGCGCGGGCAGTACGCGATCGGCGGCTACAGCCCGCCGCCTCCGACCTACTACTACAACAACGGCGGGACCAGTCCGTAAGGACGTCATCCGTAACGGCGCCGTCCTCGGCGCCGGAGCGCTGACGCTTGCCGGAGTCGGGCTCTGCATCGCTTCGGCGTGGCCGGACGATTCGCCGCTCGTGCCGCGGAACGGTGGGCTGCTCGAAGGCGACTCGAAGTGGGCGTGGCTCTACCTCGCCGGCGAGATCGTCGCGTTCATCGGCTACATCGCGGGGCTGCTCCTGTTGCGGCGCTGCGCCGCGCGGCTGCTCCTGGTCGGGACGCTTGCAGCGGCGATCCAGCTCGCGCCGCTCGGGGCGCCATTGTTGATCTCGAGCGACGCCTGGACCTACTGGAGCTACGGCCGAATCGCGGCCGTTCACCATGCCAACCCGTACGCGCAGACCCCGAGCGATTTCCCGGACGATCCTTCTTACCCGTACGTTGGCGGCGCCTGGCGCGACTCGACCTCGGTCTACGGACCGCTTTTCACGTTCGCCTCGGAGCCGGTCGCCCTGGCCGCCGGCTCATCGGCGGACGCGGCTGCGTGGATCTACAAGTCGCTCGCCGCGCTCGCGATGCTCGGCATCGTCGCGCTGACCGGAATGCTCGCGCGGCGACGCGCCTTCGCGGTTGCGCTGGTCGGCTGGAACCCGTTGCTGGCGCTGCACTTCGCGGGCGGCGGACACAACGACGCGTGGATGGCCGTGCTCGTGATGGCGGCTCTCGCGCTGTCCGTCGTCGGCCGGCGTCAATGGGCGGGCGTGGCCTGGGCCGGGGCGATCTTCATCAAGTGGATCGCCGTCATCTTCCTGCCCCTACGGGCGCTCGAGGCACGGGCGCAAGGACGGCGCGTCGGGCACCTGGGCTTCGCGATCGCTGCGATCTCGGTCGTCGTCGCGGCGAGCATCCAGTTCGGTTGGCACTGGCTCGGCGCTTTCGGCCCGCTGGCGCGTAACGCGAACAAGGAGACGCAGTTCGCGCTGCCGCACCGGCTCAAGGAGCTCGGCGTCCCCCACGATTTAGCGCTGGCGCTCTTTGGCGCTGCCTTCGCGCTCGCCTATCTCTGGCTCCTGCGTCAGGCCTGGCACGGTCGGGCACGGCTTGGGTTGGCAGCGTGCTTCCTGCTCTGCGCCTCGCCCTACCTCGTTCCGTGGTACGCGGTCTGGGCGCTGCCCCTCGCGGCGGCCGAAGACGATCCGCCTGCGCAGTGGCTCGCCGTGGCGATCTCTGTCTATCTGCTGCGCCAGCGCGTACCGATCTAGCGTGCTCGGAAGACGAAGACTCCGTCGGCGGCCGAGACGAGGCGGAAGCGCCTGTTGCGGCGAAACTGCTTGATCTTCGCGAGGCCGCCCTTCTTGTCGTAGTGGTCGCCGATCGACGGCCTGCGCTCGTCGACGATCACCCACTCCGCGCCGCGGACGTACGGAAAGCTGAAGATCCGCCGGCGCGCGGACAGGTGCGCTCCCAGCGAGTTCGTGGCGCTGACCACCGCGGCCGCGGGGATCAGGCGGAGCTGGCGCGCGGCGATCCGGTCATGACGTGACACCTGCACGCTCTTCGCCTGCAGCGTCGTTCCGCCCGGCACGAATCGCCAGAGCGGCATCGGGCCGAGCGCGTAGTTGGCGATGAGCGTCGTGAGCACGGCGCCCGTTGCGGCCGCGCCGGCCCAGCGCCCGAGCCGTCCGATGCCGATTGCCGCGGCGGCGAACAGGATCGGGATCTCGCCTGCGACGTAGTGAAAGTGAATCGACTTCTGCGCGTCGACCGACGAGAGCAAGTTCAGCGCGAGCTCCGGAACGAGCGCGACGAGCATCAGCGGCGCGAGCAACGCGAGCAGGATGATCGGCAGCAACAGATCCAGCAGGTAGTGCGCGCCGCGGTGGTCGAACGCGACCGAGAGGAGCTTGCCCGGATCGGTGAAGGCCTTGTGGACGATCCCTCCGGCGGAGCCGCCGACCGCTTCGTAGCGGCCGAAGAAGCTCGAGGCGGCTCCGTGCCTGAAGTGCGGGATCACGACGTCGATCGCGACGATCGTCGCGGCCAAACCGGCGACCGCGATCGTCCCGCCGGTCGCCCACCGGCGCCGCCCGATCGCGTACCAGATTCCCAGCCCCGCGACGACGAGCCCGATCTCTTCGCGCGTCAGCACGGCGAGCACGGCGAACGCTGCGAACGGCCCCAGCCGGTCCTCGTCCAAGTACCAGATCGCGAACAGCAGCAGCGGGCAGGCGAGCGCGACCGGGTGGAACTCGTTCAGCGTCATCCACTGGGCGGCCGGAAAAAGCAGGTAGCTCAGCGAGAGCCCGAGCGCCGCGCGCTCGGAGCCCGTGTGCTTGTGCGTGAGCCAGTAGAGCGGAAGCGCGCCGACCGCAACGAGGATCGCCTGCGCGGTCAGCAGCAGGCTCGGGCTCGGCCAGAGCCACCAGAGCGGCGCAAAGACGACGAGGATCGGGTCGACGTGGGCGCCCAGCCGTGAAACCTGTTCGCCGTGCAGGTTCGTGACCTGAAGGAAGTGGCCGTGGGCGGTCGACCAGACGGCCTGAACCATGTTGCCGAGGTCGAAGCGCCCCGTCTCGAAGGAGTGGTGGCGGAGCACCGAGAGCGCCGCGAACGCCGCCGCGTACGCGGCCATCGCGGTCCAGAGCAGGGGACGGGGACGCAGGAGCCTCAACGAACCACGGACTCGATCAGGCGGCGCCAGCGCTCGCCGAGGATCCGCTCCGAGGCCCGCGCGCGGTAAGCGGCCAGGCCCCCGTCCGCGACGCGCCGGGCCAGGGAGGAATTCTCCGCAAGCTGGGTGACCGCCGCGGCCAGCGCCTCAGCTTCCGCGGGGGGAACGAGCAGCGCGCTCTCGCCGTCGGCGAGGAGCTCACGCGCCGCCGGAGTGTCGGCGGTGACGACTGGGACGCCGCACGCGAGCGCCTGGAAGACCTTGTTCGGGATCACGCGCCGCGCTTTGTCGGAGCTGCCGAAGATCCCGAGCGCGCAACCCGCGCTGCGGAGCTCCCGCGGCAGACGCTCGTACTCAACCCATGGCATGTGCTCGACATTCGGGGGCCGGTTGGCCAACAGCGCCTCGAGCTGGCCCGAGCCGACAACCTTGAAGCGCAGCCCTGGTGTGAGGCGGGCCGCCTCGAGCACCGTCTCGAGCCCGTGAAGCGGGATCAGCTTCCCGACGAAGAGCGCCTCGAACGGCTCTGCCGGCTCCCACCCCGGCGTGAAGACACTCTCCTCGGCGCCGACGAAGCAGACCTCGACTCGGCTCCGCGGGATCCCGGCGAGCTCGGCGAGAAAGTCGGCATTCGCTTCGGTGTCGGCAACGACGAGGTCGGCCGCGCGGAGTGCTTTTTGGTCGACCGCACGCAGCGCGCGGCCCCCGGCCGATGTTGCCGTGAAGCGGCCTCGGTCGGCGACGAAGGTGTCGGAGAGCGACACGAGCGGGTTGAAGACGACGGGCTTGCCGGCGGCGACTCTGCGCGCGGGCGCGAGGTCGGGATGGCCGGGATAACCCACGACGAGCGCGTCGAACTCCTCGCGCGGGCGGCGGAGGAGGCGAAGCTCCGCGACCGCGAGCCGTGCCGCCGCCCCTGCGCCGGCCCGCCAGTTGTCCCGGCGTCCTTCCCAGACCGAGACGTGGCGCTCGATTACCTCGACGCCCGCGCCGCGCAGCGCCGAAACGACCTGAGCGTTGCGTGGGTAGTCACGCTCGTAGGTGCCGAAGTAGAGAACGCGCAACGGGCCCCGGCTCGCCTCGGCGTGGCTTTCGCTCAGGAGAGGATCTCGTCCACGTGGAGCTCGGCCTGCTCGCGTCCGCCGGCGCTCTCCTCGTAGTGGCTCGTGATCATCTCGCTGATCAGCCCGAGCGAGAAGAACTGCAGCCCGACGACGACGAGCAGGACGCCGAGGGTCAGGAGGGGCCGGTCGCCGATCGCGTGGCCGAGTGCCTTGAGCACGGTCAGATACGTGAGGATCACGAACCCGATCGCCCCGAGCACGAGTCCCAATCCCCCGAAGAGGTGCAGGGGGCGATGTCGATAGCGGCCGATGAACGAGACCGTCAGCAGGTCCAGAAAGCCGCGGATGTACCGCTCGACGCCGTAGCGCGATCGGCCGTGCTCCCGTGGCCGATGGTTGACGGAGAGCTCCGTGGCGCGAAACCCGCGGTAGTGCGCGAGCACCGGGATGAAGCGATGAAGCTCGCCGTAGAGACGCATCCCCTGCACGACCTCGGCGCGGTACGCCTTGAGGCCGCAGTTCATGTCGTGGAGTCGCAGCCCCGAGACGCGGCCGGTCACCCAGTTGAAGATGCGGGAGGGAATGCGCCTTCGGAGCGGGTCTCGGCGGCGTGTCTTCCAGCCGGACACGAGGTCGTAGCCCTCGTCGAGCTTGGCGAGCAGGCGGGGGATCTCGGCCGGGTCGTCCTGGAGGTCGCCGTCGATCGTGACGACGGTCTCGCCCCGCGCGTTGTCGAAGCCCGTTGCAAGCGCCGCCGCCTTCCCGAAGTTTCTTCGCAGGCGGATCACACGGACGTTGTCATGCCCGGCGTGGAGCCGCGTCAGGGCGGCGAAGGAGCCGTCGGTGGAACCGTCGTCGACGAAGACCGCCTCCCACTCTTCGCCGAGCGGTTGCAGTGCGGCCTCGAGCTCTTCGTAGAGGAGCGCGACAGAGCGTTCTTCGTTGTGCAGGGGGATGACGATCGAGATCACGGTGCTGGAGGGGTAGTGGTGGGAATCGTGACGGTTGTGGCCACTGTTGTGGGGAGGGTCGTAGGGACGGTCGTGGGTGGAGGCGGAGGTGTCGGCGGGGGCGTTGGCGGAGGTGGTGGCGTCGCGGCCGTGGTCGCTGCAGTTTTCGTCCGTCCGGTCGTGGTTCCGCCGTGCGTCGGCGGAGCGACGGCCCCCGCTGTTGTCGCCGTTCCACCGGTGTGAGCTTGCTGACCCGGCGAGCTGGCCGGGGGCTCGGCAGCGTTCGAGCCGCCGATCAGCACCGCGACCAGAGCGCCCGTCCCCGCGATCGCGGCCAGGAGCAGCGCAGCCACCGCGACGGGCAGCGGCACGGGGCCCAGCCGTCGTGCAGGTCGTTGCGCTCTCGCGACGACGGTCGGCGCCTCGAGGGCCGCCTCGTCTGATGCAAGCGCCTCGACCAGCGCAGCTCCGTCCGGAGGCCGGGCCATCGGATCCTTAGCGAGGGCCGCGTCGGCGAGCGCCGCGAGCGCGGGCAGAGCGTCGGGGCGGACTTCGCGCACCGCCCGCGGCCGGTCGTGGATGTGCATCCGTGCGAGCTCGACCGCGCTTTCGGATTCGAAGGGAAGCCGGCCGCAGAGCAAGCGATAGAGGATGACGCCGAAGGAGTAGACGTCGCTCGCCGGCGTCGCCGGTTGTGCCTGCGCCTGCTCCGGCGAGATGTACGCGGCCGTTCCGAGCAACGTGCCGGTCTCCGTCAGTGTCCGCTCGCCTCCTATTCGGGCGATCCCGAAGTCCGCGATCTTGGCCCGCCCCTCCTCGTCGAAGAGAACGTTTGCCGGCTTCAGGTCGCGGTGGATCAGCCCGCGCTCGTGTGCGTGCGCCAGGCCGGAGGCCAGCTCGCGGGCGAGTCGCTCCGTTTCGTCGTCCGGGTACGGCTCGCCCGGGACGAGCCTCTCTTCGAGTGTGCCGCCGGGCAGGAACTCCAGCACCATGAAGGGTCGCCCGGCGTCCTCGCCGAAGTCGTAGAGGCGGCAGATGTTGGGATCCGCAAGCGCCGCGACCGCGCGTGCCTCGCGGTCGAAGCGGGCCGGATCGGCGCCGCGGCCGAGACGCTTCAGCGCGACATGGCGGCCGAGTTCGGTGTCCTCGGCAAGCCAGACCTCGGACATGCCACCGCCGCCGAGGGGCGTCTCGAGCCGGTAGCGGCCCGCCACCAGTTCGTCTGCCACGCGGCTAGCTTATGTGGCTCGTGGCAGGTCTCCTGTCGATCGGCGAGGCGCAGCAGCTGATCCTCGCGCGTGTTCGCCCCCTGCCCGCGGAGCCCGTTCCGATCGGGGTTGCCGCGGGACGCGTACTTGCGGAGGCTGCCCGCGCCCTCGTCGACCTGCCGCCGTTTCCGAGCTCGGCGATGGACGGCTTCGCGGTTCGGGCCGCCGACACTCCGGGTCGTCTGCCGGTTGTGGGCCGGATTCCGGCGGGCGCTCCGGCGGTCGACCCGCTCGGGCCGGGTCAGGCGATGGGGATTGCTACGGGAGGCGTTGTTCCGGACGGAGCGGACGCCGTCATTCCCATCGAGTATGTTGTCGATCATGACAACGAACTCGAGGCTCAGCGTCCCGTCGAGGCCGGAGATCATGTCCGGCCGCGAGGGGGTGACATTCGAGCCGATGAGATCGTCGCTGAGGCCGGTACGAGGCTCACGGCCGCGCGAGTGGGTGCGCTTGCCGCGGCAGGAATTGCCGAGGTTCGTTGCGCGCGTCGCCCGCGGGCCGCCGTTGTACCGACCGGAACCGAGCTCCGGCGGCCCGGTGAGACGCTCGGCCCCGGCCAGATCTACGAATCGAACGGCTTGATCCTCTCGGCACAGCTCCAAGCTGCAGGTGCCCAAGTGGACGTGGACGCCGCCGTCGGCGACGACGAGGCAGCACACCGAGACGCGCTCGAGCGCGCGCTCGAAGCCGACCTCGTGGTGACGTCGGGCGGCGTCTCGGTCGGCCCTCACGATCTTGTCCGGCGGGTCGAGGCCGAGCTCGGGGTCGAAGAGGTCTTCTGGCGCGTCGCGGTCAAGCCCGGCAAGCCGATCGCGTTCGGAGTGCGCGGCGGAACCCTCGTCTTCGGCCTACCCGGCAATCCCGTCTCCGCCCTCGTCGGCTTCGAGTTGTTCGTGGCGCCCGCCGTCCGCGCGATGCAGGGCGTGCTCGATCCCCTGCCGTCCTACGAACGAGGCCGGCTCGTCGGCGTACGCCGCAGGAACCCTGAGCGCGACGAGCTCGTCCGCGCGCGGCTTCGTCCCTCCGAGCACGGCGCCGTCCTGGAGCCGCTGACCGGACAGGAGTCCCACATGATCGCGCGAGCGGCCGATGCGGATGCACTCGTGCTCGTTCCACGTGGCGAGGGTGAGCTGGCCGACGGCGCTCCCGTTGAGTACCTCCGCCTCTCCTAGCCGCCGGCGGCCCGCTGGCGCTGATCGGCGAAGGCCCGCTTGCGGGCGCGTTGCGCCAGGACCAGGGACCGCAGAGAACTGCGGATCGGACCGAGCCCGCGCTCGGAGGCTTCCGGGTACGGCGCGTATCGCTTGGCGGTGAGCGCTGCGAACTGCCCGGCCGCGGCGAGCCATGCCAGCCCGATCACGAACGTCGGGATCGAAATGAAGCGCACAGCGACGAGCTCCGCGAGGTACCAGGGCGCGTCGAGGCCGAGTCCGTAGCGCGTTCCGAACGAGACCAGCACAATGGCGGGGCCGAGGAACCCTGCCGCATAGACGCTCGCGCGCACCCAGACCTGACGCGACTGGACCTGCGGGAGCCACAACCAGGCGTGGAGAGACGGTAGGACGATCAAGAGCGAGTACGGGTTCGTTGCCACAACGAGCAGTCCGACGACGCCGAGGGCCAGCAGCGCCGCAGTGTGGCCCGCGAGCTCCTCGTCGATCGCGACCGGCCGCCGCGGTGCGAGGCGAGCGCGGGTGACGATCCACGCAACGATTGCAAAGGCAGCCAACCCGAACAGCCCGAGCAGCGGCCAGTGATGGGCGGCCGAGCTGTGAGCGCTGAGTGGCAAAGCCGCGCCGGTGGGCCACACTCCCGCGAGCGCGAAGAGAACGAACACCGCGCCGATCGAGAGCCAGAACAGCAGGCGGCTGCGGTAGCTGCGAAGCGCCGGAGCGATCGGGACGTGACGCCGGCGGCAGCGGGCGAAGAGATCGATGGCGGCGATCACGAAAGGAAGCAGCGCCGCGATCAGGACGAGCTCGATCGCCCAGCCTCGGATCACCCGCGCGCCGAGGTAGACGTAGCTGGAGGTGCCCTGGACGAGCTCCGCCCCTTGGTCGAGTGCTCGAAGGAGTTCTTGTGCGCTCCGGCCGATCTGTGCGAGGCGGCCGCCGTTGAGGCGCTGAGGCGTGTCCGCGAACGGAGGCGGTCCACGGTCACCGGCTGTCGTGATCGTCACCGCTCCGACCCCGTGTGTCAGCACCGGCCCCTGCTCGTAGAGGCTGAACGGAAAGGCGAGATCGAGCAGCTGAGTGAAGGCGCTCGGCCGTCGGGGCGGCGCTGCGGCCTGCTCCTGGATCCGCGCCGCAGTCGTCGCCACGAGGCCGGGATCGGCCTCCCGAGCCGTGTTTCCGGCGAGCACGAGTCGCGCGGTGCCCCGACCCGCGATCGAGTCGAGGACGACCGCCGTCACGATCCGATCGCGAAAATCGGCCGCGAATCGATTCGCTCCGAGCCCGCCGAACTCGCCGCCGTCGGTCGCGACGAAGAAGAGTGTGTGCGCGGGGCTGACGATGCTGGCTCCCGGCGGAGCGTTCCCGGAGACGGATGTTGCGTAAGACCGGGCAAGTTCGATCAGCGCGGCGATTCCCGAGGCGTTGTTGTTCGCACCCGGGCCGGTGCCGTCGTCGTCCCGGTGGGCGAGCACGGCGATCTCGTCCGGCGAGCGGCCGGGAACGGTCAGGATCTGGTTGACGAGCGTGCGCTTCCCGAGCCCGGGCACGTCGGCGCGGAAGCGGTCGGTGTCGATGTGGAGGCCGTACGGCGTCAGCTGGTCGCGCACCCACTGCGCCGCCCCGACCGCGCCCGCCGTTCCGGGCACGCGGTCGGGATAGAGCCGCGCGA
>JBQCGP010000018.1:0-60243 GCA_051955535.1 Gaiellaceae bacterium | reverse complement strand
TGGCGGGGGGTTGGGGGGCGGGGAGGTGTTGGCCGCCCACCGGGGTGCGCGCGGCCCTGGCGGGGCGGACGGGGGGGTCACGGGACCCCCCGCCTCGCGGGGGCCCCCCGCAAACCCGGCGCCGCCCCCAGACTCCTTTCTCACTTCTTGTCGATCGTTACCGAGGCGGTGTTGTTCGCCGCACTCGGATCGGGCGTCGAGGAGCCAACGGAAGCGCTGGTCGTAACCGGTCCCTTCGCTCCCTGCACGAACCAGTCGATGAAGATCGACTTCGTCGGCCCGCTCGCGACGAACGTCCCCATCGGGCAGGTCAGCGTCACGTTCGAAAGCGTGCACCCTCCGTCGTCCTTGACGTAGAAGCCGCTCTTCAAGGGCGGCAGCGTGACCGTCACCGCGACCGCGTCGGCATCGGAGGGACCGTTGTTGTCCACCGTCACGTTGTAGTGGATGGTGGTGGAGGGCTTGTACCCCTGCGCCGGCGTCGGATCCGATGTGAGGCCGATCGCGAGGTCCGCGCTCTGAGTGACCGCCGTCAGGGAGCTCGTCAGGTCGTTCGCGTTGTTGGCGTCGAACGTGTCGCTCGAAATCCGCGCGTCGTTCTCGAGCGAGCCCTTCGTTCCCGACTTGACCGTCGCATTGATCGTCATCGTCCTCGACGCGCCGGAGGCGAGCGATCCGAAGCCGCACGTCGTAGGCTGGATGGGAACTCCCGGCACGCCCGTGCTGCACGAGGCGCCGCCCGTCCCGCTCACCGAGGTGATGACGACACCCGCCGGGACGTTGTCCGTAACGACGACGTTCTTGGCCGTGGACGGGCCCGCGTTCGAGAGCGAGAGCGACCACGTGATGGGCGTCCCGGCCACGACCGAGACGGGTCCCGTCTTCGTGAGCGAAAGATCGGCCACCCCCGAGACCGTCAGGGTGACTATTGCGTCGTTGTTCGACGCATCCGGGTCCGGCGTGTCGCTACGCACGCTCGCCTCGTTGTTGATGTCCTGCGCCTCGCTGGACGTGACGGTGTAGGTAATCGTCGCGCGACCAGGCTGCGAGGTCGTCGCAGCCTGCAGCACGCCGAGGTTGCAGATGAACTGCTGGCTCGAAGTCACGGCCGGGAATGCCGGCCCGCACGTCCCCTGGCTGGTCACGATGTTCGAGACCGTGAACGGGGAAGAGCCGAGGATGGAATCGGTGAGGATGACCCCGCGCGCGTCCGAGGGGCCGTTGTTGTCGACAAAGACCGTGCAGTTGATCGGCTGGCCCGCGCTCGGGCTGGTGTCCGGCTTGCACAACTTCGTCACGGCGAGGTCGGCCTGGTCCTCGACGGTCGTCGCCTCGGTCGCGCTGTTGTTCGACATGTCGGGGTCGAGCGTCTCGTCGGAGGAGACGTCGGCAGTGTTGAAGATCGTCGTCGGACCGCCTGCGGCCGCGTTCGTGTGCACTGCCACCTTGATCTGGAAGCTGTAGCTGGCTCCGCTCGCCAGATCGGGCACTCCGCAGGTCACGACCTGTCCGACTGCCGAGCAGTTCGGATTCGAGCTCGTCACGTAGCTCACCTGAGAGGGCAAGGTGTCCTTGACGGTGATCGAGCTGGCCACATCGGGCCCGTTGTTCTTGACCGTGAGGGTGTAGTAGAGCTCCTTGCCCGCGATCACCGGGTCGGGAGAGTCGGACTTGGTGATGCTCAGATCGGCCATTGGTGGGTCGATCCGCCACAATCCGCGGCCGCGCGTGGCCACATAGATGGCGTGGATCCGTTCGTCGAAGAAGAAGCCGTTGATTCGCGGCAAGGCGTCGGACCCGCGGATGTAGTACCACGAAGCGCCGTTGTCCGGTGACTCGAAGACCCCGGCGGTCTGCGTACCGACCATGATCGCGTCGGAGTTACCGTCGAAGGCGATGGACGTGACGAGCGGTCCGATCGCGCTGAAGCTCTTGAATTGCCCGTGGTGCGTGAAGGCCGTCAACGCGGCGGTGTCCTGCGTCCAGGATTGGCCTCCGTTCGTGCTGCGCATGACTCGGCCCGTTGTCGTCGCTCCTCCGACCAGGTCGTAGGCGTAGAGGAGGTCGGGGTCGTTTGGATCGACGGCGATGTTGACAGGGAAGTTGAGCCCGTTGTTCGCCTTGGTGAGCGTTGCCGTGTTGTCGAACGGGCCGCTAAGCCGCCACACTTCGCGGCCCGGGCCGGTGTTGAGGATGAAGTAGAAGGTCGGCGCACCCGGCGGGCCGGATGCGACCATCGGCCCGGCCGGAGCGCCCCCGAGCGGGCTCGGTCCCATCTGGGACCAGCTTCCGCCCTCGTTCGTCGTCACGTAGACCGTCCAGTCGTTGTTCGGAGGTGCACCGTTCCGCGTCATGAAGGCGTAGCTCTGGTGGCCGAACTGCACGGCCTTGAACGCGTTCGCGACATCGTTTCCGGGCGGTACCGAGAAGCCGCCCTGGCCGGAAAGCCCTGGGTTGGAAACCGTGAAGCCGCAGCCGAAGCAGTGGCGCCACATCACGCGGGCGGGCGGGTTGTGATCCGCGAATACCTCGTAGACGTCGGGGCCCTCGTTGTGGTACGTGACTCCTCCATCGCCCGTGTAGTAGATCCCGTTGTCCTGTGTGCCGAAGTAGAGATCGGTCGAGCCGGCATTCACCGTGCCCGCGAGCCCCCGGATGTCCCAGCCGTGGTTGCCGGTGTTCGAGTCCTCCCACGCGAAGGAGGTCGCGCAGGACGCCGGAGCGACCGTCGTCCGGAAGATGCCGCCGTCGCCCGAGTAGAGGATCGGGCATCCGTTCAGGGTCGACGTGTTGAATGCGACGTCGGTGGGGTCGGTGTGAGAACCCGAGAGAATGTCGGGCCAATCGCCGGCGGACGTACTGCAGCGCGGCGTCGCGGTTGCGTCGCAGCGCTGGTGGCGCATGTTCACGCCCGAGCCGATGAAGGCGTCGAAGTGGTTCGGATCACCCTGGATGTCCGGATGCGTGAGCACCCACGGGTTGCGACAGTTGTCCTCGTGCGGGGCCTCGACGTTGGGCCAGGTCGCACCGTTGTCGTCGGACTCCACGATCCTCGTCACGCAGAACGTCTGCGCCATGTTGAGCCCGGCGAAGAAGCTCATGAAAACCGTGTTCGGGTCCTGCGGCGCCGTCGCGAGCGCGCACGGCATGAACCCCCCCGTCGACGTGTTGACGCCGTCGCCTGCCGTGGGGATCGGGTTCGTCCCGGCCGTGAAGTCGGAGGCCTGGTCGCCGCGAACGCCGTTGCCGCTGTCCGTCGTCGTACGGGCGTAGCCGTTGTCTCCGCAGACGTCGACCTTCAGCGTTCCGCCGTCGTCCCGCACCTGCACGTCCCACACTCGACCGGAAAGCCCGTTCGGCGAGAAGTGTGACCACGTCAGGCCTGAGTTGGCACTGTAGGCCAGGCCGCAGTCCGTACCCACCCAAATCTTGATGCTGCCGGCGCCTCCGGTTGGCGCTATGGCCGTGTTGTACGCGTTGGCCTCGCCCGCCGTCCCTCCGCCCGGCGTGCAGGTGGAGAGGTTGTCCGCATTCGACCAGGTGTTGCCGCCGTCCGCCGAGCGCCAGATGCCTCCCTGGCTTGTCACCCGCCCGTCGTAGCTCCCGCTCGCGACGACCAGGTTCGCATCACTCGGTGCGTACTCGACATCCTGTGTCGCCGTCAGCGAGACGGAGTCGACGTGCGTCCAGTTGTGCCCGCCGTTAGTCGAGCGGAAGATGCCGCCCAGCTCGCTGGCGGCGAACACGTCTTGGGCATCGACAGGGTTCACTGTTAGGGCATTGACCCGCCCGCCGAACGTCGGGTCAGCGGTGTTCGTCGTGGGGTTTACGTCGGTAACGGCCGGCGGCGCCACTGCCCCCGCCACCTCACCGAACGCGAGCACGAGCAAAAAGACCGCAGCGGCAAAACAACCGAGACGCACGAGGCGAACTCGCGGCACAGCTCGGAGCCAACGACCGTTCATGGCCACCCTCCTTGAGACTCGGCTCATCGTCGCGACGCGCGAAAAGGGTGTGAAGGGATCAAACAGTCCATCTTCTTTTTCGAAGAGGTGTGCATCCTCGGCCGGGCAAGGCGAGCAAGGCTCACATCGAACGGATCATCTTGCGGGGGCCTTTCCGAGAGATCAGTCGTGCTCGAGCAGGCCGGCTCGGCGCGCGTAAGCGACCGCTTGGCTCCGGCGTTTGGCGTCGAGCTTCTCGAGGATGTGATGAACGTGGTGCTTCACCGTGGCGACCTCGATGTGAAGCCGTGCCGCGATCTGCTTGTTCGAAAGCCCCTCGTCCAGCAACAAGACGACCTCGATCTCCCGCTCGGTGAGCGACGGCCGCTGAGGCGATCCGGTCGGCCGGCCTGCCGCCAGCCGCGCGACGTGGCGCAGCAGCGCTCCAGCCGTGCTCGGCGAACACTCGAACTCCCCGCGAGCAGCTGCGCGAATTGTCTCGATCAGCGCCCTGGCCGAGTCGTCGTAGTCGACGAAGCCAGCCAGTCCGGCCTCCGCGTATGCGACCACGTCCCGTTCCTCGTGCGTCGCGACCAACCCGATGAGTTTCGATTCCCCGACGTTCGCGAGCTCCCGAATCCCGTCGATCTGACCCCCATGATCGAGGTCGATCACGACAATCTCCGGCAAGAGTTCCCGCAAAGCGACGAGCGTGTCGCCGCGGCCTCCCACCACGCCCACCACGACGAGGTCGTCCTCGCGGCTCAGCGACTCGGCCAGCGCCTCGCGGTACAGGCGCACCTGCGAGCTGAGCAAGACCCGGATCACGACAGGTCAGCCCTCACCTGAACCGGACCGCGCAACAAAGGTTCGCCTTCGCCGCAGGTACGTGAAGCCTCTCCCAGCTCACGCGCCTCCGAAGGTCCGGGTTACCTCGAAGAGGATAACCCGCTGCGCGCGTTAGGCAAAACGCTCGTTCAGTGCGCCTGGTTCGCGATCGCGACCGCCTCGAGTCGCGAGTGGGCTCCGATCGCGCGGAACAGGTGGCGGATGTGGTTGCGCACCGTCTCGGTACTGAGATGGAGCTCTTCGGCGATCTGCCTGGTCGAGCGGCCTCGCTCGAGGAGCTCGAGGACTTCCGCCTGGCGCGGAGTCAGGTGGAGATCGGGATGTTCGTGGGGCTCCTCGACGATGTCCGAGACTTGCCCGAAGACGCCGACCACGTGGTCACCGTGGACGAGCGGCACGGAGCTGATGTCCACCGTTACCCGGTCGCCGTTGCTGCCGATGACGACGACTCCTGCGTCGGTGACCTTGGTTGTTCCCAGAATCTTGCGGGCAAACAGCTCCTTTGCACGCCGCGTCTCCTCGGGCGCGACGATGCTCGTGAACTGCCGCCCCTGGACGTCGCCGACGATGTTCCGGGCGGCCAGGTTCAGCCAGCGAATGACGCCGGCCCGGTCGATGACATAGCTGGGCACGTTGACGTGCTCCAGCACCTCTTTCATCTCCATCGATTCGAGAATCTCGACGGGCATCGCCGGGAAGCTCAGCTCGGCTCGGCTTCGCGGAGCTCTCGAGCGGCGAAGGCGAAGATGATCGCGGAGATCCCGCGGGTGAGCGCGAGCACCCCCACCCACACGACGAGCAGGATCCTCCTGCGGCCGAAGTCACCGGCGGCCCAGAACCCGATCAGGATCTCGGCGATGCCGAGCAGAAGCCGGAGCCACCAGGTGGCGAGCTCACCGCGGAACGCGATCGCAAGCGCAAGATCGAGGGCGCCCTTGAGGATGAAGTAGAAGCTCATGACCGCGGCCAGTGCGGCGAACGTATTGCCGGGATGAGCGAATGCGACGATTCCGATGATCAGGAACGCGACCGCAAGCAACGCATGCCCGGCCCTTGCCCAGCCGCTTCTCTCCCCGGCGAACGCCTCGAAGAGCTCGTTGGCGCCAGCGAAGATGACGACGACCCCGAAGAGAATCGAGATCGCCGAGACGGTCCGCCAGTCGAAGCGGAAGACGATGATCGCGAGCAGCAGCCAGCCCACTCCGATCACGAGGAACAGCCACCAGTAGCGGGCAGCCGCGGCGAAGCTGCGTTCTACGTCGACGTCGTTCACGGCGGGGGTCTCGTCGGATTATGACGCTCGTCGATCGCCGCGTTGAGCTCCGCGGAGACGACCATCACCCGCCCGACCAGGACGAGCGAGAAGAGGAGTGCCGTTGCGATTCCGAGTGCACCGTAGGTGTTGGCTCGATCCTCGACCAGGCGGGTGGTCACATAGACGTTGAAGACGTTCACAAACAGCAGCCCTACGCCGAATAGCAATGCGCCTGGAAGCAGCGCCACCCGGCCCGCGTCGCCATGCGGAAGCTGCATGGACACGAAGAGCCACGCGCCTCCCATCAGGAGGACGTAGACGAGCAGGGCTAGGAGCCCACCCCAGTGGTCTTGACGACGGGCCCAGCCCGCGATCTCCGCCGCAAGGATCGTCGTGACGAGCCCTGCGCCCAGCACGCCGATGCCCCTCCGGGTGACACGCGTCCCGCGCCCGGATCCCTGCCAGGCGATGGCGTGCACGATGGCAAGAGCCCGGTAGAGCTTCGCGGTGGCGTAGAGGACCGCTGGCACCATCAGGATGAAAACGATCCAACGAGCGCGGCCCGACGCGGTCGCTGCGACCTGGGAGCCGATCAGCCCGTGCAAGCCCGCCTTCTTGGCGACCTGGGTCGTGCTCTCGTCGACGCTGCCCGCATAGACCCCGAGCCCGGAGACCAGCAGCAGCGCGGTCGGGAGCAGCAGGACAAAGAGCCGGTAGGCGAGCGCGCCGGCGAGAAGCCCGCCGCCGATCCCCGAGTCGCGTTCGATCAGGCTGAGCCCGAAGTCGACCGACGCGTGACGGGTACGAGCGTCCTCGGTGCGCGCCCGCAGGATCCTGGCCCGTTCGGTCCAGCGCGCGATTCGGCCGGCAACCGTCGGCTCGAGGTCGATCTCGAAGGGCTTCGACTCGTCTCGCGGGTCCGGTGCGTCGGGCTTTGTCATTAGAGGTAGCGGTTGCGTTGGAGCCAGAGCATGGCGGGGAAGCCCCAGAGCGGCGGGGCGTGTGCATCACTTATCGCATGGAGACCACGGGGCCTGCTTCCGAGACTGTAGGCCCGGAGATCGGCCCCGAGATCAGCGGCGACTTCCCCCAGGTGCTCGCGGCGCTAGCAGCGCGCGCCGAGGGTCGCGCCTAAGTGCTGGAGGACTGAACGCGGGTTGTGCCAACGCCTCCTCACGATTCGTCCTCGCGGCGACAGCGAGCGACGAGGAAGACGGGCACGAGGTCATCACTCGGGTTCTTCCGCCGAACCCATTCGGGATCAGGTGGTGGCTCTAGGACGCGATCGACCGCGAGACCGTGCTCGCGAAGGACGTTCAGGTACGTCGAGAGCATCCGGTGCGTCGAGCCGACCTTGCCTCGAATGCCTGAGTTGGCGGCGAGCCACCACTTCTCGGTGAAGTAGCTCTCGCCTGGAGGCCAGCTACTCGGCGCATCGTCGCCCCACCCGGGAAAACAGGGGTGGACGATCGAGAAGACAAGCAACCCGCCGGGCGCCAGAAGGCGCGCAACGTTCGCCACTGCACCGCGCAGATCGTCGATGTCGGAGAGGCCGAAATGGCAGGTGACGAGATCGAAGCGCTCGTCGTCAAGCAGCCTCGGTGAGGTGGCGTCAGCTCGGAGGTACGTGATCCCGAGCGGTTCGCTTGACTCTCGGGCGCGAGCCTGCTCGAGGAGCACCGCCGAGATGTCGATCCCGACCACTCGCGCGCCACGTCGGGCGAGCTCGCGGCTGAGGCGGCCTTCCCCACAGGCCAGGTCAAGGACATGACGCCCATTCAGGTCGGGCAACAGTTCGAGTAACGCCAGGGCAGGGGGGTCGTTGAGGTCGTCGCCGACGAATCCGCTATAGAAACCCGCGATCTCGTCGTAGCGCGAGACGTTGGATTCCTCAGTCATAGAGGCGACGTGTCGCGATTGCGACCGATGCCCTACCGCGGAGCCGGCCCGGCGAGCGCGTCGGAGGCGCGGAAGCGCACTCCGAGGATGCGGCCGAGGTCGCTCACGAAGCGCACGGCAAGCCGCGGATGGACCAGTCGTAAGCGCTGGAAGGCGGACTGCGTCAGCACGAGCGCCTCGGCCGGTTCGAGCGCAACGACGTCCGACGACCGCGGCAGGCCGTCGAAGAATCCGACCTCGCCGAACAGGTCGCCGGGCTCGAGCACGCGGACGCGTTGGGGCGTTCCGCCCGCCGGCACGAGCACCTCGAACGAACCGCGCGAGATGATGAAAAAGCTGCGGTCGACCTCACCCCGGCGGACGGCGAAATCGCCCTGCTCGTACAGGCGCACCTGCGTGTACTGAAGCACGACGGCCTGGTCGGCCTCGTGCAGGTCGGCGAGAAACCCGCGTGATGTCGGCTCCCCGCCCGGCGCGGTCATTGAGCTCTAGCGGCCGCGCCCGAGAGCATCACATCCTGGACGATCGGGTAAGCCTCCTGCCACGCGGCTGTGTATTCCGGCGTCCACGCGTCGCCGGCGACCTCCGCCATCGACCCAATCAGGACCTCGCCGACGACGGGATAGTGCTCGGGCTTCGCGCCGTACTCGACGTGACGGGAGCCGAGCTCCTCCAGGTCCGGGACGATGTCGTCGAGATCCCGCAGCGACTCGCGCAGGACGAGGAGCATGTTCAGCAGCGCCTGTCGCTGCCGCTCCATGTCGACCTCCGCGAACAGCGGCTCAACGGCCGGCGCGGCCTCGAACAGGTTGTCGTAGAAGGTACGGATCAGCTCGTCGCCCTTGGGAGCGACCAGGTCGAAACTCTCCTCGAGAAGGTCTACGTCGATGGCCACGCGCGGCCCCCTTTCGCTTGCCAAACCCCTAGCGCGCGAGTGTCTCACCCTCGGCGAGGCGGGACAAGGCCTGCCACTTGCCCTGCTCGAGCGCGTCGAGCTCGGAGCCGAGCTCGACCCGGCTCTCGACGGCCGTCGTGACGTCGTCGAAGAGCTCCGGGCTGCCGAGGATGATCGCTCCCGTTACCTGGCCCTCTTCGAGAATCAGCTTCCGGTACTGGCGCGTGCCGTATGCACTGACAACGACTGCCCTCGCTTCACCCGCGGGAGCGTCCACGACGCCCATCGAGAGCAGGTCGATTCCGGGGACCTTCAGTCTCGCGGGTTGCGGCGTGGCGCGGTAGGCCGCGTCGTCGCCGATCATGTTCGCCGCAGCCACCTGCGCCTGCTCCACGCAAGCGGGCCAGAGGCCGTAGCGGCGACCGTCGTGCTCGACGACGTCGCCGACGGCGTAAATGTGCGGATCCGAGGTGCGCATCCCGTCGTCGACGGTGACCCCGGCGGCAACGTCGAGGCCCGCGCCCGTCGCGAGGTCGGTGTTCGGCACGACTCCCGTCGCAATCACGCACAACTCCGCGTCGATCGTGCGGCCGTCCACCAGCTCGACCCCCGTGACCCGCCCGTCGGCGAGGATGCGCCGCGCCTCCGTCCGAGCGAGGACCTCGATTCCGAGGTCCTCGAGCATCTCCCAAAGGAGCGCTCCTGCCTGCTCGTCCAGCTGCCGGCTGAGCGGCCATCGGCCGCGGTCGAGGACGAGAACGCGAACCTCGAGCTGGGTCAGGTAGTAGGCCGCCTCCAGGCCTAGGAGACCGCCGCCGATGATCACTGCGGTTTGGCCGCGGTGGCGGCGAACGTGCTGCTGTATCTGGACGGCGTCGTCGATCGTCCGGAGGACGAAGCAACCTTCCTCCCAGAAGCCGTCGATGGGCGGAACGAACGGGTGGGCACCGGTGGCGATGACGGCCCGGTCGTACGGAATCCGCTCCCCGTCGTCGAGGATCACCTCCTGGCCACCGCGGTCGATGGACGCGACAGCCACGCCGCGCCGGTAGTCGACGCGCCGAGACTCCGCCCAGTCGCGCGGGTTCAAGTACAGGCTCTCGATCGACGCCGATTCGGAGGCGAGGCGCGTGATCGCCATTCGGTTGTAGAAGGGATACGGCTCGTCCCCGATCAGTGTCAGCTCGGCGTCGGGGAGTGCACGACGGAGCTCTTCCGCCGCAGTGACGCCGGCGACGCCCGCCCCGACCACCACAACCCGGCGGATCGCCTGCTGCAATGCCGCGTCGACGTGAACGGCGAGCCGGTGTGGCTCGCTGCCCGCGAGCTCCGGCCCCGTGTCCAGCTCGGGGTTGGGATCGACGACGACCGGACCTTGAACGCGCGCGACGCAGGCCATGCGGCAACCCGTGCCAAGGTCGAGCCGCTCGAGCGTCCGCCGCTCGGCGGAGCGCACCGCGGACAGATTCTCCTCGCCCTCCACGATGTGGACCGGGTCTGAGCCGCACATGCCCATCCGGCAGCCGGACTCGATCGGCACCTGGCTGGCCTCGGCGATGTCGAGCAGCTTGTCGCCGACCTTCGCCATGACCGTGGGGCCCGGTTTGAACGCGACCGAGACCTCACCAGCGTGGACGGCCTCGGCAACGCGCAGCAGCTCGTCGCCGGGATGAGGGGTCGACGGCCTGCCCTCCGTCATGTGCCGACCCTAAAACGACCCGACCGTTTTTAAAAGTGTCGGGTTGCAGCGCCGCTCTTGACAACTGTTTCCGGAAGTAAGAACCTCGCTCTGAACCGGGAAGAATGTGAAGCGGCAGGCCACAGCACTCGTTGGGCTCGCAGCTCTCGTTGCACTCACGATCACTGCTGCCGCCCTCGCCGCGCCGCCTCCGAACGACAACAGGGTCGACGCGGAACTCCTGCCGACGTTCCCGACCGTCACTCACGGCACGACCGTCGAGGCGACCGTCGAGCGGCTCGATCCCCAGGTGTCGAAATGCGGCCGGGTCGAGGCCACGGTCTGGTACCGGATCGAGTCGGCTCCGGACGGAACGATCGTCGCGACCGTGCAGGCGTCTGGCCCGCTTGCGCCCGTCGTCCACATCTACCGCCGCAATCCGTCGAACATCTCCGAGGTCGCCTGCGGGACGGCGAACGCCGGAGGCAAGGCGGTAGCGGCGGTGGCCGCCGTGCGAGGCGCCGGCTATCTGATCCTCGTGGGACATAAGCCGGGCGCTCCGAACGGCGATTTCGACCTTCGAGCCGATTTGATCCTGCCGCCGGACAACGATGACCGCAGCCAGGCGTCGGCGATCGGCCGGCTCCCGGCGACGAGGCGGGGAACGACGCTCGGCGCGACGAGCGACGACTACGGCGGTTGCAAGATGTCCGGAGGCGGCGTCTGGTACCGGTTCCGAGGCCCTGCTACGGGTCGGGCGATCGTTCAACTCGCGACCGGGGAGCGCGACGGCGTCGTCGCGGCCTTCCACCGAGTCCGTGGTGACGTGCGGGAGATCGGCTGTCAAGAAACCGATCGTCACGGTCGCGCGGTGCTCGGCTTCGCGACCGAAAGCGGCGACCAGTACCTTCTGCTCGTCGGCGACAGAGCGGGCTCGAGCCCGGGCGATTTCACGGTCACCATCCGCGCCGGCGAGGCGCCCGAGCGTCTTCCGGGACACCCACTTCCGCGCGGGGGCGTTCGAGGCTCAGTCGACGGCCTGACCGACGTGAACGACATCTGGTCCGTGCGAATGGCCCAGGGAAAGACGTACCGGATTGCGTTCAGCTCCTCGCCGTGCGCATTAGCGCGCCTACGGCAAGGGAACAGGACTCTCCGAAGCTTCAGCTGCCGGGGCTACACAACCTTTACTCCCGGCACGACCGGCGGAGGCCGGTACGCCGTCGAGGTGGAGGCGCCGCCGGGCTCGCGCAGGGAGGCTTACCGAGTGCAGGTCGTGGCCGCCCAGGCCGACGACCTCGGCGTCGGCATCGAGCTCACGCCGGGCTCGGCCCGTCGAGGGCGCCTTTCCCCAAGCGGCGTGGACGTCGTCGACCTCTACCACTTCGCCGTGGAGCGTCCGAGCGAGGCCCGGCTGCGCCTCGCTGGAGGTTCCGGCAGCTTCGAACTGGTTCTGCTGACGGACTCCGGGCGGCGACTTGCGAGCGGCGAGAGCACCCTGCGACGTCGGCTTGGCCGTGGCCGCTACGTCATTGCCGTGCAGGCTCCGCCCGGCACCAGCTCGGGGAGTTACCGCCTGAGCGTGCGCCTGCGCAACCTGACGTCGACAAGCGTGCTGATCTCCGGCCAGAGCTCGGCCGAGGTGACGCCGGGAACGACTGTCTCGATCTCGTGCACCACATCGCCCTCGCCGTCGGGAGGTCGAATCGAGCTACGGATCGACCGCTTCGACACACTCACAGGCTGGTCGTTCTATCGCGTGATGCGGGTGCCCGTCGGCGCCACGGTCTCCTGGAGACCGCCTGCAGCCGGCCACTGGCGGGCCAAGGCGCGCTTCCTGGGCACCGGGGACTCAGCTCCCAGCGGTAGTGGCTATGCGTACGTGCTGGTCGCAACGCCGCTCTGATCGAGCTCGGGCGACGTGAGCGCAGCCGCGCAAGCCGGCGCATCGGAGCAGCCCGTGCTGGTCACAACGAAGTCGACCGCGGAGCGGCTACGTAGGCGTACCTCGATAGGCGCCGCTCGTGGGCGAGCACGTGGCAGGCGCCCAGGAATCTCTGGACGCCCTCGAACGTCGCGGCACCCTCGTCCGCGATGAGCTCATCCGAGAAGCGCTGCCGAGCGTCGGCCCAGCGGCGCGCGACGGTGGCCGTGCTCTCGGTCAGGTCCTCGCGGCGGAGCAGATCGAAGCCCGCCTCGGCGAGCAACTCCTCGTTCAGCGAGGCGATTGAGAAGACGTAGACCCCGATCGCGCTTCGGTCGGCGATCTCGGTCCCGGTCACGGGCCCCGTCACGATGGTGGGGTCCGTGAAGAGGATCCGCCCGCCGGGTCTGGTCACCCGACGCCACTCCTCGAGAACGCGGAGGCGGTCGGGGAGATGACACATGGCATCGACCGAGAGGATCGCGTCGAAGCTCTCCTCGTCGAACGGCAGGCGCTCGGCGGCGTCAGCCCGGACGAACGTGGCCTGATCCTCGAGACCGCGGGCATGAGCCTGGGATATCGCGGCAGCGATCCCCTCCTCGAGCACGTCGACGCCGACGACGGTCGCGCCGGTCGTTCTCGCGAGATGGATGGCTGGCCCCGAGCCACACCCCACGTCGAGGAGGCGTGAGCCAGCCTGGAGTTCGAGCCACTCGCCGAAGCGGTCGAGCTCGTCCACGGTCATCCAGCTGGACTGGCCCAGGTCCTCGCCATACGTCTCGCGGCGCACCCGTTCCCGCACATCGAGGCCGGCATAGGCGGAGGCGTAGAGGGGAACCTCATTCCCCACGGCGCTTAGGCTAGTGCGTCCGCTCAATGCGCGGGGTTGAACGTGTTGAGCCGATCCAGCACGAGGGCTTCCGCCTCGCGGCCGCTCGATTCGTAGTCGGTGACCGCGGAAAGGAAGTGGCGCCGGTCGAGGGTGAAAAGCCGGAGCGGCGTCCGGGCGCGGACGGTCGTCGTTCGCAAACAGTCGTGAAGCAGAGCGATCTCGCCGAACCCTTCTCCGGGGCGCAGGGTAGTAACCAAGCGGCGGTTGCCGATCACTTCGGCCTCGCCGTCCTCGATCACGTAGAACCGATCGCCGTGCTCGCCCTGGTGGAAGACGTCCTGCCCTGCAGCCAGCTTGACCTTGTCGACATGCAAGGCAAGCTCGTCGATCGCCGGCATCGGTAGAGGGCTGAACATACCGATGCGTTTGAGAAGCTCGATCTCCTGATCCCGGTGCGCGATCGCCTCGTCGATTGCACGCAGACGGCGCCAGGCGAGCACGGCGAGCGTCGGAGCGATGAGCCCGAGCACGATCAGGGCGCCGCGGACTCCGAGCAGATCGATCGCGAGCGGCGTGACGAAGGCGCCGACGGCTATCGCCAACGCACCCAAGCTCGCCTTCACGCCGTACACGCGTGCGAGCAGCTCCTCCGGCACGAGCCGGGCCGGCAGCGTGTGCAGGCCGATGTCGACGAGTACGTTGCCCGCGCCGACGACGCACATGAAACCCAGTACGACCAGTTCGTGCGGCAGCGCTCCGCTGAGCGTCAACGGCAGGCCCCAGAGAATGACGCCGACACCCTCGAGCGCGGCGAGCCTCCGACCGGTGACGAAGGCCGACGCCGCGAGCGAGCTGACCACGGCGCCCGCACCGACGGCTCCCACCAGTAGGCCGACACCGGGGGCTCCCATCCCAAGCTCCTCGAGCGCGAGGACGACTACGAAGACATTGAGGAAGCCCTGGGTTACAGACTGTGCGAGCGAAAGCCCAATCAAGAGACCCGCGTCGCGATACCGGGCCAGTGCCTGGAACCCTTGCACCGTCTCGCGCGCGATCCGGCGTAACGGCTGCGGCCGGCCACGTGCGGGGGTCTCGTACGGAAGGCCGAGGAGGAGGACGGCCGCGGCGAACGACAACAGCGCACTGGTCACGAACACCGCGGCCGGACTGCTGACTTCGAGCAGCAGTGCGGCGGCCAGCGGGCCGACAAGAGTGGCGACCGAATCGAGGAGTCCGCGAACGACGTTCGCGCTACTCAGCTCGCGCGGGGTGTTGCACAGGCCAGGCAGCAACGCCGAGTGGGCCGGCCGAAACAGCCTGAACGCGCAAGTAGAGACGACCGCCAGCGGGTAGACGATTGCCGGCGGCCCGCCGGCGAGGAGTGTCGCCGCGGCCGCGCCGGTCGCCACGGCGCGCGTGAGGCTTGACCAGACCAAGACGCGGTCGCGCGGGAAGCGGTCCGCGAACGCCGCTCCGAACGGCGTGAACAGCGCGGCCGGAGCCAGGCGCGCAAATGCCACAAGGCCCACGGCTGTGGCGCCCCCGTCGAGGAAGGCCACTACGCCGAGCGCCACGGTGAAGGCCGCCTCGGCGGTCCAGGCGGCACCGAACGACAGCTGCGCGCGCAGCAGACTGGGGTTCCGCGCCGTCACGGAAAACGCGTCGCCCGATACGGCAAGCCGCCCGCGCACCCAGGCCGTAGCCGCCGAGGTACCTCGCACGTCGACCTCGCTGCGGCTTCGACGATCTTTGGCCGGCTTCAGGCCACGAGGCTATTCGGTCGCCGCTGGTTCCTCCACCCTCACGCGCCTGGTCGGTAATTGAGGTAGACGACTCCGTTCTCGTAGGACTCAGACCCCAAGAGGGAAAGGCTGATCGGCACGCCTTCATCCGGAAAGAGCCGAGGCCCCTTTCCCCGGGTCAGTGGATAAACGAACAGGTGGAGCTCGTCGACGAGGCCGTCCGCGAGCAGCGCTCGGACCAGTGTCCCGCTGCCGCTGATGTAGAGGTCGCCCTCGACCTCTTCCTTGAGTCTGCGGATCGCCTCCGGGTCGTACGGCCCGATGAGCTGCGAGTTCCTCCAGGTCGCACTCGTCAGCGACCCGGAGACGACGTACTTGATGGTGTCGTTGAAGAACGGCGCGCCGGGGTCGTCCTCCGCAGTCCGCTTCGACCAGACGGGCTCGAACATGTCATACGTCGTGCGCCCGAGCAGGATGCCTCGTGAGCGCTCCGTGATGGCCCCGATGGCCGCTCCCATCTGAGGGTCGAAGCCGTGCTCGAACGTCCACGTCGGCGCGTCGATGACGCCGTCGACGGTCATGAACTCATGCACGTTTATTGCTCCCACGTTCTTACCTCCGCCTGTAGAGACGTTGCGACCAGCTGGAAATCATCGCGCCTGATCCTCGTGCGGCATCGAGAAGGCAAACATGCGGTCGGCTTCGATCCTCGCGTGGACCGGGCCCGAGTCCAGGAACTGCTCCCACTCCGGCCCGTAGCGCGGTATGTAGATGTCGAGCAGCGTCTGTCGGAAGCCGGCGTTCTCTGCTGCGCGCACGTCGATCGGAACTGCGCGTCCATGCACGGTCACCGCAAACTCCTCCGCGGGGACATGCGTTGCGCTCACCTGCGGCCGCGAACGGATGTGACGGAACCGGAGCGAATCCGGGCTGGAGCCGAAGTGAAAGGCTCCGCGATAGAAGACGCCGTCGACAGGCCCGCCGATCGGGCGGCCGTCCGCGGTGACGGTCGTGATCACGAGCAGGCACATCCCGGTCAGGCGGTCGACAATCTCTTCCGCGGTCGCGCGCCGGTCTGGAGTGTGGATCCGGAGCAGGTGGGTGCCGGCTAACGCGTAGCTGCGGTCGAGAAGCTCCTGGATGCGCCAAAGATCAGCAGCCGATTCGTACATCGCACGCATACTCCAGCACGTGGACTACGCCAACCTGGGCGGGACCGGCCTGCGCGTCTCGCGTGTCTGCCTCGGGATGATGAGCTACGGCAAGCACGAGAGCCGCGAGTGGGCGCTCGACGAAAACGATGCGGAGCCGATCGTCCGCCGCGCCGTCGATGGAGGCATCACCTTCTTCGACACGGCCGACGTCTACAACGGCGGCCAGAGTGAGGTCGTCACCGGGCACCTGCTGCAGAAGCTGTTCGGTATGCGCGAGGAGTACGTGGTCGCGACGAAGGTGAACGGCAGGACGATGCCCGGCGAGAACGGGCGCGGGCTCTCGCGCAAGCACGTGCTCGCCTCGATCGACGCGTCGCTCGAGCGGCTGGGCCTCGACTACGTCGACCTCTACCAGATCCACCGCTGGGATCCGACCACGCCGATCGAGGAGACGATGGACGCTCTGCACGACGTCGTGAAATCAGGCAAGGCCCGTTACATCGGCGCGAGCAGCATGTTCGCGTGGCAGTTCGCCAAGGCCCAGTACGTGGCGGACACGCGCTTCGTGTCGATGCAGAACCACTACAACCTCGTCTACCGCGAGGAGGAGCGGGAGATGATCCCGCAGTGCATCGACCAAGGCGTCGGGGTCATCGCGTGGAGCCCGCTCGCGCGCGGACTGCTGGCCGGGACACGCACGCGGGAGGGCGAGCGCCTGACGACCCGTGCGCGGTCCGACCCGTTCGGCGACTCGCTCTACACGCCCGAGGTCGACTTCGCCGTCGTCGACCGCGCCGCGGAAGTCGCGGGCGAGCGCGGCGTTGCGCCCGCGCAGGTCGCGCTCGCGTGGCTGCTCCACAAGCCGGGGGTCACGGCACCGATCGTCGGCGCCACGAAGGTCGAACATCTCGAGGATGCGCTGGCGGCCGGGCAGCTCGCGCTGAGCGAGGAGGAGATCTCGAGGCTCGAGGAGCCGTACGTTCCACACGAAGTCTCCGGCATCGCGATCTGACGTGGGCCTGGAGTTCGTGCTCGACACGGAGGTCGTCCGAGACTTCGTGTCCAACGTTCGAGCCGAGATCGCGGCCGCGCCCTCACCGGCGGAGGCCTGCGAGCGGATCAGGCCATGGTTCGCGCAGCTCCTCGCCGACCCCGACTGGCTCCCGGCCGAGTACCGGGTGGACGCGCCCGAGAGCGGCATGGGCGGCGGAATCGGCCAGTGGCTGCTCTGCCGCGCCGAGGACGGCACGCTCTCGCTCTTCTCGCTCGTGGTGCCCGCCGGCTCCGAGACGCCCGTGCACGATCACCTCGCATGGGGCCTGGTCGGCCTTTACCGCGGCAACCAGGACGAGGAGATCTATGCGCGGCGAGACGACGCGCTCGAACTCGTCGAACGGCGCTCGCTAGTGCCCGGCGACTTCTACGTCCTCCTGCCGCCGCGCGACGACATCCATCGCGTCCGCACGACGTCTGCCGAGACGTCGGTCTCGATCCACCTGCTCACGAACGACACCGGCTGCGTCTGGCGCCACGCCTACGACCCGGACTCGGGCGAGGCAAGACCGTTCCGCTCCGGCTACGTCAACGTCGGCTGCGACGACGAGTAGAGCTCGAGCGCGTTCTCCCGCAGGATGCGGCGGCCTGCCTCCTCGGCGTCGTCCTCGAAGAGCTCCGGCAGCACCTCGGCGAGCGCCTCGCGCCACCACTTGGCGGCGAGGTAGTAGAGCTCGGGCGCCCGCGACGCGTCGGAGGCGTAGAGCAGCTTGGACGCGGGCGCGAGCTCGAGCGCCTGCCGCAGCATCTCCGCCCCGCGCCAGACGTGCGGGATCGTCAGCGAGAGGTCGACGTAGACGTGGGCGTAGACATGCGCGAGCCAGCCGGCCTCGCGGACGAACGGGTAGCAGTGGAGCAGCACGAACGGCGTCGAGCGGAAGCGCTCGATCAGCGGCTTGAGAAGGCTCGGGTCGGCGCGCCAGAGGTGCAGGTCCGAGTCGCCGAAGCCGCAATGCACCTGCAGCGGCAGCGGCCGGCCGGTGGCCTCGTTCGCCTCGAGCGCAGCAACGACGTCGGCGGACACACGGTCGAGCCCGCCGCGATACGCGGAGATCGTCTTCAACCCGATGTAGCCGTGCTCGCGGGCGGCCGCGGTCTCCTCGGCGGCGCGCTCGCCGCGATCCTCGAGGCGGAGGACGGGCCGCGCCTCGCAGCCGGCGAGCTCACCGAGCTCCTCGCAGTCGACGGTGTCGCCGGTCGGGTACCCGTCGTCGACGTAGATCGCCTCGGTGCTCGTCGCGCGTAGCAGCGCGGCGGCGTACTCGCCGAAGTCGGTGCCGAGCCGGCGCTCGAGGACGGCTTCCTCGACCGGCTCACAGCCGAGGAACTCTGCCAGGTCGCGGATCGCACGCCGGTACGTGACGCCGCTCGCGACGTGCGGCCACTGCCGCGGATCCGGACTCTCCGAGAAGAGGCCGCGGAACTCGTCGAGCGACGGCCGCCCGCGCAGGAGGCCGTGCGCATGCTGGTCGACGAGCGCGACCCCGTTCAGTACTTGGAGAAGTGGCCCTGCTGCTCGAATGTCTCGTCTCCCTGCGAGTAGGCGTCCCACTCGGAACGTCGGACGGCCAGATACGACTCCGCCAGCACCTGGCCGAGCGCGCCGGTCAGGACCGCGTCGGCGGCGAGCGCGTCGAGCGCCTCTTCCTGCGTGGCGGGCAGCGGAACGATCCCGCGGGCTTCGCGCTCGGCCTCGTCGATCGTCGCCGGATCGACCTCGACCGGTTCCGGCGGCTCGAGCCCGCGCTCCAGCCCTTCTAGCCCAGCCGCGATCAGCCCACCCACCGCGAGGTAAGGATTCGAGCTCGCGTCCGCGGCCTTGAGCTCGACGTTTGTCGACGCCTCCTCGAAGCCCCGGAAGAGCGACGGCACGCGCACCGGCGCCTCGCGGTTGTCATGTCCCCAGCAGACGAAGGCGCCGGCCCAGTACTGAGGAACGATGCGGCGGTAGGAGTTGAAGCTCGGGGCGGTCAGCCCGCAGAGCCCCGGCAGATGCTCGAGCACGCCGGCGATGAAGGAGCGCGCCTCGGCAGAGAGCCCGTCGGGCGCAGAAGGGTCGTGGAAGCGGTTACGGCCGTCCGAGTCCCAGAGCGAGAAGTGAATGTGGCAGCCGTTGCCGGCGCCGTCCGGCCACGGCTTCGGCGCGAGCGAGGCGACGAGCCCGTGTCGCGCCGCGACGCCGCGGATCGTCTCGCGGACGAGGAGCTGCTCGTCCGCGGCGCGTAGCGCCGGCGCGTGGGGCGTCGAGATCTCGTGCTGACCGTGGCCGAGCTCCGAGTAGTACTGCTCGAGCCCGATCCTCTGCCTCTCGAGGCCGTCGACGAGATCGTCGACCACGTCCTGCGCAGCGGTCGAGCTGATCGTCGAGAAGCAGAGCCCTGAGTCGATCGGCTCGAAGCCGCCGTCCATCTCTCGCGCGAGCGAGAACTCGTTCTCGAACGCCACTTCGAGCCTCCCGCCACGTTCAGCGAGTCGCGCCTCCATCCGCTTGAGGAAGGACCGCTGGCACACCGGCGCCGGATCGCCGTCCAGCTGCACGTGGTCGCAGAGCAGCACTCCCATGTGCGGCGCGTAGGGCAGCACCCGAAAGGTCTCCAGGTCGGGGAGTAGTCGGACCTCGCCGACCGGCCCCATGCCTTCGACCGGTTGAAGCTGGTCGAGGGCGTTCATCGCCTGCATTCCGACGGTGACACCGATTCCGGTTCGCAGTCGGCCTTCGAGCCCGGCGGCAGCACTCGCCTTCGCCCGCACCGTCCCGTCGTTCCCGCACCAGAGGAAGCGGACGAGGCGGAGCCCTTCCTGGTCCACCTGCCGGACGACGTCCCCCGCCTCCACCGGAGCAATTTTGTCTTAGTGGGCGGGGCGCAGCCTGATCAGGTCGAGTGGCCTCCCTCGACCTGACCGCCGCAGACAGGCTCAGAACTTAGAACTTGTGAGCCTCGACCTCGTCGTCCTCGTCGTCAGACGAGTCGAACTTGTCGAGCTTGTCTTCGTCCGGGCTGAACCTGTGACCTTCGACGTCTTCGTCCTGGTCGGGATCGTTGGCGAACTTGTCGCGCTCTTCCGCCATGGTGGACCTCCTGATTCGAAACTGACGATGCAACTGCTAGACGGCCGGCGTCCGCGCGATCTTCCGTCGGCGGCTTTAAAAACACAAGCCCGGCTGCCATCCTCCGGCGGTGCGGACCTCCCTGGGCCGGCGACTCCGCGAGTCGCTCCGTGCGTTCGCGGCGGTCTTCGCCAATGAGGATCTGCGCCGGCTGGAGCTCGCGTGGAGCGGCTCCGTGCTCGGCCAGTGGGGATACGAGGTCGCGCTTGCGGTCTTTGCCTACCGCGCCGGCGGCGCGGCCGCGGTCGGCGTCGTCGCGCTGATCCGTCTGCTCCCCGCCGCGATCGTCGCGCCGTTCGCCGCGCTGCTCGGCGACCGGTTCCGGCGCCGTCGGATCATGGTCGCGGCCGACCTCGTCCGCGTCTGCGCGATGGGCGGCGCAGCTGCAGCATTCTTCGCGGGCGCTCCCGCCGAGGTCGTCTACGCCTTCGCCGTCGTCACCGCGCTCGCTGGGACGGCCTTCCCACCGGCTCAGGCGGCCCTGCTCCCCTCGCTGGCTCGCTCGCCGGAGGAGCTGACCGCAGCGAACGCGACGACGACGTCGATCGAGAGCGTCGCCTTCTTCGCCGGCCCCGCGCTCGGCGGGCTGGTGCTCGCCTTCGCGAGCGTCGGTTGGGTCTTCGCCTCCACGGCCGCGCTTTTCCTGCTGTCCGCACTCGTGCTGAGCCGGATCCGCACCGACAGCCGCGGCGAGGCGCGCATCGACCTCGAGAGCATTCCACGCGAGGCGTTTGCGGGCTTCCGCGCGATCCTCCGCGAGAGCCGACTGAGAATCGTCGTCGGGCTCTACGGAGCGCAGACGCTCGTCGCCGGGATCCTGCGCGTGCTGCTCGTCGTGACGGCGTTGCGCATCCTCGGACTCGGCGCGTCGGCGGTCGGGTTCCTGAGCTCGGCGACCGGTGTCGGCGCGCTCCTCGGGGTGCTAGCGCTGCTCGGCGTGATATCGAGCGGACCGCTCGCAGGGGCCTTCGCGATCGGAATCCTGCTCTGGGGCATTCCGCTGGTGGTGCTCGGCGCCGCACCCAGCGTCGTTGCCGCAGTCATCTGCTTCGGGATCATCGGGGTCGGCAACACGCTGGTCGACGTGGCCGGCCTGACGCTGCTCCAGCGAACGGCTCCCGACGAGGTGCGCGCGCGGGTGTTCGGCGTCCTCGAGAGCGTCTTCCTCGGCACGATCGGGATCGGGGCGATCCTCGCCCCGGCCCTGACGTCTGCATTCGGGCCGCGGGGTGCGCTGATCGCGGCGGGCGCTGCGCTCACCGCGATCGTGCTGATCTTCTGGAGCCGCCTCCGGACGGTCGACGCGCCTGCCCCCGTGCCCGAGTCCGAGCTCGAGCTGCTCGGTGGGTTGCCGATCTTCGCGCCTCTGCCGCCGGTCGTGCTCGAGCAGGTCGCGATCCACCTCTCACGTGTTCGTTTCAACGCCGGCGACGCCGTCTTCCGGCAGGGCGATCACGGCGACTCCTTCTACGTGGTCGCCGACGGCGAGGTGATGGTCGCGCCTGCGGGCCGGCCCGCCGTCACCCTCCGCCCCGGTGACTCGTTCGGCGAGATTGCGCTGCTCCGGGACGTTTCCCGGACCGCGACCGTGATTGCGCGCACCGATGCCGAGCTGCTCGCCCTCGAGCGAGATGTCTTCATCGCGGCCGTCACCGGCCACGCGCCGAGCACCGCGGCGGCGGACGCCGTGATCGCAACTCACCTCGGCTCGGCCGTCCAGCCGCTCTGAAGTAACGAAAGCGCAACGAGAGCGCGCCGAGATCGTGACCGGCTCTGGCGGCTCGCCTGCGCGGCAGCTACCACGGAACCGTGCCCGGAACGCCGCTTCGCCCGCTGCTGCTCGCTCTGCTCGTCGCCGCTCCCGCGGGCGGCGCCGTGGCCTTCTCGCAGGGTTCCCACCAAAGCGACGTCATCCGTGGCTGCGTCCGCACGGACGGTCACCTTCGGCTCGCCACCGCAAAGAATCCTTGCCGCAAGTACGAGCGGCGGATCTCCTGGAGAGTGCGCGGGCCTCAGGGAGAGCCCGGCGTGGCGGGGCCGGCAGGGCCGGCTGGGCCGACGGGCACGGACGGAGCGCCGGGATCTCAGGGCCCGCAGGGGCCTGCCGGGCCGCAGGGCGAGCGCGGTCCTAAGGGGCCGAAGGGCGATCCGGGCGTCGTCGACTCGCTCGAGCGGCTGGACGGGGTCCGCTGCCGGGCCGGCGGCCACGACGGCACGGTGGAGCTGAGCTACGACGCCTCGGAGCAGGCGGTGTTCACGTGCATCGAGGACGTGGGTGGCGCGAACGTTCGCGTCAACGAGTTCTCGGCCGGCACCTCCGCGTCCGCGACCGACGAGTTCGTCGAGATCGTCAACGCGGGCGCCGGCAGCTCCGACATCGGTGGCTACAAGCTCGTTTATCGCTCCGGCGCGGGCACAAGCGACGTCGCGCTCGCGACGATCCCGGCGGGGACGACGCTTGCTCCTGGCGCGTTCTACCTTGTGGGCGGGAGCGGCTATGCGGGCGTTACGCCGGCCAACCAGGCGTTCTCGCAGGCCCTCGCAGGGGGCGCGGGCGGAATCGGCCTGCGTAACGCGACGGGAACCGTCGTGGACTCGGTCGGCTACGGAACTGCAACCAACGCGTTCGTCGAGGCGCATGCCGCCCCGGCACCGCCCGCGACCGCGGTGCCCGGCTCGAGCGACATCCGGTTGCCCGACGGCGCGGACACCGACGACAACGGCGTCGACTTCACGGTGACTGCCGCACCGACGCCGGGCGGACCCAATGCAGCCGGTTAGGCCCCGGCGGCCTCGGCGCTGCGCAGGCCGCGAAATGCCCAGATCGAGAACGCCAACACGAGCGCCACCGCCGCGCCGAACGCGATTGCGACCTCGGTCGGCGACCCGGCGAGGAACCCACGGCCGGCCTCGACCACCCGCGTGATGGGATTGACCGTTGCGACGGCGTGAATCCAGCCGCTCAACAGCGTCAGGGGGACGTAGACGGGTGCGAAGAAGAGGACGAGGAAGACCGGAAACTGCATGACCGGCCCGGCCTGCATCGTCCGGAAGCGCATCGCCACCCCGGCGGCCCAGAGCAGCGCGGCGACGTTGAGCAGCAGCGCGAGGGTGTAAAGGCCGAAGAGGTCGACGCCGTTACCGCCGACGTGCATGCCCACCGCGAGGGCGATCAGGGTCAGGATCGTCGCGGTCGCCATCCAGCGGCCGATTGCTGCGGCCGCGTAGCCGAGCACGATGCCGGTCCGGTTCGGCGCCGCGAGCAGCAACCTGCGGGCGAAGCCGCTCTCGAAGTCGCGCGCGATCCCAAAGCCCGTGAAGACGCCGCCGAACGCGGCCGACTGCAGGAGCACGAACACGAACTGGAAGGCCGTGTAGCCCTCCTTGTAGTCGAACCCCGGCACGTCCCTGACACGCGAAAGGCCGCCCGCGAACGCGGTGAAGAAGAAGAGCGGGAACAAAAGTGACGGCACGAACAACGAGGGGTTCGTGAAGACGTTGTGCAGCGTCCTCCAGGCGACGGCGCGCGCGACCGCGAGCGTCCTCACGTCCTCGCCATCCTCACGCGCAGAGCCCGGCTTGCGAGCGCGAGCGCCACAACGGTTATGAGCGCGGCGATGCCGAAGCCGAGGGCGAGCGCCTCCGGGTCCCACCCGATGATGATCAGGCTGCGGACGCACTCGATCAGATAGGAGACCGGATTGATCGTTGCGACGTCGCGGAACCACGTGGTCTCGATCAGGTTCCGGGGAATGTTCATCGAAGAGAGGAACAGAAAGACGAAGAACGCGGGAAAGAGGCTCTGGACGGCCTCACTCGAGCCGGTGCGAAGCGCCGCGAACGCCCCGAGCGCGCCGAATCCGAGCGAGACGAGGATCGCGAACGCGCCGAGCACGACCACGCCGGCCGGGCCTGACGCCAGCCGCACGCCGACGATGAGGCCGACGCTCAGATAGACGGTCGCCTGGATGATCCCCATCGTCACGACTCCCCCGAGCTGGCCCGCGAGCAACGCGATGCCGCGCATCGGGGTCAGCGAGAGGCGGTTGAGGAAGCCGGTCTGGATGTCGCGTGCGAGGTCCGTGCCCGCGTTCATGGTCGCGAAGAGCGCGCCCTGGATGAACGGAACGGCGAGCGCAAAGGCGACGAACGAGGCGGTCGGGAAGCCCGGTAGGCGCGTCTCGGCCTTCAGGCCGCCCGAGTTGACGGCAAGCAGCAGCATCGGGAAGACGAGCGGCGCGATCACGTTCGCCGGCTGACGCGCCGTCCGAACTACTGAGCGACGCGCGAGCAGATAGACCTGGTCGGCGAGAACGCTCACGCCGGTTCGGCGGCGAGCTCGCCGCGAGGCGGCTGCGATTCTTCCTCGTCGCCGGCCCCTTCGAGCGAGCGGCCGGTCTTGGCGAGGAAGACGTCGTCGAGCGTCGGCTGGTGGATCTGCAGGTTCTCGACCTCGATGCCCGCGCCGTCGAGCGCCCGCACGATGTCGGCGAGGTCGGTATCGCCGGGCCGAAGCCGGACCGCGACGCCCTTGACCGACCCGCACGGGTCGCCGAAGCGGGACAAGACATCGGCCAGCTGTGGGGCCTCCTCGGGGTCGTCCGGGATCGCCTCGACGGTCGGCCTGCCGACCTGCGCCTTCAGCTCGGTGGTCGTCCCCTCCGCGACGATGTGGCCGTGGTCGATGATCCCGACGCGGTCGGCAAGGACGTCGGCCTCCTCGAGGTATTGCGTCGTCAGGAAAACGGTCACCCCGTCCTCGCGCGCGAGCCTCGCGACCTCGTCCCAGAGAGCCGTGCGGCTCTGGATGTCGAGGCCGGTCGTCGGCTCGTCGAGGAAGAGCACGCTCGGGCCGTGGACGAGCGCCATCGCAAGGTCCAGCCGCCGCTTCATGCCCCCGGAATAGCCGCGCACCTTCCGGTCGGCGGCGTGGGAAAGGCCGACGCGCGCGATCAGCTCGTCCGCGCGCTGGTTGCGCTCGCCGCGGGGCAGCGCCTGGAGCGACGCCTGGAGCCGCAGGTGTTCGCGACCGGTCAGCAGCGGATCGAGAGCGGCCTCCTGCAGCGCCGCCCCGATCTCGGCGCGCACCTGTGCGCCCTGGGTCGCCACGTCGTAGCCGGCTACACGCGCGGTGCCGGACGTCGGCGGCAGTAGCGTCGTCAGCATGTGGACCGTCGTCGACTTGCCGGCGCCGTTCGGGCCGAGGAAACCGTAGATCTCTCCGGGAGAGACGCCGAGGTCGATCCCGTCGACGGCACGGGGGCCGTTCTTGAACTCTCTGACGAGGTCGCTCGCCTCGATCGCGTACGCGCTCACGAGGCCGTACGTTAGCGAAATGCTTGAGGTTGTCAAATACCTACTGGTTCAAGTAACATGGAGGTGATGGCAGTGCAGGCGAGACCGAGGCCGAGCCCCGCGCAGGAGGCGCAGAAGTACTTCTTCGAGCTCGGAATGGTGCACCGGACGAAGGTCGGCGCCGAGCTCGGGCACCTCGGGCTGAGCTTTTCGCAGGCGCACGCCCTCCGGCTGCTCGACCCGGAGAAGCCGATGCCGATGAGCGCCCTCGCCGAGCGCCTCTTCTGCGACGCCTCGAACGTGACTGGAATCGCCGACCGTCTCGAGGCACGTGGCCTCGTCCGCCGGCAGAGCGCCGAGGGCGACCGCCGTGTCAAGGCCCTGACGATCACGCCGGAGGGAATCGAGCTTCGCGAGCAGGTCGTGGACCTGATGACCCAGCCTCCGGAGGCGATCGCGTCGCTCAGTGAGGATGACCTGCTGGCCTTGCGTGACATCCTCGCTCGCGCCGTCGAGAACCTTCACCGCGGGCTGTAACCTCGATCGCCGTGAGCGCGCAACGCGTCGAGCCCCGCGCCGCGAGCCAGACGCCCGAGGTCCAGGCTTGGGCGAAGCTGCTTCGCGCGCACGCTGCTCTGACGCGCCGTTTCAGCGCGGACCTTCAGGCCACTCACGGCCTGACGCTGAACGCCTACGAGGTCCTCCTCCACCTCGCCCACGCCCCGGACCGACGGATGCGCCGCGTGGATCTGGCCGAAAGCGTCCTGCTGACGGCGTCCGGGATCACGCGCCTGCTCGAGGGCCTCGAGCGTGCGGGCTACGTCGACCGCGCCGCCGACGAGCACGACGCGCGCGTCACCTATGCAGTCTTGACAGAAGAGGGATACGAGAAGCTCCGCGACGCCGCGCCCACGCACGTCGGAGGTATTCGAGAGCTGTTCGGCGATCGCTTTTCGTGCGACGAGCTCGAGACGCTGGCGGCACTCCTCGACCGGCTGCCGTCGGATGCCGCGGCCGACGAGGACTGCGAGCCCTAGTCCTAGTTAGCCCGAGCCGACGTAGATCGTGACGATCGAGCCGTCGGGCGCGTGGGTGCCGCCCGCCGGCTGCTCGTCGACGACTTTCCCGCTCTGGCTCGGATTCGCGGGCTTCACCGCGAGCACCTGGACCTTGAACCCCGCGTTCTGGAGCGTGGTCTTGGCCGTCTGCTGGTCTTTGCCGGCCACATTCGGAACGACGGTCAGGGTTGGATTCGGCCCGCGCGAGACCGCGAGGAGAACCCTTGTGCCCTTCTTCACCTTCGTGCCGCTCCCCGGGTTCTGCCCGGTGACGACCCCTTCCGGACGACTCGACGGCATGTACTTGACCCGGGCGCTCAGGCCTTCGTCATGGAGCCTCCGCTGTGCCGCGTTCTGTTGGATCCCGACAACGTTCGGCGCTGTCACCGTCTGGGGAGCCGAGGTCAGCGAGGCCGTGGTGCCGCCGCCGCCGCCGGCGGCCGAGCCCGACGAGACGTTGATCCGAACCTTCGACCCGCGCGCGACATTCTTGTTCGGCAGCGGCTTCTGGGCCGTGACGGTGCCCTTCGGCTGGGTGCCCGGCACCTGGAACTCGACCGGCACCAACCCGGCAGTTCGCAGCGCCCCCTCTGCGTCGGCCGCGGGCTGGCCGCGGACGTCCGGCACCGTCGCCTGACCCCTCGACGCCTTCAACGAGACCGTCGAGCCCTTCCCAACCTGGGTCGCCGCTGCCGGACTCTGGGCCACCACCGTGCCGGCCACCGCCTGCGCTGGAACCGTCGTCAACTGCGCCGTCAACCCCGCGGCCTTCAGACGTGCCACGGCCGCCGAGGTCGTGGATCCGACCACGTCGGGAACCCGAGCGAGCGAGACGGCCGCGACGGAAAGCGCCACTCGCGAGTGTGCGGCTACTTGCGTTCCGCCACCCGGATCCTGGGCGAACACGGTTCCTGGCGCGAACCTACTCACCTTCGCCGTGACCTCGGGGACGAGGCCGCGCTCGTCCAGCCGACGAACCGCCTCGTCCTGCTTCATCCCGACGACCGCAGGGACGGCCACCGACGCCGCGCCGTGGTGCTTGTGGTCGCGCATGAGGAAGTACGCGGCGAGCAGGCCGCCGATCACGAGCAGCAGGAGCAGGAGCAACCACGGCCAGATCTCCGGAATCGGCGGCCGCCGTGGCGGCACGTAAGTGTCTTCCTCGACGACGGGCGGGCACGCCGCTTCCTCGTCGATCCACCGTGTGCGGCGCGGAGCTCTCTGGCGAAGGCGCATCTCGTCCGTTGGTTTGCCGCCTCACGAGCGCGCCAAACGCACAGTCCACCTTTCGGGGGACGCACCGTTGGGCGACTTCGCCGATAACGAGAGCCGACGGAACGGCGTACTCCGTCACTGCGGCGAATGACCCTTCAAGTCCCCGAACCGACCCCTGTCGAGGTGGCCGACGACCCGGCTCCCCTCCGGCCGCCGCCGGAGAGCGAGCTTGTCGAGGCCGGCAGGCTGACCATGGGACAACTCGCTCAGGCCCATCGCGACCGGCTCGAGACCGGCAAGCACGTGCTCGACATCATCGTCGAGCGAGGCTGGGTCTCCGCCGAAGAGGTCGCGGAGCTCCGCGAAGCCTACGGGATCCAAGCTCCTCCACCACCGCCTTCGGTCGAGGCAGTGCCAGAGCCGGGGACTGAGCCTCCCGCAGAGACGTGCGTTTCGGTCGCGATCCGGCTCACGAACGGCGACCTCATCACGGCGGGCCAAGCCGACGACTCGGACAAGGCCTCGGCCCTCGCCCTCGCGGTCGTGGCCGACCTCACGAACGGAACCGGCGAGTGGCCTTTCTTCGGCGGCCGCTACATCAATCCCGAGACGATCGTCTCGGTCGATTTGGTCGCGCAAGAACTGAGCGTCTGAGACCAAAGGGCCTTTCACCTTGGACCGTGCGTAAGCGGCCGCACGGGCAAAGCCCGTACGGCCTCTGAGCCGGCACCGCAAGCGGTGCCTCGGTCGGCGGCCGCTACATCAATCCCGAGACGATCGTCTCGGTCGATCTGCTGACCGAAGACTCCTGACGCAGGGACTGTCCCGCAGGGACTGTCCCAATAACCGTGACTGGGACAGTCCCGTTCGGGGACAGTCCCTGCCGCGACGCGCGGGCGTCACGAATTACACGCTTCTAACAAGGCGGCCGCTATCGTTAACCTGGTTAACGGTTTATGTCAGCGCTCGCCACTGCCCCCACCACCGACCCCGTCACTGTCGCGAACCGGCTCCGGCCGGTTCTCTTGAAGCTGAACCGGCACCTGCGCCGTGAGATCCACTCGCTGGGGCTTACAGGCGGGCAGGCCTCGCTGCTCTTCACCATCCAGCGCCGGCCCGGGATCGGCGTTCGCGAGCTCGCGGAGCTCGAGCGGATGTCCGCGCCCGGGATGTCGAAATATGTCGGCCGGCTCGAGGAGGCAGGGCTGATCGCCCGCGAGCACTCCGAGAAAGACCGTCGCCGGATCGGCCTGCGGGTCTCGCCCGAGGGCGAGCGGGTCCTTCGCTCCGTCAAGTCGCGACGCACCGCCTGGCTGGCCTCGAGGCTTCGCGGGCTGTCCGAGCACGAGCTCGCCGCCGTCGACGCCGCCATCGAACCGCTGCAAGAGCTGATCGACGAGTGACAGCGGCGCTGCTGAGCATCAACCGCCGCGCGTTCGCGAGCCTTCGTATGCACCGGAACTACCGGCTCTACTTCCTCGGCCAGGGGATCTCGCAGACCGGCACCTGGATCGACAAGGTCGCGCAGGCGTGGCTCGTGCTGGCGCTGACCCACTCGGCGTTCGCGGTCGGGCTTCTCGCCGCTTGCCAGTTCGTTCCCTTCAGCGTGCTCGGGCTGATCGCCGGCGTCGTGGTTGACCGCCTCGACACATGGCGGACGGTCGTCGTCACGCAGGCAATCAGGATGGTGATCGCGGCGACGCTCGCCGGCCTCGTGCTCGGCGGCGTCATCGAGGTCTGGATGGTCTACACCCTTGCCGTCCTGACAGGGATCGTCCTCGTGCTCGACGCGCCGTCCCGGCAACAGCTCACCTTCAAGATGGTCGGCCGCGACGAGCTGCCAAACGCGGTCGCGCTCAACTCGTCGCTCTTCAACGCCGCCCGGATCGTCGGGCCCGGCATCGGCGGCCTGCTCATCGCCGCCTTCGGCGTCGGCCCGGCCTTCACGATCAATGCGGCGAGCTTCGTCGCCGTTCTCGTCGGGTTGCTCCTCATGGACACGAGCAGGTTCGTCGCCTTCGCGCGACCGGAGCAGCTGCCGACGCTCATAGGGGGCCTGCGCGAAGGAGTCTCATACGCGCGCGAGAGCCCTCACGTGCGGCTCGTCCTGACGATGCTGGTCGCGATCTCGACGATCGCGATGAACTTCAACGTTCTCCTCCCCGTGCTCGCGCGCCACACGCTCGAGTCGGGCGCGGGAGTCTTCGGCCTGATCGCGGCCTGCTTCGGGGCAGGCGCGCTCGTCGGCGGGCTTCTCTCGGCGGCATTGTCCCGCGCCAGCTGGAAGGCGATCGTCGTCGGCGCAGGTGGGCTCGGCATCGCCGAGCTGGTCCTCGCCCCGCAGCACACGCTCGGCCCGGCGATCGTGCTGCTCTTCATCGCGGGCATCTGCTTCACGCTCTACACGGCGAATTCGAACGCCGTCCTTCAGCTGCGGGCGCCCGATCACCTCCGCGGCCGCGTGATCGGCTTCTACTACTTCGCATTCAACGGGCTCGCGCCGCTGGGCGGAATCCTGACCGGCTGGCTGGCCGCCACGGGTGGTACGGAGCTCGCCTTTGGAGTAGCCGGAACCGTCACTGCGCTGGTGGCGCTGGCGGCGGTGCCGCAACTCCCACACGTACGCGCAGAAGCCGTCTGAGCCCGGTTTCGGCGCCCTTTTTACCTCGGTCTTACACGGTGCGTAATGATCGCTGACGTCTCCGGCAACAATGAGAACGTGACCAAACGGGGTCCTTGGATTGCCGCGGTCGCATGTGCGGCCCTGCTGGCGACCACCGCCTCGGCTGCCCCTGGGCCGGCCAAGCAGGTGCCGCCATCGGTGGCGACGTACTTGCTCGGCGCGAAGATGATCCGCGGCGAGATCGTCATCAAGCGTTCGGTCGGTGAGCCTGATTACCGGCTCGACCGCGGCAAGCTCGCCAAACGCTACGCCGCGGGCTCGCTGACGCTCCTCGAACGCGACGGGACCAAGACGCCCATAACGGTCGCCTCGACAGCGAAGGTTCTCGTCAACGGCCTGCCCTCGACGCTGCGGCGCCTGCGACTCGGCATGCAGATCGCGGTCTGGCACATCGCGGGCCAGCCCGCCAACAACGTCCTCGCGGGCAGGGTCGCACCGAAGTGGCCGAAGTCACTCGCGGCGACGCTCCTCGGTCCGCAGCTCGTTCGGGCCGAGATCGCGGTCCAGGACACGGCTCTCCACGATTACTGGCTCGACCACGGCCGGATCAAACAGGTGGGTGTCTCGACGCTAACCCTCAGGGAGCCAAACGGCACCGACGAGACGATCGACATCTCGCCGACCGCTCGCGTCAAGCTCAATGGGCAGAATGCAAGCTTCTTGCAACTGCACAAAGGCATGACGGCGACGACGATCCACGACGGCGACAAGCCCGCGGACCAGGTCTACGCCACGGGCAGATGAGCGGCAGGCCCGCCGCGAACGGGAGCCAGTCGGGCACTGTCCTGCTCGTCGAGGACGAGCACTCGATCGGCTCGATGACGCGCGGCTACCTGGAGCGCAGCGGCTGGCGGGTCGTCTGGGTCCGCTCCGGCGAGGAAGCGCTCGCCGAGCTCGGCCGGCACCAGATCCGAATCGTCATCCTCGACATCCGGTTGCCGGGGATCGACGGCTTCGACGTCGCCCGGCTGGTGCGGAGCCGCTCGGACGTGCCAATCCTGATGCTGACAGCACGCGACGAGGAGCCCGACCGCGTCGCGGGGCTCGAGCTCGGCGCCGACGACTATCTGACGAAGCCTTTCTCGCCGCGCGAGCTCGTCGCCCGGATGAAGGCGGTGCTCCGCCGCACCGACGGACGGCGCGCCGAGAACGTGCTGACGCTCGAGGACGTGGTACTCGACCGTAATGCCCGCGAGGTCTCCGTCGAGGGACGCGCTGTCGAGCTGACGACGAAGGAGTTCGACCTGCTCGCGATGCTGATCGAGAACCCCGGAGTCGTCGTCAGCCGCGACCAGCTTCTCGACCGCGTCTGGGGGATGACGTATCCCGGCGGGACGCGCACGGTCGACGTGCACGTCGCGCAGCTGCGCCGGAAACTCGGGAAGCCGGAGTTGATCCGGACCGTCCGCGGCGCGGGGTACAAGACCGTCAGGCCCTAGGACTGAGGCGTCGCTTGCGATGCCGCTCAAAAACCCGTGCCGACATGTGCGGCGCGGCCGATAATCCCGAGATGCGAAGCAATCTCCGTCTCCGAAGCGCAGAGCAGGCAGCATGAAGCGCCGTTGGTCGCTGCGGACGAGTTTGTTCGTGGCGACGGTGCTCGTAGTTGCCCTGTCGGTGGGCCTGATGCTCGTCGTCGGCGCGATCCTGACGCGGCGGCAGGTCGAGCACGCGACCCTGGACGGGCTCGCTCACCAGGCCGACGTGCTGACCGCCCGAGAGCTCTTCACAGTCGTGCCGCTCGGCCATCTGAACCCTCTCAACAAGAAGGTGCTGAGGAAGCAGCAAGAGCACGCGTATGCGGTCCGACTCCGTCGTCCGTCGCCCTACCTGCCCGGCGACTTGCTCGAACGCGTGCGCAGAGGCGAAGACGTCAACACGACGACCAGGATCAGCGGCACCGACTACTTCCTCGCAGCGCGCAAGGTGACGAGCGGCCCGGGCGCCCAGGCGCTCGTGCTGCTGAGACCGCGCAGCCGCGGAAACAGCGCCTTCTATCCCTTCCTGGTCGGCCTCCTGATCGCGGCCGGCGCCGGGATCGCGCTCGCCGCGCTCGCGGCGTTCGTGCTCGCGGGCTGGATCGCCCGGCCGGTAAGGCGGGTGGTCGACGCGACGCGGCACCTGGCCGAGGACCGGGACCCCGAGCCCGTGCCGATCGAGGGCGCCTATGAGGTCGCGAGGCTCGCGCAGGCGTTCAACGAGATGGCAGAGCAGCTCGTCCAGGCGCGCGCGGCCGAGAAGCAATTCCTGCTCTCGGTCAGTCACGAGCTGAAGACCCCGCTCACCGCGATCCGCGGCTACGCCGAGGGTGTCGAGGACGGCGCGTTCGACATAGACGTGGCCGTCGCGACAATCTCGGCCGAGGCGGCACGGCTCGAGCGCCTCGTCCGCGACCTGCTCGACCTGGCACGGATTAACCGCACCGACTTCTCGATCCACCGCGAGAACGTCGATCTCGCAGAGACAGCCCGCGAAGCCGTCCGCCGCTACGACGCGCAGGCCCGCGACTTCGGCGTCACCCTCGAGGAGTTCGCGCCCTCGGCGGCGCCCGCGGTCGCGGATCGGGACCGTCTGTTGCAGGTGACCTCCAACCTCGTCGAGAACGCCTTGAGGCTGACACCGCCCGGCGGCGTCGTCCGCGTCACTGCCGAGCCGGGCGTGATCCGCGTCGAGGACACCGGGCCCGGCCTGCGCGGTGAGGACGTGCCGCACGCGTTCGAGCGCTTCTACCTCCACTCGCGCTACTCCTCCGACCGGACGGTCGGGACCGGCCTCGGGCTCTCGATCGTCAAGGAGCTCACGCAGGGGATGGGCGGCTCGGTCGACGTCGAGAGCGCCCCCGGGCGCGGCACGAAGTTCACCGTCCGCTTGCCGCACACCTCCGGCGACGTTTTTACGGCCGGCTTACCGGCGCCGAACCGCGATCAGACGAAGCGCGGGCACGATACGACCGTGAAGTCCGAGGCGCAGCGCTAGCGCTAGCCCTTCGGACGGGGTTCCTCCTCTCCCCTCGCGCTAGACGAAGCCCGCCCCCGCGGGCTTCGTCGTTTCTCGGCGGCGATAGCCTGGTCTCGTGGGGGAGGAACGCCAGGACTACAACGTCACGCTCGCGATCCTGACGATCGCCGGAACGGCCTACGCGCTGCAGCAGACGATGGTCATCCCGGCCCTGCCGGCGCTCCAGCGCGAGCTGAACACGACGACGACCTGGGTGACGTGGGTGCTGACGATCCTTCTGCTCGTCGCGTCGGTTTCGACGCCGATCCTCGGCAAGCTCGGCGACCAGTACGGAAAGGAGCGGTTGCTCGTCATCTCGCTCGCGCTCTTCCTCCTCGGATGCGTCGGAGCCGCGGCGGCCTGGAACATCTGGATCCTGATCCTGTTCCGGGCCGTGCAGGGACTCGGGGCTGCCGTCTTTCCGCTTTCGTTCGGGATCATCCGCGACGAGTTCCCGCCCGAGAAGGTGGGCGTCGGGATCGGCCTGCTCTCGGCCGTGTTCGGCGTCGGCGGCGGCCTCGGAATCGTCTTCTCGGGGCTGATCGTCGATCACCTCTCCTGGCGCTGGCTGTTCATCCTCGGCGCGATCCCCGTGGCGATCTCGGTCGTGCTCGTGCACCGGTTCGTGCCCGAGTCGCCGATCAAGACGCCGTCGCGGATCGACTACCTCGGCGCGACGCTGCTCTCCGCCGGCCTGGTGTTCCTGCTGCTCGGGCTGACCGAGGGCGAGAGCTGGGGATGGGGCTCGACGCGGATCGCCCTCCTGTTCGGCGGGTCGGCGGTACTTCTCGCGGCCTGGGTCCTTGCCGAGCTGCGCGTGCCCGAGCCGATGGTCGACATGCACGTCTTCGCCCAACGGCCGGTGCTGCTCACCAACATCTGCGCGCTGATCACCGGCTTCGCCCTCTTCGGCACCTTCGTGCTGCTGCCGAACTTCGTCGAGACGCCGCGCGGGCTACCGGACGCCACTGCCAGGCTCGTCGACTACGGGTTCGGCGCCACCGCCACCAAGGCAGGCCTCTACCTGCTGCCGAGCTCGGTCCTGATGCTCTTCTCCGGGCCGGCCGCGGGCCTGATCGGCCGGCGGATCGGCTTCAAGTGGCCGCTCGCGGCGGGGATGGCCTGCTCAGGAGCGGCGGCAGCCTCGCTCGCCATCTGGCACGACCACCCGTGGCAGATCCTGGCGCCGATGCCTCTGCTCGGGATCGGCGTCGGCTTCGCGTTCGCAGCGATGGCGACGCTGATCACGGAGGCGGTGCGACCGAGCGAGACTGGCGTCGCGACCGGCATGAACACAGTGGCGCGCACGGTCGGCGGCGTCGTCGGCGGTGAGCTGGGCGCGGTGCTGCTCAGCGTGTACACGATCGACCACACCGGTACTCCGTCGGTGACCGGCTACCAGGCCGCCTTCGGCATCTCCGCCGTGGCGGCGTTCGCGGGCGCGGTCGTCGCCGTCTTCGTCACCGCTCCCAGGGTTCGGCGGAAGCGGCTTGCCGTCGCCGAGGCAACCGACTAAGAAGATCTGGCAAGCTCCGCGTGCCCAGTGGCGTCGCTGCCCGAAAAGCTCGATCTCGCTCTTGTCAAGCGCCTCCGCCAGGTGGTAGGCGGCGAACCGGCGACCGAGAGCGAGCTGCGCACGCTCGCCGACCAGGCAGGCGGGTGGGCCCTCGCGACCGAGGCGCAGCTCCGCGCCGCCGAGACGCGGCTCGCGAGGTTGAACGCGGACCCGGCCAGCGCGCTCGGCGCGATGGCGACCGAGCTCCGCCGCGTCGAGGATCTGTACACCGAGCTCGAGGAGGCACGCACGCTCGTCGCGGGGCTCGAACGGCGCACGCGCGAGCTGCGCACGGAGTGGCTGAAGCACCACGCCGAGTCGGCCCCGCCACTCGGCGGGACCGCCTAGGCGTAGCGAACAACCGGTTACTGCACTGCAGACCGGCTGAAGACGCGAATCGACGCCGCAGTCAACAAGAGCGCGAAGCTGCCGACGACCGTGAGGCTGAGTGCCGCCATCGCGACCGGGTCGCTCATCCCCCAGATCGCGTGGAGGCCCGCGGTGTCCCCGCGCAGGCCGTAGCGCATGAGGGCCAAGCCGTGCGTGAGCGGCAGGAACTTCGCGACCCACGTCAAGAAGGTCGGCAGCGCCGTGATCGGGAACAGGGCTCCGGCCAGAAACCACGGCAGGATCGCGATCGCGGGCACGCGGGCGATGTACTCCTCCTGCCGCGGCACGCGGTTGGCGAGGATCTCCGCGGCCCCGTACATGCCGACGGTGAACAGGGCCCCAGCCGCGGTGAACCAGGCGATTCCCCCCGCGGTGGCGTGGAAGTGGATCCCGCGGGCGACCGCGACCGCGATCAGGACGCCGACCTGCAACGCGGTGATCGCGAGCGCGACGAGCAGGTTGCCCAGCACGAGCAGGCCGCGCGGAATCGGCGCAGTCAGCAGCTCGCGCTGCGCGCCGCTGACCCTGTCGACGATCACGCCGAGGCCGGAGAACATCGTGTTCAACGGGATCAGGAGGCCGACGGTGCCGATCGCGACGAAGGACTCGTAGCTCGTGTCGGTGTGGAGCGCCGTCTTCAGCGCCGGCGCGATCACCATCGCGAACATGATCGGCGTCAGCAGCGGGACGACGAGCTCACGCGGCGTGCGCGCCGTCAGCTGGAAGCGGCGGCGCGCGAGCGTCGCCAGCGGGCTCAGCGCGGGCGGGCGCCGCCCCTGGATCGGAAGTGCGATTTCAGCGGTTGACATCGTGTCTCCTTTCTAGGCGGCCGCTGCGAGCGAGTCGCCCGTCAGTCGCAGGTAGACGTCGTCGAGGGTCGGCTCGCGGGCGCTGATTGCTCCGGCGAGACCGAGCCGATGGATGGAGGCGATGGCGTCGCCCGAGCTGGTGTCGTGGAGCGGAACGGTCAGCCGTGACCCGACGGCGAACGCGTCGTCACCGGCGACGCCGTTCTCACGCAGCCGGGCCAGCGCAGAGCCGACCTCACCTTCGACCCGCAGCTCGACGAGCTGCCTGCCAAGCTTGGCGAGTAGGGCTGCGGGCGTGTCGAGCGCGACGATTCGGCCGGCGTGGATGATCGCGACGCGATCGCTGAGCCGCTCGGCCTCGTCGAGATAGTGCGTCGTCAGCAGGACGGTCATCTCGGTGCGGTTACGCAGGCTCGCGATCACCTCGAGCAGCTCAGCGCGGATGCGCGGATCGAGCCCGACGGTCGGCTCGTCGAGGAAGAGGACCCGCGGGCGCGAGACGAGCGCGCGGGCGATCTCGAGCCGCCGTCGCTCACCCCCGCTGTACGTTCCGGCGGGCCGGTCGATGAGGTCGGTCAGGCCGAGCGTGGCCGCGAGCTCGTCGATCCTCGACTCTGTTTCCCTCGGCTCGACGCCCCAGAGGCGGGCGTGGATGTCGAGGTTGCGCCGGCCCGTCAGCGAGCGGTCGACGACCGGCTCCTGGAAGACGACGCTGCTTGCCCGCCGGGCGGCGAGCGGCTCGAACGCGACGTCGAAACCGGCGAGACGCGCGCTCCCTTCCGTCGGCTCGATCGTGGTCGTCAGCATTCCGACCGTGGTGGATTTGCCTGCCCCGTTCGGGCCGAGCAGGGCGAAGACCTCGCCGGCGGCGACCTCGAAATCGATCCCCTTCACGGCCTCGACGCCGCCGGGATAGGTCTTGCTGAGCTTGGAAACCTCGATTGCGTTCATGTCACTCCCTTCGGGCAGTCACAACTGCCGCGGTTCGTTCGTCAGGGAGATGACGGATCGAGACGCGGAGATGTGACGTGACCAGAAGCGAATGGCAGACCGAGGAGTTCGAGCGGCACCGCAGCCACCTCAATGCGGTCGCCTACCGGATGCTCGGCTCCTCGAGCGAGGCCGAGGATGCGGTGCAGGAAGCGTGGCTCCGCCTCTCGCGCGCGGATACCGCGACCGTCAAGAACATGGGCGGCTGGCTGACGACGGTCGTCGCGCGCGTCTGCCTCGACATGCTTCGCTCGCGGCAGGCGCGGCGGGAGGACTATGTCGGTTCGTGGCTGCCGGAGCCGGTCGTATCGATCGAAAACGGGCCGGAGGACGAGGCCGTCCTGGCCGACTCGGTCGGGCTGGCGCTGCTGGTCGTCCTCGACACGCTGGCACCCGCAGAGCGGCTCGCGTTCGTGCTCCACGACATGTTCGGGATGCCGTTCGACGAGATCGCGCCGATCGTCGATCGGTCGGAGGCGGCGACGCGGCAACTCGCAAGTCGCGCCCGCCGCCGAGTGCGAGGCGCGACGCCGGCCACCGATCCCAACCTCAGGGAGCAGCGCCGGGTCGTCGATGCCTTCCTGGCCGCCTCGCGCGCGGGCGACTTCGATGCCCTGCTCGAGGTGCTCGATCCCGACGTGGTCTTTCGCCTTGACGCGGGCGGCGTGGCGCCGCGTGCGCGCGCACCGGTGGAAGGCGCCGAAGCGGTCGCGGCTCAGATCCTGGAGCGAGGCACTCCGTTCGCCCGGTTCGCCCGCCCCGCGATCGTGAACGGCAACGCCGGAGTCATCGTTGAGCCCGGCAGAAGGCCTTTCGCGGTCGTCAGCTTCAGCGTCGCCGGCGGGCGGATCGCCGAGATCGACGTGATCGCCGATCCCGCCAAGCTCCGCCGCCTCAGCGTCGCGCGGTAGTCACCGGACGCTGCTCGATAATCGCGCCGTGGACGAGCAGTTCGTCGATCTCCCCGAAACGCGGTTGTTCATCCGGAGCTGGGGCGAGCCGGACGCTCGCCCGGTGCTCTACTGGCACGGCGTCAACATCAGGGCCCGCGCGAGCATGGCGATCAACGAGGCAGCGCCGCTCCTCGCGGAGCACGGATTGCGGATCCACGCGCTCGACGCCCCGGGATTCGGATCTTCACCGGCGCTCGAGCGTTCCGCCTACCATCCGCACGCACTCGCCGACCTCGTGCCTCCGCTGCTCGACGCTCTCGGGATCCGCCGCGCGCCTCTCGTCGGCTTCTCATGGGGCGGTGACATCGGCTGTCACGTCGGCGCGCGTCACGCTGACCGGCTGACGGCGCTCGTGATTCTGGACGCCGGCTACAGTGACCCGCCTTTCAACCCCACGCTGCCGTTCGAGGAGTTGGTAGCGCAAAACGAGGCGGCCTTCGATGAGTACTCCGCCCCGTCGTGGGACGCGGTCTTCGCCGAAGCACGACAGCGCCACCGCCGCTGGAGCGCACAGGTCGAAGCATCTGTCCGCGCCGGGCGACGGGAGCAAGCTGGGCGGATCGTCCCCGCCGGCGATCCTTCGGTCGTTGCCGCCGTCGAGCACGGCATCGCGCAGGCGAGGCCCTCGACGACCCGGGCAGCGCTTGAGGAGAGCGGCTTGCCCGTGCTGCTAGTCGCCTCGGACGATGCAGACGAGGAAGACCTGCGACGGTTCGGCGCCGACGTTCCGCAGGCGGAGATCCACCGGCCCGGCGGCCTCGGCCACGACGTCCTCGTCGACGGCTATCCCGACGTCGTCGACTTCGTCGGCGACTGGTTGGAGCGAGTCTCCTAGCCCTGCGGGTGATCGGAGATGTCGATGCCGCCGAGAATCGAGTAGGCGTGCACGCGGATCTCCGGACCGTCCGGGCTGGAGGTGACGTCGATCTTGCGCCCGCCGAGGAAGGCAAAACCGCTGCTCGTCACGCGCGCTCCCCCCGGGACCGTCACCTCGGCGCCGCCCAACAGCGTCACGAGGGTCAGCGAAGCCTTCTCGCCCGGCGCGGCGGTGGCGTCGATCTTCGCGCCGCCGATGATCGAGATCATCGTCTGCCTGTTCCAGCCGTCGGGAAGCCGGATCTTCCGCCCGCCGAAGACGGCAAGGTCAGTGCTCACGGCGGCGATCCTACGGGACTCGCAGGCGCGAGCCTGCGCTACGAGATCGTCCAGGTGTCGCCCGACCCGAGCAGGGCCGCGAGATCGCCTTCCTTCTGCTCGCGCGCGGCTACGAGCTGCTCTTCCATCAGATCGTCGTAGACCGGCCGTTCGATGTCGCGGAAGACGCCGATCGGTGTCGCGCCGACGGCGTCGCGGGTCAGGCGCGAGAGCGCGAATGCCGGCGAGGCCTCGGGATGATGGGCATCCCAGACGAGCGCGTCGCCCTCGCCCTCGAAGACCTCGGCGGAGCCGTCGGAGCGCAGCCGCACGCCGTTCTCGCCCTCCGGGCCGAACCGGACAGCGTCGCCGTGCTGGAGGTAGATCCGGTTCTCCTTGTCCTCGCGCACGAAGTCGAAGGCCTTGTCGTTGAAGATGTTGCAGTTCTGGAAGATCTCCACGAAGGCGCTCCCCTTGTGGTGCGCGGCGGCGCGGAGGACGTCGGTCAGGTGGGCGCGGTCCGTGTCGATCGCGCGCGCCACGAAGGTCGCCTCGGCGCCGATCGCCAGTGAGATCGGGTTGAACGGCCAGTCGAGCGACCCCATCGGCGTCGACTTGGTCACCTTCCCGCGCGGGCTCGTCGGCGAGTACTGGCCTTTCGTGAGCCCGTAGATCTCGTTGTTGAAGAGCAGGATCTTGATGTTCACGTTGCGCCGCAGGGCGTGGATCAGATGGTTGCCCCCGATCGAGAGCGCGTCGCCGTCGCCGGTCACGACCCAAACGGACAGGTCCGGCCGGGACACGGAGAGCCCGGTCGCGATCGCCGGCGCACGGCCATGGATCGAGTGCATCCCGTAGGTCTCCATGTAGTACGGGAAGCGGGCCGCGCAGCCGATCCCGGAGACGAAGACGATCCGCTCCTTCGGAATCTGAAGCTCGGGCATGAAGCTCTGGAGCGCCGCGAGGATCGCGTAGTCGCCGCAGCCGGGACACCAGCGGACCTCCTGGTCGGTCTTGTAGTCCTTGGCAGTGAGCTTCGACGCCGCGCCGTTTCCGTTCGGTTCGCTCACTCCGAGGGCCGTCCTTGGTAGTCGGCGGGGTCCTCGTGCGGGTTCGGCGCGAAGCCCGCGCCCTCATGCTCGGGCGTCGCCGGGTCGTCAGCGAAATCGCCTGGCCTGGTCGTGCCGAAAGCCAGGTCGTCCGGCGACCGCGAGGCGCCGCGGGTGCGCTCGACCAGCCAGCTCCAGAGGCTCACAGCATCGCCTCGATCGCTTCCTGAACCTCGCCGGCGCGGAACGGGAGGCCGCGGACGAGGTTGAAACCAGCCGCGTCGACGAGGAACTCGGCGCGGATCAGCTTGCGCAGCTGGCCGAGGTTGATCTCCGGAATCAACACCTTCTCGTAGGCGCCCACGACCTCGCCGGTGTTCCGCGGGAACGGGTTGAGGTAGTGGAGGTGGGCGTGCGCGACGTTCCCGCCGTCCCCCCGGGCGCGGCGGACGCCTGCGGCGACCGGGCCGTAGGTGCCACCCCAGGAGAGGACGAGCAGGTCCGCGCCGTCGGGGTCGTCGACCTCGAGCTCGGGGATGTCGGACGCGATCCCGGCGACTTTTTCCGCGCGTAGGCGCGTCATCAGGTCGTGGTTCTCGGGGTCGTAGGAAACGTTGCCGGTCAGATCCTGCTTCTCGAGCCCGCCGATCCGGTGCTCGAGGCCGGGCGTACCGGGGACGGCCCACGGGCGCGCCAGCGTCTCGTCGTCGCGAACGTACGGCCGGAAGTCACCCTCCTCCGGCGGCTCGGTCGTGAAGTCGGCGTCGATCTCGCCGATCGTGCTCACGTCCGGGAGCAACCACGGCTCCGAGCCGTTCGCGAGATAGGCGTCCGAGAGCAGATACACCGGCGTCCGGTACTTGAGGGCGATCCGCGCCGCCTCGATCGCGGCGTCGAAGCACTCGGCCGGGGTGGACGCGGCGAGCACTGGGACCGGCGACTCTGAATTGCGGCCGAACATCACCATCAGCAGGTCGGCCTGCTCCGGCTTGGTGGGCATTCCCGTCGACGGACCGGCCCGTTGAATGTCCAGGATCAGCAGCGGCAGCTCGAGCGTGACTGCGAGGCCGACCGTCTCGCTCTTGAGGACCACACCAGGGCCGGCCGAGGTACAGACCCCGAGCGCGCCGCCGAAACTGGCGCCGAGCGCCGCGCCGACCGCAGCGATCTCGTCTTCGGCCTGGAAGGTACGAACGCCGAAGTTCTTGTGCCGGGCGAGCTCCTCGAGGATCGAGCTTGCGGGCGTGATCGGGTAGGCGCCGAGGAAGAGCGGCAGCCCTGACTTGACGCTCGCCGCGATCAGGCCGTAGGCAAGTGCCTGGTTGCCCGTGATGTTGCGGTAGGTCCCGGGCCGCAGCTTCGCGGGCTTGACCTCGTAGGAGACGGCGAAGTCCTCGGTCGTCTCGCCGAACGCGTAGCCGGCGTGGAAGGCGCGCTTGTTCGCATCGGCGATTTCGGGACGCTTCGCGAACTTACGCTCGAGGAAAGTGACGGTGTGCTCGGTGGGACGGTGGTAGAGCCACGACATCAGCCCGAGCGCGAACATGTTCTTCGCCCGCTCGGCTTCGCGCTTCGTGACTCCCTCGACCTCCCTGGTCGCCTCGAGCGTCATGCTCGTCAGAGGCACCGTGTGGACGTCGTAGGCATCGAGGCTGCCGTCCTCGAGCGGGTTCGCGTCGTAGCCGGCCTTGGCGAGATTGCGCTCCGTGAACGTGTCCTCGTCGACGATCAGCGTGCCGCCGCGGGGGAGGTCGCGAAGGTTTGTCTTCAACGCGGCCGGGTTCATCGCGACGAGGACGTTCGGCGCGTCGCCCGGCGTCAGGATGTCGTGGTCGGCGAAGTGGACCTGGAACCCGGACACGCCCGGCAGGGAGCCCGCGGGCGCGCGGATCTCCGCAGGGAAGTCGGGGAAGGTCGAGAGATCGTTGCCGAGGATCGCGGTCTCGCTCGTGAACTGGCCGCCGGTGAGCTGCATACCGTCGCCGGAGTCGCCCGCGAAGCGGACGATGACGCTGTCGACCTGCTCGACCTGCTTGGCCATCGAGCGTAGGTATAGCGCGTCGGCACGCGGTTGGCAGGGACTGTCCCCGAACGGGGACTGTCCCATCAAACGGTTGCTAGGACAAACCCCCGCGGGGTCAGTCCTCCGTCATGCAGTTCGTCTGACGACCTTGATGCCCCACGCGCGGCCGCTCTCGAACAGCTCGTCGGGCTCTACCTCGTCGCGCCAGCCGAGGAAATGCGACTCGGGATCGTCCTCGGTCGAGCCGTACACGGCTGCTCTCAGCTCCGCCTCGGCGGTTTCAGGGCCGCGCTCGAGCTCCTCGAGCCGACGCTCGGCCTCCTCGGCCGCGGGGCCTTCCATGTACCCGCGAGGCATGCGGCTAGCCGGCCTTCGCCTCGGCGAGCAGCGCGTCGAGATCGAGCGGCGCGCTGTACATCGCGACGCCGTCTCCGCTGGACGGGCGCGGCCATTCCTCTTCGGGCCGATCGCGGTAGAGCTCGATCCCGTTCCCGTCGGGGTCGCGAAGGTAGACCGCCTCACTGACGCCGTGATCGGTGGCACCGGTGATCGGGATGCCCGCCTCGACGACACGTCGAAGCGCGTCGCCGAGGCTCGCCCGGTCCGGGTAGCGGATCGCGACGTGGAAGAGGCCCGTCGTCCCGGGCGGCGGCGGCGATCCGCCCCTGCTCTCCCACGTGTTCAGGCCGAGATGGTGGTGATAGCCACCGGCGCTGAGAAAGGCAGCCTCGTCACCCGCCCGCTGCGTCACGTCGAACCCGAGCACGTCGCGGTAGAAGCCGAGCGCGCGGTCGATGTCCGACACCTTGAGGTGGACGTGCCCGATGTCGACGCGCGAGTCGATCGCCTCGCTCACGTCGCGAAGCTTACGGACACCTTTTGACGCGGGCTGAAAGACCAACGAATATGGAGGCGGACTGGATGAACGCGCCTGAGACTGGACCAGAGTCGATCGGGCAGCGTCTGCGGCGTCTGCGCCTCGAGCGCGGACTGTCCCAGCGTGAGCTCTCATCGCCCGGGGTGTCGTACGCATACATCTCGCGGATCGAGGCGGGCGCTCGCAGGCCGTCCGTGAAGGCGCTGCGGCAACTCGCGCGCAAACTCCAGGTGTCGCCCGAATACCTCGAAACGGGCTCCGATCTTCGAGATGTCGACGAGCGCGAGCTGCGCCTCGCCCATGCCGAGCGAGCCCTCCGGCTCGGCGAGCAGGCGGACGAGACGGAGCAGACGCTCAGGGACATCCTCGAGCAGGCGACTGCAGCCGGCGACACCAAGAGCAGCGTCCGCGCGACCGTCGCGCTCGGCCTCTCGGCGGCGGGCGCCGCGCGGAACGCCGAGGCGATCGAGCGCCTCGAGCCGGCGACCCAGTCGCTCTCGCCGGCACGCCGGCCCGATGTCTACGAGGCTCTCGGCCGGTCCTACGCCGCGCTCGGCGACTCGCGGCGCGCCATCGACCTGTTCGCCACCTGCCTCGAAACGGTGAAGGAGGAGGCGCCCGACGACACGGCGACCTACATCCGCTTCGCCACCTATCTGAGCTACGCGCTGACCGATGTGGGCGATCCCGGCCGGGCGCAGGGCGTCCTCGAGGACGCTCTCGAGGACGCGGACAGGATCGGGGACGCGTACACGCGCGTTCGGCTCTACTGGTCGCTCGCGCGGCTGAGCGGCCTGCAGGACCAGCCCGCCGCCGCCCTCGACTACATGCGGCGAGCGATCGCCTTGCTCGAGGTGACCGAGGACACGCTCCACCTCGCCCGGGCTCGGCTTCTCTGCGGGACGATCATGCTGAACCAGGGCAAGGCAGAGGAAGCCGGCGCGCAGTTCGACGCCGCAGAACGGCTCTTCGGCGCGAACCCCGCCCCACTCGACCTCGCCGGCCTGCGTATCGACCAGGCGAGGCGCGCTGCCGCACTTGGTGGCGCCAAGGAGGCGGAGATGCTGGCGCGCGAGGCGATCGGTGCGCTCGGCGACGGACACCCCGCCGAGCAAGGCCTGGCGTGGGCGGCCCTCGCCGACGCCGTTGCCCAGCAGGACAAGGCCGAGGCCGACGGTACGTTTCGCAAGGCAACCGACCTACTCGAGCAACACGGCCACCAAGTCGATCTCGCAGAGGCGTACAGGTCCTGGGCACGCTATCTCCGCAAGGCCGGGCGCGAGTCGGACGCCCTCGACGTGCTCGACCGCGCGGCCCAGCTCAGCTCCTCCCACCGGGCGGCGGGCATTAGTTGATCGAGGTCACGCTCAGGCCGCGCGGCCCCTACTCGCTTCGACTTTCCACCCGGCTCGGCAGCGACGCGACGCGGATCGTCCGCCGGGGCGTGCTGCGGGCGGCCTATGAGATCGACGGCGGCCTGGAGATTGCCGAGGCGCGACAGCTTCCCGACGGCGCCGTCGTCGTGCGTGCCCAGGGCGAAGCTGCCGTCGAGCGCGTGCGCTTCACGCTCGGTCTCGACGACGACCACTCGGAGTTTGTGGCGCGCTTCTCACGCGACCCATTCCTCGGCGCCACGATCCGGCGCCTCCGCGGTCTGAGGCCACTGCGGTCCTCCACCGTGACGCAGGCCGTGCTCCGGGCGCTCTGCGGGCAGCTGATCACGGCGCGACGTGCACGTGAGATCGAGCGCCGGATCGTGCGCGAGGGGACGCCGTCGCTCGACGGCCTGCACGCGGCGCCGACTCCCTCGACGTTCGCCCGCTTCGCACCCGCCGAACTGCGGCGGCTCGGCCTCGGCATGCCGCGCGCGAGCGCGCTCGTCAGGCTCTGCCGCTCGGTCGACCTCGAGCGGCTCCGCGAGGTGCCAACGGACGCGGCCGCCACGCGCCTCCTCCGTGAATCGCGGATCGGGCCCTGGTCGGTCGGCGTGATCTGCCTGGAAGGGCTCGGCCGCTACGAGCGTGGCCTGATCGGCGACCTTGGCCTGATCAAGCTTCTCGCGACGCTCCGCGGCCGCTGGGTGGAAGGCTGGGAGACCGCAGAGCTGCTGGAACCGTACGGAGAGTGGGCCGGGCTCGCGAGCGTGTACATGCTCGCCGGCTTCAAGGACGGGACGCTGCCGATTTCACAGCGTCTCGCAGCCTAGACTCCATCAATGGCTGTGGACGAGCGACGCGTTGCCGTGCTTGGCGCCGGCACGATCGGCGAGGCGCTGATCTCGGGCCTGCTGAGCGGGGGCTGGCGCACTCCTGACGAGATCGTTGCGACCGGGCGGCGCGAGGAGCGGGTCGAAGAGCTGCGCGAGAGGCTCGGCGTCGAGGCGACGCTTTCGAACGCCGATGCCGTCGCAAGAGCGGCGCTGATCGTGATCGCGGTCAAGCCACAGGACTTCGAGGTCCTGCTCGACGCGATCGCGACGGTTGTCACGCCGGAGCAGACGGTGCTGTCGGTCGCAGCCGCAATCCCGACGAACGCGATCGAGGCGCGGCTTGCGAAAGACGTTCCCGTCGTTCGTGCGATGCCGAACGCGCCGGCGACGATCCACGAGGGAATTGCCGGGATGTGCGCGGGCGCTCACGCCGATGAGGCGCACCTCGCTCTAGCCGAGGAGGCTCTTGCGCATCTCGGCGGCGTCGTGCGCGTCCCGGAGCCGTACATGGATGCGGTTACGGCGGTCTCCGGCTCCGGCCCGGCCTACTTCGCGTTGCTCTCGGAAGCGATGATCGAGGCCGGCATCCTGCTCGGGCTGGGGCGCGACGTGTCGACCCAACTGGTCATCCAGACGATGTTCGGGACCGCGAAGCTGCTTCGCGACCGCGAGATGCACCCGGTCGAGCTGCGCGAACGCGTCACGTCGCCGGGAGGCACGACGATCCGCGCCGTTCGTGAGCTCGAACAGGCCGGCGTCCGCGCCGCGTTCCTGAACGCGATTCAGGCGGCGATGGAACGCTCGCGTGAGCTCGCGGCCGGCGCGCCGTGAGCCGCGCCGAGGAGGCCTCGATGGAGCGCTCCCGTAAGCTCGCGGGCGCGCCGTGAGAGGTCGGGACGTCGAGATCGAGGTCCTGGACGACGCCGAGGCCGCCGCCCGGCGCGTCGCCGAGCTCCTCGCCGAGGCCGCGCGCCTCTCGCAGGAGATCGCGCTTACGGGCGGCTCGACGCCGGCCCGAGCCTACGAGCTCGCGGCGGAGCTCGAGCCCGAATGGAGCGACGCGGGGGTCTGGTGGGGCGACGAGCGTTGCGTGCCGCCCGAGGACGAGCGCTCGAACTTCGGCCTCGCCCAGCGGACGCTGCTGGACAAGCTCGAGAGTCAGCCAGGCCGTATTCACCGGATCCGGGGCGAGGACGAGCCCGCAGAGGCCGCCGCCGACTACGACCGCGAGCTGCGAGGGATGACGCTCGACCTCGTCCTCCTCGGGCTCGGCCCCGACGGCCACATCGCGTCGTTGTTCCCCGACGCCCCTGGACTCGACGAGACGGAGCGGCTCGTGATCACGGCCGAGCCCACGCTCGAACCGTACGTCGAGCGGGTGACCCTCACGCCGCCCGCGCTGCGGAGTGCCCGCCGGATCGTCTTCCTGGTCACCGGCGCCGAAAAGGCCGAAGCCGTCGAGCGTGTTCTGGCGGGACCGCCGGTCCCCGCCGCGCCAGGCAGCATGATCCGCTCGGACTGCGGCGAGACCCGTGCAGTTCTCGATCGGGATGCGGCTTCCCGGTTGCGCGACTAGACAACGGAAGCCATTTTCGTATATATACGCGGCGTGCCATCTTCCGGGCTGCAGCCGCCGCTGCTCGATGTCTTCACGATCGACCGACCCGAACAGCTGAAAGCACTCGGGCACCCGTTGCGGCTCCGCGTCCTCGAGATGCTGGGCCAGAGCGAGGAGGGATCGCTGACGAACCGGGAGCTCGCGCAACGTCTCGGCGTCGATCCCGGTCATCTCCATTTTCACGTTCGGATGCTGCTGCGGGCCGGGTTGATCGACCTCGCCGACGGCGGCAGGGGCAGGGAGAAGCCCTATCGCGCAGTGGCGCGGACGGTACGGGTGGCGCCGGAACTCGTCTCGTCCGGCTTGGGCACGGACGTGCGGGCGACGATGCTCGACGATCTCCAGCGAGCGTGGGCCCAGTTCGGCACGTCGGGGACGTTTCGGATCACGCAGACGACGGTGCGGATCCCCGCCGAGCGCGCGCTGCGGCTGATCGAGGAGATCGCCGAGCAGGTGCGTGACGAGGAGACCGACGACGCCGAGCCGCTGGTGATCACCGCGTTCATGCACCCCTTGCCGACGGGCGAACGGTGACGAGCGCTAGCCCTGAGGCAAGAGTGGCGAGCTGAGCTCGGCGGCGATCCCTCGCCGGGCGGCCAGTGCCTGCAGCACGAGCACCGTGTCAGCGACCGGGATTTCTTCGAGGTACTCCTCGCGCTTCTCGAACGACTCGAGCACGCTCTCGACGGCGATCGTGTAGCCGACGACGTCGTGCGCCGCGATGAAAGCGAGCGCGTCGCCGACGTCGGGAGGAAAGCCGTCGTGGGTTCGGATCTCATCCGCGTGGAACCGCGCCTGTTCGTAGTCGCCGAGCACGAGTGAGGCGAGTGCCGCGGAATAGCGGCCGATCGGCGATGCGGCGGTCGGCGCGCCCGCGTCGAGCGCCCACTGCGCATCGGCGGCCGCGCCGTCCCAGTCTTCCGCGAGGATGCGCGCCTTGACTGCGCCGATCGGCCGACCCCAGCTGTCGGGCGGCGAGTCGGCGAAGCTCTTGCGGTAGCGCTCGGCAGCACGGGTGAGTGCGGCGGCGGCTTCGTCATGCCGGCCGAGCATCAGCAAGGCCAAGCCGGCACCGGCGGACGCGTTCCCGAGCCGCGTCAGCTGACGCTGGCGTGCGTCGGCGTCATCGGCGTCGGGGAGGCGACGCTCGCCGTCTTCGTAGCGCGCTTCCTCGCGCTCGAGGTGCGACTCCCAGTCCCCGGCCGCGGTGCTGAGTCGTTGGTCAGGTACAGCCATCCTCCTCCCCTCGGCGAGCGTATCGAGGTTCGGCACATGCGTGGGTGACGGGTTCGTGCCGAAAGCGTGACTGTAGCCTTGGCCTGATGGCCGAGCTCCGCGAGGTCTACTTCGTCGACGGTGTCCGCACTGCCTTGGCGAGAATGGCCCCGTGAGAGACGACTGGCGCATCCGGATCGACGTCGAGGAAGAGCACGCCGAGGGCCTGCTCGAGCGGCTCGGGCTCGACCTCGGCTCGGAGGCCCGCAAGCTCGCCGAGGAGCTGGAAGGCCGGCGCCTCGCCGTCTCGCGCGACGACGAGACGATTTTCGTCTACGCAGGCTCGCGGGCCGAGGCCGAGACTGCGCGCACGATCGTCGACGCGGAGCTGCGCGAAGAGCCCGCCGAGGCGCGGCTCGGCCCGATCGAGCACTGGCTCGCCGACGAGGACCGCTGGGACGACGAGCCGCCCGACGAGTTCGAGCCGGAGCAGGAGGTCCTCGAGCACGGGCATGCGCCCTGGGAGGTGCGAGTCGAAGCCGGCTCCCCGCACGAGGCCGAAGAGCTCGCCCGCCGGCTCAAGGGGGAGGGCTATGGCGTTCTTCGCCGGCATACCTATGTGCTCGTCGGAGCGTCGTCCGAGGAGGAGGCGCACGAGCTCGCGAGGCGGCTCCACGGCGAGGCCGAGGCGAGCGGCGAGCTTGTCTACGAGACACTCCCCCAGAACCCCTTCGCCATCTTCGGCGGACTGGGCGGATCAGGCACGCCGATTTAGGCCGACTCGCTTAGAACGCCCTAGATTGGGTATGCTGCGTGCAGCGAAGCTCGCCAGGGGTTTCCACGCGGGCTCGCTTCCCATTACGAAGTTGCAGCACGGGAACCGTGCTGCGTCGATGCAAGAGACGACCGAGCAGCCGACGCTAGCGCCGAAGGCGGCAAACGGCCTCAGCGAGACCGCCGCCCGCGCGCAAGACTGGGCCGGAGAGCCATTTCTCCGGGCCGATGAAGACCCTGCCGTAGTACTGGCGCCGGGCACCGCGCGCCGGCTCGCGCTCGACGACGCGGTCGCCGAGATGGACGCGGGACTGAAGGCGCCCTCATACGAATGGAAGCGCCGCTATGCGCTGATGCTCGGTCTCGAGCGCGTGCTCACCGACCGCCCGCCCCGCCTCGCCTCCGGCACGGAGCTCCGCCGCCATCAGATCGACGCGCTCGCCGGAATGCTCACGGAGCTGATCGCGGCAGCGCAGGAGGCTCCCGAGCCTACGAACGGGAACGGGAACGGCGCGTACGTCGAGGCCGAGGAGGACGAGGAGGACGAGCTCGAAGTCCCCTCCGCCGACGGCGACGCCGACGAGCTGCCTCTCTCGCCGGAAGAGGATCCGGGCGCGGTTCGCCGCTTCCGCTTCCGCCATCCGACGGCGTCGGGCAAGACGATTGCCGCGGCCGGGTTCGTCGAGGCGGCGCGCTCCCTCGGCGTTCTGATCCTCACCCACCGGCGCCTGCTCGTCTCGCAGTTCAACCGCGACCTCACGACCGAGGGCTACGGCGACCGGATCGTCGACGCCATCGATAGGCATACGCCTCCTAGTCACACACGCCGCAATCCGCTTACCATCCAGACTTACGCCTGGTTCGCCCGCCACTGGGGCGACCTCGACCCGGACGCGTACCACCTCGTGATCGCCGACGAGGCGCACACGGCGCTCGGCGAGAAGACGAGCACGGCGATCCGCAGCTTCACGAACCCGATCTACATCGGCATGACCGCGACCGAGCAGCTGATCGCGAAGCAGGTCTCGGACGTCTTCCCCGCCTCGGTCGACGACCTCCCGCTCGGGGATGCAGCGCGTCGCGGACTGATCGCACCGCTGCGCTCGCTCCGCGTACCGCCCGCGGCGGCGATCCACACGGTGCCGATCGTCGGCGGCGATTTCGAGGAGCGCGCCTTGGCCGCCGCCCTCGACCACCAGGCCCTGAACCAGGCGGCCGCCAGCCTCTACCGCGACCGCTTCGACTCGACGCCCGGGATCGTCTACGCCGCAGGCGTCGACCATGCCTACAACCTTGCGAAGGAGTTCCGGGCGGCAGGCCTGAAGGCCGAGGCCGTCAGCGGCCGCACCCCGCCGGTCAAGCTCGCCGAGATCCTCGCCGCCTACGAGCGCGGCGAGATCGACGTTCTCATCAACGCGATGCTGCTCGCCGAAGGTTGGAACTCACCGCGCGCGACCGTCTGCATGCATCTCGCGCCGACGGCGAGCAAGCGCGTCTACCAGCAGCGAATCGGCCGGATCATGCGCATGCACCCGCGCAAGGAGGCAGGCATCGTCGTCGACTTCGTCCCGAAGGCGGCAACGCACAACGAGCGCGTCGTCTCGCTGCACAGCCTGCTCGACTCGGACTTCTACCGCGAGGGCGCCCGCGTGACGCCGGCGCCGCGGCGGCGACAGCAGCGGCGCTCGCGAAGGAAGCTCTCGCCGGTCCCGTGGTTGGTTCCGGTGACGGCGGACGTCAAGCGTCGGCTCGGCGTGATCACGCGCGAGTGGCAGCGGGTCGATCCGCGCTACCTCGACGAGGACGAGCAGCGCTACTGGGCGACGATCGCGGGGCGCAACGTCCGCTACGACGAGCGCGTCGAGTTCGCGAAGAAGTTCACGGAAAGCAGTGCCTCCCGGGGCGCGCTGGAAACCTTCCTCGCCACTTGCGCGGCGGAGAACCCGAACCGGCGCCTGCGGATGACCGCGCTCGCCGACCGCGCCTCAATGACCGTCGAACGCGCCGACTTCGACGACCTCGTCACGCTCGTGACCCAGGCGCCGACCTGGGACAAGGACCGCATCCAGGGCGTCCGCACCCTTCTGCGGGCGATCGGCGAAGCAAAGGCGGACGCGCCCGACCAGATCCTCTCACGCTGGATCTGGCGGCTAGCGCGCGCAACCCGAAAGGTGCAGGACCGCCGCGCGAGCGCGGAGTTCCCGGAGGCGAAGCGGCTCCTGGGTGCGCTCGCCAACTCGCGCGGGCACCGGCACGAGGAGAACGCGGCGAAGCTCGTCAATGCCGCACGCCAGCAGCCGCTCGAGGTCGGAGTGGCGCTACTCGCCTCGGCCGAGGGCTACACCCCTCGTGCGAACCAGCTGATCGACGCGGCGCGCGAGCAGCTCGGGACGTTGCCGGCAGTCGCCCACGCGCTGGCCGACAACCTGCCGGCGCCCAAGCAGCCGAGCGGCCGCTCACGGCGGCGGCGCAGGCGCCGCAAGAAGAAGGCAGCCCAGCAGCAACAGACGCAGAACGGGCAGCCGCAGGAGCAGACTGAGGCCTCTGAGGACGGCGCGGCGGCTCCTGCCGAGGCCCCCGCGCCCGTCGCGGAGCCCGCGACCGAAGAACCGTAACGCCCGCTTCCCACGAAGGACCATAGGAACGTGGTCCTTCTCGTTGGGATCTCTTTTTTGGCAGGGGTCGTCACAGCGATCTCTCCCTGCGTGCTGCCCGTGCTCCCGATCGTCTTCGCCGGCGGCGCGAGCGGCGGCAGCCGCCGCCGGCCGATTGCCATCGTCGCGGGCATCGTCGTCGCCTTCACGACGTCCTTACTCGTGCTCACGTGGCTGCTCGGGAAGCTCGGGCTCCCGCAGGATCTGCTGCGCAACGTCGCGATCGCCCTCCTCTTCGTCGTCGCCGCGATGCTGATCTTTCCGCAGTTCGCGGTGCTGATCGAGCGGCCACTGTCACGGCTGAGCCGGAGGCCGGCCGGCGATTTGGGCGGCGGCTTCCTGCTGGGCCTCAGCCTCGGGCTGGTCTTCGTCCCCTGCGGCGGGGTCATCCAAGGCTACATCGCTGCACAGTCGGCGAGCGTCGGCGACCTCGGCTTCAAGACGGTCGCGATCACGATCGCTTACGCGCTCGGCGTCGCGCTGCCGATGCTCCTGATCGCGAGGAGCGCGCGGGCCGCGGTCGGCCTGCGGGCGTTCCGGGCACACGCCAGGACGATCAGGGTCGCGCTCGGCGTCCTTGTCGCCGCATCCGGTTTCGCAATCGTCTTCCACGTCGACCGGACGCTGCAGACGAAGATCCCGAACTACACCAACATCCTCCAGGCGGCCGAGAAGAGCTGCTACTCGCGCGAGCACCTCGGCTACCGCTGCACCCACGAGCAGAGCACGCTCGCGGACGTCGGCACCGCGCCCGACTTCCGAGGGATCTCGAACTGGTTCAACTCGAAGCCGCTGACTCTGCGGCAACTCCGCGGGAAGGTGGTGCTCGTCGACTTCTGGACGTACTCGTGCATCAACTGCCTGCGGACGCTTCCCCACCTCCGGGCGTGGTGGAGGGAGTACCGGCGCGCCGGCCTCGTGATCGTCGGCATCCACACGCCGGAGTTCGGCTTCGAGGCGGTCCCGCACAACGTCAGCGAGGCGACGAAGCAGCTCGGCGTGACCTGGCCGGTCGCGCTCGACCCGCACTACGACACCTGGAAGGCCTACAACAACGAGTACTGGCCGGCCGAGTACCTGATCGACAAGCAGGGCCGGATCCGCCACGAGCACTTCGGCGAGGGCGACTACAACCACACGGAGCAGCTGATCCGCCAGCTGCTTGGCGAGCCGGGTCGGGCGCGCAACGAGCTCGCCGACATGACGCCGACCGAGCTGACGACGCCGGAGACCTACCTCGGCTACGAGCACAGGCTCGCGGACTACGCGGGGTCGACCCCAGTCCCGGATCGCACCGCGGCCTACACGGCTCCGAAGGATCTGCCCCAGAACGGCTGGGCGCTCTCAGGCCGCTGGAAGCTCGGCGCCGAGCACACGACGGCGGTACGCGACGCCGCTCTCGGCCTCCATTTCCATGCGAAGGACGTCTACCTCGTCATGGGCGGGCAGGGCCGCGTCCGCGTGTTCGCCGACGGACAATCGGTCGGCTCGATTGACGTCGAAGGGATCAGCCGGCTCTACACGGTCCTGAACGCCCGGCAGCTCCTCGACGCCCAGCTGAGCCTCCGGTTCACGCCCGGGATCTCGGTCTACTCGTTTACGTTCGGCTAGGAGGGTCTGGTAGCGCTCGGGTGCTACTGATCCCTCGGCCCCGATTCGCCGTTCTCGCCCTCGCGTTCGCGGAGGTAGCGCGTCAGCTCGGCGGCGAGGGCGTCACCTGACGGAAGCTCGGCCTGCTCCTCGATCGTGTCGGCGCGCTGCTCGAGTTCCTCGACATAGGCGGCGGTCTCCTCGTCGCTGGCGACCGCTTGGCTGACCTGCTCCTCGTAGGTCTCGGCGGCCCGGTCGAGCTCGGTCGTGTCGATCTCGATCTCCATCAGACCTCCGAGGCGGTTGCAGAGCGCCGCCGCCGCACGCGGGCTCGGCGTCAAGGAAACGTAGTGAGGCACCGCGGCCCAGAGGCTCGCGGACGGGATGCCGGCCTGGTTGCACGCGTCGTGCAGGACGCCGACGATCCCGGTCGGCCCCTCGTAGCGCGACGTCGAGAGCCCCAGCTCCTCGACGAGCTCCGGTCCGGACGCGCTGCCGGTCACGGGCGATGGCCGCGTGTGTGGGACGTCGGCGAGGAGCGCACCAAGAGTCACGACGAGTTCGACCCCGAGCCCCTGAGCGTGACCCACGACGAGGTCCGTGAAGGTCCGCCAGCGGACATTCGGCTCGATCCCGAGCAGCAGCACGACGTCGCGGTCGAGCCCCGCCGGCTTCCCGTGGTAGAAGGCGGTCTCCGGCCAATCGATCCGGCGCGTGATGCCGTCGACGAGCGACACGTGCGGGCGGGTCGCCTGGAAGTCGAAGAAACCCTCGGGATCGACCTCGGCGATCTGCTCGGCGTCCCAGAGCCGCGCCAGGTAGCCGGCCGCGAGCGATGCGGCCTGCGCGCCGTCGTTCCACCCACGGAACGCCGCCACGAGCACCGGGTGCGTCAGCTCAGGGCGGCCGGAAACGCGGAGCTCGGATTCCATCTTTGAAGTGTATGCGTGTCAGGTCGCGAGCCATTCGGGCGGACGCCAAAAGGCGTACGCGAGCGCCACGATCCCGGCCCAGGCCGTTGCTGCGACGCTGACGTGCAGCAGCACGAGGTACCAGGGCAGGTGCAGGCGGTACTGCAGCTCCCCTAATCCGACCTGGACGAGCAGGACGCCGAGGACGGCCAGCGCGGCCCAGAAGAGCCGCGGCGCGCCCGACCGCCGGGCAGCCAGGTAGCCGAGCAAGAACAAGAACGAGCAGCCGAAAACGGCAACGACCCCCGCGTGGGCGTACAGGACCGGCTCGAAGCGCGCCAGCCGGTGAACCTGGGTCGTGCCGCCTCCCGAGTGCGGCCCCGCCGCCGTCGCCAGCGATCCGCTGACGAGCAGCGCCAGGCCCGCGACCGCCACGAAGGTCCCGAAGATCCTCAACTCGCGCGGGACGAGCGGCTCGGCCCGTCCGACGACGCACATCGATGCGACGAGGACGAGCACCACCGCTCCGGCGATCAGCAGCATCGAGAGCAGCAGGTGCGCCGCCACGATCGGCCAGCGCAGGTCTGTCTTGACGGCGAGGTAGCCGAGCGGCGCCTGGGCCAGAGTTCCCAGAAAGAGCGCGACTGCCAGCTGCCTGCCGCGCCTGCGGAGCGGCGACCAGAAGGCCGTCACCGCGACGAGCAGCGTGATCAGGATCGTGACGCCGCCGACGACGCGGTTTCCGAACTCGATGTACGCGTGGTAGTTCTTCGCCGGCAGCGGGTGGCCCGCCTCGCAGCCCGGCCAGTGGCGGCAGCCGAGGCCGGAGTCGGTCAGCCGCACCGCCGCGCCGGTCGCGACGATCGCCCAGAGCGCAAAGAGCTCGAGCGCTGCGAAGCGAAGGAACCAGACGGGCGCGACGACAAACGACCGCAGCCGACCGGCCGCCCTCGTGGTCTCGGCGTGCACGAGAATCAGCGTACTCGTGTCGGAGTTCTCTCAACGGTTGATCGAGCGATCCGGCTACCTCGGCGAGGGGTTCGCCGACGTCTACAACCGCCACCGGCCGGCGCCGCCCGCCGAAGTATTCGACGTCCTCGTCCACGTCGCCGGGACCGAGCGGCCCGGCCTGGTCGTCGATCTCGGGTGCGGTACGGGCCTCGCGACGCGCGCCTGGGCCGATCGCGCCGACGAGGTCGTCGGCGTCGAGCCGAATCCACGCATGGTCGGGCAAGCGCGGGCGGCGACCGCGCAGCCGAACATTCGCTACGTGGAGGCGTACGCCGCCGACACGGGGCTACGCGCAGGCGATGCGGACCTCGTCACCGCCTACCAAGCCTTCCACTGGATGGAGCCGCAGCCCGTCCTCGCCGAGGCGGCACGGCTCCTGCGGGCGGGCGGCGTCTTCGCCGCTTGTGACTACGACGTGCCGCCGGTGGTCGAGCCCGAGGTCGACGCGGCGTTCGCCGAGCTCTTCGACGCGCGCCACGAGGCGCGCGACCGGCTCGGCCTTCGGGCCGGCGCCTCCTCGTGGCCGAAGACGAAGCATCTCGAGCAGATCCGCGCAAGCAGTCACTTCCGCTACTCGCGCGAAGTCCTGGCCCACGGCTGGTGGGAGCTCGACGGAGAAGGCGTGGTCGGGCTTGCCGAGACCCTCGGGGGCCCGCGCGAGATCTTCGGCGAAGCGGCTCCACGGGTCAACGAGACGTTCGAGCTCCTGCGCGAGACCGCGACGCGCGTGCTTGGAGACCGGACCCGGCCGGCGGTGCTCTGCTACCGCATCCGGGTCGGGGTCAAATAAGCGGCTCCAGCAGCTCATCGGCCGGATAGCCGTCCGCCCCGTCGACGGGCGTTGGACGCGAGCCGAGGAAGAGCGGCCGGTCGGCCGCATTGAGCAAAACCGGCATCAGGTCCGGCCCGCGGAGCTGCCCCAGGATCCCAGCGGCACAGTCGAGCTCCCCGATCCTCGTGACAGGATCGGCGCGGACACCCGGACCGGCGATCACGAGCGGCACGGGGTCGCCCGAATGGATCACTTCCGGCGACGTGGGGGTCGCGTGGTCGCCGGTCACGCAGACGATCGCGCGATCGGTCGGAAGTCCCGCGAGCAGCCCATCGATCTCCTCGACCGCCGACTGCTTGCGGCGCGGATCCTTCGTGTGTCCCGCCTCGTCGACGCGCTTGTCGTGCACGTAGACGAAGGTGTCGCCGGCGTCGAGGCGTTCGGCGACAAGCCCGACATCGAGCTCCGCCGCGACCGGCTCCAGACCCAAACACCGGCCGAGGCCGCGCAACAAGGCCGACTCGGCCGCGAACGCGCCCTCGATCCCGTGCCGCTCACGGAAGCTCGGGAGCGACCGCGGGCGCCCGAACCACTTCAGCGTGATCACGTTGAAGCGTTCCCCGTCGAGCCGCCGCATCACCTCGCGGCTCCACCCCTCGCAGGCGTGAGCGGTCCGGCCAGCCTCCGGCACGAGCGGGCGCGGACGCAGAACCGGATGACGATCGCGGAAGAAGGCGTCCGAGTCGGTGACCCGTTCGTCGGCGCCGCCCCCGATCCGCAGCACCGACTCGCCGCGCCAGACGTGCTCCAGCGAGAAGGAGAGTCCGTCGATCTCGATCTCGTCGCAACGCGTCACGAGCTCGGCCGCCAGCTCGGCGTCGCGCTCCGGGTCGGGCCGGCCGGTCAGCCACCAGCCGTCGTCACGCCGCTCGGCCGGGCGCAGGGCCGCGTAGGCGAAGACGTGCTCGGCGCTCACCTCCTGCCCGCGGCCGAGCGCCTCGAAGACGGCGCGGCCCGGAAACTCGTCGGGCCGGTAACCCAGCATCGCCCAGTGCGCGACCTCGCTCGAGGGCGCGCGGCCCGGGCCGACGCCGTAGAGCAGTCCGCAGGAACCGCTCGACGCGAACGCGTCGAGGTTCGGCGTCGCGGCCGCCTCGCTCGCCGTGCGCCCGCCGAGCACCTGGTGCGTGCGGTCGCCGAGCCCATCGATCAGCACGAGGACGATCGGGAGCACGCGCGGAGGCTAGAGCAAACACGAAGGGCGGCTTCTTGCAAGCCGCCCTCCGCGGTACTCCGGCGCCACTGACCCCTAGCGGCGCCGAACTGTGATCGTCGGGCTGAACCCCGCGAGGTAGCCCGCGCCCGCCTGGTTGACGGACATTGCGACCCGAATTCGAGACCTGCCCTTCGGCAGCGTCAGCCGGAAGACGGCGGTCGACTTGCCGCCGAGCCGCACGCGCTTCAACGTCACCCACTGGCCGAAGCGCGAGAGGCGCTGGGCCTGAACCGAGCGGCCGGCGTGCGAGGCCCCCGACTGAACAGCGGTCGAGAACCTGCCGTTCCGGTAGAAGAGCCTGATCCGAGGGCGCACCTGGACGCCGACGGTGACGCTCGTACGGCCGTTCCACTTGGCCTGGTACTGCGTCAGGACCTTCGGCGACGGCGTCAGGACGAGGTTCCAGACACCGCCGGTGGTCGTCAGCACAGTCGTCATCTCGGCGAAGGAGGTCTGCGGATACGGCTGCTGGTAAAGCGTGACCTTCTCGTTCGCCTGTCCGTTCGAGACGGTCCCCGAGAGCGAGACCCCTTGCCCGTAGACGATGATCGGCAGCGAGACCCCTGCGGTTACCGCGGGAGCAGGCCCGTTCACCTTGATCGTGCCCTTGACCGCGGCGTTCAGGCCGTCGTGGTACCGATACGTCCCGGCGGCGTTGAAGCGGTGTGAGTAGCTCTTGCTGGGACCGAGGATCGGCGAGACGAACGAGCCGTTGTTGGACACGACCTGATGGTTCTGAGTGTCCACGTTGACCCACTTGACCGTGTCGCCCGCCTTGATCGTCGTGAGCGACTTGACGAACGAACTGCGCTTGATCTGAACCTGGACTGTCGCCGTGGTCGCCGGTGCGGCCGGCGCGGCGCCGACTGCGAGAGCGGCGACGGCGATGAATGGGATGAACAGCTTCTTCATGGCACCTGACCCCTTCTCGTTGCGACGTTGGTTCAAACGACGCCGCGGCGAAAAAGTCGCGCTCGCTTACAGCGTTTTTACTTTCGACGACTCGTAGAGAGCGCGAAGTACATGCGCAACGCCGGGCGGAACGAGCGCTTCCCAGTCTCCGCTCTCGCGCAGCGCCTGGCGGACCTCGATGCCCGAAAGCTGCTTCTCCGTGCCTTCGTCGAGGATCACCACCTCATAGCCGGCCTCGCGCAGGCGCTCGAGCTTTGTGCCGCCCCAGGCGGAGAAGAGGCGCAGGTACTGCGTCACGCCCTCGGGCACGTAGGCCGGCCAGAGCTCGGGCTCGTTGACCGGGAACGGGATCACATGGACGGTTGCCGGCTCGAGCCCGAGGTCGGCGGCGGCCGCCTTGACCATCAGCAGACGCTCGGCGTAGGAGAACGGGTTGGATTCGGGCAGGTGGCGTAGCGGATCGCTCGCCTCGGGCTTGATCCGCTCGGGATCGGGGTTCGTGATCCCGATCCAGACCTCGTCGGAGCGCTCGGCGGCGCCGCGCAGGTACTCGAGATGTCCGTTGTGGAAGGGCTGGAAGCGCCCGTGGACCATGCCTCTCTTGGTTTCCGTCAACTTTTCTCCCGGGTCTCCCGAGCAGAGCGATGGGACAAACTACCCAAGCCGAAAATGCGCAGCATTTTCGGCTTAAGTCACGACTACTCCGGAGCCCTCCTCGACTCGGCCGATCCGCCGGAGGAAGAGCCGCCGCGCACCGAACTCCGCCTCGAGCGCCGGGCCTTGCTCGGACGGCAGCGAGACGAGCAAACCGCCCGCCGTCTGGGGGTCGAAGCCGAGCGCGACGATCGCTTCGGGCGTGGCGTCGAGCGTGACATGCGCGGCCGCAAAATCTCGGTTGCGTGGGTCGCCGCTCGTCCGCACATCCTTCCTTGCGAGGTCGAGGGCGCCGTCGATCGCAGGGATGCGCTCCCACTCCAGCACGAGCCGAACGCCGCTCCGCTCGGCGACCTCGTGTGCGTGCCCAAAGAGGCCGAACCCGGTGACATCGGTGACCGCGTTCGGCGTGCGTGCGCGCAGTAGCTCGGCCGCGTCCTTGTTGAGCGTCCGCATCCACTGGACGGCGCGCTCGAGCGGCTGGGAACCGGTTAGTCCGGTCTTGTGCCCCGACATGATCAGCCCGGTCCCGAGGGGCTTTGTCAGGAAGAGCGAGTCGCCGGGCCGCGCGCCGTTCTTCGGCCAGATCGCCTCCGGGTGGACGGTGCCGATGACGGCAAGGCCGTACTTGGGCTCGGCGTCTCGGATCGTGTGCCCACCCGCGAGCAACGCGCCCGACGCCCGAACCTGTTCGTCAGCGGCGGCGAAGACGCGCGCCAGGATCTCGGTCGGCAGCTCCTCCGGGAACGCCGCGATCGAGAGGGCAAGCAGCGGCGTTCCCCCCATTGCGAAGACGTCGTTCAAGGCGTTCGTGGCAGCGATTGCTCCGTAGTCGCCCGGGTCGTCGACGACCGGCGGGAAGAAGTCGAGCGTGAAGATCAGCGCGCGCTCGTCGTCGAGCCGGTAGACCGCGGCGTCGTCGGCGGGCGCGAGTCCGACCAACAGGTCCTCGGCGTCGGCGGGCACGAAGCCCGCGAGCAGCTCCTCGAGGCGGGCGGCCGAGTACTTGGCTGCGCAGCCTCCGCAGGAGGCGAGATCGGTGAGCTTGACGCCGGTGGCTTCGAGATCCATGTGTCCTCGGTTCGTTCGCGGAACTGTAGGGACTTGTCTGCTCTTCGTCCAAAGACGTTTCAGCGGTTGGCCCTATTCCCGGAACTGCAGAAAAAAGGCGGCGGCCCGAGGCCGCCGCCCTGTCAGGGGAGAGGAGGAGAGGGGCCGGGGGGGGGGGGGGGGGCGCGCGCCGGCGCCCCCCCCCCCCCCGCCGGGTAGGCCCCCGCCAAAAAAA
>JBQCGP010000017.1:0-32623 GCA_051955535.1 Gaiellaceae bacterium | reverse complement strand
GCGGCCGCGCCGCGCATGTCGGCGCGGCCTTTTGGAGCGGCATCGCAAGCGTGGCCGCTGAGCCGGGATCTTGGTGGCGGTCAAGGCGTCTGCTTCGCTCGCGCCGGGTCGAGCGGCCGCGCCGCGCATGTCGGCGCGGCCTTTTGGAGCGGCATTGCAAGCGATGCCGCTGAGCCGCGATTTTGGCTTGGGTCAAGCGGATCGGCGCTACAGTGGCTTGGCGCGGAATGGGGGGAGAGGCGAACACAGTGCTGGTCGTGGAAGACGACGAGAGCCTGCGAATGCTCTGCCGGGTGAACCTCGAGCTCGAGGGTTACCGGGTGCTCGAGGCGCCAACGGTCGAGATTGCGCAGGACGTGCTTCGAGGGGAGCCCGTCGACGTCGTCCTCCTCGACGTGCACGTCGGATCCGGCGACGGGTTCAAAGTCCTCGAAGACATCCACGACGAGAAGGTGGCGCTCTTCACGGGCAGCTTCCAGGTCGATGAGCAGCGCGCTGCGACCGTGGACGCCGTTCTGCGGAAGCCGTTCACGTTGACGGAGCTCTCGGAAACCGTCGGGCGGCTCGCCGCCGGATGACCCTCAGCTAGATTCCCTGGCCCATGAGCGTCGCCGCCGTTCGCACCCCTGCCGAATACGAGTCTGAGCTCCGCCGCTACCTGTTCGAGCGTTCGGAGGAGGGCCGCGCGGTGCGCGTGGGGGAGAAAGAGGTCTCGGAGCGGGCGGAGATCGTCGACCGCTACCGCGACCTGTTCAGTCGCGAGCAGCTCGACGCGTTGCGTGCGGCCGAGGGTCAGGCGCCGGAGGGCGACGAGCGCGAGCGGCTCTACCGTCTCCGCAAGACGTGCGAGGCGGGCGTTATCTCGGCGGAGATCGCGGAGCGCGAGGACGCCCTCGAGAACGCGATCCTCGCCGCGCGGATCGAGTTCAAGGACGAGGAGCTCCCGCTGCGGTCTGCCCAGGCGCGGCTGGCGGTGCTCCCCGACTACCAGGACCGCGAACAGCTCGGATCGATCACCGCCGACCGGAGCGCCGAGTTCAACGACGACCGGCTGGAGCTGCTGCGTGCCGTCGAGGAGCTCGAAGGCGAGATCTCCGGCCAGGTTGACGCGATCGCACGAAACGAGGAGGAGAAGGGCATCTCGCTTCGCGAGCTCGAGGCGGCGCTCTCGCAGGCGAGCGAGCGCTCGACCGCCGCCTACATCCCGCTGCGCGATCGCTGGTTCGAGCGGCTGCTCGGTCCGGAGCGGGACGAGGTCCCGTCCTCGTACCACGTCGCCTACATGCGCCGTCTCTCACCGCTCGAGGCCACGTACACCAAGGAGCGGGCGGTCGAGGTCTGCATGGACACGATCAAGCGGCTCGGCTTCGATCTGGAGAACGACCCGAATATCCGCCTCGACCTCGACGACCGGCCGCAGAAGTCGCCGCGCGCATGCGTGATCCCCTCAGACCCGCCGACCATCGTGCACCTGATCACGCGCGCTCAGGGCGGTCTCCACGACTACCAGGCCTTTCTGCACGAGGCCGGCCACGCGCTCCACTATGGGGGCGTCGACCCGAACCTGCCGTACACGTTCCGGAACATCTCGCGCGACCACGCCCTCACCGAGATCTACTCGTACATCTTCGAGGCGATCACCCGTGAGCCCGAGTGGCACGCGCACTACTTCGGCCTCCCCGACGAGGAGGCCGAGCGCAACGCCGAGGCGACGGACTTCCTCGAGGCGGTCTTGTACCGCCGCTACGCCGCGAAGCTGGAGTTCGAGCTCGCGTTCTGGGGCCGCTTCAGCGATGAGGACGGCGGTGGGCCCGAGGGCTACGAGGAGGGTCTCACCGAGGCAACCGGCGTTCGCTACCGTGCCGACAACTACCTCTTCGACATGGACGCGGGCTTCTACTCGGCGGATTATCTGCGGGCGTGGATCCGCTCGGCGCAGCTCCGCGACTTCCTCGTCCGCGAGGTGGGCGAGGACTGGTGGCGGAACGCCGAGACCGGCGAGCGCCTGACGGGGCTCTTCCTCGAAGGAACGAAGCCCTCGAGCGAGGAGATCGCCGCGCGGCTCGGCTTCCAGCCGCTCGACACCGCGCCGTTGCTGCGCGAGCTCGGCGCTTAAGACGCCGAGGCGGCCACGGAGGTCGCCCTGGCGCCGGGAAACCCTACGGCCCTGACGGCGAACATCCTCGGGCTGGTCTTCAGCGCGATCGCTGTCTCGAAGCCCGCGCGCGGGACGGTGCGGACCGGCTTCAGGGTTCGCGCGCTCCGGCCGGCGAGGACCTGCCAGCGCGTCACGTTGGTCGCGCCGTTCCAGCTCGCGTAGACGGTCACGCGGCCGCCGGTCCTGCGCACGGCGATCGCGGGCCGCGTGGCCGGCCGCGCGCGCCAGGTGAGCCGGTAGGCGCGGTAGGAGTCGGCATCCTTCGCGAAATAGCCGTCGAGGACGACGTGACCGCGGGCATCGAACTCGGTGAACCAGGGGTTCTGTCCCCAGCCGACGAAGACGTGGCCCTTCGGCAGCATCTGCACGTTCCCCTGGCTGCCAGACAGCAGCCCCTGCGGGTGGATGTAGGCGCGCGCGAGGCTGACCTTGCGCGCGCTGACGTTGACGCGCAGCAGCAGTGCCCGTGACTGCTTCTCGACGGCGGGGTTGGAGCCGTTGTCAAACAGGGAAATCGTGTTCTTCGACCGCCAGCGGGCGTCGTGCTGCCAGTTGAAGGTCGTCCCGGAGCCCATTGCGAAATCGCTCTGCTTGCCGCCGAGCCGCCAGCGGATCGCCCCCGTTTTCCGGTTGATGTCGTAAAGCGCGTGGGTGTTCCGGCCCGAGATGAGGTAGTTCCCGTCGGGCCCGAGCGCGACCGAGTTGATGTGGAAGTAGTCGAACGGCTGGGAGCCGCTCGCCTTGGCGTAGGACTCCGAAAGCGGAACGTGGGCGAGCGCGCTCCACTGGAACAGGACCCGGCCGCTCGGGATCGCGAGCTCCTGGAACCCGGAGTCCTCCGTGTCGCCGCGCTGGTTGTAGTACGTGATCAGCGCGGTGTTCCGAGGCGTGATCGTGAACTCGTGCTCGTCGCCGGCAAGCCCGTCTCCGGCTTTGACGACCGCGATCCGGCGGTACTGATCGTTGTAGATCACGTAGTGGCCGGCGCCGATCCCGTTTGTGGACTGGCCCTCCCACCAGGTCAGCACCTTGCGGCCGCGGTAGCGCTGGACCCGGAAGTCGGTCGCTCCGTCGGCCTGCGGGTGGAACCAGATCGGCCGGCCGCGGTTATCGACGATCAGCGGCCCCTCCGGCCGGATCTTCTTGGGCGCGATGAAGATGTAGCCCGGGGCGACGTCTTTGCCCTTGACGTCGATCGTCACGACGGGGGGCGTCAGGTCGGGACGGGAGACGTAGTGCTGGAGCGCGGGGTCAGCCGCCGTGCGCCGTGAGTCACCGTATGCGGCCCCGGCGATGGCGAGGCCGATGAGCGCGAAGCCGAAAACTTTTCGCAGAGAGGTCCTCCCGTCGTTCGGCGGGCAGCCTAGCGAGGCCGCGAAATGCGCGCCGAATACGAAGGAGAGGCGCATACGGGATTCGAACCCGTGCCGCCGCCGTGAGAGGGCGGTGTCCTAGGCCACTAGACGAATGCGCCGAGAGGCGGAGTTTAGCCGGTCGAGACTGGAGCCGATCTCCGGCGATTCTCCGCCGTGCTCATGAGAAGGGAAAACCCCGCCTGAGCGGGGCTTTTCGCGGAGGCTGCGGGGCTAGGATTCGAACCTAGACTACTCGGTCCAGAGCCGAGCGTCCTACCATTAGACGACCCCGCAACGGGGTGGAAAAGTGTAGCGCCTGGGAGCCGAACCCTCCTACGTCTCGAGCCGGTAGTTCGGCAGCAGCAGCTTCTCCGCCTCGCCCTCGATGTGGGCGATCACGTCAACGTACGGCTCGAGGCCCGAGCCGCGCAGCTTCGCGCCGAGCAACTCGTCGATCTGGTAGATGCCCGACGAGTTGTTCATCGTGATCTCGATCCCGATCGGCCGCTCCATGCCGTCGGTGATCGTGACGTCGTCGATCGCGGCTGCCGAGAGCGAGTGGATCGAGATGCGGCCGTGTTCGAACGGGATCCGCGAGCGGCCCTTGGCCATGTCGAGTGCGTCGGCGACGCGGACGATGCCGGCCTCGAGCGTGAGCGGCTTTCCGTACTCGCGGTGGCTCGTGATCGCATGCAGCACCTCCGAGGCGATCACCGTCAGCTCCGGTTCCTCGTAGAGGCCCGCGAGCAGCTCCCGCTCCTTCGGCTGCGCGAGGAAGAGGCTGAAGTCTTCGTGGCCGTCGCGGTGGATGGCCATCCCGACGCAGTGCAGGAGCGCGGCGAGCGCCACGACGACCTCGGCGTCGTCCCGCTCGAAGCCGTAGTCGTTCACGACCGAGGGCTCGACGCCGTGCTTCGTCAGCTGGCGGAGGAGCTTCAGGGCGATGTTGGTCACGATCTGGACGTGCACCCAGGAATGGTCGTTGATCTGCATCCGGGCGACCGCATTGACGTTCGCGACGTGCCACCACGCCTTCAGCTGTTTGTCGCGGTTGACGCGGTCGAGGACGGTGCGCAGCTTGCGGTTCCCACGGGCCGGGACGTTGATGCGCATCCGCTCGACGGCTTCGGCCGGTGTCAGGCGGGTATCTCGCTCGGCCTCCTCGGAAATCGGCTGGTCGATTCGCTCCTCGGTCTGCTTGTCGAGCGCCACCGCGCAGAGCCTACGCCCTGCGGTCGCTACGCGACGTCCGCCGCCCGGTCGACGTCTGAGGCCTCGCTTGCGATGCCGCCTGGGCTGACTGCGCCTGGCCGCGCGCTACGCGACATCTGCCGCCCAGTCTCCATAGAGCGACGTGTAAAGCCCGCGTTTCTCCATCAGCTCGTCGTGGCTGCCCTGCTCCACGATGCGGCCGTGCTCGAGCACCACGATCAGGTCGGCGTCGCGGATCGTCGAGAGGCGGTGCGCGATGATGAAGGCGGTCCGGCCGGACAAGAGCAGCCGCAGCGCCTGTTCGATCTTCCGCTCCGTTCCGATGTCGACGGAGGACGTTGCCTCGTCGAGGATGAGGATTCTCGGGTCGGCGAGCAGGGCGCGCGCCAGGGCGACCAGCTGGCGCTGGCCGAGCGACAACCGGCTGCCGCGCTCCTGAACCTCCGTTTCGTAGCCGTTCTCGAGCCGGAGGATGAAGTCGTGCGCCCCGACCGCCTGCGCCGCGCGCAGGATGTCTTCGCCGGCGGCGTCTGGCCGGCCGAAGGCGATGTTCTCGGCCACGGTGCCGGCGAACAGGAAGCCCTCCTGCGGCACGATCCCGAGCTGGCGCCGAAGGGATGCCTGCGTTACGTCACGGAGGTCGATCCCGTCGATCGTGATCCGGCCCGCGCGGGGGTCGTAGAACCGCGCCAGCAGCTTCGCGATCGTCGACTTTCCGGCGCCCGTATGGCCGACGAGCGCAACGGTCGTCCCGGCTTCGACGTCGAGGTCGAGGTCGTGCAGGACTTCCGGGCCCTCGCCGTAGCCGAAACGGACATGCTCGAAGTGGACGCGTCCCTCGACCGGCGGGAGCTCGCTCGCGCCCGGCTCGTCGAGCACCTGCGGCTCCTCGTCGAGGACGTCCATGATCTTGTCGAGGGCCGCCGTCGCCGAGAGGAAGGTGCTGTAGAGCTGCGACAACTGCTGGACGGGGTCGAAGAAGTTCTGCACGTAGAGCAGGAAGGCGAAGATCGTTCCAGGGCTGATCTGGCCGGCGAAGTAAAGGTGGCCGCCGTAGCCGAGGACGACGGCGAGCGCGACCGACGAGACGAGGTCGACGAACGGGAAGTACACCGCGTTCAGGACGACCGTCTGCATGTTTGCCGCGCGGTACTCGTCCGTCACTTCCTGGAAGCGCTCGATGTTCTTGTGCTCGCGAGTAAAGGCCTGCACGATCCGCATGCCGGCGATGTCCTCGGCGAGCGTGGCCGTGACGAGCCCCAGGCGCTCGCGAACTGCGGAGTAGGCGCGGGCCGAGTGGATCCGGAAGACGATCGTCCCCGCGCTCATGATCGGGATCACGGCCAGCGTCGCGAGCGCCAGCCTCCAGTCGAGGACGAAGAGCAGGATTGCCGTTCCGAGCAACGTCAGCGTGCTCTGCACCAGCGTGGTGACGCCGTCCGTGACCAGCTGGTCGAGCGCCTCGATGTCATTCGTCAGACGGCTGATGATCACGCCGGCGCGATTGCGCTCGTAAAACCCGAGCGATAGTCGCTGCAGGTGGCCGAATAGCTTGATCCGGAGATCGGCAAGGATCCGTTCCCCGACCCACCCGGTCAGGTACGTCTCGACGTAGCTCATGCCCCAGTTCGCCAGCCCGGCGAAGAGGAAGAGGACGACGACGATCCACAGCGTTCGCATGTCGTGATTGACGATCCCGTCGTCGATCGCGTACTTGGACAGATACGGCGGCGCGAGTGCCGTCGCGGTTGCGGCGAGCAACGAGAAGACGGAGAGCGTCGTCCGCGTGCCGTAGGGCCGCGTCAACCGAGCGAGCGTCCCGAACCGGCGGCGTGTCGTCCGCCACGACCAGTCCTCGACGTGGGCGCTGCGTTCCCGCATCAGGTGGCCGCCTGGCTGCCAGACCCTCATGAGCGGCCTGCTTTCCGGTCGGCGCCGACGGCGAGAATCATGCGACCTCCACCTCGTCCTCCTCTTCCGCCGCGGCGCGCGCCTCGACGGCGTCGGCGAACTGGCGCTCCACCAGGCCATGCGTGTAGATGTCCCGGTAGACCTGGCTGGTCTGGAGCAGGTCGTCGTGGGCTCCCCGGGCGGCGATCGTGCCGCTGTCGATGACGACGATCTCGTCTGCGAGCGAGATGGTCGAGAGGCGGTGGGCGATGATCAGTGTCGTCCTCCCTTTCATCGCCTCACGGAGCCCGAGCCTGATTCGAGCCTCCGTGCTGGCGTCGACCGACGCCGTCGCGTCATCGAGGATGAGGATCCGGGGATCGACGGCGATCGCGCGCGCGATCGCCAGGCGCTGGCGCTGGCCGCCCGAGAGCGTGATCCCCCGCTCCCCGATCACGGTGTCGTACTTGTCGGGCAGGCGCTCGATGAACTCGTGAGCCTGCGCAAGGCGGGCAACCTGCTCGATTTCCTCATCGCTCAGCTGCGGCGCCCCGAAGGCGATGTTCTCCCGGACCGTGGTCGAGAAGAGGAACGTGTCCTGCGAGATGACGCCGACCTCGCGTCGGAGTGAGCTCAAATCGACGTCGCGCACGTCGGCGCCGTCGATCGTCAGGCGCCCCGAGGTAACGTCGTAGAACCGCGGCACGAGCGAGGTCAGCGTCGTCTTCCCCGAGCCGGTGTGCCCGATTAGCGCGATCGTCCGGCCCGGGTCGATCTCGAGGTCGATGTCGTGCAGCACCGGGCGGCCCTCGAGGTACTCGAAGCCGACGCGCTCGAAGCGGATTTCGCCGCCGCCGGCCGGGAGCTCGCGCGCCCCGGGCCGGTTGGACACCTCGATCTCCTCGTCCATCACTTGGAAGATGCGCTCGCCCGAGGCGGTGGCCCGCTGCGCCTGTCCGATCCACATGCCGAGGGAGCGCAACGGCATCACCAGCATGACGAGATACAGGTTGAAGGCGACGAAACCGCCCACCGTCAGCTCGCCCGAGTTGACCATGCGGGCGCCCACGAGGAGCACCGCGGCCTGGGCGATAAGCGGCACCCACGAGATCAACGGGACATAGAGCGCGCGCTGCCGGTTCGCGCGGATCGTCTCGTCGAAGAGAGCCTCGCTCCGGCGACGAAACTTCGCCTGTTCTGCTTGCTCCTGCGCGAAGGACTTGACGACGTGGACGCCGACGATGTTTTCCTCGGCGACGGTGGCGACGTCCGCGAGCTTCTGCTGGACCTCGCGAAGAGTCGGGTGCGCAACGTGGCTGTACCGGTACGCGAGGGCGACCAGCACCGGCGTGATCGCCAGCGAGATCAGCGCGAGCTTCCACTGGAAGAAGAGGAGGACTCCTGTGACGAAGAAGACGGTCAAGGCGTTCTGGAAGAAGAAGATGAGGCCGTAGCCGAGGAAGAAGCGCACCCCCTGCAGGTCGACCGTCGCGCGTGACATCAGCTGCCCGGTTTGATTGCGGTCGTAGAACCCGAACGAGAGCCGGACCAACCGCGAGTAGAGGTTGTGACGGAGGTCCATCTCGACGGCGAGCGCCTGGCGGCCGGAAATCATTCTGCGGCCGTACATCAAGACGGCGCGGAACAGGCCTAGCGCGACGATCACCCCGACGTAGATCCAGAGCTTCTGCGTGTCGTGCGGCACGAGCGCGTCGTCGATGACGTTCTTGGTCACCCAGATGAGCGCGATCTGGCTGCCCTGATAGCCGATCGCAAACACCGTCGAGGCAATGAGGGAGCGCTTGTACGGGCGCAGAAACCCGAGCAGGCGAAAAAACGTGCGCCGGTAGGGAACCGTGGCCACCCGGAAAACCTAGCGCCGCTCTTTGCCGTCAAGTCGGGGTAGCTCGGCCCGGATTAGCGCGGCGGCCGCCGCGACCCGCGCGCGGTTTGCCGGGTCGTTCAGCCAGCCGCTGGCGCCTGAAGGGTGCGGAAGCGGGATCGCCAACGCGCCGTCGGCGTCGTAGCGGCGGCCGACGCACTCGGTGACGCTCTTCAGGCCCAGCAGCCTTCTCGCGGCAAGGCCGCCGACGGTGACGATCAGCCTCGGGCGGATCAGACGGAGCTCCCAGTCGCGCCAGAAGGCACAGAGCTCCTGCTCGCGGGGGGCCGGCGTCCGGTCTCCCCGGCCCGAGGGCGCCTTGCCCGGATAACAGCGCGTGACCGAAGCGCAATAGAAGGTGGCGTAGAACTCGTCCTCGTCGAGCTCCAGCCAGCGGCGGAGGGTTCTGCCGGCCCGGCCGCGCCACGGCAGCCGTTCAACGCCCTCGACCTGCCCGGGCGCCTGGCCGAACATGTAGGCGCGCTGCCCCGCGTAGGGCTGGACGATCGGCAGCGACTCGAGGGGGTATCCCGCCTCCACGCACGCGCGGCAGACGCGGTTGTCGCGCTGGAGCGAGCGCGTCGAGCGATAGCTCGAGCGCCGGCGCGTCACGCCTGGACGACGACGAACCAGGTTCCGGCGAAGACGGTGCGGCCGCCACCGAGCTCCGCGGCGAGATCGTCCGGGTCGAAATAGCGCTTGAAGACCTGCCACCGCGAGCCGTCGAGCAGCAGCCGCTCCTGCCACTCCTCGTGGTGGACGCCATCGCGCCACGCCGAGTCGAGCACGACCAGCTCCGGCGCCACCCGCCGCGTCTCGGCGAGGAAGCGCGCGCGTTCCTCGTCGTCGAGATGGCCGTAGAGGTGGCCCGTGAAAACGCGTTCGAAGGACCCGTCCTCGAACGGCAGCTCGAGCGCCTCGCCGACGACGTACTCGTCGGCAGTCTCCCGCTCGCGCGCGACCCCGATCATGTTCGCGCTCTGGTCGAGCGCGACGACGGGGCCGGGGAGGAAGCGCGTGAAGTAGCCGCTTCCGGCTGCGACATCGAGGGTTCGTGCCGCCGGGAGGGATCGCAGCGACTGCTCGAGCGCCGCGAGTTCCTCCGACCATCCGGGGCGATCCCGGTCGGCGTAGATGCCGACGCCGTGGATCCAGTCGTCGTACTCGCGCGCCCGCGCGTCGTAGTACGCCTTCATCGGCTCGTAGAGTAGTGCGGTGCTTCCGCTCGAATCGGTCCCGAACTTCTCGGAGGGACGCGACCGGGAGACGATCGACGCGCTCGGCGGTGCGCTCGGGGCGCGGGCGCGTTTGCTGGACATCCACGCCGACGCCGACCACAACCGGTCGGTCTTCACGATCGTCGGCTCGGAGGCCGAGCTCGTGGAGTCGCTCGTCGCCGGAATCGGGGCCGTGAAGGAACGGATCGACCTGCGGCGCCACGAGGGTGCGCATCCACGAGTCGGCGCGGCGGACGTCGTCCCCGTCGTGCCGGTGCGGCCGGACGACATGGAGCGCGCAAAGCGCACCGCGCACGAGCTCGCCGGCCGGGTCGGGGAGGAGCTCGCCCTGCCGGTGTTCCTCTACGGCGAGCTCGCGCCGGGCCGCGGGCCCGCCTTCTTCCGCGCGGGTGGGCTCGGGCGGCTCCGCGATCGAGTGGAAGCCGGGGAGCTCGCGCCGGACTTCGGGCCCGGCGAGCTCGACGAGCGATGGGGTGCCGTGCTGGTGGGCGCACGCAGGCCCTTGATCGCGTTCAACGTCAACCTCCGCGGCGATCTCGCCGCGGCGAGATCGAACGCGGCCGCAGGCCGCGAACGCGAAGGAGGGTTTCCAGGCGTCCGCGCGCTCGGGCTCGACCTACCGGGGGCCGGGCACGTCCAGGTGAGCATGAATATCGAGGACTGGGAGGCTGCTGCGCTCCACGACGTGCTCGGGCGTATCGAGTCGGAGGCCTCGGCGCTCGGCGCGGAGGTGCTCGGCTCGGAGCTCGTGGGCCTGATGCCCGGCGGCGCCGCGGCAGCGGCGGCCGGCGCGGCGCTGCGGATCGACGGCTTCGACGCCTCGCGTGTCCTGGAGCTGAGGCTCCTCGAGGCGGACGTGTCCAGAGACCGTGTCTCATGAGCCACCACTGGGCGCAGTTTCGGCACCGCCGCGTCACACACAGGCGCGGATTTCCGGGATAGGCTCGCCGCGGGGAGGAGGCCGGATGCGCCTTAATGAGCGCTCCGATACGTCAGACTCCCAGCACAATGGCTGATCCGGTCGCCTGGGTGATGATCGAAACCGGCTGGAAGGTCCTGGCCGTCGACGGGAGTGAGGTCGGCGAGGTCGACGAGGTGGTCGGCGACAGCGGCGCCGACATCTTCGACGGGCTCGCGATCGCCACCAGCGTGCTCGGCAAGCCGCGCTACGTCCCGGCGGAGCAGGTCGCCGAGATCACCGAGGGCACGGTTCGGCTGGCGCTGACAAGGGAGCAGGTCGAGCAACTCGGCGAATACCGCGAACCGGCGACGACGGCGCGCATCGAGCCCGACAGCCATGGCGGCGCGGGTGACGCGGTTGCCGCGGAGGCGAGAGAGCTCGAGGGCAAGGTGGTGGCCCCCACGCAGCGCCGCGAGCATTCGATGAACATCTGGCGCCGAATCGCGTTCTTCTTTCGGCGGCTCTTCCGTTAGCCCCCGCCGGCGTCGCGATTTTTTCGATCGGACACAGGGCTAGACTGGCCACGAAATGGCCCTGACCACGGCCGTTCGTCTGAGCGGCGAGGATCTGAGGATCGACGACGTCTGGGCGGTCGCCGTCGACGGCGCACCGGCCGCGCTCGCGGCCGAAGCGCGGGACAAGGTCGCCCGCGCCCGTGCGCTTGTCGAGCGTGCGGCTCATGGGACGACCGAGCACACCTACGGCGTCAACACCGGCTTCGGCAAGTTCGTGTCACGGGCGATTCCGGAAGAGCTGACCGCCGAGCTGCAGCTCAGGTTGCTGCGAAGTCATGCAGCCGGGGTCGGCGACCCCTACCCGCCGGAGATTGTCCGCGCGGCGATGGTGTTGCGCGCCAATGCGCTGGCGAAAGGGTTCTCCGGCGCCCGCCCGGAGACGGTCGAGCTCCTCGTCGAATGCCTGAACCGCGGCGTCCTGCCGCGGGTTCCGAGCAGGGGATCAGTTGGAGCGAGCGGCGACCTGGCGCCGCTCGCGCACCTTGCCCTCCCGCTCGTCGGCGAGGGCGAGGCCTGGGTCGACGGCAGACGGATGAGCGGCGCTGAGGCGCTCGCCGAGGTGGGGCTCGAGCCGATTTCGCTCGAAGCGAAAGAGGGTCTCTCGCTCGTCAACGGAACGCAGTTCATGGCCGCCTTCGGCGCGCTGGGGCTGGCTCGCGCCCGGCGAATCGCCAAGGCCGCAGACATCGCGTGTTGCCTGGCCGTCGAAGCGTTGCAGGGCTCACGGACGAGCTTTCTGCCGCAGATCCATGCGACCCGGCCTCTCCCGGGCCAGGCCGCGTCGGCGGCGAACGTGCTCCAGCTCCTGGAGGGCTCGGCGATCATCGAGTCCCACCGCTGGTGCGACAAGGTCCAGGACGCCTACTCGCTGCGATGTGCGCCGCAGGTGCACGGCGCCTCGCGCGATCTCCTGGCGTATGCCGAGGCGACGGTGGCGGTGGAGCTGAACGCGGCCACCGATAACCCGCTCGTGCTCGTGGATGACGACGTGCTTCTGTCGAACGGGAACTTCCATGGACAGCCGCTCGCGTTCGCGCTCGACGCCCTGGCGATGGCGGTCTCCGAGCTCGCAAACATCTCCGAACGACGGGTCGAGCGTCTGGTCAACCCGAGCCTGTCCGATGGGCTCCCCGCGTTCTTGACCGTCGACGGCGGTCTCAACTCCGGGTTCATGATCCCGCAATACGTCGCTGCGTCGCTCGTGAGCGAGAACAAAGCGCTCTGCCATCCCGCCAGCGTCGACTCCATCCCCACGAGCGCCGGCCAAGAGGACCACGTCTCGATGGGCAATGCCGCCGGCCTCAAGGCCTGGCAGGTGCTTGCGAACGCAGAGCGCGTGCTTGCGATCGAGCTCCTCGCCGGCGCGCAGGCGGTCGAGTTCCTCGCCCCGCTCGAGCCGGGAATCGGCGGCCGGGCGGCCCGGGACGCAGTCCGGACGATCTCGCCGCGCCTCGTGGACGACCGCCCGCTCGCCGACGACATCGAGGGAGTCGCCGCGGCGATCCGAGACGGCACAGTCGTGGCCTCCGTCGAGGCAGAGGCCGGCGAACTTCGGTGAAGTGGGACGTGCCGAACGTTCCCGCGTCGCGCCGGCCAATGCGGGACAGCCTGATCATCTACGGCGCGATGGCGATCCTGATCGTTGTGATCGCGACGGTCACGGGTGGTGGCGTGGCGCGCGCGCTGTTCGCAGCCGCGGCGTTCTTCGTGGCCGCCAACGCCTGGACGTGGTGGCGACTGAAGCGCCGGGCCGAGCAAGAACACGGCCGATGACGGCGGTCGACACGCTCGACGCGACGGTCGAGGCTCTCTGCGGCGACCTGACGAGGATCAGCGCGCCTCGGGGCTCACACCTGAACGCCCGGTCCTGGGCCACCGAGGCGCCACTCCGCATGCTCCTCAACAACCTCGACCCCGAGGTCGCCGAGCTTCCCGAGCAGCTGATCGTCTACGGAGGGTCGGGCAAAGCCGCGCGTAACCATGCCGCGCTGAAGGCGATCGTCGCGTCGCTGCTTCGCCTCGGCGACGACGAGACGCTCCTCGTGCAGAGCGGCAAGCCTGTCGGCGTCTTCCGGACGCATGCCGGGGCGCCGCGCGTTCTGATCGCAAACTCGCTTCTGGTTCCGCACTGGGCGAACTGGGACGAGTTTCGCCGGCTCGAGGCGCTGGGGCTGACGATGTTCGGCCAGATGACGGCCGGCTCCTGGATCTACATCGGCACTCAGGGAATTCTCCAGGGCACGTACCAGACATTCGCCTCGGCAGGCGAGCGCCACTTCGGTGCAGCCGACCTGACCGGGCGCACGATTCTCACAGCGGGCCTCGGAGGGATGGGCGGGGCACAGCCGCTCGCCGCCACGATGCTCGGCGGCGCGATCCTCTGCGTCGAGGTCGATACGGCAAGGATCCGGCGCCGGCTCGAGACGCGTTACCTGGACGAGGCGACCGACTCGCTCGACGATGCGCTGTCGCGTGTGCGTGACGCCGCCGCCGAGGGCCGGCCGCTGTCGGTCGGGTTGCAGGCGAATGCGGCCGAGATCGTCCCCGAGCTCGCACGCCGCGGCGAGCCCTTCGATCTCGTCACCGATCAGACCGCCGCGCACGATCCGCTCACCGGCTACGTGCCCGTGGGGTTGTCGGTCGAGGAGGCGGCACGCCTGCGCACGGACGATCCGGACGAGTACCTGCGGCGCGCCAGGGAGTCGATCGTGCGGCATGTCGGCGGAATGCTCGAGTACGTCCGGCGCGGCGGCTATGTTTTCGATTATGGCAACAACCTCAGAGGGGAGGCCTATGCCGGAGGCCTGACGGAGGCGTTTACATACCCGGGCTTCGTCCCGGCCTATATCCGGCCGCTCTTCTGTGAGGGCATCGGGCCGTTCCGCTGGGCGGCTCTCTCGGGCGATGAGGCGGATATCGCCGCGATCGACGCCACTCTGCGGGATTTGTTCCGTGACGACCCCGTGCTGCAGCGCTGGCTCGAGCTCGCGCCCGGCCGTGTCGCGTTCCAGGGCTTGCCCGCGCGGATCTGCTGGCTCGGTTACGGCGACCGCGCGCGCGCAGGGCTCGCGATCAACGAGCTCGTACGTTCGGGCCAGGTCAAGGCGCCGGTCGTGATCGGACGCGATCACCTCGATTCGGGCTCGGTCGCCTCGCCCTACCGCGAGACCGAGGCGATGCGTGACGGCTCCGACGCGATTGCCGACTGGCCGATCCTGAACGCTCTGCTCAACGTCGCCGCCGGCGCCACCTGGGTGAGCGTCCACCACGGGGGCGGCGTCGGGATCGGGAACTCCATCCACGCAGGAATGGTCGTCGTCGCAGACGGGAGCGACGAGATGGCGGAGCGGCTCGAGCGTGTGCTCACGACCGACCCGGGAACAGGCGTCCTGCGCCACGTGGACGCCGGGTACTCCGAGGCGAGCGCGTTCGCGGCCGAGCACGGGCTCGAGGCGCCGATGCCGCCCGACCCCGGCGCGTGAGCGACGACACCGGCTCGCGGCGCCTGCTCGTTCGCGACCTGGCCCAGCTGGCCACGCCGGCGGGAACCGACGCACCGCTCCGGGGACGTGCGCTCGGAGAGGTCGACGTCCTCACCGATGCCTACATCCTGTGCGAGGACGGGCAGATCGTCGGAGCGGGGACGATGCGCGAGCTCGACGAGGCGCTTGGGAACGATCACGCCGGGATCGAGGAGCTCGACGGTCGCGGTCTCTGCGCGGTGCCGGGGCTCGTCGACTGTCACACGCACGCGTGCTTCGGCGGCGATCGTGTCGCGGAGTTCGAATTGCGGGCGACCGGTGCGAGCTACGAGGAGCTGCATGCCGCCGGCGGTGGGATCCTCGCGACCGTCGAGGCGACCCGCGCTGCGGGTGAGGACGGGCTCGCCGACGACGTCCGCCGGCATCGAGCGTGGATGCGCCGCGCCGGGACGACGACGTTCGAGGCCAAATCGGGGTACGGCCTCGACCGGGAGACGGAGCTCGCATCGCTGCGGGTGATTCGCGATGCAGGGGGGAGTCCCACCTGGCTCGGCGCGCACGCCGTGCCACCGGAGTTCGACGAGGCCGACGAGTACCTCGATTTCGCGCTGGCGGAGGTCTTGCCGGAAGCGGCTCGGATCGCGGTCGCCGCGGACGTGTTCGTGGAGGAGAGTGCCTTCAGCGTCGAGCAGGCTCGCGGTTACCTCGAGGCGTGCCGCGACGCCGGCCTGTCGCTGCGCCTGCACGGCGACCAGTTCACGGAGCTGGGGGCGATCCCCCTGGCGATCGAGCTTGGCGCCCGCTCCGTCGACCACCTCGAGGCGACGAGCGAGGACGGCGTCCGCGTCCTTGCGTCGTCCGACGTCGTCGCGGTCCTGCTTCCGGCCAGCGCGCTCTACCTCGACCGCCCGATGCCGCCCGCGCGTGCCCTCGTCAGCGCCGGGGCCGCGGTTGCGCTTGCGACCGACTTCAACCCCGGTAGCGCCTTCTGCGAGAGCCTTCCGCTGGTCAGCTCGCTCGCGGTGACGCAGCTCCACATGACGCCGGCAGAGGCTCTGTCCGCGTGCACGGTCAACGCGGCCCACGTCCTCGGTCGCTCCGGCGAGGTCGGCCGGATCGCGCCGCGCCATGCGGCCGATCTCGTCCTTCTGGACGCCCCGGACTGGCGATACCTCTCCTACCACCTCGGCGGCCCGGTTGTCGCGACCGTGATCGAGGCAGGCGAGGTCACGTGGCCCGTGCCGGACGCCGCCGACGAGTTCGTTGAGCGGCGCTAGGCTAGGCGTATGGCCTCACGCAAACAGCGTCGGCGCCGCGCCAAGGACCGGCGGCACGAGTACGAGTACGTCTACGTCGACGACGAGGGCCACGAGGTCGAGACGCCGCCCGGGGAGGCCTCCGAGCCTTCTCGAGGTCGCGACGGCAAGGAGCGACGCAACGGAGCGAAGGTCGCGCGAACGAAGAGCGGCGCGCCGATCCGCGAGGCGAAGCCACCGGACTGGCGACGGTCGGTCAAGCGCGCGGCCCTGTTCCTGCCGTTGTTCTTCATCGTCTTCTCGCTCGTCAACAAGCACATGGCGATCGAGACGCGGGTGCTCAGCTCCGTCGCCTACTCGGCGCTGTTCGTGCCCCTCACGTACCTGATGGACCGCATGGCCTATCGGACCTACTTGAGGCGCTCGGGCCGCGGGCCCGCGAAGAACTAAACCGCCGGGGCGTCGCCGCGGTAGTGGCCCTCGCCGGGCCATGGCGCGAGCAGCAGCAGGACCCGGGCGCCGTCCGGCGTCGAGAGGGAGTGCCGTTCGTCGGGCTCGAACATGCAGAGCGTGCCGGCACGCGCTTCGACCGTCTCGCCTCCGGCCTCGACGCGCGCCCTCCCGTCGACGACGAGGACGTACGCATGCTCCTTGACCTGGTGCTCGCCGAGTGACTGTCCCGGCTCCATGACGATGAACACCGCCCGGGCCGCGTTCTCCGAGTCGAGAACGACCGGCGAGCGGCTGCCGCCTTCGACTTCGATCTCGTCGAGGTTCCAGCTCCGCACGAGCGCCGGATGCTAACTGGGCCGGTCCGGGCGCGCGGCGGCCCGTCGGACGCGCCGGCGGGGCGGCCGGGCGGTCACAGCGGCGCGGTTAGACTCGGCCGCCATGAGCCTCAGCGTCGATCGCTACGAGCTCGGCCCGATCGGGACGAACGGCTACGTCGTCAGGGCCGCTCCCGACGCGGCCGAGGCGGTCGTGATCGACCCCGGCGGCGACGCCGGCACGCTCGAGAGCGAGCTCGAGGCGAAGGAGGCCGCCTGCGTCGCCATCCTGATCACGCACGGGCACTGGGACCACCTCGGCGCCGTCGCCGATCTGGCGGAGGCGACCGGTTCGCCGGTGTACATGGCCGCCACCGAGCGCGTCGCGCTCGAAGAGATCCAGGATTTCTCGCCCGCCGAGCTGTCGCTTCGCTCGTACACGCCCGACGTCCTGCTTGACGGCGACGAGATGCTCGAGCTGGCCGGGATCACGTTCCAGACGCTGCTCGTCCCCGGCCACTCGCCGGCGCACCTCGCCTACTACGCGGACGGGTGCCTGTTCTCGGGCGACGTTCTCTTCGCGGGCTCCGTCGGCCGCACCGACATCCCGTTCGGCGACTGGGAGACGCTCATCGAGTCGATCAGGACGCTCGAGGACCGCTTCCCACCGGAAACCGTGGTCTATTCCGGCCACGGCCCGGAGACGACGCTCGGCGCCGAGCTGGCCCGCAACCCGTTCCTCGCCGAGCTCCGCACCTCGTGAGCCCCAAGTTCGAGGCGCCGCGGGGAACCCACGACGTTCTCCCGGCCGAGCAGCCGCGCTGGCGGCAGGTGATCGATGAGATCGAGCGCCTTTGCGCGCTGTACGGGTATCGCCGGATCCAGACGCCCGTCTTCGAGGACACGGATCTGTTCGCCCGCACATCCGGTGCCGGCTCCGACGTGGTGCAGAAGGAGATGTACACGTTCGAGGACCGCGGCGGCCGCTCCTTGACCCTCAGGCCCGAAGGCACCGCGCCGATCGTCCGTTCGTACCTCGAGCACGGTCTCCACCGGGAGCCGCAGCCGCAGAAGCTCTACACGCTCGCGACCATGTACCGCTACGCCGCCCCGCAGAAGGGGCGCTACCGCGAGCACTACCAGGCATCGGTCGAGGCAATCGGCTCCGACGATCCGGCGATCGATGCCGAGGTGATCCAGCTCTACGACCAGTTGTTGGCGAATCTGGGCGTGACGAACTACCGCCTCGAGCTGAACTCGATCGGGGACCGCAACTGCCGGCCGGCGTACGTGGAGAAGCTGAACGCGTGGCTCGACGCGCACGACGACGTTCTCGACGAAGACGCTCGCTCCAAGCGCGCGACGACACCCCTTCGCGTGTTCGACGTGAAGAGCGAGAAGGTTCTGGCAGCGCTCGAGGACGCTCCGAAGATCGGCGAGTCGCTCTGCGGCCCTTGTCGCGAGCACTTCGACGCAGTCCGTTCAGGCCTCGACACCTACGGGGTCGCTTACGAGCTCACCCCGACGCTCGTCCGCGGCCTCGACTACTACACGCGGACGACCTGGCAGTTCGAGGGGCCCGAGCACGGGGCGCAGAGCACGATCTCGGGCGGCGGTCGCTACGACTATCTCGCCGAGGAAATCGGGGGGCCTGCGACACCCGGCGTCGGCTTCGGCGCGGGAATCGAGCGGGTGCTTCTCGCCCTCGACGACGCCGGTGTCGAGCCGCCTCCACCGCCCTCGATGGGGGCGTTCTTCGTGGTTGACGCGGACGGCCCTCGCGAAGAGATCCTGGCGCTGATGACGGACCTGCGCCGCAACGGCGTGTCGTGCGACACCGACTATGCTGGCCGCTCGTTGAAGGGCCAGCTGACGCAGGCGAGCCGCGTCAACGCCGAGCTGACGATCATCGTGCGCTCCGACGGTGCCACGATCAGGAGGGCCGGGCTCGAGGACGTGGACGTTCCGCTCGACCAGCTGAGGGGGACGCTGGTCCGATGAGCTGGCGCGACCTCGGAGCCGGCCAGGCTCGCGCCGACCATGTCGGGGAGCGGCACACGCTCGCGGGCTGGGCGGCGCGTCGCCGCGACCACGGCGGCCTGATCTTCGTCGACCTCCGCGACGAGACCGGCATCTGCCAGCTCGTCGTCAACCCCGAACGTGCCCCCGATGCGGCCAAGGCTGCCCACCACGTCCGCAACGAGTTCGTGCTCCAGGCGGAGGGGGAGGTCGTCGCGCGCGCGCCGGACGCGGTCAATCCGAACTTGCCGACCGGAGCGGTCGAGCTTCAGGTCGACACGTTGCGCGTGGTTTCGACGAGCCCGCCGCTGCCTTTCCAGCTCGACGAGGAGGGCGTCGACGAGACGCTCAGGATTCGCTACCGCTGGCTCGACCTGCGCCGGGACGAGATGCAGCGGAACATCCGCACGCGCGCCCGGGCGGTCTCGGCGATCCGCCGCGAGATGGAGGCCGCCGGCTTCGTCGACATCGAGACGCCGATCATGGCGAAGCCGACGCCCGAGGGCGCGCGCGACTTCCTCCTTCCGACGCGCCTGCAACCCGGCCGCTTCTTCGCGCTGCCGCAGTCGCCGCAGATCTACAAGCAGCTGCTCGTCATCTCCGGGTTCGAGCGCTACTACCAGATCGCCCGCTGCTTCCGGGACGAGGATCTCCGCGCCGACCGGCTCCAGGAGCTCACTCAGCTCGATGTCGAGATGGCGTTTCCCGAGCAGGAGTTTCTCTTCGAGCTGAGCGAACGGACGATGCAGAGCGTCTGGCGCGACGCGCTCGGCGTCGACGTCGAGACCGGCTTCCAGCGAATGACCTGGGACGAAGCGCAGGCGCGTTACGGCTCCGACAAGCCCGACCTGCGCTTCGGGCTGGAGATCGAGGACGCGACCGAGGTTACGCGCGGCTCGGAGTTCGGCGTCTTTGCGAACGCGCCGGCCGTTCGTTTCCTGCGAGTTCCGCAGGAGTTCTCGCGTGCCGACCTCGAGCGGCTCGGAAAGTTCGCCGCGGAGTGGGGGGCGAAGGGGCTTGCGTACCTCGTCTTCGACGAAGAGGGTGAGGTCCGCTCCCCGATCGCGAAGTTCCTTTCGGAGAAGGAGCTCGACCGCTTCCGCTCCGACCCCGCGACGACGGTTCTCTTCGGCGCGGACACGCCTGAGCTGGTCGCCCGCATACTCGGCGCGCTGCGCCTCCATCTCGGCCGTGAGCTCGATCTGATCGACCGAGGCGCGTGGCGGTTCCTCTGGGTGACCGATTTTCCACTCCTCGAGTGGGACAACGACGAGGACCGCTGGACTGCGGTGCACCACCCGTTCACCCGCCCGAACGACGAGAGCCTCGCGCTGCTCGACTCCGATCCCGGCGCGGCGCGCGCGGTCGCCTACGACCTCGTCGTCAACGGGATCGAAATCGCAGGCGGCTCCTTCCGGATCCACGAGCCCGACCTGCAGGCGCGGATCTTCGACCTCCTCGGCATCTCGCCCGAGGAACAGCGGGCGAAGTTCGGCTTCCTACTCGACGCGCTCGGGATGGGCGCGCCTCCGCACGGCGGAATCGCGGCGGGCATCGACAGGCTCTCGATGGCGCTGCTCGACGAGCCTTTCATCCGCGACACGGTCGCCTTCCCGAAGAACCAGGCAGGCGTCGACCCGATGAGCGGGGCGCCGACGGAGGTGTCGCCCGAGCAGCTGGCCGAACTAGGAATCGCGGTCACGATCGAGAACGACTAACCCGCAATGGGACTCCGACCGATGCTGTCGCAATACTCCTGATCCGATGGCGACCGAACGAGCACAGCAGGCTTCGCTGACGCCGCTCCCGAGCGTCGAGGATCTCCCGACGCTCCCTGACGGCGGCTACGACCCCGAGCAGGTGAAGGAGGCGTTCGAGTCCTTCCGCCGACACACCACGCAGCTCCAGGTGCAGCTGCGCGTGCTGCAGGCGGCGGCGCGCAGCGGCCAGGTCGAGCCGAGCGGTCACGCCGTGCGCATGGACGCTCTCCACATGATCCGCGCCGCCGCGGAGATGGCCGACACGATCGAGCGCGACGCCCAGACCGCGTCGGCGGCACAGGTCCGGCGCACAGAGGAGGAGGTCAGCCGCAGGCAGCGCGAGCTGCAGGAGAGCGAGAGCGACGTCGAGCGCTACCGGCAGGAGAGCGAGCGCCAGCGCGCGGAGATGTTGAACGCCGCACGCAACGAAGTACGTGAGGTGAAGGCCGAGGCTCAGAGAAACGCGACGGCCGAGGTCCGCGAGGCGGAGGCGCGTTCCGACCGGCTGCTCGAGCAGGCCCGCCACCAGGCGACCGAGCTCACGAACGCCGCTCGCGCCGAGGTCGAGCAGACCCTCGAGTGGGCGCGGGCGCAGGCGTCTGCCGTGATGGCGCGCGCGCAGGAAGGCGCCGAGCAGCTACTCGCCGCGGCCGGGCTGGGGGACGATGCGATCGCCGCGGTCGTCGAGAAGATCGTGGCGGCCGCCGAGGCTGCCACCGAGGCGAGCCGGGGACCCGCCGCATCGCCGGAGGAGCCCGAGAAGCCCGCCGTGCCGACGCTGTCGGTTCCGGCTCCGGTCGAGCCGCCGCCGACCTCGACGGACGACGAGTCACCCGAGCCGAGTTCATCGGCGTAGGGCCGGCTCGGGGGGCGCTACGCTCTTCGCGTCATGCCGGGACGGTTGGGGCCGCGGTTTGCGATCGAAGCGCTTTTCCTGATCGCGCTCGCCGTCGGCGTGGCCTACGCCGACCTCTCGCGCAAGTGGATCGTGCTCGTGATGGCGGGCGGTTGGCTGGTCGTGGCTCTTCTCGAGCTGACGGCCGAACGGATCTGGGCGACGGCGCCGCCCTGGCGGAGGCCGGACTACTACGCGGCTCCCGCGCCGCGCCGAGAGCCGGTTGCGGCACCGCCGGCACCGGCGGAGCCGAAGCCGAAGCCCGCGCAGCAGGTTCTTTCCGAGCCCGAGCCGGTCGTCGCGGCCGGCCCCGCGCCCGAGGTCGAGCCCGCGCCCGAGCCCGTTGCCGCGGCCGGGTCCGAGCCCGAGGCGGCGACCGTGATCGAGCCGCCCGTGGAGCGGGCTGACCTGCCCGAGCCCGAGGCGCAGCCGGTGCCGCGATCCCGGCCCAAGCTGGAGCCGCTCGACGCGAAGCCGAAGCGCAGGTGGTTCCGCCGCGAGGCCGAAGAGGTTCCCGACGAGACGACGGAGATTCCGATGCCGAAGCACGTGCGCCTGCTGGCGCCCGCCGAACAACAGTCGTCCGACACCGGCGAGATCGGCGAGCTACTCGACGAGGAGAACACGTCCGCATGAAGCTCTCGCCGGCCACGATCCGCTTCTGGCGCTCCAGGGAACAGCCACCGGCGCCCGACCCCGGGCCCGTACCGCCGCCCGCGCCGGAGCCGGCGCCGCCGGCCCCCGAGCCTCAGCCGCCGACGCCCGAACCGACGCCCCCCGCACCCGAGCTGCGCGCGGTGCCGACACCGGAGCCCGAGCCCGAGCCTGCGGCCGACCCCGAGCCTGGCGTCGCCCGCATACCACTCAACGGTGCGCCGCGCGAGTGGAACGTGTGGGATCTCGAGCGGCTTGCACGCGACTTCGAGGCTCGTGACGAGGAGCTTGCGTTCCTGCTCCTCGAGCTTCGGCAGTTCGCCGATGCCGATGGCCGGCTGCCCGTGAGCTTCGATCCGGTCGTCCGCGAGTCGTTCGGCGAGCTCCTTCACGCAGCGGTTTGAACCCGGCACTGGCGCAACGGGAGGTGGCGCTGGCAGGCGTGGCCCTGCTCGCGGCAGTGGGCGCGCTGGCTTTCACCTCGCCGCGGGCATCGGATGGCGGCGGCCAACTGAAGCCGGTCGTCGTCCCAGGAGGAGGTTGGTACACGGCCCTTGCGGGCGCGCAGGCCGGGCGCTACGGGACGAGGACGAATTGCGGGGTGCTTCTGACGCCGAGCACAAAGGGTGTCACGGACTCCGTGCTTCCCTGCAACGTCAGGCTCTTCGTCTCCTACGGGCACAGTCCGCGGATCCTCACGCAGGTGATCGCGCAGCGTCCGGTCGTGCCCGGGAGGCGGTTCGACGTGACGCCCGCCCTGGCCGAACAACTCGGGATCGAGGGAGTCCAGCGCATCAGGTGGGTATACGCCCGCTAAGCTCCGCCGGTGCTCGACCCTGTGCGAGCCCGCGTCTTCAAAGTAGAACCAACACCAAGTGAAAGGGAGCCCGCGTCCGGCGAGGGCGTTGCCCGAAACCGGCACGGCACCCACCTGGCAGTGCCAGGTTCGCTACGGGCGCGGGGAATCCGGCAGGGTGGGGCACTTAATCGACGAAAACGCTGCGCGTTTTCGTCGACGGTTCGAGGTACGGAGCGCTGCCGGTAGCCTGGCTTCGTGATCGAGGTCGTCGGAGATTCCTCGCGTGAGGGCCGGGTCGCGCTCGTTCGACTTCTGGTCGACGGTGACCGCATCGTCGACGCTGACGCTGAAGGGCTCGAGCGTCCGCTCCCCGGGCTGACGCTGCTCGACGCGGCTGCCGTCCCTGGCGAGACGCTCGCGGCAGACGCGCTCGCGAACGCGCTCGGGGAGGTCTTTCGCGCCGAGCCGGATCCCGACCGGGTGGCCGTCGCGATGAGCGGCGGCGTCGACAGCGCCGTCGCGCTGCTGCGGGCGGGTCCACACGCGATCGGAGTAACGCTGCGCCTCTGGATCGATCCCGCAGCGCCGGATGCGGAACGCGCCTGCTGCTCCCCGGAGGCCGTGATCGCGGCGCGCGAGACTTGCCACGCGCTCGGGCGCCCACACGTTACCCTCGACCTCCGTGAGGAGTTCCGGCGCGCCGTCGTGGCGCCGTTCGTGCGCGGTTATGCGCGGGGAGAGACCCCGAACCCGTGCATCCGTTGCAACGGGAGCTTCCGCTTCGCCGAGTTGCTCGCCTTTGCAGAGCGCGCGGGCGCGTCGATACTCGCGACGGGCCACTACGCGCGCATCGTGAGGCACCGCGGCAGTCGGCTGCTCGCTCGCGCGGCCGACCTCCACAAGGACCAGAGCTACATGCTCGGGCGCCTCGACCCACGCCTGCTCGACCGGGTCTGGTTCCCACTCGGCGATCAGACCAAGGAAGAGACGCGCGCCGAGGCGGCACGGGCCGGCCTGGCCGTCGCCCGACGTGCCGACAGCCAGGAGGCGTGTTTCCTCGGCGGCGGTGACTACCGCGAGTTCCTCCGACGCCACGGCGCCGAGGAAGAGGTCGGCGAGGTCGTGGATGAGCGCGGCCACGCCCTCGGTGAGCACGGCGGTTTCTGGCGCTTTACGCCGGGTCAGCGCCGCGGCCTCGGTGTCGCGGCTGCTCAGCCTCTCTACGTCCTGCGCACGGATCCGGCTGAGAACAGGGTCGTCGTCGGCCCCCGCGAATCGCTTGAGGTCGAAACGATTTCGGCCCGCGGACGGTTGTACGTCCGGGTGAATCGCGCCTTGGTCAAATGGCGGTACCGCTCGCCTGCGGTTCCGGCCACCGTTGAAGAGACCGAGCACGGCTTCCGGCTGGTGCTCGACGAGCCTGCCTACGGCGTCGCGACCGGCCAGGCCGCCGTGCTCTACGAGGAAGGCGTCGTCGTCGGAGCCGGGGTGCTCTCGTGACGCCCGACCGGATCGTGCTGACGATTCCCGGCGACGACGGTTTCGAAGGTGTCGCACAGCTCGTGCTCGCCGGGGTCGCGGCCCGGCTCGACCTGACCTACGAGGTCATGGACGACCTGGGTACCGCGCTCGGGACGCTGCTCGAGCGCCGTGCAGCGGACGGCCAGCTGACCGTCGAGCTCGAGGTTCGCGACGGGACCGTCGCCGCGGCGCTCGGACCGTTCCGCGCCGGCGCACTGCGGGCCGAGCTCGGCCGGGAGTACGAGGGAGTGGGCTTGCGCCGGGTCCTCGAGACCGTCGTCGACCGCTTCGCCGCCGTCGAGCGAGAGGACGGCGACTGGATCGAGCTGGAGAAGCGCGTCGACCGAGCAGAGACCACGCCATGACGGCGAAGAACGACAAGGTTCTCCTCCGCCGGTATCACGAGGAGGGCGACCTCGCAGCCCGTGAGGAGCTGATCGAGCAGTACATGTCGCTCGTTCGCTCGCTCGCGCGGCGCTACTCGTACCGCGGCGAGCAATTCGAAGATCTCGTCCAGATCGGGGCGATCGGGCTCATCAAGGCGATCGACCGATTCGACGTGGACCGTGGTGTCGAGCTGACGACCTACGCAACGCCCAACATCATCGGCGAGATCAAGCGCCACTTCCGCGATCGCGGCTGGTCGGTGCGCGTGCCGCGCGGCCTGCAAGAGCTCAACATCCAACTCTCGCGGCTGCTCGAGGAGAAGACCGTCGAGCTCGGCCGTTCGCCCACGATCGCTGAGCTTGCGGAGGCCGCCGAGGTCACGGACGAGGAGGTCCTCGAGGCGCTGGAGAGCGGCCGCGCGTACAGCACCCTTTCGCTGTCCTCCGGGCCGGGCATGGACGACGAGGGCGACCTCGATCCCCTCGAATCACTCGGCACCGAGGAGCACGAATATGAGGTCTCCGAGGACCGCGCGATCCTCGCACCGGGGTTCCGCGTCCTCGACGAACGCGAGCGCAGGATCCTCCATCTGCGCTTCTTCGAGGGGCTGACCCAGTCGCAGATCGCGCAGCAGGTCGGCATCTCGCAGATGCACGTCTCCCGGCTGATCCGCCGCTCGCTGGAGAAGATCCGCGAGGAGATCGCCGAGGACGAAGAGGCGGGCCAGGTCACGGGGTAGCACTATGCGGGGGGAACCTCCCTGTTCCCCCGGACCCCCTCCACTGGTCCGCTGCGCGGACAGGCCGCTGTCGCGGCCCACCTAGAATCAATCGGCGATGCGTACGAGCGCCGAGCGTCGTGAGGGCTTCCTCTCCTTCTTCGAACAGAAGGGCCACGTGCGCCGGCAGTCCGCCTCGATCATCCCGCCGGCGGACGATCCGACGACGCTCTTCATCGTCGCCGGCATGCAGCCCATGAAGCGCTGGTTCCTCTGGCTCGCGCAGCCGGAGTCGAACCGCGTCACCACTGTTCAGAAGGCGGTTCGCGCGGGCGGGAAGCAGAACGACCTCGACGATGTCGGGCTCACGAACCGGCACCTCTGCTTCCTCGAGATGCTCGGGAACTTCTCGTTCGGCGACTACTTCAAGGACGGCGCCATCGACTATGCGTGGGAGTTCATGACCGAGCACATGAGGCTCGACCCGGAGCGCCTCTGGGCGAGCGTCTTCGCGGGCGATCCCGAGCTCGGCCTCGGCGAGGACGAGGTCGCGATCACGAGCTGGGAGCGCTATCTGCCGCGCGAGCGGATCGTCGGACTGCCGCGGAGCGAGAACTTCTGGCAAGCCGCCGACACCGGTCCCTGCGGCCCGTGTTCCGAGATCTACTACGACCGCGGCGAAGAGCACGGCTGCGGCCGCCCGACGTGCGGACCCGGTTGCGACTGTGAGCGCTACCTCGAGGTCTGGAATCTCGTCTTCATGGAGTTCGACCTGGCCGACGATGGGACGCTGACTCCGCTTCCTCAGCAGAACATCGACACCGGGATGGGGCTCGAACGGGCGGCGATGGTGATGCAGGAAGCAGACTCGCTGTTCGACATCGACACCTTTCGGCCGCTGCTCGCCTGGCTCGGCGACCGCGTCGAGCCGGCTTACGGGTCCTCGCCGGATGCCACCAAGGCCTACCGCGTGATCGCCGAGCACGCCAGGACGGCTTCGTTCCTGGTCGCGGAAGGGGTTGCGCCGTCCAACGAGGGCCGCGGCTACGTGCTGCGCCGAGTGATCCGCCGCGCGGTGCAGTTCGGGCGCCGGCTCGGGCTCGAGCCCCCGTTCCTGTACGAGCTCGGTGAGGTCGTCCGCGACCAGATGGGCTCGGCGTATCCGGAGCTCGAGGAGCGCCGGGCGGAGATTTCGGAGCTTGTCCGCGCCGAGGAAGAGCGTTTCCGCGAGACGCTCGAGCGCGGCGAGCGTCTCTTCGAGGAAATGGTCGCGAAAGGCGAGATCACGCCAGAGGACGCGTTCCGCCTCCATGACACGTACGGGTTCCCATGGGAGCTGACGAAAGAGCTGGCCGCCGAGCGCGGGCTCGAGGTCAACGAGGAGGAGTTCACGCGCCTGATGGAGGAGCAGCGTGAGCGCTCGCGCCAGGGCGCGGCCTTCGACGTCGAGGTGCGGGTGACGGGGCCTAGGAGCGAGTTCGTCGGCTACGAGCGCACCGAAGTCCTGACCGCGATCCTCGCTTATGCCGACCTAGGCGACGGCACGTTCCAGGCGAAGCTCGAGCAGTCGCCGTTCTATCCGGAGGGAGGCGGTCAGGTCTCTGACGCCGGCTATATCGAGAACGAGGAGACCGGTGCGCGTGCGGAGCTGATCAAGGCGACGCGGCTCGAGGACGACCAGGTGCTGACGTTCCAGGGCGAGGGGTTCGCCGAGGGCATGCGCGTCCGCGCGGCCGTGCCGTGGTCGGTGAGGTTCCCGACCATGGCCAACCACACGGCGACGCACGTGCTGCACAAGGCGCTTCGCGACGTGCTCGGCGAGCACGTCAAGCAGGCGGGCTCCGCGGTGCGATCCGACAAGCTGCGCTTCGACTTCACGCACCCCCAGGCGCTGACGCCCGAGGAGCGGGAGCGGGTCGAGCACGACGTCAACCGCATCGTCTTCGAGAACCACCCGGTGCGGGCGTTCGTCACGCCGATAGAGGAGGCGCGCAACCTCGGGGCGATGATGCTCTTCGGCGAGAAGTACGGCGAGGAGGTGCGCGTCGTCGAGATCGAGGGCTACTCGCGAGAGCTCTGCGGCGGCACGCACGTGCGCTCGACGGCCGAGATCGGGCCGTTCGTGATCCTCTCCGAAGGGTCGGTCGGCTCGGGGGCCCGCCGGATCGAGGCGGTCACGGCCGGAGAGGCCTTCGCGCTCCTGCGCGAGCGCTCCCGCGAGGCTGAGGAACTGCGGGCGGAGCTCGTGGAGACGCGAAGGCAGGCGAAGAAGCGCGAAGGCGAACAAGCCGCCGACGTGATCTATCGCGACGAGTCTGGCGACGTCGTCGTCGCCGAGGTGAAGGCGATCAAGGGCTCGGCGCTGCGCGACCTCTCCGACCAGATCCGCCAGGCGAAGAACGCCCGCGCGGTGCTGCTCGGCTCCGTCGACGACGGACGCGTCTACCTCGTCGTGAACGTCGATCCGTCGCTCGTGGAAGCCGGTGTGGACGCGGTTGCGGTCGTGCGCGCGGCGGCGGAGAAGATCGAGGGCGGGGGCGGCGGCCGGCCGAACCTCGCCGAGGCCGGCGGCAAGAACCCCGCTGGGCTCGCAGATGCGTTCGAGGTGGGCAAGAGCGAGATCGCCGCCGCGCGCGGGTGAAGGTCGTCGCGCTCGACTACGGGTCGGCCCGAACCGGGGTCGCGGTGTCGGACCCGACCGGCACGCTTGCTAGACCGGTAGGGGTGGTGGAGCGCGTTCGCACAGAAGCGGGGCTGGAGCGGCTGGTCGAGCTGATCCGCGCCGAGGCGCCCGAGCGGGTCGTCGTCGGGATGCCGCTGACGCTGCGCGGCGAGCGCGGCGAGCAAGCGGTGGAGACCGAGGAGTTCGTCGAGTCGCTCCGCCGCGCGCTCGACATCCCGGTGGAGGGCTTCGACGAGCGGTTCACGACCGACCTCGCCGAGCAGGATCCGGTAAGCCGTACCCTGCCGCGAGATGCAAGAGCCGCCGCCCATCTCTTGACGAGCTACCTCGCGTGGTCGAGCAGAGGCGCGGAGTAATCGCGCCGCAGCCGCGGCCGCCCGAACGGGCGCGGCCTCCGCAGTCGGTGGTCATGCGGCGTCGCATCGTGGCGCTCGTCGTCCTGCTGGCGGCCCTGATCGGTCTCGGCTTCGCGATCGCAAGCGTCCGCGACCGTGGTCACAAGGCCCGGACGCCGACTGTCGCCGCTGCGCCAAAGCCGTTCAAGATCGTCTTTCCGGAGGGGTTCACACGGGCTGACATGGCGGCCCGCGTGAAAGCCGTTGCCAAGATCGCCGCGAACGAGCGCGGGAAAACGCCCCGGCTGGACGACCACGCCTACCTCACGGCCACGGCCGGCCAGCGCCTGATTCGCGGCTTCGGGCGCCATCCGCTCGAGGGCTTCCTCTTCCCGGCGACCTACCAGTTCACGGAGCGCACGACCGCGGCGCAGCTCGTTCGCGCCCAGCTCGTTGCGTTCCAGAAGAACTGGCGCTCGGTCAACCTCCACTACGCGCGTTCGAAGAACCTGACGCCCTATGACGTGCTGACGATCGCGTCGATGATCGAGAAGGAAGCGGTCGCGCCGAACGAACGCCCGAAGATCGCGCGGGTGATCTACAACCGACTCCACGCGCACATGCCGCTCGGGATCGATGCGACCGTCCGCTACGGCTTCAACGTGCCCGGGACGGAGCCGCTGCTCGAGTCGCAGCTGAACGACGCGAGCAACCCCTACAACACCCGCAGGCGGCTGGGGCTGACGCCGACGCCGATCGCGAACCCGGGCCTCGCGTCGATCCAGGCGGCCGCGCACCCCGTTGCCGGCGACTGGCTCTACTTCGTCCGCAAGCCGGACAAGGTGCACCACTTCTTCACCGAAAGCCTGCAGGCGTTCAACGCGTACAAGGCCGCGCACGGCTTCAAGTGATCGGGGGTAAGACGCGGCTCGTGGCCCTGCTTGGGCAACCGGTCGCCGAGTCGCTGTCGCCGCAGATGCAGAACGCCGGCTTCGCCGCAGCCGGGCTCGATTGGGCCTACGTTGCCTGCGAGGTGGTGCCCGGGTGGCTGGCGGAGGCGGTGCGCGGGCTGGCGGCGCTCGGCTTCGCAGGCGCGAACGTGACGATTCCGCACAAGCAGGCCGTCGCCGAGCTCTGCGACGAGGCGGAAGGATCGTCCGTTAACACGCTTTTGTTCCGCGGCGGCCGAACCCTCGGCTTCAACACCGACAAGGAGATCGTCGCCGGGATCGAGGCCGAGCGAGTGTGCCTGATTGGCGCGGGCGGCGCGGCGGAGGCGCTGCGGCCGGCGCTGCACGGCGAGGTGCGGGAGTTCTCGCGCCGCGGAACCTGGCCGCCGGAGGCGGACGATGCGGATCTGATCGTCAACGCGACGCCCGTTCGCGACGAGCTGCTCGTCGAGCCGAAGGCGGGCCAGACGGTCGTGGATCTCGCCTATTTCCCCGACGGCCGCGAGACTGCGCTGGTCGCGGCGGCGCGCGCCAGCGGGGCCGAGATCGTCGACGGGCTCGAGGCGCTCGTCCGGCAGGGTGCGGCCTCGTTCGAGCTGTGGACCGGCGAGCCGGCACCGGTGGAGGCGATGCGGGCGGCAGTACGCTCCGCCTGATGCTGAGGCTGACAACCGCGGGCGAATCGCATGGGCCGGCGCTGGTCGGAATCGTGACCGGGCTCCCGGCGGGGCTCGTGCTCGACCGCGACGCGATCAACGCCGATCTGGCACGCCGTCAGCAGGGCTACGGTCGCAGCCCTCGGCAGCAGCTCGAGCAGGACGAGGTCGAGGTGCTCGCCGGGCTCCGGCAAGGCCGGACGCTCGGGACGCCGCTCGCGCTGGTCGTCCGCAACCGCGACCACAAGAACTGGGCCTGGGGGATGAGCCCGTGGCCGCCCGAGGGCGAGCCGGACGGCAAGGGAACGAAGCCGGTGACGTTGCCGCGGCCCGGCCACGCCGACCTCGCCGGGACGCAGAAATTCGGGCTCGAGGACGTGCGTGACGCGCTCGAGCGCGCAAGCGCGCGGCAGACGGCGGTGTCGGTCGCGGCCGGCGCGGTCGCAAAGGCGCTGCTCGCGGAGATCGGCGTACAAGTCCGGGGTCAGACCCCGGACGTGGCCGGAGCGGACAAGGAAGCGGTCGACGCGGCTCGCCGCGATCGCGACACGCTGGGAGGAATCGTCCAGGTACGTGCAACGGGGGTTCCGCCGGGGCTTGGCTCATACGCGACGAAGGCCGAGCGCCTGGACGGGCGGCTGGCGGCGGCGCTGATGGGGATCCAGGCGGTGAAAGGCGTCGAGATCGGCGAGGGGTTCGGCCTCGCGGAGGTGCGCGGCTCCGAGGCGCACGACGAGATCGTCCGCGGCGAGCACGGCCTTCGCCGAACGACAAACCGTGCCGGCGGCATCGAGGGCGGCGTCTCGAACGGAGAGGAGATCGTCGTGCGGGCGGCGATGAAGCCGCTGCCGACGCTGATGCGCCCGCTCGCTTCGGTCGACCTGCAGACCGGCGAGCCCGGCGATGCGCTCGTCGAGCGCAGCGACGTGTCGGCTGTCGAGGCGCTCGCCGTTGTCGCCGAGGCCGCGGTCGCGTTCGAGCTCGCGCAAGCCGCCCGGGAGAAGTTCGGTGGCGACGCGCTCGGCGACTTCGTCGCCGCGTACGGGGCGTATCTGGAGCGGATCGACTGGCGACCGCACTAGGCAGACACCTCGTCTTGGTCGGCTTCATGGGAGCCGGCAAGTCCACACTCGGCCGCGAGGTCGCGGCGCGGCTGGGGCGGCCTTTCTTCGACGTGGACGAGGAGGTCGAGCGTGCGGAGGGGCCGATCTGGGAGCTCTTCGAGCAGCGGGGAGAGGCCGCGTTCCGTGAGCTCGAGGCGCGCGTCATCCGCGAGGCGGCGGGCCGTCGCGAGCCGAGCGTGATCGCAGTCGGCGGCGGTGCGGTCGAGACCCGGGACTTGCTTGGTGAGCTCGACGCCTTCGTCGTCCACCTGGACGTCGACGCCGACACGGCGTGGGAACGCGTGCAGGGCAGCCGCCGGCCGCTCGCGCGCGACGAGGACGAGTTCCGCGAGCGGTACGCCCGCAGGCAGCCGCTCTACGAGCAGGCCTCGGACGCGCGGGCCGAGGACGCCGACGGCGTCGTCCTTCCGGCTGCCGGCATCTCTATCGGCCCCGTGACCATGGAGATCGCCGCCGGCCCCGCGGAAATCGTCGCCGACGCGCGCGTGCTCGAACTGCACCCGCCGCCGTTCGACGCGCCGGCCCACACCGTGCCGCCCGGCGAAGAAGCCAAGTCCGTCGCGACCGCCGAGCGGCTCTGGCGCGAGCTCCGCCTCGACCGCGGCGGGACGCTAATCGCCTTCGGGGGCGGCTGCACGACGGACGTCGCGGGCTTCGTGGCGGCGACCTACCTGCGCAGAGTCGACTGGGTCGCGGTGCCGACGACCCTGGTCGGCCAGGTGGACGCCGCGATCGGTGGCAAGACTGCGATCGATCTGCCCGAGGGCAAGAACCTCGTCGGCGCGTTCCACTGGCCGGCGCGCACCCTGATCGACCCCTCCTACCTCACGACACTGCCGGCGGCGCAGCGCAGCGAGGGGATGGCCGAAGTCGTCAAGACCGGCCTGCTTGCCGGGGAGCCGTACTGGGAGCTGCCCGACGAGGATCTCGTCCGACGGTGTGCCGCGTTCAAGGCGGCCGTCTGCCTGCGCGACCCCTACGACCGCGGCCCGCGGCAGGTGCTCAACCTCGGGCACACGTTCGCGCACGCGCTCGAGGCCGCCGCCGGGTTCGAGCTCTCACACGGGCGCGCCGTTGCGCTCGGCCTGCTCGCGGCCCTCCGCCTCTCGGGCAGGCCCACCGATGCGGTGGAGGAGACCCTGGCGCCCGTGCCAGTCTCGGTCGACCGCGATCGTGCCTGGCAGGCCATGCTCCGCGACAAGAAGGCGACCCGCGGCGAGCTGAGGTTCGTCCTGGTCGGCGACGACGGCGGCTACACGACGCAGGTGCCCGAAGCCGACGCGCGCCGTGCCCTCGACGAGCTCATCGCCGAGTAGGGTCCCCCGCGTGCGCGTCGCCGTCCTGAACGGAGTCAACCTCGACGTGATCGGCCGGCGCGATCCCGCGATCTACGGCGGCCTCGGCAT
>JBQCGP010000016.1:0-54222 GCA_051955535.1 Gaiellaceae bacterium | reverse complement strand
GACCGAGGCGACGGTCAAGTCGCACGTCTCGAGCATTCTCCGCAAGCTCAGAGTTCGCGACCGCGTCCAGGCCGTGATCGCCGCGTACGAGGCCGGGCTCGTGCGGCCGGGCGTATAAACAGGAGGGACTGTCCCCGAAGGCGACTGTCCCAATAACCGTTTGATGGGACAGTCCCGCCCGGGACAGTCCCTGCGCGATTCGGCACGGAGCTATCACAGCGCCGTCACATCGCAGGGCTAGGGTGGCCGCGTGGACGCGGGAGCGATCTTCGACCGGCTGAACACGGACCAACAGCGCGCGGTCGAGACCGTGCGCGGCCCGGTCTGCATCCTCGCAGGCGCCGGCTCGGGAAAGACGACGACGATCACGCGTCGGATCGCCAACCAGGTCGCCGTCGGCGCGTTCGGCGCTGACCAGATCCTGGCGGTCACCTTCACCGACAAGGCCGCTCGCGAGATGCGCAGCCGGCTCGAGGCGCTCGGCGCGGGCGGAGTTCGAGCGCGGACCTTCCATTCGGCGGCCTACGCGCAGCTGCGCTGGTTCCGTGGCGAGATGCCCGGGCGCATCCTTGCCTCGAAGGCGTTGATGCTCCGCCAGATCGGCAACACGCTGCCTCGGCCGTACCGGTTCAGGCCGGCCGCCGACCTCGCGACCGAGGTCGAGTGGGCGAAGAACCGACGGCTGACGCCGGACACCTATCGCCGCTCCCTCGGCACCCACGAGCCGCCGATCCCTGATGATCTGATGGCGCGGGTCTTCCGCGAGTACGAACGCCGCAAGGAGGGCTCGAACGCCCTCGACTTCGAGGATCTTCTCGCGCTCGCGATCCAGCTGCTCGAGGAGGAGCCCGAGGCGCTCGCGCAGGTGCGCGACCGCTACCAGGCCTTCACGGTCGATGAGTATCAGGACGTCAACCTGCTCCAGCAGACGCTGCTCGAGCTCTGGCTGGGCGACCGCGACGACCTCTGCGCGGTCGGCGACGACTACCAGTCGATCTACGCGTTCACCGGCGCGACGCCGGAGCACCTGCTCGCGCTCCCTGACCGGTTCGCCAACGTGACCGTGGTGCGGCTCGAGGCGAACTACCGCTCGACGCCGCAGGTGCTCGGCCTCGCGAACCGGCTCGTGCCGCGCCTCGGCGGCGCCGAGAAGCAGCTCCGCGAGACGCACGGGCCGGGACCGGAGCCCGAGCTGCGAGCGTTCGACGACGGCGTGGGGGAGGCCGCGTTCATTGTCGAGCGCGTGCGCGAGCTTCACGCGGCGGGGACGCCTCTCGAGGAGATGGCGGTGCTGATCAGGCTGAACGCGCGCTCGGTCGACTTCGAAGAGGCATTCGGCGAGGCGGAGATTCCGTTCCAGGGCGCCGCGCTTCTGACGCGCGATGCGGCCCGGCAGCTGCTCAAAGGCCTCGCGGGCTCGACCTCCCGCTCGGTGGCGTACGAGGTGACGCGACTCGCGCGCGAGCACGGGTTCGTCGAAACGCCGGCGCCTGGCCTCGGCGAGCGGGAGCTCACGCGCCAGAGCGACCTGGCCCGGCTGATCAAGCTCGCCGAGGAGTTCGACGACGGCTCACGTGACGTCGGCGCCTGGATCGAATCGCTGCGTGCCCGTTTCGATCACGGCGCCCAGGGCGGCGTCCACCTGCTGACGCTGCACCGCGCGAAAGGGCTCGAGTGGGACGCGGTCTTCCTGCCCCGGATCGAGGAGCGCGAGCTGCCGTGCAAGCAGTCGCTCGGAGACGCCGACGCGATCGCCGAAGAGAGGCGGCTCCTCTACGTCGGCATCACGCGTGCGCGGAAGCACCTGGCGCTGACGTGGACGCGCCGGCCGAGCCGCTTCCTCACGGAGCTCGGCGTCGAGACGCGGGCGCCCGCTCGGCCCAAGCGACCGGAAGGCGAGCTCTCGCCGGCGTTCCGAACGCTGAAGCAGTGGCGCCTCGAGCGCGCGAAGGCCGACGAGGTGCCTGCCTACGTCGTCTTCCACAACTCGACCCTGGAGGAGATCGCCGAGCGCGGCCCGCGGACGCTGGCGGAGCTCGCCTCCGTCCCAGGCGTCGGGCCGACGAAGCTGGAGCGCTACGGCGACGAAGTGCTGGCCGCGCTTGCCGCTGCATAGACATTCGCAGTCATAATGAATGCTTATGGACACCCGCCAGCTTGCCGCGTTCTGCGAAGTTGTCGACCGCCGGAGCTTTTCCAAGGCCGCTGAGCGGCTCGGGGTAACCCAACCGGCGGTCAGTCTCCAGATTCGGTCGCTCGAGAAGCGGCTTGGGACGAAGCTGCTCGATCGCTCGGGGCGGCGCGTCGAGCCGACCGAGGCGGGGCAGCAGCTCTACCGTGCCGCCCAACGGATGCTCTCCGTGGAAGGTCAGCTCCTCGACGAGCTTGCCGGCGAGGACGGTGCTCTGCGCGGTGAGCTCGCGCTCGGCGCCTCGACGGGGCCTGGCGGCACTGTCGTTCCGGTCCTGCTCGGTGAGTTCCAGCGCGAGCACCCTGAGCTGACCGTCGCTCTCTCGATCTCGGACACGAACCGTGTTATCGAGCAGGTCGCCGAGCGCGAGCTGGAGCTCGGGATCGTCGGCGCCGCTCCGCGTCACCGCGGCGTCGTCTTCGAGCCCTTTTTCCGCGACGAGGTGATCCTCGTCGTTCCGCCCGGGCACCGGTTCGCCGGCAAGGAGGTCACGCTCGAGCAGCTCCGGGAGGAGCCGCTGATCCTGATGCAGGAGGGTGCGGGGGTCCGCCAGGTGATCGAGGACGAGCTGCGGCGCGGGCCAGTGCGCCTCCGTGACCTCGACGTGCGGCTCGAGCTCGGCCTGCAGGAGTCGGTCAAGAGCGCTGCCGCGGCCGGTTTCGGCGTCACCTTCATCTCGCGCTCCGGCGTCGAGGCCGAGCTGGCCGCAGGCACTCTTGCCGCGGCCCGCGTGAAAGGCCTCGAGCCTGCTCGGGAAATCTCGCTCGTCCGCCCGGCCGGACGCTCGCCTTCGCGGGCCGCCGAGGCCTTCGTCGAATTCGGCCGCGCCAAGCTGTCTGCGTGATCGTTCGCTGGGGCCTTCGCGAGCTTCCGCAGCTTCTCGGCGAGCTCGGGATCGAACGACCGTTTCTGATTGCCAGCGAGCGCTGGTCGACGCTCGACCTCCCGGCCGACGGTTCGTGGAACGAGGTGCCGAGCGACCGGATCGACGAGATCGCCGCCGCGGCCACCGGCGCCGACGGCCTGCTCGCGGTCGGCGGCGGCAGCGCCATCGACCTCGCGAAGGCCGTCTCCACCGTGACCGGGCTACCCGTCGTCTCCGTGCCGACGACGTACTCCGGCGCCGAGTGGGCGCCGAGCTTCGGGATCAGGGACCCCCAGCGCCGGATGCAGGGCGGCGGCGGGGGCGCGAACCTCGCAGGAATCGTCTACGACCCCGACCTGACGCTGACGCTGCCGCTGGAGGAGTCGGTCGGCACCGCCATGAACGCGCTCGCCCACTGCGCAGAGGCGCTCTACGTAAAGGGCCGAAACCCGGAGGCGGACACGCTTGCGCTCGAAGGCGCTCGCACGATCAACGAAGCGCTACCCAGCGTCGCTGCCTTCCTGGACGACCGGAACGCGCGCGCTCGACTTCTTGCAGGCGCCGACGCCGCCGGGCACGCCCTCGCCCTGGCGGGGCTCGGTCTCGGGCATGCGATGGCGCAGGCAATCGGAGGCCGCTACGGGCTCCCGCACGGCGCGTTGAACGCGATCTGCCTGCCGGCCGCGCTGCGCTTCAACGAACCTGTAGCGGGGGCGGAGATAGTCCGGTTCGGAGAGGCGCTCAAAACGGACGATCCCGTTGCCCGCGTGAAAGAGCTGGCGCGGCTTGGGGGCTTCGAGCGGCTTCGCGACCTCGGCGTCCCGGCGGAGGACTTACCTGCGCTGGCCGATGCGGCGGCGGTCCGCGGCGGCGCGAAGGCGAACCCTCGTCCCGCAAGTCCGGGCGAGATCGAAGGCCTGCTTCGCGAGATCTTCTAGGCGACGTGTGGCGACGCTCGCGGCCGGGTGACGGCGGCCCGGCCGCTTGCGCGCACGCCCCTTCCTCTAATAGCCGCGGCTCCGTGTCGGCCGGTTGCCCCAGATGACGCCGGACGGCAACGGCGAGTGCAGGCGGGCTGAGGCTCCCACGGACATTGACTCCTCCTCCCTCACGGTTTCGCGGCTACTTCTTCACTGACGGCTTGTCTTCACTGACGGCTTGGCCAGGTTCGCACGGCCCGCTTAAGCTCCGCTTAAGGCGTGGCGAAGGGAGGCGGACTCTCATCCAAAATCGGCTTGATTACGCCGTTCTCGGCCCGCTCGAGGTGCGGCGCGCGGGCGAGTTTCTCGCTATTCCCGGGGGCAACCCCCGCAAGGTCCTGCTCGCGCTTTTGCTCGAGCCGAACCGCTCGGTGACCCACGAGCACCTGATCGACGCGCTCTGGGGCGAATCGCCGCCTGCAAAGGCCAGGAACGCGCTGCAGGTCCACGTCTCCGCGCTTCGCGACCGGCTCGAAGCCGGCGCCGAGCGCGGGTCGGTGGTCGCGACGACGCCGACGGGTTACCAGCTCAACGTGCCCGACGAGGCGCTCGACAGCAGGCGCTTCGAGCGGCTCGCCGCAGAAGGGCGGGCAGCCCTCTTCGCAGGCGACTCCTCGGGCGCCGCCCGGCTCCTGGGAGAGGCCGCAGGGCTGTGGCGCGGGCCGGCTTTCGTCGATGCCGCGTACGACGAGTTCGCGGCGAACGAGGCGGCGCGGCTCGAGGAGCTTCGCCGCAGCACCTTCGAAGACCTGGCCGATGCCGGGCTCGGACTGGGCGATCACGAGGAGCTGATCCCGCGCTTGCGCGCGTTCGTCGACTCCGAGCCACTCCGCGAGCGGGCTCGGGCGCAGCTGAGGCTCGCGCTCTACCGCGCCGGGCGTCAGTCCGCCGCCTTGGCGGAATACCGGGTTGCCCGGGAGACTCTGGTCGACGAGATCGGCATCGAGCCAGGCCCGGCGCTGCGGGCGCTCGAGCGCTCGATTCTCCAGCAGGACGAGAGCCTCGCGGCGCCAACGGCTGTGGGGAGGCCGCGCGCGCGGCGCGTCGACCTGCCGGCGCCGCCGACGCCGCTGCTGGGCCGCGACACCGAGCTAACCGCGGCGGTCGACCTGCTCCGCTCCGGGAGCGCCCGCCTGCTGACGCTCACCGGTCCCGGCGGGATCGGCAAGACGAGGCTTGCGATCGAGGTTGCCCGTGCCGTGGCCTCCGCCGGAGCGGCCGGCGCCGTCTTCGTGGATCTCTCACAACTCTCCGACAGCGGCCTGGTCGCGCCGACGATCGCGAACGCGCTGCGCCTCGGCGTCGGAGGCCGCCCGGTCGAGGAGGTGCTCTCCGAAGCGTTGGCCCAGGAGCCACCGCTGCTCGTGCTCGACAACTTCGAGCAGCTGACCGAGGCGGGGCCGCTGCTCGGCAGCCTGCTCGCGGCGTCTCCCGAGGCGCAGCTCCTCGTCACCAGCCGCGCCGTTCTGCACCTCGCCGGGGAGCACGAGTTCCCGGTCGGCCCCCTGGCGCTGCCGGCCCCGGCGGACGGTGTCGAGGCGGCCCGAGCCGCTCCCGCGGTCGCTCTGTTCGTCGCCCGGGCGCAGGCCGCGAAGCGCGACTTCGAGCTCTCACCGGAGAACGTGGCGGACGTCGTCGCGCTCTGCGGCGCTCTCGATGCGCTGCCGCTGGCAATCGAGCTGGCCGCTGCCCGCGTGAAGATCCTCAGCCCCGGCGAGCTGCTCGCTCGTTTCGACAAGCGCCTGGAGCTGCCGGCCGCCGTCACCGACGCTCCGGAGCGGCACCGCACGCTCCGAGCCGCGATCGACTCCAGCTACGAGCTTCTGGACGACGATGAGCGGCGGCTCTTCGCCCGGCTTGCCGTCTTCGCGGGCGGCTGGACGCTCGACGCCGCCGAGGCGGTCTGTTCCGGCGACGGCAAGGACGTACTGCCCGTCCTCGGGTCGCTCGCAGACAAGAGCCTCGTCGCGGATACCGGCGCGCACGAGCGTCGCTTCACCATGCTCCAGATCGTCCATGAGTACGCGCTCGAGCGCCTTGCCGAGGCGGGAGAAGAAGACGAGCTGCGGGTGCGACATGCCGGTTACTTCGCCGGGCTGGCGGAGCAGGCAGAGCCTGAGCTCATCGGCCCGAGCCAGGACGTCTGGGCAGCGCGCCTCGACCTCGAGCGCGACAACTTCCGGGCCGCTCTCGCTTTCACGCTCGAGAGCGGCGACGGGCTGACGGCGCTGCGTCTCGCCGGCGCGCTGCGCCGGCTCTGGCAGCTCCACGCCGATCTGCGAGAGGGCCGTGCGGCGCTCGAAGCGGCTCTGGCCGCTGCGCCCGGCGCCCTCCCCCTCGTCTCACGAGCGAAGGCGCTGAACGGTCTCGGCGTGCTGGCCGCCGAGGAGGGCGACATCGACGCCGCCGAGCAGGCGTTCGAGGCGAGCCTCGAGATCGCTCGGTCGCTCGACGACGACGAGCGCCGGATGGCGGTGCTCACGAACCTCGGCAACATCGCGCTCTTCCGGCAGGACTTCGACCGGGCCCGCGACCTCTACGAGGAGGGCGCCGGACTGGCGACGAAGCTCGGATCGACCTTTAACGCGGCCACCGCGATGCACGACCTCGGCCTGATCGAGCTGGTTATGGGTGACGTCGGCGCCGCGATCCAGCGCTGCGAGGAGGCGCTTGCGCTCGCGCGCATGGGTGGGACCCCCCAGCTTGTTGCGGCGTGCCTCCGCTCCCTCGCGGCCGCGATCGTGATTCGTGGGGAGCTCGACCGTGCGCAGTCGCTGGTCGAGGAAAGCCTTTCGATCGTCCGCCGGCTGAACGAGCCGCGGGCCGTCGCCGAGTGCCTCGAGACGGCGGCCGGGATCGCGGCGGCCGGAGGCGAAGGCGCTCGGTCCGCAACGCTGTTCGGCGCGGCCGAGGCGGTGCTGGACGCAATCGGCGCCACGCGGACGCCGGAGCGCCAGCCCTGGATCGACGTCTACCAGGAGGCGGCGCGCCTCAAGCTCGAGCCGGGGCGTTTCGAGGAAGAGAGCGAGCGCGGGAGGGAGCTTCCGCTCGACGAGGCGATCGAGCTCGCGACTTCGCGGAAGCTGGTCGTCAGCACGGGCGGGCGCTGAGCGTGCCGCCCGGGCCGGCGTCGTAGAGCACGCTTTCGCCTGTCGTCACCTGGAGGCAGAACGTGGTCGGCTCCGCGTGAACGAGCGTCACGCCCTGGACGCCGGTAACCGTTGCGCCGACGAAGGTGCCGTTCTCGGCCTGGTACGCCGCGAGCAATCGCTCCGCCTGCATCGCGTCCGCGGTCGCGGCGGCTGCCTGTGCCTGCTGGATGAGCGGGCTCTTGTCCGGGCTCGACGCCTTCGATCCGCCCGCGCCGAGCTGGGACGAAAACAGGACCCCGGCGAGCACGAGGCTGACGACGAGCGACACGATTCCGAGGCCGGCGCGGCTCACCGCGTTGTGATCGGCGCGAGCGGTCGAGTTCTTGAGCTAGCGATAAGTCTTGACTAATGAATGTCATTAGGCACATGGTGGTAGACTCGGCCGGCCATGGCCGACCCCGTGTCCGTCGACGTGCTTGTGGTGGGAAGCGGCGCCTCCGGGCTGGCCGCAGCCGTCTCTGCGCATCGCGCCGGCGCCAGCGTCGCGCTCGCGGTGAAGGGCTCGCTCCAGTCGTGCAACTCCGCGAAGGCGCAGGGTGGCATCCAGGCGGCGTTCGGGGCCGACGACTCGCCGGAGCAGCATGCCGAGGACGTCTGGAAGAGCTCGCACGAGACCGCCGACCGACGGCTCGTCGAAGTGCTCACCGGCGAGGCCCCCGGAGCGATCCACTGGCTCGAAGAGCTCGGCGTCCAGTTCACGCGCCAGAACGGGGGCTACAGGCTCGCCAAATGCGGCGGGGCCTCCAGGAAACGTCTGCTGCAGGTCGGCGACCGCACGGGTCACGCGATCACGAAGGCGCTGCGCGACGAGGTCGAAGTTTCACCGGTCGCGACGTTCACGAAGGCGCCGCTCAGGTCGCTCGAGCAGTCGCCGGCGGGCTGGCGAGCCGTCTGCGGCGAGCACGTGATCGACGCGAGCGCGGTCGTTCTCGCCGCCGGGGGACGTTGCTACCGCGAAGCCGAGGAGCGCGGCGAGCTTTCGACGAACCATCCCGGCGCGACCGGCGAGGTCACGAGGATCGCGCTCGAGGTCGGCGCGCAGGCGCGCGACCTCGACGCGCTGCAGTACCACCCGAACGGCGGCGCCTGGCCCACGAACATGCAGGGCTACTCCATTCCGGAGACGACGCGCGCCTCCGGCGCGACCCTCTTGAACGGCGACGGCGAGGAGTTCACCGACCCGCTCGGGCCGCGCGACGAGGTCTCGCAGGCGATCTTCGACGAGGTGGCGGCGGGGCGCGGTGTCGAGACTCCCGACGGCCGTCCGGCGGTCTACCTGGACACACCCCGGATTCCCGAGGCCGACGCCGACGTGTCACTGCCGTACATGCTGCGCCGGTACCGTGCGGCCGGCGTCGACCCGCTCGAGGAACCGATCCTGACCTATCCGGTGCTCCACTACCAGAACGGCGGTCTCGTCATCGACGAGCACGGCGAGACCACGCTGGAGGGCGTCTTCGCCTGCGGCGAGATCGCCGGCGGCACGCACGGGCGGAACCGGATGATGGGCAACTCGCTGCTCGAGTGCACGGTCTTCGGCCGGCGCGCCGGGGCGGCCGCCGCGGGGAAGGCGCGCGGATGAGTGCGGTCGCAACCGATCTCCAGCACGCGGTCGAGGACGCCGCGGCCCACCTCTACGTGTGGGCGCTGAAGGACATCCCGCAGGACCTGCGCGACGCGCTCGTGGAGGCGCAAGGGCGCGAGACCTCGGTGCCGGGTCAGCGGGTCCTGAATACGATCGTCAAGAACGTGGCCGTGGCGGACGAGCAGAACAACCTCGTCTGCCAGGACACGGGGATCGCGGTCTACACCTGCCGCGTCGGCGAGAATTTCCCGCTGCACCCTGCGCGCATCTACGAGGCGCTCAAGCACGGCACCGAGCGCGCGACGGTCGAGCACCCGCTGCGTTCGAACGCGGTGCACACGATCACGCGCGAGAACACCGGACCGAACACCGGCTACCGGCTTCCGATCGTCCACTGGGAGTTCGTCCCCGAGTGGGACGGACTCGACGTCAAGTGCGTGCCCAAGGGGTCCGGCTCGGAGAACATGAGCTTCCTGAAGATGTGCGTCCCCGCCGACGGCGTGAAGGGGATCAAGCAGTTCGTCCTGGAGTCGATCGTCGGCGCCGGCGGAAAGCCGTGCCCGCCGGGGATCGTCGGGGTCGGGATCGGGGGCTCTGCGGACTACGCGATGTATCTGGCCAAAGAGGCGATCGCTCGTCCCATCGGCACGCGCAATCCCGACCCTGTCGTCGCTCAGTTGGAAGACGAGCTTTTCGAGCTGCTGAATGAGACCGGAATCGGCCCGATGGGCCTCGGCGGCGACGTCACCGTGCTGCAGTGCCACATCGAGCACGCCGACACGCACATGACCCTGAACCCGGTCGCAGTCAACTACCAGTGCTGGGCTGCGCGCCGGGCTTCCGCGCACATCTCTGCCGACGGAGAGGTGGAGTTCGATCGTGAGGCGTGACAGAGTCGTCACATTCGGCCCCGTTTGGGGTCAGACCCCGGACGAGGCCGAACTGGACATCGGCCGCATGGTTGCGCGACGCCGGGCCCCGGGGGTGGCCGCTCCGGGCTCGACTGGGGTCAGACCCCGGACGAGGCCGCACTGACCATGGCCGTTCACGAGGTCACCTTCCCGATCACGGACGAGCGCGAGATCCTCAAGCTCAGCGCCGGCGACGAGGTCGTCGTCCAGGGCCACATCATCGGCATCCGCGACCGCACGCAGATCCGCATTTTCGACCAGGGCGTCGAGCCGCCGATGGACCTCCGCGGCGCGTTCCTGCTCCACACCGCCCCGGGCGTCCGGAAGCGCGAGGACGGCGGCTACGACCCGGTCTGCATCGGCACCACGACGAGCGCCCGCATGGTCCGGTTCACGGAGCCGCTCGGCGAGAAGTACGGCGTGCGGGCGATCTGCGGCAAGGGCGGCTTCCCGGACGAAGCGGTCGAGCCGATGCGCAGCTACGGGATGGTCTACTTCGCGATCGTTGGCGGCGCCGCCGCGCTCGAGACGACCCAGATCGAGGAGATCGAAGAGGTCGCCTGGGAGGAGCTGATGCCCGAGTGCCTCTGGAAGTTCCGCGTCAAGGACTTCGGGCCGCTCACCGTCGGCATCGACGCGCACGGCAACTCGCTCTACCACGACGTGCAGTCCGCCGCCCACGAGAAGCTGAAGGAGCTCTATGCCCGCCTTTAACGATGGATTCCTGGATCTCCCGCAGCGCCCCGGCAAGCCGCGCTCCGAGGGCCTGACCCACGTCATCGACAAGGGCCTGAACCTCCGCGACATCGAGGGCATGTTCGACACAGCCGGTCAGTTCGTCGACATCGTCAAGCTCGGCTGGGGCACCAGCTACGTCACCAACAACCTCGAGAAGAAGATCGCGCTCTACCGGTCGTTCGAGACGCCCGTCGTCTGCGGCGGCACCCTCTTCGAGGCGGTCTATGGACGCGGCCGGCTGGACGAGTTCAAGCAGTGGCTGCGCGACCAGCGCTTCTCCCACGTCGAGATCTCCGACGGCACGCTCGAGATCCCGCGCGAGCGCAAGCTCGAGCTGATCGCCGAGTTCGCGCAGGACTTCGTCGTCCTCTCCGAGGTCGGCTCCAAGGACGCGGACGTCAACTACGCCCCGTACCTCTGGGTCGAGTGGATCAAGGAGGAGCTCGCGGCGGGAGCCTGGAAGGTGATCACCGAGGGCCGCGAGGGTGGTACCGCCGGCATCTACCGGCCGACCGGCGAGATGCGCACCGGGCTCGTCGACGAGATCGTCCACGAGATCGCGGTCAGCGACCTCCTCTTCGAGGCGCCTACGAAGTCATCGCAGGCCTGGTTCGTGAAGGAGTTCGGCCCGAACGTCAACCTCGGGAACATCCCGCCCGACGAGGTGATCCCGCTCGAGACGCTCCGCCTCGGGCTACGCGGCGACACGCTCAAGGAGGTGCTCCTCGGTGGCGACCGCGCCCCCGCTACCTGAGCTCGACTTCGAGGCGATGCCCGCGGAGGAGCTGCTCCGCTGGGCCTACTCGGAGTTCGGGGACAAGCTCTGCCTGACGTGCTCCTGGCAGAAGCAGTCGTCCGTACTCGTCCACATGGTCTCGGAGCTCGGCCTCGACATCCCGGTGATCGAGCTCGATACGCAGCTCTTCTTCCGCGAGAGCTACGAGACACGCGACCGGCTCGTCGAGCGCTACGGCCTCGAGCTGCTGCAGCCGCGGGTGTTGACGGTCGCCGAACAGCACAGGCGCGAGCGCCCGAACCTCTGGGAAACCGACCCAGACCGTTGCTGCCACATCCGCAAGGTCGAGCCGCTGCTCGAGGCGCTCGAGCCCTACGACGGGTGGATCTCGGGGATCCGCCGCGACCAGTCGCCGAGCCGCGCCGGGACCCCGAAGCTCCAGTGGTCTGACCGCTACGACGTCTGGAAGCTCCACCCGCTCGCCGACTGGGACGAGAAGCGCGTCTGGGCCTACATCAAGGTCAACGAGATCCCGTACAACCCGTTGCACGAGACCGGCTACCGGTCGATCGGCTGCATTCCCTGTACCCGCCCGACCGCACCCGACGAGGAGGAGCGCGCAGGCCGCTGGGCCGGCTCCGACAAGCTCGAGTGCGGCATTCACGTCGAAAGGACCCAATGAGTAATTCGAAGGAGGGGGCTCGTGGGGGAACCATTGGTTCCCCCACGTCAGACCACATCTACGCCGCCGAGCACCCGGAGACCACGCACGTCCGGCCCGGCGGCTTCACGCTCTGGTTCACCGGGCTGTCCGGCTCGGGCAAGACGACGATCGCGCACCTCGTCGGGCCGGAGCTCGACCGGCGGGGCCTCGTCGTCGAGTACCTCGACGGCGACAACGTGCGGATGCACCTGTCGAAGGGCCTCGGCTTCTCGAAGGAGGACCGCGACACGCACATCGAGCGCGTAGGCTGGGTCGCATCGCGTCTGACGCGCCAGGGCGGCGCCGTGATCACGGCCGCGATCTCGCCGTACGAGGCGACCCGTCAGCAGGCGCGTGACTGGGTCGAGCCGGTCGGCACCTTCGTCGAGGTCTACGTGAAGGCGTCGGTCGACGCCTGCGCCGAGCGTGACGTGAAGGGTCTCTACGTGAAGGCCTTCAAGGGGGAGATCAAGGAGTTCACCGGCGTTTCGGATCCGTACGAGGAGCCGTCCAACCCCGAGCTCGTCATCGACACCGAGCTGCACGAGCCGGAGGAGAGCGCCGCGCTGGTGGTCGCCAAGCTGGAGGAACTGCAGCTGATTCCGGTCGAGGTGGCGGCGTGACGGTTGCGACGGAAGCGCACCTGATCCCGCCGCACGGCGGCTACCTCGTCGATTGCACCGCGGAGCGGCCGGACAACGTCGAGAGCCTCGAGCAGATCCCACTGACCTCGCGCGAGCTGTCCGACCTGGACATGCTCGCGTCGGGCGCGCTCTCGCCACTGGAGGGGTTCATGGGCCGCGACGACTACGAGCGCGTGCTCGAGGAGATGCGGCTGACGAAGGGCTTTCCGTGGGCGCTGCCTGTCTGCCTCGCGGTCGACCACGAGCCGCAGGGCGACGAGGTCGCGCTGACGGACGAAGCCGGCACGCCCTACGCGACCCTCGAGGTAGACGAGGTCTTCGAGTACGACAGGGAGCGCGAGGCGCGGAACGCCTTCCGCACGACAGACGAGGCCCACCCCGGCGTCGCGCGTCTCTACGCGCAGAAGCCGCTGTACCTCGCCGGCAAGGTCACCGTTTTCCAGCGCGCCCGGTCGGCCTTCCCCGAGCTGGCCCTCGATCCCGCCGACACGCGCGCGGCGTTCGCCGAGCGCGGCTGGAAGCGGGTCGTCGGCTTCCAGACCCGGAACCCGATCCACCGCGCGCACGAGTACCTGACCAAGGGCGCCCTAGAGACTGTCGACGGCCTCCTGATCCATCCGCTGGTCGGCGACACGAAGTCGGACGACGTCCCGGCGAAGACGCGCGTCGAGTGCTACCGCGTCCTGCTCGAGAACTACTACCCGGAGAACCGCGTCGTCCTCTCGGCCTTCCCCGCCGCGATGCGCTACGCCGGCCCGCGCGAGGCGATCTGGCACGCGATCTGCCGCAAGAACTACGGCTGCTCGCACTTCATCGTCGGACGCGACCACGCGGGGGTAGGCGACTACTACGGCACCTACGACGCGCAGCTGATCTTCGACGAGTTCGAGCCGCACGAGCTCGACATCGAGCCGATGTTCTTCGAGCACGCCTTCTGGTGCACGAAGTGTGGCCAGATGGCTACGCCGAAGACGTGCCCGCACGGCGGTGACGACCACGTCTTCCTGTCCGGCACGAAGGTCCGCCAGGCGCTCGCGAACGGCGAGCTGCCGCCGGTCGAGTTCTCGCGGCCGGAAGTCGCCGAAGTGCTGATAGAGGCGTACCGCTCGCAGTGACCTGGCAGTTCACGCTCACGGGGCTACTGATCGGCGGGCTCGTCGGCCTCACGGGCATGGGCGGCGGCTCGCTGCTGACACCGATCCTCGTGATCGTGTTCGGCTTCAAGCCGACCTACGCTGTCGGCACCGACATCCTCCACGGCGCCATCTTCAAGTCGTTCGGGGCCGTCAGGCACCGTCGGCTCGGGAACGTCCACGCCCGGCTGACGTTGTGGATGTTCCTGGGCTCGGGGCCGATGTCGCTGCTCGGCGTCGCGCTGGCGAGTTGGCTCGCGAGGACGTACGGCGACGGCGTCCAATCGGTCGAGGCCTACGCGATCGGCGTGGCGCTGATCCTCGGCGGGATCGGCCTCATTGCCAAGACGCTGATCAAGATCGGCGTGCAGCCCGACGATGCGCCGTTCCTGCTGACCCGGCGTGACCGCGTCATCGCCTTCGCGATCGGGGCGGTCTTCGGGTTCGTCGTCGGCCTGACCTCGGTCGGCAGCGGCACCTTCTTCGGACTGGTGATGGTTCTCGTCTACCCGCTGACCGTCGCCAAGATCGTCGGCACCGACATCTTCCACGCTGCTGCGCTGCTCTGGGTGGCGGGCGTCGGGCACCTCGTCGCCGGCAACGTCGACCCGCACGCGATGGCGTGGCTGCTGCTGGGCTCGATTCCGGGGGTGCTTCTGACCAGCCAGCTGACGGTGCGCTTGCCCGGCCAGGCGCTTCGGCTCGGGCTGGCGACGACGCTGATTCTCAGTGGCATCAAGCTCGCGGATGTGCCTGGCGCCAATTGGATCGTGCTCGCAGGGTTCGTCGTCGGCGGGATCATTTTGCTGGCTTGGGGGGTACACGAACTGCGCGGGCGAGAACGCGAGCGTAGGCTCGCGACGGACCTCACGCTGTCTTAACGAAGCGCGATCTAAACTCGCCGCACTTTGAGGCGTTTCCTGCCGGCCGTGCTGGTCGTGGGGCTGCTCGGCGGCTCTGCCGCTGCCTTCGCCGTCACCGAGCGGCTGAAGCTGGTGCGCAGCCCGATCACACACACACGTGTCGACAAGGTTGTCTCGCCGGCCTCGGGCCGCCGCGCCAAGATCTCGTTCAGGCTGCGGAAGGGCGACCGGCTTTCGCTCGCGATCGTCACTCCGAACGACCGGGTCGTGCGCGCGCTGATCAACTCGACCAACGTCCGGGCCGGGCGCCAGAGGTACTCTTGGAACGGACGCGGCGACGACGGCAAGTTCGTTCCAGACGGGACGTACAAGCCGCGCGTGCACCTCGCGAATGCGCACCGCACGATCCTGCTCCCGAACCCGATCGTCGTCGACACGAAGCCGCCTCACATTGCGCTTGTGCGAACAAACCTGGCGGTCGTGTCGCCGGACGGGGACGCGCGCCACGACTACCTGAAGGTGTTCTTCCGGACGACCGAGCCGGCGCGGGCCGTCCTCTTTGCGAACGGGCACCGAGTCGTGAAGGTCAAGTCTTTCAAGGCGGGGTCGCTGCAATGGGGCCGCCGGAACGGGATGCCGACAAGGCCGGGCGTGTACCGCCTGTACCTGCGCGCGATCGACCAGGCCGGGAACTCGGGACCGCGTAGCCGCATCTTCTTCGTCCGGATCCGCTTCATCGAGCTCGGGCGGCGCATCATCCACGCGCGCGCCGGCGGGAAGATCGTCGTTCCTGTCTCGACCGACGCGCGCTTCTACACCTGGCGGATCGGGTCGCGTCACGGGCGCGCCCGCTCGCGGCGGCTCGTCCTCGCCGCGGGAGCGGCCGGCCGCTATCACCTCGTCGTCTCGGCGCGTGGCCACAACGCGCGTGCGCTCGTGGTGGTGGCGCCGTGACCGCGGAGGTCGCAAGGGCCGCCGGGCCGGTCGCCGCGACCGGGCTCGCGCTCCTCTACGTCGCGCCGCGCCGCGACCTTCGGCTCGCCGGGCTCGTCGGCTGGGCCGCCGGCTGCGCCTGGCTCGCCTACTACCTCGCGCCGCGGGGTCACCTGCCGCTCCTCGCAGGCGGGGCGGTCGTCGGACTCGTTCTGGCCTGCGCCGGCGCCGCGCTGTTGCTCCGTTGGCCGTGGCTGCTCGCGCTCGCGGCGCTGGCCTGCGTGCCCGCCCGCATCCAGGTGAACATCGGCTCGACCCAGGCCAGCCTGCTCGTCCCGATGTACGGCGTCGTCGCCGCGGCGGCGCTCGCGATCGGGTGGCAGCTGCTGCGCGGGGACGAGCGCTCGAGAGAGCTAGGCCCGCTGGCTTGGCCGCTGGCGGCCTTCGTGCTCTGGAGCGGCCTGAGCCTCGCGTGGAGCCAGGATCCGCGCCAGGGAGCGATCGAGCTCCTGGCGTTCTACCTGCCCTTCGGCCTGCTCGCCTTCTGTCTGGCGCGCCTTCCCTGGCAGCGCGAGTGGCTCGGCTACGTGTGGGTGCTCCTGGCCGGGATGGCCGCCGTCTTCGCCGTGATCGGGGTCTACCAGTACGAGAACCGGGACATCTTCTGGAACCCCAAGGTCAGCGTCGACAACGCATATGCGCCCTTCTACCGCGTCAACTCTGTCTTCTGGGACCCGTCCATCTACGGCCGGTTCCTCGTCGTAGCCATCCTTGCCAGTCTCGTGCTCGTCGTCCACGGTGCCTCGCGGCGCGTCGTCGTGGCCGCGACGGCGACGATTGTGGCGGCATTCGTCGGGCTCGTCTTCTCTTTCTCGCAGTCGAGCTTCGTGGCCCTCGTCGTGGGCGTCGGGATCGTCGCCTGGTTCGCCTGGGGCCGGAAAACGCTCGCACTCCTCGGCGTGGTCGCGGTGGTCGTCCTCGTCGCGGCGCTCGCGATGCCGAGCGTCCGCCATCACTCGCTGAACAGCGCCTCGGGCGGCCGGTACAAGCTCGTCAAGAATGGGATCGCGATCGCCGCGCACCATCCGGTCCAGGGCGTCGGAATCGGCGGTTTCAAGCGGGCGTACGCAAAGCGGACCGGCCTCAAGGGCAAGGAGCCGAAGGCCGCGGCCTCGCACGACACGCCGGTCACGGTCGCCGCCGAGACCGGCCTCGTCGGGCTGGCGCTCTACGCCTGGTTGCTAGGCACCGCTTTCCTGCTCGCTTTCCGCCGGCTCTTACCAGGGACCTTCGCCGGCCGCGTCTCGCTGATCCTCGGCGTCGTCCTCGCCGCGATCGGCGTGCACAGCCTCTTCTACAACGCCTTCTTCGAGGATCCGACGGTGTGGGGAGTCTTCGGCCTCGCGCCGCTCGCGGCGGTTGCGCTCGCGCGTGAGCGGGTCAGCGAGCCGCAGCAACGAGCCACCGCCCGGCCGCGACCAGCCGTCGCCGCTCCCCAGGCAGGTAGAAGCCGAGCGGAAGCAGGATGATCGGGTAGGCGAGCGCCAGCACGAGCGACGGCGCCAGAGGCATGTGGAGCGCCCGTCCGAGCACCGCGAGCGCGACCGCCGCGGCGGACACGAGCGTGATGCGCCGCCATTGATATGGGACCGGATAGACGCGCTGCGCGTGGACGGCCATCAGCACGAACATCGCCACCATCGAGACCACGGTCGCGATCGCGGCGCCCATCATCGCGAAGGGCGGCACGAGCGCGAAGCAGAGGCCGATGTTGATCACGGCGGCCACGCCGGTGACGACCCAGTTGAACTGCGTGAAGCGCGCCCTGCCGATCCCGATCGCGACCACGGTGTACGCGCCCCACGCGGCCGCGCTGAACGAGAGCAACCCGACGACGCGAGACCCTGCGTAGAACTCGGGGCGGCTCGTCAGCAGCCGCACGAGCCAGGGCGCCAGCAGAGCGAGCCCCATCGAGGCCCAGCACGTCACGAAGAGGACGTAGGTGAGGACGTATCCGTAGGTGCGTTTCGCCTCCCCCTCGTCCTCGATCGAGTAGGCGAACGCGGGCCAGGCGAGCCGGAACGCGGTCAGCAGCAGCAGCGTCGCCGAGGCGATCCGGACGCCGATCGAGTAGTGCCCGACCTCCGTCTGACCGTGGAACTTGGCGATGAAGACGCGGTCGACGAAGTTCAGCGTCCAGATCGCGAGCTGGGCCGGCACGAGCGGCATCCCGAAGCGGTTCATCGCGCGGAACAGCCCGCGGTCGAACTGGAGCCCGAGCTGGTAGCGGCGGTACGCCAGGAGCACGAAGTAGACGGCGAGCGTCCCGATCCAGTTGCCGACGATCACGCCCATCGCCCGCCAGTGGAAGTGGACGATGAGCAGGACGGTCGCGCCGACCGTGATCAGCAGGTTCGCGACCGTCGCGGCCGTGAACAGGACCGGCCGTTCCTCGACGCGGAAGAGGGAGGTCAGCTGCTCGTAGTTCATCTGCGCCCAGAGCCCGACGAAGGCGGCGCGGACGAGCCAGGCCTGGTTATGGCCGAGGGCGAGCGCGTCGGCGATCGGCTGTGCGGCGATCCAGCCGGCCGCGAGCCCCAACGTCGCACTTGCCATCGTGAACCAGAAGGAGGTCCGGACCACCCTCACGCGGTGGGCCAGATCGTTCGTATCGAAGTAGAACCGGAAGAAGGCGCTCGAGATGCCGAGCCTCAACAGGACGACGAGCACTGCCGTCAGCGCGGTCAGCGTCTCGACGCGGCCGTAATCGCGCCCGGTCAGGTAGCTCGTGTAGAGCGGCAGCAGCAGGACCGAGAGGAAGCGCGAGATCAGGCCGCCGAACCCGTAGATCAGGGACTGCGAAGCGAGGCGCTTGATCTGCTGCGCGAGCACGGGTCTAAAGGCGAGAGTAGATGTCGATCAGGCGGTCGGCCATCAGGTCGGCATCGTGGACGCGCTCGACATAGGCGCGGCTTTGCTGGGATTTCGCGCGTCGCTCGTCCGCCGACGCGGCCAGGCGGCGCAGGTCGTTGGCAAGCGTCTGCTTTGTCGTGCGGACGATCGGCAGCGCGACCCCGAAAGCATCCGCGGTGCGCGCGGCGGCCTGCTCGTGGATGTAGCCGAGCACCGGCTTCCCGTGCGCCATCGCCTCGATCGCGAACAGGCCGTACCAGCCGGAGTTGAGTTGGTCGACGACGATGTCGGCGCGGGCGAGGCGAGGCCCGACCTCGTCGTGGCGGACGTTCTCGATCACGTCGATCTCGAGACCGGCCTCCGCGCATGCGGCGACGATCAGCTCGGTGCCCTTCCGGCTGCGCGAGAGCGCGGCGTGAGCAACGCAGAGGGGACCGTCGTCACGCGCCGGTGCCGGCTCGATGCCGCGAAGGTCGATGCCGGGCGGCACGACCGCGGCCTCGGGCACCCAGCGCGCGGCGTCGTAGGAGCCCACGATCTGGGCGTCGGTGCGGCGGCCATAGGCGAGCTCGTGCGGCGACTTCCCGCGGATGTCGGAGCCGACGAAGTGGAAGACGGACTTCTTACGCGCCAGCTTCAGTAGCGGGAACTGGAGCGTCTTCGGGACGAGCGTCAGCCCGAAGTAGAAGTGGAAGACGTCGGTGCGCGGTACCAGCCGCGCGAACGCGCGGAGCTGAAGCGCCTGGCGCCGCCACGCTGGGCTTTGCGGAAGGCGCAGGTCCTCGTCGGCCTCCGGGTGCGCAGGGTGCGTGTTGAAGACGACGAGGCGGGCTTCGATCCCCTTCCGCCGCAGCGCCTCGACGTTCGTCCACCCGATTCCGGCGAAGTTGACGGGGCAGTGCGTTACTCGAAGTCCCACTCGACCTGGTCGAAGTAGCGAAGCGCCCTTCGTGTCGGGCGTATGAGGTCTGCATGCGAAGCGAGCTCGGGCTCGGAGAGCTCGCCCAGCGCGAGCTTGATGCCGAGGTAGGGGAGATTCAGGTTCTCCTGGTATACGACCGTTGAGATCCGCGGGTTGATCTCGATCACGGCATCCCCGACGAGCTGGATGTTGAAGAAGTAATCGAGCTCGAGCGCCGCGGCGATCTTGGCGGCGATCGTCATCAGGATGGGATCGGTAAGCGTCCTGAAGTACATGGCCAGCCCGGCGCGCATCTCCTCGCGCGTCTTCGGATGGCCCAGAACGACGCGCCCCGCCCAGGCGATTCCGTCGATCGTTCGCTCCGGGCCCGAGACGAGCTCCATCACGAGCGCCTCGCTCTGGTCGTCGCCAAGCAGCTCGACGAGCTCCTCGAGGCGCAGCGCCTCGGCGACGCCCGGGCGGTTCTCGAACAGCTGCCGGCGGCGGTCCGCGCTCGCCGAGATGACGCGGAACCCGCGCGAGCCCGACGACATCAGCGGCTTGAACGCCACCTCGCGGTCCGGGTAGCCGAGCTCGCCGGCTGCGGCCTGGACCTCCGCTGCGGAGCGGGTGCGCCTCCATGCGGGCCCGCGGACGCCGATCTCGTCGAGGAGCGCGTACGTCTCTGCCTTGTCGTTGGAGCGGCGCACGGCATCCGGGCCGGCGACGAGGACGTTCGTTTCGCCGAAACGGTCCCTGTTGAAGGCGAGCGTCTGCAGCTCGAACGACGACTGCGGCAGGACGGCGTCGACCTGCTCGTTCCTGCAGATCTCGGCGAGCGCGTCCGCGAAGCTCGGATCGGCCCCCGGCGGCACGACGTAGAACGCGTCGCAGAGATGGCGTCCGATCGCGAGCTCGGACATGTCCGTCCCGACGAGGCGGATGTCGCGCTCGCCGTTCTCGCGGAGCGCGCGGGCCAGCGCTGCCGAGCCCGGCACGCCGGAGGCGGTCAGGAGAACCGTCAGCGGCCTCACGAGAGGTCGATCCGGTCGTCTGCCAGGCGTTCGAGGTCGCGCTCTCGCTTGGCTTCGAGCATCGACGTCATCGTCTCTCGCATCGTCCGGCCGGGATAGACCCAGATCTCCGGGTGCGTCAGCAGCTGCAGCCACTCGAAGCGGCCGGCGGCGAGGTCCTCGTGCGGGCAGCCGCTCCGCCAGTGCTGGTTGGAGTCGGAGCGGTAGTGGTCAGGGTCGAAGTAGGGCGCCTGCATAACGTTGACGGCGCCGTCGAGCGGCTCGCGCATGAATTCCGCGTCCGGGTTGTGCCAGGCGACAACCGGGTCGAAGCGGTCGTCGAGGTCGAGCTGCGGATGGATGGCGTGCAGCCCGACGCGGTGCCCGAGCTCGCGGAGGCGCGAGACTGCACCCTCGCCCTCCGGGGAAGCGAGGTTGTAGAAGACGCTGCGGGTCATCAGGAAGTAGGTTGCGGCAGCGCCGGACTCCGCCTCGAGCTCGGCAAGCGTGAGCGCCGCGTCCAGAGAGAGGTCGACGTCGTGGCGAAGCAGCAGGTCGCCTGCGGCCGGCTCGTGGTCGAAGAACGCGAACCGATAGCCGCCGGTCTTCGCCGCCTGGAGCAGCTCCCGGTAGTGCGCGCGGTCGAAGGCGCAATCAGTCATGTCCACGGACCAGGTCCCTGGACATGTCTTCGGACCAGGTCCCTGGACATGTCCGTCATTCGACCACCACGTCCAGCAGGGTCGCCGCCGCCTCGGCGCGCTCGAGCGCTTCGATGTTCGTGTCGCCGACCGCGATCACGTAGCCGCGTCGGTCACCGTCCAGTCTCACGGGCCTGATCGTCTCGCCCTTCTCGATGAACACGTCCGCCTGGACGACGCCGGGAAAGGCCAGCACCTTGTCGAGCGGGCCGACGCTCGCCACCTTCCCGGTCGGCAGCGGCCCGGGCTGCGCCGTCAAGAACCTGATCGCAAGCGGCTTCTGGAACTGGGGGGTCACCAGCTCGTCCGGGACCTCGAGGCCCAGCGCCTGCCGCAGTGCGATCTCGACCAGGTCGACGCCGACGGCGTGCGTCGCGAGATCGGCCATCTGGCCGCCTGGGATCCGCGCGGCGCACTCGATCAGGTACACGCGCTCGTCCTCGCCGACGATCAACTGTGGGAACGCAATCCCGTCCTTCAAACCGAGCGCGTGCACCGCCGAGACGGCGACCTGCTCGGCCTGCGTGAGCGGATCGGCGAAGAGCCGCGAGGGATAGACGTGGATCCACCCGACGCCGAAGCCGATCCCGGGCGGCCGTAGCCGGTCGGACAGCGTCAGCGGGGCCACGCGGCCACCTCGTGCGATCACGAGGCCGTTCAGCTCGAGCCCGTCGTGGTAGCTCTCCAGGATCGCCTCCTCGGTCGGCGACTCGGCAAGCGCTGCGTGCAGGTGGGCGTCGAGGTCGTCACGCGTCTCGATCCTGAAGACGCCGCGCTGGCCGCCGGAGTCGGCCGGCTTCACGACGGCCGGAAGCCCAACCGTGTCGAGCGCGGCATGCGCGTCGTGAATCGACCGAACGGCCGCGTAGCGAGGCTGCGGCACGCCCGCGTCGGCGAGCCGCGTCCGCATCGCCACCTTGTGCGTCATCAGATGCGCGGTCTCGGTGCCGATCCCGGGCAGGCCGAGGCGCTCGGCGACCGCGGCGACGACGGGCACTGCGCGGTCTGCAGAGACGGTCAGCACCCCGTTGACGCTTTGGCGGCGACCTACTTCGGCAACGGCGTCGACGTCCATGAAATCGACGACCTCGCCGACGTCGGCCTCGCGGAGCCCGAGCGCATCCGGGTTGCGGTCGACGCCGACGACGCGCAGCCCGAGGTCCCGCGCACGGCGGATCGCGCGCCGCTGGTGTCGGCCTGAGCCGACGAAGAGCACCGTCCCGTCCATCCCGGCGCACGATGCTAATTAGAGTCTTGGCAGTGGCGCTGTCAGGAAAGCGCATCCTCCTCACCGGCGGTGCGGGCTTCATCGGCTCGACGCTGGCTCGTCGGCTGCTCGACGACAACCAGGTCGTCGCGCTCGACAACCTGCACCGGGACACGCTTTCGGGCACCGAGCTCGCCGAGCACCCGAACCTGACGTTCGTCCAGGCCGACGTCCTCGACGCCGACGCCGTGCGCGAAGCGGCGGCAGGCGCGACCCACATCGCCCACCTGGCTGCGATCGCCGGCGTCGACACGGTCCGCGACAGCCCGGTTAGAACGATGAGGGTCAACGTGATCGGCACCTACAACGTTCTCGAGGCCGCGCTGGCCACGAGCGCCTCGGTCGAGCGTCTCGTCGAGATCTCGACCAGCGAGATCTTCGGAACGCACGCGTACAACGTCGCCGAGGGCCACGTCTCGACGATCGGGTCGGTCGGCGAGACGCGCTGGACCTACGCGGTCTCGAAGCTTGCGGGCGAGCACATGTCGCACGCCTACCGCGAGGAGTACGGGATCCCCGTTGTCACCGTCCGTCCCTTCAACGTCTTCGGCCCGGGCCAGATCGGTGGCGGCGCGATCCGCGCGTTCATCGAGGCGGCCTTGGCCGGGCGCGACCTGACCATCCACGGGGACGGCTCGCAGATCCGGGCCTGGTGCTTCGTCGACGACATGGTCGACGCGCTGCTCCTCTGCCTGGAGCGCGACGAGGCCGTCGGCCAGACGTTCAACGTCGGCAACGCGCGCTCCGCGGTCACGATCCTGGACCTCGCCCAGCGCGTCAAGCGGCTGACGAACGCTCCCGGCGAGATCGTCTTCCGTCCGCTCCATTACGCCGACGTCGAGCTGAGGATCCCGAACGTCGAAAAGGCGCGCGAGGTGCTCGGGTTCGAGGCGAAGGTCGACCTCGACGAGGGCCTCGCACGGACGATCGCGTGGTATCGCGAACGAAGCCCGGCACTGACTTGATCCGGCTCGCGTGGCCCGACGTCGGCCCCGCGGAGGCGGAGGCCGTCGCCGAGGTGCTCGAGAGCGGCCAGCTGACCATGGGCCCGAAGGTCGACGAGTTCGAGCGCGGCCTCGCGGCGGCATGCGGGACCGAGCATGCGCTCGCCGTCTCGTCGGGGACGGCCGCCCTCCACCTCGCGGTGCTCGCTCTCGGGATCGGCCCGGGCGACGAGGTCCTCGTCCCGGCCTACACCTTCCCGGCGACTGCGAACGTCGTCGCAATGGTCGGCGCCAGGCCTGTACTCGTCGACGTCGATCCGGAGACGATGAACCTCGATCCGGGCAAGGTCGAGGTCGGCCCGCGTACGAAGGCGATCATCGCCGTCGACCTCTTCGGCCGGCCGGCGCGGATCGAGGAACTGTCGGAAGCGGTGCCGGTGCTCGAGGACGCGGCCGGAGCGCTGGGCGCGAAGCGGGACGGTAGGCCCTGCGGCAGCCTGGGCGCCCTCGCGTGCCTGTCCTTCCACCCGCGCAAGATCGTCACCACCGGCGAGGGCGGTGCTGTCACGACCGACGACGGGGAGCTCGCCGTCGCGATCCGCCGGATGCGACACCACGGGATCGAGCCGCGCGGCGACTTCGACATCGCGCGGCCCGGCTTCAACTACCGGCTCTCGGACATCCTCTGCGCCGTGGGGATCACGCAGCTCGCCCGGCTGGACGAGCTGCTGGACGCGCGAACGCGGATCGCCGCCGGCTACAGCGAGCGCCTGGGCGGGATCGTCGAGACGCCGAGCGCCGACGACGGCGACGTGCACGGCTGGCAGGCCTACGTGATCCAGGTCGACGGCGCCACCGAGGTGATCGCCGGTCTGCGAGAGCGGGGGATCGAAGCGCAGGTTGGCACCTACGCGCTGCACCAGCTGGCGGCCTATGGGGACCAGGGCGAGTTCCCTGGCGCTTCGCGCGTCTTCGACCGGGCCGTCGCATTGCCGCTGCACACCCGACTGACCGACGCCGATCTCGATCGTGTCGCGGAGAACTTGACAAGCCTAGTAAGTAAGTAGTAACTTACGACGCGATGGCAGTCTCGACGCAAAGGAAGTCCGCCGAGGAAAGGCGAGAGGCAGTGCTCCAGGCCGCGCTCGAGGAGTTCGCGGCGAACGGGCTGAGCGGTGCCTCGACGGAGGCGATCGCCACGAAAGCCGGCATCTCGCAGCCGTACGTCTTCCGGCTCTTCGGCACCAAGAAGGACCTGTTCAAGGCCGTCGTCAGCCGCTGCTTCCGCGAGACGCTCGAGCTCTTCCAGCGCGCCGCGGAGGGAAAGCGCGGGGAGGCGGCGCTCGAGGCAATGGGCGATGCTTACGTGAACCAACTCCTGCCAGATCGGACGCGGCTGCTCGGCCAGATGCAGGCGTACGCCGCCTGCGAGGATCCGGATATCCGCGCTGTCGTTCGCGCCGGCTACGGCGACCTCGTCTCGTACGTCGAGCGCGTCACCGGCCTGCCGCCGCAGTCGATCACGCAATTCTTCGCCGCGGGCATGCTCCTGAACGTGATCGCCTGCATGGACCTGACCGCGTCGACCGAGTCGTGGGCGACCCGGCTGCTCGAGGGCTGCCGTCCTGCCTAAGCGTTCTCTTTTTTTGGGACTTAAGTAAGTGACTACTCAAACACAAGGAGGGGAGATGAAAAGCAGAGGCACCACGCTCTGGACGTTCGGGATCACGTCGGTGGCGCTCTTCATGGTCACGCTCGACAACCTCGTCGTCACCTCGGCCCTGCCGGTGATCCGGGGCAATCTGCACGCGTCGCTGTCTCAGCTCGAGTGGACGGTGAACGCGTACACGCTCACCTTCGCCGTCCTGCTGCTGACCGGCGCGGCGCTCGGCGACCGGTTCGGCCGGCGCCGGATCTTCGTGCTCGGGATCCTCGTCTTCACGGGGGGATCCGCGCTCGCGGCGCTCTCGACCAGCGCGACGGCGCTCGACCTGGCGCGTGGGATTCAGGGCGTCGGCGGCGCGATCGTCACGCCGCTGACGCTGACGCTTCTCTCCGCAGCGGTTCCGCGCGAGCGCCGCGGGCTCGCATTGGGAGCCTGGGGCGGCATCGGCGGACTCGCGGTGGCGATAGGTCCGCTCGTCGGCGGCGCGATCGTCGAGGGCCTTTCGTGGCAGTGGATCTTCTGGCTCAACGTGCCTATCGGTCTCCTGCTCGCCCCGGTCGCGCTCTCCCGGCTGGAGGAGTCGCACGGTCCCGGCGGCCGGCTCGACCTGCGCGGGCTCGTGCTGGCGAGCGCAGGGCTGTTCGGCATCGTCTGGGGCCTCGTCCGCGGCAACTCGGTCGGCTGGGGGTCGCCCGAGATCATCGGCTCCCTCATCGGCGGCGCTGCGGTCGTCGCGCTGTTCGTGCTCTGGGAGCTGCGCGCCGACGCGCCGATGCTGCCGATGCGCTTCTTCCGGAACCGGACGTTCACGCTCACGAACGTCTCGTCGCTCTTCATGTTCTTCGGGATGTTCGGGTCGATCTTCCTGTTGATCCAGTTCTTCCAGACCGTGCAGGGCTACTCGCCGCTGCAGTCGGGGCTGCGGATTCTTCCGTGGACGGCGATGCCGATCTTCATCGCGCCGATCGCCGGCGCCCTGTCCGACCGGATCGGCGGACAACGGATCATGGGGACCGGGCTCGCCCTGCAGGCCATCGGCCTCGGGTGGATCGCGGCCATCGCGTCTCCGACGGCCCCGTACGCAGACTTCGTGGCCCCATTCTTCATCTCGGGAATCGGGATGGCGCTCTTCTTCGCTCCGGTGGCGAACGTCGTGCTCAGCTCGGTGCGGCCGGAGGAGGACGGGCAGGCGTCGGGAGCGCAGAACGCGATCCGAGAGCTCGGCGGCGTCTTCGGCGTCGCGGTCCTGGCGTCGGTCTTTTCGCACTACGGCGGTTACGGCCTTCCGCAGCACTTCGTCGACGGCATGCAACCTGCCGTCTGGGTCGGCGCGATCGTCGTCGGCATCGGCGCACTCGCGGCGCTCGCGATCCCGTCGCGGCGCAAGGCGGAAGCGCTGGAGCCGACGTTTGACCCTGCGTAGCCTCTGGGCGGTCGCGGGCGCCGTCTCGTGCGCCCGCGACAATGCCCGGGGTGACGACCGCTCCCAAGCTGCTCGTCCTCGGTGCCGGGCGCCAGCAGCTCGGACTCCTGCGGGCGGCGCGGCAGCGGGGCGTCGTCGTGGTTGCGGTTGATCGCGATCCGGCCGCGCCGGGGTTTGCCCTTGCCGACCGGCGTGCGCTGATCTCCTTCGAGGACGAGCCCGCCCTTCACCGTCTCGCCGAGGCGGAGCGGATCAGCGGCGTCATCTCGCCCGCCAACGACTGGTCGGTCGGGATCGCCGCCCGGGTCGCGCACCGGCTCGGGCTCTCGCATCCGCTCGATCCGCGCGCGGCGGCCCTGGCCGCCTCCTGGTTGCGGCAGCGGGAACGATTCGCCGAGGCCGGCGTGCCCACCGCGACATGGCTCGGAGAGGAGCCCGAGGCGACCGTGCAGGCCTTCAGTCTCGACGGCGACTTCCACCCGCTCTCCGGCCCGGTTCGCGCGGCGAGGCTCGCGGCGCGCGCCGCGGCGGCGCTCGGGATCCGCGACGGAGCCACCGTGACGCGGATCAGGCTCGCCATGCAGGGGCCGCAGGTGATCGAGCTCGCGGGCAGGCTCGGCAGCCCCGAAGAGGTGGAGCTCGTCCGGGTCGCGACCGGAATCGACCTCGACGAGCTGGCGCTGAAAGGGGCACTCGGGGAGCCGATCGAGCTCCGCGAGGTCGCCCGACTGGGCAAAGCCGCGTAAGAGCACCTTTCGCAATGAAGCGCTGAGCGCCGGGCCGCGCTGGACGGCCCCTGGCGGCGTCCTCAGTCGCGCCCGTATCTACTCGATACGGGCACTCCCTGCGTCCTTGCCAGGAACCGACCAGCGCACCCCGACGACGAGGCCCCATCGCAAAAGGCGCTCTAAAGCAACCCGCCTGATCGGACGATTCCTGATGCATGGCGGTCAGCCATGCGCCCACGGTCGCGTCCAGGGCAGCTCGAACGAGCCGGACGGGCCGCCGCGTGCTCTTCTTCGGCACCTACGACGCGAGGAAGTATCCGCGCGTGCAGGTTCTCCAGGAAGGCTTTGCCGCGCTCGGCGACGACGTGCTGGAGTGCAACGTCCCGCTCCGGCTGGACACGGCAGCGCGCGTGCGGATGCTGCGCCGGCCGTGGACGGTGCCGCTGCTCGCGGTCAAGCTCGCTGCCTGCTGGGTGCGACTGATTGCGCGGGCCCGCCGGTTCCGCGGGGTCGATCTCGTCGTCGTCGGCTACATGGGCCACTTCGATGTGCATCTCGCGCGCCTGCTCTGGCCGCGGACGCCGGTCGCGCTCGACCACCTCGTGTCGGCCGGGGACACCGCGCTCGATCGCGGCGCCTCGTCGGGGTGGCTCGTACGCCTGCTAGGTCGGCTCGACCGAGCCGCCGTGAACGCGGCCCACTTCCCCTGCGTCGACACCGCCGCGCACCGGGAGCGCGTCTGGCTGCCCGCTCGGACGCGTTCGGTCGTGGTTCCCGTCGGCGCTCCGAGCGCCTGGTTCTACCCGCCGGCGCACCACGGGGGCGAGCACGTCAGGGTCGTCTTCTTCGGGAGCTTCACGCCGCTTCAGGGCGCACCGGTCATCGGCGAGGCGCTGCGTTTGCTCGCGGACGACGAGCGCTTCAGCTTCACGATCGTCGGACAGGGTCAGGACTACGAGGTCACCCGCTCGGCCGCAGCGGGGGCGAGCAACGTCGAGTGGATCGACTGGGTCGAGCCGGAGCAGCTCCCGTACCTCGTCGCCTGCCATGACGTGTGCCTCGGGATCTTCGGCACCGGCCCGAAGGCGTTGCGCGTCGTGCCGAACAAGGTCTTCCAGGGCGCCGCCGCCGGGACGGCGATCGTGACCTCTGACACGGCGCCTCAGCGCCAGGAGCTCGGCGACGCCGCGGTCTTCGTGCCTGCGGGCGACGCCGCGGCTCTCGCGGCAGAGCTGCGGAACCTGGCCGACGAGCGGGACCGCCTCTGGGAGCTGCGCAGGGTTGCGTTCGCGCGGGCGAACGAGCGCTTCCATCCGGCTGCAGTGATCGAGGCCCTGAACGTGCGACTCCCGTCGGCCGTCGTGGTCGAGGCTCCGCGCCTGGCCGCATAGGGCCAGCGCGCGCCGTCGTTACGCTGAGCCGGTGAAACGGCGCCTGATTCGGCTGTCCGGGACGCTCGTCGTCACAGGGCTCTGCCTCGCCTACATCGTCTGGAAGATCAACATCCGGCAGACCGTGCACGTTCTCGTGCACGCGCAGTTCGCCTACTTCGCGGTCGCGATTGCGATCGTGGTCGCCTCGGTCTGGCCGATGGCATGGCGGTGGCAGCAGCTGCTGGCGGCCAAGGGGATCCACGACCGTCTGAGCTGGCTGACCCGCGCCTACTTCGTCTCGTACACCGCTGGCCAGGTCCTGCCGACCGCGGTCGGGGGCGACGCGGTGCGGATCTACGAGACGTCGCGCCGACACCCGGGCAACGGCGGGCCGGTCGCCGCCTCGGTGCTGCTCGAGCGGGCGCTGGGCGGCGCGGCGACGCTGACCCTCGCCGCAGTCGGCTTCGCCCTCGCGATCGGGCGCTACAACGTCGGCGCCTACCTCTGGGTCGAGGGCGGATTCGTGGTTGCAACCCTCGTGTTGGCCGTGCTGCTCTTCTCGCGACGGCTGAGACCCCTCCTGGCGCGGACCGTGCCCTTGCTGCGCTTCCTGCGGGTCGAGCGGCCGGTGCGCGCGGTCTATGAAGGGCTGCACTCGTACCGAGGCAACGCCGCCCTGTTGTTCGGCGTCTTCGCGTTGACGCTGGCGGTTCAGTCGGTCCGGGTGCTCGCGATCTGGCTGACCGGCAAGGCCGTCGGCGTCGAGCTCTCCCCGCGCCCGTACTACGTGATGGGCCCGCTTCTCTTTCTCGTCCTCCTCGTGCCGTTCACGGTGAACGGCCTCGCGGTGCGGGAGACGTTCTTCGTCAGCTTCCTCGGCAACCTCGGTGTCGATGCGAACAAGGCGTTCGCGACGGGATTCCTCTTCTTCTTCGTAACGATCGCGCTCGGCCTGCCCGGGCTCGGGATCTTCCTCTGGGAGAGCCTCCGCGGAGTCAGGCGGGCCCCTTTGCACCAGCCGGATGTCTGACTATCCGCGAAAAATGCTTCGCATTTTCCGTGGGGTTAGGTTGTCCCTTCGCTTCGCTCGGGAGATCTGACGGTGGCTACCTCAGACGTTTCCGTCGTCGTGGTGACGTTCAACTCGGCGCAGTGGATCGAGCGTTGCCTCGAGAGCGTCCGCGGCCACGAGACGATCGTTGTCGACCACGGCTCCGCGGACGAGACGCTCGAGATCGTGCGGAGCCGCTTTCCCGACGCACGCCTGATCGAAGAAGAGAACAGCGGCATGGGCGGCGGCAACAACACCGGGATGCGTCTCGCGTCGGGGCGGTACTTCCTGCTCCTCAACTCGGACGCTTGGGCGGTCGGGGACGCCGTCGAGCAGCTCGCCGCGTTCGCGGACGACCATCCCGAGGCGGCCGTCGTCGGGCCGCGGCTGCTCAACCCGGACGGGTCGCTGCAGCGCTCCGCGCGTGCTTTTCCGACCCTGTGGCGGCTGGCGACCGAGTACCTCTTCTTGCGCAAGCTGGCGCCGCGCTCGAGCCTGTTGAACAAGTTCTACGAAGGCGACTTCGACCATGACGAGACCAGGGAAGTGGACTGGCTCTTCGGGGCGTGCCTGCTCGTCCGGCGCGACGCCGCCGACGAGGTCGGCCTCTTCGACGAGGACTTCTTCATGTTCAGCGAGGAGACGGACTGGTGCTACCGGTTCCGGCAGGCCGGTTGGAGCGTCTGGTTCTTTCCGGGCGCCGCGGTCGTGCACGTCAGCGGCGCGTCACACGGCGGCCGTCTGTTCGCAGAGAACGTGCGCGGGCACCTGCGCTTCCTCGCCAAGCACCGCGGGGCGCGCGAGGCCGAGCGTGCGCGGCGCCTGCTCCTGGCCGGTGTTCGCCTAAGGCTGCTGCTCTTTCGCGGCGAGCGCCGCGACGGCTACCGCGAGGCGGAGCGGTGGCTCTCGTCGGGGAACGCCGCCTCGCTGCTTCGCTCGCAGTGAGGCGGGTTCCGCTCGTCCTCTTCGCCGTGCCGGCGCTGGGCGTCGCGCGCCTGCTGCCGGCCGACGGCGTGGGCCTCGGCCTGCGGCTCGGCGCCGCGACCGCATGCCTGCTGATCCCGGGCGCACTGATCTCGCGCGCGCTGCGCCTGCGCGGGCTCGCACCGGCGTTCGGCTGGTCGGTGGCCACCCTGCTCGTCGCGATGGCGATCACGTTCGCGGTGCACGGCTCGCTGTGGCTGACGCTTGCGCTCCTGGGAGCCGTGGCGGTGGCGGCGCTGCCGTTCGCGCTGCGCGTGCCCGGCGAAGGCCGCATCGGCTGGATCGAGCCGGCGGTGCTCGCCGCCGGGATCGGCTTCGGGATCGCGCTCTGGTGGGTGGCGGTCCTGGACGGCGACGCCTTCTTCCACCTGGCCCGGGTGCGCAAGCTCGAGGTCTTCGGCTCGCTGACGCTGCAGAACGTCGGCGAATTCAAGGACGGGAGCCTGCATCCGGGATACGCCTTTCCGCTCTGGCACGGCTTCCTGGCGCTCGTCGCCCGGCTCGGGGGCGTCGACCCGATCGCGGTCGGCCTAAACGGCCCGACCGTGCTGGCGCCGCTGATGTTCGCCCTCTTCTTCGAGGCCGGACGGGCCCTCTTCCGCTCCGCGTGGGCGGGCGTCGCCGTGGTGATCGCGCAGGTGGCGCTGACGGGGGTCGCCGCCGGCCACGGCGGCTCCTTCACCTCGCTGGCGCTGCCGGCGACAGCGTCGCGACAACTGCTCGTGCCGGCACTGCTCGCGCTCTTCTTCACTCACGTGCGCGCGCCGTCGTGGGCCTTGCTCCTCTCGACCGCAGCCGCCGCCGGCTCCCTCGCACTCGTTCACCCGACCTACGCGCTCTTCCTCGGCGTCCCGCTCGTCGGCTACGTCGTGGCCAGGGCCCTGCTCGCCCGGGGTGAGTTGGAGCCCACGCTGACCGGCCTCGCAGCGCTCGCCGTTCCGACCGCGCTCGCGCTCGCGTGGCTCCGGCCGGGAGTTGAGGCGACCACCGTTCACAACCCCTCGGGCGAGGAGGTCCGCCGCGCGTTCGCGCAGTACCCGGGGCAGCTCACCGGCAGCCTTCATCGCTACCACGTCGCGGCGCGGTTGTTCACACGCAGCGGTGCGGTCGCGATCGCGGGCCTTCTGTCGGTGCCGCTGGCGGTCTTCGCATCGCGGCGCCGTTGGGCTGCATGGGTGCTCGGCGGCTCGCTCGCCGTGCTGGCGCTGACGCTCGTGCCGTTCGTCTTCCCCCGCTTCGCCGACGCCGTCTCGATCTCCCAGGCGCGCCGGCTGGTCGGCTTCATGCCCTTCTCGTACGCGGTCGCCGGCGGCGCGACCGTGTTGGCCGGGTTCATCGGACTGTTTGCGGTCATTCCCGCACTCGCCGCTGGGATCCTGCTCCAGCACTGGTACTCGGGCGACTTCGGCTACCGCTTCCACGGGGCATCGCCCGCCTGGCCAACGTGGGTCGCCGTCATCGGCGGGGTCGCCGCGCTGGTGATCGGCACGGTCAGGCGCTTCAAGAGCGACGCCGGTGAATACCCGCAGCACGAACGGGCGGCTGCGCTCGCCGTCGCCGCGCTTGCCCTCCCGGTCGCCGTGCACGGCTTCTCGCACTGGACTCGGGTCGGCAGCGGCTCGGGGGCGCTCACGCGCGGGCTGATCAAGGCGGTGCGGACGGACACGAAGCCGAAGGACGTCCTCTTCGCCGACCCGGAGACCGGCTACCTGCTCGCCGCCTACGCGCCGATCTATCTCGCCAACGCACCCTATGGGCACGTCGCCGCCACGAAGAAGAACCGACCGAAGCAGCGCCTGCGCGACGCGTACCACTTTTATGCGCACGGCGACCTGTCGATTCCGCGCTCCTACGGCGCGCGTTGGATCATCGTCGACCGAAGACGCCACCGCCTGACGCTGAACCTGCCGCGCGCATACGCGGACGGGCGGTACGTTCTCTACCGGCTCCCATGAAGGTCCTCCTGGTGACGATGTACTTTCCGCCTGCCGGCGGAGGCGGCGTCCAGCGTCCGCTGAAGATCGCGACGCACCTGCCGAGCTTCGGCATCGAGACGCACGTGCTCGCGCCGGACGATCCGAAATGGGTCCACCGCGACGAGGAGGCGGCGCCGCCGACACAGGCCTGGGTTCACCGCGCCCGCTACCACGGCCCGCGTGGGCGGATCCCGTCGGAAGAGCTGTACGCGCTGGAAGGGGCCGACCGCCTCCGCTACCAGGCCGGGGCACTGTTCCGCCGCGCGCTTGTCCCCGACAAGTCGGTGACCTGGGCGCCGAACGCGATCCCGACCGCGGTCCGCATTGTCAGGCGTGAGGGGATCGACGCGGTGCTGACGACCTCGCCGCCGAACTCCGTCAACCTGATCGGCGCCGCGGTCAAGGCGGCGACAGGCGTGAAGTGGATCGCCGACCTGCGCGACCCGCTGATCGCCGACGCCGACAACCCGGTCGAACGTCTGCCGGCCCGCATGAAGGAGAATGTCCAGCGCGGCGTCGCAAGGCTGGTCGCTTCGCAGGCCGACGCGATCGTCACCGCCTGGGACGGGATCGCCGAGGAAATCGGCGGCTACGACCCGAAGGCCCCCGTCACGGTGATTCCCAACGGCGCCGACTACGACGACTTCGACGGACTCGACTACGTACCGGCCGACCGCTTCCGGATCACCCACACGGGCAGCTTCTTCGGCAAGCGCGATCCGCGGCCGTTCCTGACCGCGCTCCAGGAGTCCGGGCTCGAGAACATCGTGGCGCGCTTCGTCGGCGAGCTGACGACGCGCGACCGCGAGTGGGCGGAGACGCTCGATCTCGGCGACCGGCTCGAGCTGTTGCCGTTCGGCTCCCGCCGCCGCGCCCTCGCCTACCAGCGCGACTCCGAGGCGCTCCTGCTCCTGCTCCCCGAGGCCGGCGACCGCGGCGCACCGGTGCTGCCGGGAAAGATCTTCGAGTACCTCGCCGCGGAGCGGCCGATCCTCGCGACGGTGCCGCCGACCGGCGCGGCCGCGAACCTGATCCGCGAGTCCGGGGCCGGCGTCGTCGTCGCGCCCGACGACACCGGCGGGATCCGCGAGGCGCTGATCGGGCTCGAGGCGCGCTGGCGCGCCGGGCGGCTGAACGGCGCGGCTCTTCCCGCCGAGCTCCGCGAGCGGATCGACCGCCGCAAGCGCGTGCAGGAATTGTCCGAGCTACTCCTGAAGATCGGCTAGCTAGTGCCCCGTCCAGCAATAGTCAGGGCATTTCTGGCGGCGCCTGGCGCCGCCAGGCGGCGTCCTCAGTCGCGCCCATATCTACGGATATGGACGCTCCCTGCGTCCTTGCCTGGCGACCCCAGTCGCTCGCCAGAAACGCGAGACCATTACTGGACGGGACACTGATGCCCTCGCGCCGCGTCACCGACTTCCTGCTCTTCGCGGCCGTCTTCACGATGAGCTGGGAGAAGCTGTACTGGAACGTCGCCGGGAAGATCAGCCTCTCGGAGGTGCTGTCGATTCTCTTCATCGGCGCCTACCTGCTCCGACGGCTCGGCCGCCACGACACCTCCCTTCCGCGCACGTCCGGAATCGTGATCGCGTTCTTTGCGGCTTTCCTGCTCGTCTACCTGGTCGGCTTCTACAACCTCGAGACGACGCAGGCGCTGACGCAGTTCGGCAAGGGAATCGGCAAGTTCGTCCTCCACTTCGCGTTCCTCGTCGCGGCGATCGACTACCTCGCGCACTCGAGCGAGCGCGTCTACTGGCGGATGCTGGTCTGGTTCTGCCTCGGCGTCGCGACCAATGCCGCCTACGGCGTGCTCCAGCTCGCCGCCGCGCAGGCGGGCCACAACCTGGACGCCGTTCTGGTCGAGCCAATCACCGGCCACTCGAGCCAGATCAACATCTACGGCGCCGTCGGCGGCTCGAACGTGTACCGGACCGACGGCCTGACGCCGGACCCGAACCACCTTGGGATCGCGCTGATCGTTCCGCTTCTCGTGCTCGGGCCGCTGTACCTGCGGATGGAGCGCGGCAACAGGCTGAGGCTGCCGCTCGCGCTGCTGCTCGCCGGGTTGCTCGGAGTCGAGCTGGCGACGCTCTCTCGGAGCGGCGCGCTCGGCCTGCTGGCCGGCTTCCTCGTCCTGTTGATCCCCTACCGGCGGCTGTGGTGGTCCCGCGCGACGCTGGCGCCGTTGGCGCTCGTCGCCGCTGTCGTCGCATACGAGATTCACCGCCGGCCGCACTTCTTCCACACGGTGATCGCCTCGCGCCTGCAGAGCGGCGGCCGCTCGACGCGGATCCATTTCCAGATCTATGACTTCATCCCGCAGGTGCTGCACATGCACCCGTGGTTCGGGCTGGGCTTCAACAACTTCTCCGTCTACTACCAGTTCGTCACCGGCAAGACGAACTGGGGGCCGCACTCCTTCTATGTCGCGCTGATGGTGGAGACGGGCCTCGTCGGAACGGCGCTCTTCGCCGTGTTCCTCTGGTACCTGTTCCGGCGCCTCAAGGTAACGCGCGCGATCGGCCGGGCGCTTGCAGCAGCGCGCGACCCTGCCGCCGCGCGAGTGCGCCCGCTTGCCTGGGGACTGACCGCGGCGCTGGTCGGCACGATGGCCGCGAACGCCTTCTACCTGACGATGACGTTCTTCTACTTCTACGCGCTCGTGCTGCTCCTGCTGGCGGCTCCGGTCGTGTTCGGGCGCCGGTTGCAGGAAGCATGAAGGTAGCCGTCCTCACCACCTCGTGGCCGCGCTCGCCGGAGGACGTCGTCGGCCGTTTCGTGGCCGACGCGGTCGAGCACGTCCGCCGGCACGGGGTCGAGGTCGAGGTCGTCTCGCCACTCGACTTCAAGCACTACGGCATCGCGTATGGCTCGGGCGTCGTCGGCAACCTGCGGCGGCGGCCGACCCGGGCCCTCGCGCTGCCGCTGATGCTGCGCGGGCTCGAACGAGCCGCCCGGCGGGCCGCCCGCGATGCCGACCTGGTGCATGCGCACTGGCTCCCGCTCGGTCGCGTGGCGATGCGGCTCGGCTTGCCCTTCGTCGTTCAGCTCTGGGGCACCGATGTCGAGGTCGCGCGCCGCGCGCCGTGGGCGGCGCGCCGGATCCTGCGGGCGGCCTCCCTCACGCTCTGCGCTTCGACCGCGCTGGCCGAGGCGGCGCGCGAGCTGGGCGCCGCCGAGGTGCGGTTGATCGGCAGCGGCGTCGAGGTGCCGTCCTCGATCGGCGAGGAGGCGATGCCGCCGGAGGTGCTCTACGCAGGCCGGCTCTCGGCCGAGAAGGGAATCCTCGACCTGCTCGCGGCCGCCAACAACGGCATGAAGCTGACGATCGCCGGCGACGGGCCGCTCCGCGACCGGGTTCCGGGCGCGCTCGGCTTCGTCTCGCACGACGCGCTCGGCCCCTTGTATGACCGCGCCGCCGTCGTCGCCGTGCCGTCTCATCGCGAGGGCTTCGGCGTCGTCTGCGCCGAGGCGATGGCGCACGGCCGCCCGGTGGTCGCCGCGGCGGTGGGTGGGCTGCTCGACCTGGTTGCCGACGAGGAGACCGGCCTGCTCGTGCCGCCCCGCGACGTGCCGGCGCTGAGAGCGGCGCTGAAGCGGCTGCTCGCCGACGATGAGCTCCGTTCGCGCCTGGGCGCGAACGCACGCCGCCGCGCCGAGCAGGAACTCTCGTGGGACCGGGTCACCGATCGCACGATTGAGGCGTACGAGGAGGCATTGAGCTGAGGCGTCGCTTGCGATGCCGACTGGAGGCCGTGGCGGCTTTGCCGGTGCGGCCGTCTAATCCCCGGCGTTGGAGAGAATGGTTCTGGATGATCGGAAGGAAGTGAGGTGAGGCCGGCCGTCGTCTTCGGCCAGCTTCACGCCGGCCTGGCGCTGACGCGCGCCCTCGGCCGCGACGGCGTGCCGGTCCACGGCGTCTCACTCGACGAGCGCGAGTTCGGGCTGCGCTCCCGCTACCTGCTGAGCAGCACGCTGGCGACCTCGGACGACGACGTGTTGGAGCTGCTGCGCGGCCTCCAGGAGCGCCCGGTGCTGTTCCCGGAGCGCGACGAGAACGTGGCCTTCGTGCTGCGGAACTGGGACGCCGTGCGCGAGCTCGCCGACGTCCCGTTGCCCGACGACCCACAGATCGTCCTGCGCCTGCGCCGCAAGGAGCGCCTCGCCGCCGAGGGCGCCGCCGCCGGCGTGCCGGCGCCGGCCACGGTGCTCGCGCGCGACGAGGAGACGATTCGCTCCGCGCAGCTCGAGCCCCCGCTTCTCGTCAAGCCGGCAGAGGGCCAGGAGTTCGCGCTCGCGTTCGGAGAGAAGGCTGTCGTCGCGCCCGATGCCGATGCCGCTGTCGCCGCCTGGCGCCGCGCGCATGAGCACGGCTTCGACACGATCGTTCAGGAGCTGATTCCGGACTCCCACGACTTCGTCTTCTCGCTGCTCACCTACATCGGCCGCGAGGGCGAGCCGCTTGCGAGCGTGACCGGCCGCAAGGTTCGCCAGGGGCCGCTCCGGTTCGGGACCAGCGCCGTCTTCGAGGCGCGGCGCGAGCCGGAGGTCGAGGACATCGGGCTGCGGCTCCTCCGCCACGCGGGCTACAAGGGCTTCGCGCACGTCGAGCTCGTCCGGGACCCCCGAGACGGCGCGCTCAAGCTCGTCGAGGTCAACACGCGGCCGCCGATCTGGGCCGGGATCGCGATGACACGGCACTTCGACCTGGCCCGGATCGCCTACGACGACCTGACCGGGGGCGCGCCGAGTGCCAACGGTGCCCCGCCCGAGGGCATCTCCTGGATCTACATGGCCAAGGACGTCTGGGTCTCGGCCCAGATGGCGCGCCGTCGCGAGCTGCGGCCGGGGCAGTTCCTCTCGCACTACCTGCGTCGGCACAAGGTGCGCGCGGTATTCGCCGTGGACGACCCGCTGCCGGCGCTCGCGAGTCTCTCCTACCTCCGCTCCCGGGTCTGATGCGCATCGCCGTCGTCGACCCACTCTCGTACACGCCGCCTTACGACGACGGGCTCGCGGCCGCGCTGGCGCGCCGCGGGCACGACGTGACGCTGCTGGCCGGCCCTTTCCTGCACGGGGACGTGCCGGAGCCGGTCGGATACGTGAGGGAGGAGATCTTCCTGCCCGTCAGCGGCCGGCTCTTCCGGCCCGCGCCGCGCTCGCGGCTGCGACTGCTGCTCAAGGGCGTCGAGTACCTGCCGAGCGCGCGCCGCCTCCTGGCGCGGCTCGACCCATTGCAGCCGGACATCGTGCACGTCCAGTGGCTGCCGCGTCCGGAGCTCGACCGGCGCTGGGTACGGCGCCTTCGCGCGCCCTCCGTCTTCACCGCACACGACGTGGTCCCCCGCCGCGAGCGCGCCCGCGCCGTCTGGCCGGGGCTGCTCAACTGGTTCGGCCGCGTCGTCGTCCACTCCGAGGAGGCCGTGGGGCAACTCGCGGAGCTCGGCGTCGAGGCGGTCCGGATCCCGCATCCGGTCTTCGACCTGGAGCCGCTGCCGCCGCCGAGTGGCAAGACGCTGCTCTTCTTCGGCCTGATCCGCGACTACAAGGGCCTCGACGTGCTCGTGCGGGCCCTCGCTGACGTGCCCGAGGCGACCCTCGTCGTCGCCGGCGATCCGGTCGACTCGGTCGGGCAGGCGCGCGCGCTTGCCGGAGAACTGGGGCTCGAGGATCGGATCGAGTGGCGGCTCGGCTATTTGCCGAACGGCGACGTGCGCGGGCTGATGGAGGACGCCGCGGCCGTGGTCCTCCCGTATCGCCGGCTCGACTCGTCCGGGGTCCTCGCGACGGCGATTGGATACGGTCGGCCGGTGGTGGTGACGGACGTCGGATCGCTCGGCGAGCAGGTGCGCGAGTTCGACGCGGGCAGGGTGGTGCCCGTTGACGACGCCGCCGCGCTGGCCGAGGCTTGCAACAGTCTGTTGCAAAGTGCCGAGAACCTGGAGCGGGCGGCCGAGGGAGCTCGGCGGGCCGCCGCCACTTTGACCTGGGACGCCTCCGCCGAGGCCCACGAGCGGCTCTACGAGGACCTTCGTGACGGCGGTTAAGGCCGTCCTCGATCGGCTCGGCGCGGCGGTGGCGCTCCTGCTCCTCAGCCCGGTTTGCGCGGGGGTCGTGGTCTGGATCTGGCTCGATGACGGCCGCCCTGCCCTGATCGCCCAGGAGCGCGCAGGCAAGGACGGCAAGCCGTTCCGGATGCTCAAGTTCCGCACGATGGTCGTCGACGCGATCGAGGCCGGGAAGCGGCTCGGCCTGGAGGATCCTTGGGGCCTTCTGCCGGACGACCCGCGCATCACGCGCAGCGGCCGCTTCCTGCGGCGAACGAGCCTCGACGAGCTGCCGCAGTTGCTCAACGTGCTGAAAGGCGAGATGAGCCTCGTCGGGCCGCGGCCGGATCTCGTCGACCAGGTCGCGAACTACTCGGAGCCCGACCGTCGGCGGCTGGCCGTGCGGCCGGGCATCACCGGCTGGTCGCAGGTGCAGGGCCGCGAGGAGATCGGTTGGCCCGAGCGCTTCGAGCAGGACGCGTGGTACATCGAGCACTGGTCGCTCCGGCTGGACGCGAAGATCGTCGTCGCGACGATCGGGCAGCTCTTCCGGTCGGGCGAGGCCCCCGTCGAGGACACGATGAACATCGAGCGCGCCCGCGCGCGCGAGAACGGTTGATCGAGGTCGAGCCCGGGGACTGGGACGCGCTGCTCGCGCGGCTCGGGGTCGACGATGTGTACCTGCGGCGGGAGTACGTCGAGAGCGCCTGCACCATCGAGCCCGGGACGCCGACGTTCTTGTCGGAGGGTGAGGTCGTTTTTGCCTGCATCGTGCGCGAGTTTCGCGGCGCGCTCGACGTGACGACGCCGTACGGATACGGCGGGCCGGTCGCGGGACCGAGGGACGCCGACGCGTTCTACGGCGCCTACCGGGAGTGGTGCCGCGAGCGCGGCGTTGTCTCGACATTCGTCCGCTTCCATCCGCTCTACGACAACCAGCGGTACGCGCGGATCGCGGTCGAGCCGCTCGGGTCGACCGTCGCCTGGCGGCTGCGGGCCGGTGAGCTGTTCGAGCGGATGCATTCGCACCACCGGCGCGTGGTGCGGAAGGCGCAGCGCGCCGGGCTGGAGGTAAGCGTCGAAGAGGCCCCCTCGCTGGATGAGTTCGCGGTGCTGTACGAGCGGACAATGGCGAGGCTCGAGGCCGACTCCTTCTACCTGTTCACGGCGGAGTACTGGGAGTCGCTCCAGGCGCTCCCGCTTCTGCTCGCCAACGCGCGCCTCGACGGCGAGCCGGTCGCGAGCGTGCTCTGCTTCGCGGCGAAGCCGTGGCTGCACTACCACCTCGGCGCCTCGAGCGAGGAGGGGCGCCGCGTCGGCGCGAGCCATCTTGTCCTTTACGAAACCGCGTCGTGGGCGCGCGCGAAGGAGTACGAGCTGTTCCATCTCGGCGGCGGCGTCGGCGGGCGTGCCGATTCGCTCTACGAGTTCAAGAGCCGCTTCGATCCCGGCGCCGAGCGCGAGTTCGCGATCGGCCGAGCGATTCACGACGAGACGGCGTACCACGACCTCGTCGATGCGACAGGCGGCGCCAACTCCAGCGGCTTCTTCCCTGCATACCGGGATACTTCGCGGCGATGATCGTTCACACGGCGCTCTTCTGGGGCAGTCTCGGCGCGCTCGCGTGGACGCACGTCGGCTACCCCACGGCGGCCGCCGTCGCCGGGAGGGTGCGGCCCAAGCGTGTGCGCAAGGACGAGATCACGCCGAGCGTGACCGTGATCGTGCCGGCCTACAACGAAGAGGCCGTGATCAGGCGGCGCCTCGAGAACCTGCTCGCGCTCGACTATCCGGCCGACCGCATGGAGATCGTCGTCTCCTCCGACGCGTCGAGCGACGAGACCGATGCGATCGTCGAGGCGGTCGCGGCGAACGAGCCGCGCGTCTTGCTTCGCCGGCGCGAGCGCGCCGGGAAGCTGCCGGGCCTCAACCGCTCCGTCGCGGAAAGCGACCGCGACATCGTCGCGTTCACGGACGCGAACACCACCTGGGCGCCGGACGCGCTCGCGAAGCTCGTTCGCAACTTCGCCGACGACGACGTCGCCTACGTCTGCGGGCGCCTGACGCTGCTGAGCGCGGACGGCGCGAACCGCGAGGGGATCTACTGGCGTTACGAGCTCTGGTTGCGCGACAGCGAGTCGCGCCTCGGTTCGATCACAGGCGGCAACGGCTCGATCTACGCAATCCGGCGCTCCGACTACGCCGAGGCGCCCTTCGGCCACGACCTCAGCTTCCCGCCGCTCGCGGTCAAACATGGCCGCCGTGCCGTCTACGAACGGGAGGCGGTCGCCTACGAGAAGCCGACGCCGGAGAGCGGGGACGAGTACCGGCGCAAGGTGCGGATGCTGCCGTGGTCGTGGGGGTTTCTGCTCTCGGGGAACTCGCTCCGAGGCGTGCCACCGGTCTACGCCCTCGAGCTCGTCTCGCACCGGCACCTCCGCTACGCGAGCGGTGCGCTGCACGTCGTCCTACTGGGCGCGAACATCGCGCTCGTCAGGGAGGGGCCGGTCTACCAGGTCGCGCTCGGCATACAGGCGGCGTGGCTTCTGCTCGCCGCGGCGGGCCGCCTGCGTGCGCCGATCCCGGGCGCAGGGATCGCGCACTACTACCTCCTGATGACGACGGCGACCCTGGCGTCGCTGGTCCGGTACCTCCGCTCCGGCGCGTCGCTGACCTGGGAGAAGGCGGAGGGAACCCGATAGCGCGACCTGTCCTCGCGGGGCGTGTCCTCGTGCCTGGCACGCGGCCGGGTTCGTCCGGCCAACCGGCACGTCTGCGCGGCCCGTGTCCCGGTGCCAGGCATCAGGACACGTTCCGAAGTGTCAAAATCGCTGCAAAAAGGCCGCTTCCGTGGTTCGGCGGCTGACACGTCCGCCGCCATTCTCGTGCCAGGCACGAGGACACGGCCCGCCTGGACGGTTCGACCCCCGGGTCGGCCGACGTCGCGGCTAGCCTGCGCGGATGCGCCGGGTCGGCATAGCCCTGCTCCCGCTTGCGCTACTCGCCGCCGCAACCGCCTGCGGTGCGCAGTGGCGGGCTGCGCCGACCTCCACCGCGGAGCTCCGCGCCAAGCTGCCGCCGACGCGCCATACCGGTGCGTGGGTGCACGTGACGGTCCTCGACGGTGATCGCGGCCGCCGAGTTCCCGGCGCGTTCGTCCGCATCGGCCGGCACGCGCGCATCACCGACCGCGAGGGCATCGCTCGCATCCACCTCGCCCGCCGCGCCGCGCTCGTGGTTCAGGTCAACCGCCGTGGCTACGCGCCGGGCGAGCAGCGGTTCCAGTTCCGCAACCATCCATTGCGGACGATCCGGATCTACCAGCCCGCGCTGCAGTGGACGATGTACGGCGTCGAGCCGACACGGACCCAGACCCAGCCGAACATCCGCCTCCGCCCGCCGTTCAAGGTCGTCTGGAGCCGTGGCATGGCCGGCCTGCTGGAGTTCCCCGCGGTCGTCTCCAACGGCGTCGCGTTCGTCGGCAACGCGTGGGGCAGCGTCCGCGCGGTCTCGATGCGGGACGGCGCGCTCGTCTGGCGGCACGACATCCGTCACGGGAAGCTGGCGTCGTCACCTGCGCTCTGGGGCGACGAGGTGATCGTGCACGGGATGGATGGCATCGTCTGGGTGCTCGACCGGCGCAGCGGTCGCCTGCTCTGGCACAAGTGGGTCGGCTCGCCGATCGAGTCGTCTCCGGTCGTCGATGACGGGATCGACTACTTCGGCGACTGGAACGGAACGGTCTACGCCCTCGACCTCCGCACCCACCGGATCCGATGGCGCTACGGCTCGGGCGCCAAGATCACGTCCAGCGCCGCCGTTTCCGGGGAGACGATCTACATCGGGAACTACTCGGGCCGCCTGCTCGCGCTCGCCAAGCGCTCCGGCCGCCTCCGCTTCGCCGCCGGGGTCAACGGTCGCATCTACGGGACGCCGGCAGTCGCCTTCAGCCGCGTCTTTGTCCCCTCGTCCGACGGGAACTCGCTGACGGCGTTCTCGCGCACCGGGAACCGGGTCTGGACGATCCACACCGGCGCGTACGTCTACTCCTCGCCCGCGGTCTGGGCGGGTCGCGTCTACTTCGGCTCGTACAACGGCATCCTCTACTGCGTCGCGCCGAGGAGCGGCCGCGTCCTCTGGACCCATTCGAGTGGCGGCTCCATCTCCGGCGCTCCGGTGGTCGTAGATGGGATCGTCTACTTCGGTAACTTCCGCCACCGCATCTACGGCCTCGACGCGATCTCCGGGCGGCCACGGTTCACGTTCCCGGACGGTGACTACGTGCCGGTCTCCGGAAACGGTGGCAGATTGCTCCTGCACGGCTATTCGAGGCTCTATGCTGTCGAGCCTCGTCGCCGGTGAGAAGACGTCTCGCCTACACCGGGGCAGGCCTCCTCGTGCTTCTGATCGCGCTCGGCACGGCTGCTTACCTGTACCGAAAGCACCAGGGTCGCGACATCCGCGGCTCCTCGACCGTTGAGTTCGTCGCCACCGAGCCGAAAGCCGCCAAGGAGCCCCAGGACGTGACCTGGCCGCTGTACGGCTACGACCCATCGCGGCTGCGTTCCCCATTCGGCTTCAAGCTGCGGCCGCCGTTCCGCGCGCGCCCGGTGTGGACGTTCCACGGCCATGCCCTGCTCGAGTTCCCGCCCGTGATCGCCTACGGACGGATCTACATCGTCAACAACAAGGGCGAGGTGTTCGCGCTCGACGAGGCGCACGGCAAGGTGAAGTGGTCGTACCGCTCGCAACGTTGCTCCGCGGCATCGCCTGCCGTCGGCAACCACCTCGTCTTCGTCGCGCTCCTGAACAAACCGCCCTGCAACGCCTCGCACGGGCAAGACGGGAAGGTGATCGCCTTCGACGCGGAGACGGGGAGGATTCGGTGGCAAAGGACGATCGGGCCGAGCGAGAGCTCACCGCTTTTCGCCGACAACCTCGTCGTCGTCGGCGACTGGTCGCACAACGTCTACGCGTTCACCGCCTCCACCGGGAACCTCCGCTGGCACTTTCATTCCGGCGGTCTGATCAAGGGGGCGATCACGCTCTCCGGCAACCGTGTCTACTTCGGCTCCTACGACACGCACGTGTATGCGCTCGACCTGCACTCCGGCAAGCAGGTCTGGCGCGCCTCCTCACAGCCGCGGATCGGCCGCACCGGCACCTTCTACGCGAACCCCGCCGTCGCCTACGACCGCGTCTACATCGGCGCAACCGACGGGAAGATGTACTCGTACGGCGCGACGAGCGGAAAGCTGCGCTGGTCGAACGGGACGGGTGACTTCATCTACAGCTCCGCCGCCGTCTGGCGCCGGAACGTGATGGTCGGCTCCTACGACGGCAACTTCTACTCCTTCGACGCCGCGACCGGTGACGTTCGCTGGCGCTTCAATGCGGGCGGCAAGATCTCCGGCTCGCCGAGCGTGATCGCCGGGATCGTCTACTTCTCGACGCTGAGCGGTCGTACCTTCGGGCTGAACGCCCGGACCGGGAAGCTCGTCTGGAGCTATCCGGCCGGCGAATACGCGGCCGCCGTCGGCTCGAAAACGCGTCTCTACCTCGTCGGCTACTCGAAGCTGTACGCGTTGATCCGGCGCGCCGGCAGGCGAGGCCGCTAGATTTGCCACACGCATGAGGCCGGAGAGGAAGCCCGTTCGGCCCGCGCCGGACCTTGAGGGTGAAGAGGAGCTCGAGCTCGGGAAGTACTGGAGCGCGCTCGTCACGCGCTGGTGGCTGCCCGTCGTGGGGCTCGTGGCCGGGATCGTGATCGGCTACCTGCTGTCCCTCGGCGGCCACCAGGTCTTCCAGGCGAAGTCGACGGTCTACCTCGGACAGCCGCTCTCCCCGACCGGCAGCGGCCAAATCAACGGTCTGAGCACGAACCCCTCGACCGTAACGCAGGTCGTGAAGGCGCCGTTCTGGCAGCACCAGGCCGAGCGGAGGGCAGGCCTCCCGAACGGCGCGCTGCGCGGGAACGTCTCCACGCAGGCTGTGGCCGGGGTCGCGGCGGCGCTCGGCCGGGTCGGCCAGAACCCGCTCGTCAACATCGTTGTCACGGGCAAGCAGCCGGCCAGGATCGCGCACGCTGCCGACGCGCTCGCGGCCATCGTCGTCAGCCGAGTCTCGGGCGGCTACGTGACGACGAAGATCAAAAATCTGCAGGCGAACATTGCCGCAGGCAAGCTCGAGCTCTCCAGCATCAACGCGCGGATCAGCTCACTACAGGCCGAAGTGCAGAATGGCGGCCTCTCAACCGTCGAGCGGCTCCTGTTCGCGAACCAGATCGGCCTCGCAGTGCAGGAGCAGCGCCAGGTGACCGAAGACCTGAGCTCGAACCAGCAGCTCCTCGCCCTCGCGCAGAACGTCGAGCAGAGCAAGCTGATCACGCCGGCCAGGGCGGTCAAGACGACCGCGCGCAGCCGGCGGAACTCGGTGCTCGTCGGGGCCCTGATCGGCCTGTTGCTGGGGATCATCGCCGCGCTCCTGTGGGATCCAGTGGGGCGTCGGGTTCGCGCGGCAGCCGCCTGAGCCGGCACCTCTGTACTGACCGGCCGAGCCTGCTCCTAACCTTCAACCCGTGCTCGACGGCAAGCGAGTCGCGGTCGTCATCCCCGCGTACAACGAGGAGCATCTGCTCGCCTCGACCGTCGAGGGAATCCCTGCCTTCGTCGACCGCATCTACGTCGTCGACGACCGCTCGACCGACGCGACGGTAGAGAAGGCGCGTGCGCTGCCCGATCCGCGTGTCCACGTGATCGAGCACGAGCGGAACGAGGGTGTCGGCGCCGCGATCGTGACCGGCTACAAGCAGGCGATCGCAGACCAGATGGACGTCACGGCCGTGATGGCGGCCGACAATCAGATGGACCCGGAAGATCTGCGCCACCTCGTCGAGCCGGTCGCGCGCGGCGAGCTCGACTACTCGAAGGCGAACCGCCTCTTCACCGGCCAGGCCTGGCAGCTGATCCCGCGCTACCGCTACCTCGGCAACGCCGTCCTCTCGATGCTGACGAAGATCGCGTCCGGCTACTGGCACGTCGCCGACTCGCAGTCCGGCTTCACTGCGGTCTCACTCGAGTACCTCGAGCTGCTCGACCTCGACCGGATCTACAAGCGCTACGGCTTCCCGAACGACATGCTCGTGCATCTGAACGTGTGGAACGCGCGGGTGCGCGACATCCCGTCCCGGCCGATCTACGGCGTCGGCGAGCGCTCGGGGATTCGGCTGCGCAAGGTGGTGCCGACGATCTCTTGGCTGCTCGTGAAGGGGTTCTTCTGGCGGCTGCGGACGAAGTACGTGATCCGCGACTTCCACCCGCTCGTCTTCTTCTACATCTTCGGCTTCGTGATGACGCTGCTCGGCCTCGGCCTCGGCATCTTGGAGGTCGTGCTTCGGATCGAGGGCAACGCGGTCTCGGCGGGCACCGTGGTGCTCGTCGCCCTGCTCCTGATCTTCGGCTCTCAGTTCACGCTGTTCGCGATGTGGTTCGACATGGAGTCGAACAAAGACCTCCGGTAGCACCTGCTACGCGCGTGCGGCCGCCTCGATCTCGTCGAGCGCCTCGGGGTTCTCCAGCGACGACAGGTCACCGGGATCTGTGCCGAGGGCTTTCGCCCGCACGGCGCGGCGGACGATCTTGGCGCTCCGGGTCTTGGGCAATGCCGGGACGAACAGGATGCGCTCCGGCGAGAATGCCTTCCCGAGCTCGGCCGCCACGAGCGTTCGCAGCTCCCCGACGAGCTCCTCCGTCGGCTCGACTCCCGGCACGAGCACGCAGAAGATCCACGCCGTCTCGCCCTTGACCTCGTGCGGAACGCCGACCGCGGCGGCCTCGGCAACCGACGGATGCCCAACGACGGCCGACTCGAGCTCCGCGGGCCCGACACGCTTGCCCGCGATGTTGAGCGTGTCGTCCGAGCGCCCGTGCAGGAACCAGTAGCCGTCTTCGTCGACCGACGCCCAGTCGCCGTGCACCCAGATCCCGGGGAGGCGGCGCCAGTAAGTGTCCAGGTAGCGCTCGGGATCGCGCCAGAACCCGCGGGTCATCCCCGGGAACGGCTTCCGGCAGACGAGCTCGCCGACCTCGCCTCGCACGGGCCGTCCCTCGACGTCGACGACGTCCATCGCCATTCCCAGCGCCGGCCCGCCCAGCGAGCAGGTCTTGATCGGCTCCGCAACGGTCGGAGACAGGAAGCAGGCGCCCACTTCGGTTCCGCCGGAGCAGTTGATGATCGGACAGCGCCCGCCGCCGACCACCTCGTGGAGCCAGCGGTAGGGCTCTGGGTTCCACGGCTCGCCGGTTGTCACGAGCACGCGCAGCGAGGAAAGATCGTGCCGCTCGACCAGTTCGCGCCCGTGCGGGATCAGCGCGCGAGTGAGCGTGGGCGACAGCCCGAGCACGGCGACGCGCTCGCGCTCGACAAGTGCCCAGAGCCGGTCCGCCGGCCAGTCGGGCGCGCCTTCTGCGAACAGGACCGTGCAGCCGAGCGCGTTCCCGCCGACCACCTCCCATGGCCCCATGATCCAGCCCATGTCGGTGACGAAGTGGACGACCTCGCCGGCCTTCGCGTCGGCCTGGTAGGCGACCTCGCGGGTGATCGAGACGAGGAAGCCTCCCTGGACATGCACGACGCCCTTGGGACGCCCGGTCGTTCCCGACGTGTAGGTCAGCAGATAGGGGTGCTCGGAGTCGACCTCCAGAGGCTCCAGCGTCCCTGGCCGCCCCTCCATCGCCTCCGCGTCGAAGAGGTCGCGTCCAGGGGTCATCGGAACGTCGTCGCTCCCGAGCCTTCGCCAGACAACCACGTGCTCGACCGACGGCGCCTCGCGGACGGCCGCATCGACGATCTCCTTCATGGGCACCTCGCGCCCGCGGCGCAGCGAGCCGTCTGCCGTGACGACGACCCGAGCCTCGGAGTCCTGCAGCCGCTGCGCGACCGCAGGCGCTGCGAAGCCGGAGAAGATCGGCACCTGGACGGCCCCGATGTGCGCGCAGGCGTGCGAGATGATCGAGATCTCCGGCGACATCGGCAGGAAGAACGCGACGCGGTCGCCCTGCCCCACGCCCAATGCGACCAGGGCTTCGGAGAAGCGAGTGACCCGTGACGAAAGCTCGCGGTACGACAGCCCGTGCCGCTGCCCGTCCTCCGATTCCCAGAGTGCGGCGGCGACGTCCGGCGTCCGCTCCGCCCACCGGTGGACGCAGTTCCAGGCCAGGTTCAGCTTGCCGCCGACGAACCAGGTCGCCCACTCCGGGCCGCGCGTCAGGTCGACGACCCGGTCCCAGGGCTGCGAGAACTCGAGGCCCATGTCCTCGATCGCGGCCGGCCAGAACCGCTCCGGCTCCTCGGCCGAGAACCGCTGGAGGGCGCGGAAGTCGTCGAACCCGAGCCACCGCATCAGGCGCACGACGTTTGCCTGCTCGAGTACCTCCGGCGTCGGTCTCCACACGATCTCCATCGCGCGGGAAAGCGTAGAGAACCCGCCTCGTGCGCCTCGCCGCTCTCGCTAACCTCGTCGATGCATGCGCGCGAGGATCTTCGCCGAGGAAAACCGCAAATGGTGGACGCTGGGCGCTCTGTCGTTCGCCCTGTTCATGGTCATGCTCGACAACACGGTCGTGAACGTCGCACTGCCGGCGATCCAGAGGGATCTCGGCATCGGCGTCTCGGAGCTCGAGTGGACGGTCACGGCGTATGCATTGACCTTCGCTGTGCTGCTGCTCACCGGCGGCAAGCTCGGCGACATGTACGGGCGGCGTCGGATCTTCATGATCGGGCTCGTCATCTTCACGGTCTCGTCGCTCGTGTGCGGTCTTTCCTCGTCCGCGCCCGAGCTGATCGGAGCCCGTGCCGTGCAGGGCGTCGGGTCCGCGCTGATGATGCCCGCCACGCTCTCGATCATCACGGCGACGTTCGCGGCGCGAGAGCGCGGCATGGCGATCGGCGTCTGGGCCGGAGTCTCGGCGATGGCACTTGCGATCGGCCCGCTGTTGGGGGGCGTGATCACCGAGCACATCTCGTGGAACTGGATCTTCTTCGTAAACGTCCCGATCGGGATCCTCGCCGTGATTGCAGCCATCGTCGTCGTTCCCGAGTCGAGAGACATGTCGCGCCAGCAGCGACTCGACGTGCCCGGCCTGGTGACCTCCGGGATCGGGCTGCTCGCGCTCGTCTACGCCCTCATCGAGGCCCACAAGTTCGGCTGGACGTCGGCGACGATCATCGGCCTATTCGCCGTGGCGACGGTCGCGCTCGCGGCCTTCGTCTTCCTCGAGCTCCACCAGAGGCTGCCGATGCTCGATCTCTCTCTGTTCAAGAACGGGACGTTCACGGGCGCCAACCTCGTGGCCATCCTCGTCACGCTGGCGATGTTCGGGATCTTTGTCTTCTTCCCGATCTATATGCAGAACTTGCTCGGCTGGTCGCCCATTCAGGCCGGCGCGGCCCTGCTGCCCTGGACGATCCTGATCGTGATCTTCGCGCCGATCGCGGGAAAGCTCTCCGACCACGTCGGCTCTCGCTGGCTGATGGCCGGCGGAATGGCCACCGTCGGCCTTTGCTGCCTGGAGCTGTCCACGGTGGCCGTAGGCTCGACCTTCTGGCGGCTGCTGCCCGGGTTCATCCTCGGCGGTCTCGGAATGGCGTTCGTGATGACGCCGATGTCCGCCGCCGTGATGGGCTCCGCACCGGTCGACAAGGCCGGCGTCGCCTCGGGAGTTCTCAACACCTTTCGGCAGGTCGGAGTCGCGCTCGGGATCGCGATCACAGGAGCGATCGTCACCAACCGCGAGGCGGCTGCCCGGCACGCCGGAGCCGACCCCGCCCACGCATTCGTCCACGGGCTCACCTTCGCGATGCGCGTCAGCGCCCTGATCTGCTTCGGGGCCGCGCTAGCCGCGGCGCTCCTCGTCCGCAAGGTCCGCCACGCCGACGAGCAAGCGCAGCCGCTGGCAGAAGCCGCTTAAGCCGGAACTCGACGCCTAGCGAAGTACGATAGGAGCGATGCGTCGCCGGACAATCCCCACGCCGGCGGGTCTCGTGGCCGTGGCCCTCGCTGTTGCCTTGGTGGCCGGGTGCGGGGGCCGCGGCAAGAAGAGTGCGAGCACGACGACGGAGGCAGCGACAACGACAAGCGCCACGCCTACTGTCGACCGCAAGGTCGCGGCGCTGGTTCCAGCAGCGGTCAAGTCGAAGGGCACCCTGACCGTCGCAAGCTTTGCCCATTACGCGCCGAACGAGTTCTTCGGCTCCGACGGGAAGACGATTCAGGGCATGGATCCGGACCTGGCCAAGGCTCTCGCCGGACTCATGGGGCTCAAGGTCAGGGTAGTCAACGCACCTTTCAGCACGATCATCCCCGGTGTTTCCTCAGGGAAGTACGACCTCGGCATGTCGTCTATCACCGACACGAAGCAGCGGCAAAAGTCCGTCGACTTCGTCACCTACTTCAAAGCTGGAACTTCGTTCTACACCAACACGACCGGCGGGCAGGTGATCCATGGTGCCCTCGCCGACCTCTGCGGGAACTCGGTCGCAGTCGCCCGGGGAACCACCCAGCAGCGCGACGCCACGGCGCAGAGTGCGAGCTGCAAGGCGGGCCGGAAGCCGGGCGTCAAGGTCTTCGTCTACCCAAATCTGACCGCGGCGAGCCTCGGCGTCTCCCGTGGCCGAGGGCGGATCGGCATGGCCGACTCGCCCGTCGCCGCCTACCTCGTCGTGAAGTCGGCATCAGGACACTTCAAGCTGACCGGGACTCCGTACAACGTGGCCCCGTATGGGATCGCGATCCCGAAAGGGAACGGGATGGCAAAGCCAATTCTCGCCGGGCTGAAGGTGCTGATGGCCGACCGCTCGTACGACACGATCCTGACGAGGTGGTACGTCCTGTCCGGTGGGATCAAGAACCCGCGGATCAACGGAGCTACTTCCTGACCAGCACGGGTCCCGGCGGCAGCTCGCCCTAAAAGGCGACTCCGACTCTTTTAGGCGACTTCGACTCTTTTCGCCGAAAGTGCGAAGCACTTTCGGCGACCCAAAAGAGAGGGCCCCGGCTGCGGCACCCGGGGCCCTTCTATCTAGTTGAGCGGCTTCGTGTGGCGACGGCTCGGAAGCTATGACTCTGCGGCCCAGCCACGCTTCCGAGCCATTTGTCGCCATTCCTTGGCGCGCCCCCCACAGCTCCAACCTGGCGTCCGGCGGTGCTGCAGAGTGGACTGACTATAGACCTGCCTCCGTAGGGCGTCAAGTAGCTCGATCAAGTGATTTCTGCACGGGGAGCTTCACTCGTTTTTCCCCTGGACATGCCCCTTTAGGGGGACGCCCGACCAGGCCCGTTTGCATATTGGTGAAGTATGCAGTTGACTTCCCGTGAGTCACTCATGCCCCGTGCTGCCACCGATACCCGCCGCAGCTCTCCCTCGGGCAACCGCCTGGGCGAGCGCGTGCGGCAGCTTCGTGTGGCCGCGGGCCTGACCCAGACCGAGCTCGCCGGCGACCGCTTCTCGAAGGAGTACGTCAGCCAGATCGAGCGCGGGAAGACCAGGCCCACGCGCGAGACGATCGAGTGGCTGGCCGCCAAGCTCGGCGCCGACCCCGGCTTTCTGGAGCGGGGGGTGTCCGCCGACGAGCGGCGTCGCGTCGACACACTGCTCGCGCGCGCGGACGCGCTCGCCGAGAACCACCAGTACGACGAGGCGATCGGGGAGTACGAGAGTTGCAAGACCGCGGTGCTCGCGACCGGCGTCACCGAGCTCGAGGTCCGCCACCTGGCCGGCGAGGCTTGGGCCCGGATGGAGAACAGCGAGATCAAGCAGGCGATCGAGCTGCTCAACCGGGCGCGCATGCTCGCCGAGGCGCCTGAGTTCTCGGACGTCGACCGCGCCGACTTGCTCTTCCGCCTCGGTGTCTGCCGCTACCAGCTTTCGAGCATCGCGACGGCGGTCAACCTCCTGAACGAGTCGTTGACCCTCGCCGAGGCCTCCGAGCTTCCCTGCGACCGCCTGCGCGCCGACATCCTCGGCTGGCGCTCGCGGTGCTACCGGCGCCAGCGCGACTTCGAAGCAGCGCGCGAGGATGTAGAGCGCGCCCTCGAGCTCGCCCAGGCGCTCGACGATCCGCGCAAGACCGCGGATACATACTTCCAGGCTTCTCTTGTCAGCGAGCGGATGGGGCACTGGGTCCAGGCGCGCAACTACGCGGAGCGCGCGAAGGCCCATTACGAGCAGATCAACGACGAGCGTAACGTCGGACGTCTGCTCAACAACCTCGGCGGTCTGAACTTCCACCTCGGCAAGCCCGAGCAGGCGGTCGAGCATCTCAAGGACGCGTATCGTGTGCTGCTCGACAAGGGCAGTGACGCGGAGGCGGCCAACGTCGTTGCGTCACTCGCGCACGTCCACCTGATGACGGGCGAGGCCGCGACGGCCGAGCAGGAGGCACGTCACGCGCTCTCCCTGATGGAGAACCGCGAGGACTTCCTGTACCACGTCGCTCCCACCCAGCTCGTGCTGGGTCGGGCGCTGATGGAACAGGGTCGCCTCGACGAGGCGGAGGAGTTCCTCCGTGCTTCCGATTCCAGCGCCGAGCAGCTCGAGTCGATCGGTCACCAGGCGGCAGCCTGGATGGCCCGTGGCGACCTCGCCGCCAGGCGGGGCGACGACGCGGCTGCGGCCAAGCTGTACCGCCAGGCGGCGGAAGTACTCCAGGACGTTCGGTTCTAGAAGAGAGGAGGTGAAATGAAGAAGACGCGACTCATCCTTTTGCTTTGCGCCCTGACCGCTGCTGTATGGTCGCTTCCGGGGCTCGCCCAGGCGAAGGGGAAGCATCCGGGGTCGTCGCCCGCGCAGCTCTCCAGCATGTTCGACGGCGGCCGTGCCAATCTGGGCAGCATGTTCGACGGGGGCAGCAACTTCGACGGCGGCAGCATGTTCGACGGCGGCTAGGCCCGCTCGGTCTCCTGGGGTCATCTGGGACCGGCGCGGGCCTAGCGCCAGATCCGCCGCGGCGACTCACCTCTGGCGGTTGCTCGCGTAGCCGAACGGATAGAGACTGCCCGTGGCACGGGGACAAGGTGTTCGACGGGCCTTCGAGGTCGCGCGCGTCGCGCGGCGCGGCAAGCTGACGCGCGTCTTGCGAGAGATCGGCGTCGTCGGCGACCGTCCGGCCACGCGCGAGGGAGCGGAGGAGTTCCGCCTGGCGCTCGAAGAGCTGGGCACGACCTACGTCAAGCTCGGCCAGCTGCTCTCCTCGCGGCCCGACCTGCTCCCTGACGTCTACATCGACGAGCTCGCAAAGCTCGTCGACGACGCCCCGCCGGTGCCTTTCGCAGAGATCCGGGGCCCGATCGAAGCAGAGCTCGACGCGGACGTGTTCGCGCGGATCGACGAGGAGCCGTTGGCGAGCGCGTCGATCGCGCAGGTTCACACCGCGCTGCTCACGGACGGCCGCGAGGTCGTGGTGAAGGTGAGGCGCCCTGGTGTCGAGGAGCAGGTCGCGCTCGATCTCGACGTGCTCCGGTCGACGGTCCGCTTCCTGGACAAGCGCTCCGAGACGGCGCAGCTCCTCCAGCTCGACGCGCTCGCGGACGAGCTCGAGGTGCACTTGCGTGCCGAGCTCGACCTCAGAGAGGAGGCGCACAACACGGAAGTCGTCGGCCGCGCGATCGCCCACTTCCCCGAGCTACTCGTGGCGAAGGTCGTTCACCCGCACGTCACCGAAGAGGTGCTCGTGCTCGAGCGCATTCACGGCGAGAAAGTGACGCCCGAGCACGGCCTCTCGGGCGAGCATGCCGAGCATCTGGCGCGGCAGTTCTTCCGCGCCTACATCCGCCAGGTCACGGTCGAGGGCGTCTACCACGCCGACCCGCACCGCGGAAACGTTCTCCTGACCGACGACGGGCGCCTGGCGCTGCTCGACTTCGGTTTGCTCGGGCGGCTCGACGACGAGACCCGGACGACGCTCTCGCTGCTTCTGCTCGCGATCTCCCGCAACCGCGCGGACGACGCAGCGGCGCTGCTGCTCGGGCTGTCGCTGACCACACTCGACTCGGACGAGGCCACGTTCGCGCACGAGTTGCGGCGCAAGCTGCCTCGCTACCACTGGCGTCCGCTTGCTGCGATCCGCGCCGGCGAGGCGCTCGCCGACCTCCAGCGGATCTGCCTTCGGTACGGGATTCGGCTGCCGCCCTCGTTCGCCCTCGTTGGCAAGACGCTGGCAGGCCGACTCGATCGCCCGCACGCTCCACCCGGAGCTCGACCCGATCGCGCTCTTCGAGGACGAGTCCTCAGGCCTCATGCTTGCCGAGGCCGAGCGCAACCTCGAGCCGGAGCGGTTCCTGAGCCAGGCCTTCAGCCAGTTCGGCCCGTTGGCCAGGCTGCCGCGCCGGATCGTCCAGATCGCCGATCGCCTGGAGACGGGGACGTTGAAGGTCGGGGTCTCGCCGACCGATCTCGACGACGCGAGCCACATGCTCGGCTCGATGGCGAACCGCCTCGGCGCCGCGCTGATCGTCGTCGGCCTCCTGGTCGCCTCGGCGCTGCTTGCCCGAGTCCACACGTTCGAGTGGGTCGCAATCATCGGCTTCGCCGTTGCGGCCGTGCTCGGCGTCTACATGGTCTGGAAGATCATCAGAACGCCCGGAGAGCTCTAGTAGTTAGAGGTTTTGTAGCTGCTGAAACGAACGAAGGGGCAGTTCTCCGCGGAAAATGGGGACCCAGTTACGCCGCCCCCCACCACCACACACCAGGAAAGGCGGCGGGCCCGCGGCCCCCCCATTGTTTTTAAATTAACGGGATATGGGCC
>JBQCGP010000015.1:0-6961 GCA_051955535.1 Gaiellaceae bacterium | reverse complement strand
TCGTCGACCGTCGGGAGTCGCAACGGCTCGGCGCGGAGCCGCTCCACGAGCGCCTCGGCCGCCTCGCGCCTCAGCTCGAGCCGGTCGGCGGCGCTCCGCAGCCGGTAGAGGGCTGCGGTCGCCTGCTCTCGACGCCCGGCTGCGTCCGCGAGGTCCTCTTCGGCCCGGTTGCGCTCGACGAGCAGCTCCTCGAGCTTCGCGTTCGCGCTCTTTCGAGCCATCGCAGCTGCCGTCCGACGCTCCTCGATCTCGGCGGCGGTGCGCGCGAGCTCCTCGAGCTCGAGCTCCGCGATCCGCGCCTCGACGGAAGCGATCTCGCCTTTCAACTTCTCCGCCCGCTCGGCCGCCGTCGCCTGGAGCGCGAGCGGTCGCAGCCGTTTCCGCACCTCGGCCTCGAGGTCGCGGGCCCGCTCGGCCTGCACCTGCACGCGGGCGAGCTTGAGCTCCGCGCGGTGTCGCCGGGCCTTGAACTTGCCGAGGCCGGCAGCCTCCTCGAGCAGCGCGCGACGCTGCCCCGGCTTCGACGACAGGATCTCCTCCACCCTTCCCTGCCCGATCACGGAGCTGTGGCCGCCGCCGAGGCCCACGTCGGCAAGCAGCTCGACGAGATCGGTGCGCCGGACGGACGCCTTGTTGACGAGGTACTGACCCTCACCACCGCGGTGGAGCCGGCGCGTGATCGCGATCTCGCTGAACTCGAGCTCCGGGAACTGGCCGTCGGCGTTGTCGAACAGCAGCTCGACCTCGCACCACTCCGCGGACTGGCGACCGGGCGCGCCCGCGAACAGGACATCGTCGGGCTTCTCCGCCCGCAGCTCCGAGGGAGACAGCGATCCCGAGGCCCAGAGCAGGGCGTCGGCGACGTTGGACTTCCCCGAGCCGTTCGGGCCGACGACCACGGCGACACCGCGCTCGAGGCGGACCTCGACCGGATCCGGGAACGACTTGAAGCCGCGCAGCTTGATCGCGCTCAGGTGCACGCCGGCCGAACGCTAGCGACGAGGGCGGATGAACCAAGAAGGCGTCGCCGTCAGGCGACGGGAAGGGACTGTCCCCGAACGGGGACTGTCCCATCAAACCGTTTGCGTTGCCACCCGCGGCTAATTGGGACGGTCCCCTGCGGGACAGTCCTTACTCAACCTCGAGCTTGGCGAGAACCTCTTGCGCCGCCGCTTGCTCGGCGGCCTTTTTCGAACGGCCGTGCCCGACTCCGACCTGTTCGCCGTCCACGGTCGCGGCGCAGGTGAAGGTGCGGTCATGCGGGGCGCCCTCGGCGTTCAGGACCGAATAGCTGACGGACTGTCCCCGCCGCGCGAGCACCTCCTGCAGTTCTGTCTTGTAGTCGACGTGGCTCGTCAGCGCGTACTCGATCCGGCCCGCAAAAGCGTCGACGACAGCCGGCTCGATCTCCTCGAACCCATGCTCGAGATACAGAGCAGCCAGCGAGGCCTCGAGCAGGGCCGCAAGGACGTTGCGGTTCTTGGTCAGCCGCTCGAGCTCCTCCTCGGGGATCAGGCTGCTGCCGCGTTCCTGCAGGCGCGAGCCAAGGTCGAGCTCACGTGCGACGACCGCGCAGCTTGCGCGCGAGACGACGTGCGAGCGGATCTTCGCCATGCGCCCCTCGGTGAAGTCCGGGTAGCTGTCGTAGAGCGTTCGGGCGATCGCGAGCTCGAGAACACTGTCGCCGAGGAACTCGAGCCGCTCGTAGGAGGACGCCCGGTCGGGCGCCCAGGACGTGTGCGTGAAAACGGTCTCGAGCCGCTCTTCGGGCAGCCCGTCGATCAGACGGTCGAGCGAGCTGCCGCTACTGGTGCGAGGAGACGTAGTCGACAGCCTGACCGACCGTCTGGATCTTCTGCGCGTCCTCGTCGGAGATCTTGATCCCGAACTGGTCTTCGAGCTCCATGATCAGCTCGACGAGATCGAGCGAGTCGGCGTCGAGATCCTGCTGGAATGAAGCCTCTTCGGTGATCTCGTTCTCGTCGACGCCGAGCTGCTCGCCCAGCACTTCCTTGACTCGCTCGAAAACTTCCTCTCGCGATGCTGCCATTTCACCTACCTTGCCGGTTCGGGATCAGAGCGCGCGGACTCTAACACGCCCGTTTCAAGCCGTTCTTGCATTCGTCCGACCACGTCGTGCTCGACCCCGCGCGCGGCGAGCCGAATCGCGTTGGCGATCGCGCGGCGGCCCGAGTTGCCGTGTGCGATCACGGCCAACCCTTGAAGGCCGAGCAAATAGGCGCCGCCGTACGTGTCGGGATCGAGGCGTTCCCTGAGGCGGTGTGCGGCGGGGCGGATCAGCAGACCGCCTAGCTTGGCCCGCGGGCTCGTCTCGATCTCCTCGCGCAGCGCGTCGAGCAGTGTGGCGATCGTCCCCTCGAGCGCCTTCAGGACGACGTTGCCGGTGAAGCCGTCGCAGACGACGACGTCGGCGGCGCCCGTGAGCAGATCGCGGCTCTCCGCGTTGCCCTTGAAGTTGAGGTCGTGCGCTTCCCTGAGCATCGCGAAGGCCTCGAGCGTGAGCCGGCTTCCCTTCTCCGGCTCCTCGCCGATCGAGAGCAACCGCACCTCGGGATCGTCGACCCCGAGGAGCTCCTGCATGAAGATCGAGCCCATGTGGGCGAACTGGCGCAGATGCTCGGCCCGGGCGTCGGCGTTCGCGCCTGCGTCGATCAGGAGCGACGGCCCGCGCCGGGCCGGAAGCACGAGCCCGATCGCAGGCCGATTGACGCCGCGTAGACGACGAATCTCGACGAGCCCGGCCGCCAGCATCGCGCCGGTGTTCCCGGCCGAGACGACCGCCTCGGCGAGCCCTTCGTGTACGAGGCGGCAGGCGACGACGAGCGAGCTGTCGCGCTTCGCACGCACGGCCTCGCCGGGCTTCTCGTCCATGCCGATCGTCGTCTGCGCCTCGATCAGCTCGAGCCCGCCGGTGTCGAGGCCGGGCGGACCGACGAGCAGCGGTGTGATCTGCGTCGACGCGGCTTCGAGAGCGCCGGCAACAACCTCGTCGGGGGCGTTGTCGCCCCCCATCGCGTCGACCGCGATGCGGATCACGAGGTTATGAACCGAGCGGAGCGAGCGGCTCGACCTCGCGACCGCGGTACGTCTTGCAGGTCGGGCACATCTGGTGCGGACGGGTCGGCTGGTGGCAGTTCGGGCAGAGGCTCAGACGCGGCGCGGAGATGCCGTGCTGGGCGCGGCGCTTGTCGCGGCGCGACTTTGATGTCTTTCGCTTCGGGACTGCCATCGGCGGGCGAGTATAGCCAGAGCCGGCCTCAGAGCTGATCGCGCAGCTCGGCGAGCGCCGCCCAGCGCGCGTCTGCGTGCTCCTCGTCGTGCGTGTGCGGTTCGGCGTTCAGGTCCTTTCCGCAGACCGGGCACAGGCCTGCGCAGTCGGCCCGGCAGAGGATCTGATCCGGCAGCGCCAGCGCGACGGCGTCGCGTGCCCAGGCGGAGAGGTCGAGCTTGTCGTCGTCCAGGTACGGCGTGCGCAGCTCCTCGGACTCAGGGTTCGTCGCCTCGTACTCGCGCGCCGAGATCGGCACGTCGAGCACGGCGTCCGTGAGACAGCGGTAACACGGCCCATGCAGGCGGGCGTCGAACTGCAGCTCGAAGACGGTGCCCGTGCCGGCGCGAGTGATCGAGAGCTGTGCCGGCACCGTTTCGGGAACGGGCAGATACCGCTGTCCGCCTAGCTCGAGCGGCGCGAGCTGGACGTCGCGCCCGTCGACGAACTGCTCGCCGGAGCGCAATCTGAGCGTGCGGAGGTTGAGGACCGTCATGACGGCCAAGGTAGCAACGCCCCTGCGCGCGTCAGGGCCGTCGGACGACGATCTCGTCGAGCGCCAGGCGGTTCGCCTCCGCGCTCCACTCCTCGGCGCTCTTCGACTCCGGCGCGAGGTCGCGCCGGGGGTAGCCGAAGGAGAGGACGATCACGGGCAGGAGGTCGCCTTCGAGACCGAGCGCGTCCGCCGTGGCGGCCGGATCGGGCATGCCGTTCGGACAGGACGCGACGCCCTCGTTCCAGGCCGCCAGCATCATGTTCTGCGCCGCGCGGCCGACGTCGAGCGGCCTGCGCCCCTCCTCGGTGGCGACCGCAACGACGAACGCGGCCGTCTCGATGTTCCCGGCCGCGTAGACCGTCGGCGCGAGCGTCTTTTTCCAATCTTCATCGTCACTCACCACGAAGCGCCACGGCTGTCGATTCGAGGCGCTGCCCGAGAGACGTCCGGCGTCGAGGATCCGCCGCTGGACCTGCTCCGGGACCGGACGGTCGGCGTAGCTACGCCAGTCGCGCTTGCTCGCGACGGCGAGGTAGGTGTCCACGCGAGACTAGAAGGGCTGGTCGTTCGTGGAGGAGCCGTCCACGCCGGCGCCAACACCCGCGACGACCGACTCCTGCGAGCGCTCGTGAAGACGCTCGCGGCCCCGCTTGACCGCACCGAGGAACTTGTCCAGGTTGACCTCGAGGGTAGAGAGGATGCTGTCCGCCCAGTCCTCCATCTCGAGGCGCGTCTCGCGCGCCTGGCGCCTGGCCTCGTCGACGATCTCCTGCGCCTGACGCTCGGCGAGCTTGACGATCTCCGTCTGCGACGCCTCGCGAACGGCCTGTTCGCGTGCCTCGCCGAGGATCCGGTCACATTCCCGCTTCGCCTCGGCGAGCATCTCCTGCCGCTCCTTGACGATCCAGCGGGCCTGCTTGATCTCCTCGGGGATCGTCGCGCGCATCTGATCGAGGATGTCGTAGATCTCTTCGCGATCGATGCGCACCTGGTCGGTCAGCGGCACGGCCTTCGCGTTGTGGACGAGGTCGTCGAGCTTGTCGATGAGAACGAGTACGTCCATGAATTCACGGAGTTTACAGAGGACCCGTGTCTACTCGCCCTTGCCGAACAGGCGGCTGAAGAAGCCGGGCTCCGGCTGCGGTTCGGGCTCGGGTTCGGGCTCCGGAGGCTTGAACGTCGTCAGCTCGCGACCCTCGTTCGTGCCGAACACCCAGCGTCGTCCGCTCGCGCGTAGGTGCTCGAGCAGGCTGCGCGCTTCCTCGGGTGCCAGGCTGACGTCGCCGGGCGCGTCGAGCTTCTCGGCGAGCGTCGCGGCGGCATCGGCTTCGCCGCGGGCCTTCAGCTTCTGCGCGAGCTCGCGCGCGTCCTGGCGCGGGAGTGTCACGCTGCCGCCCTCGCCCCCGGCGAGGAGGCTCTCGAGTCGCTGGGTCTCGGTCATTCCCCTGGCTTCTCCGGCGTCCCCGGGCGCCCGTCCGGGAACATCTCCGCGAAGCGGCTCGCGACGACGGCCGGGACGAGCGCATCCACCTTTCCGCCGAACGAGGCGATTTCCTTCACCCCGCTCGAGGAGACGAAGCTCACCTCGGGGCTTGCCATCACGTAGACGGTTTCGACCTCCGGCGCCAACGTCCGGTTCAGCTGGTTCATCTGGAACTCCCACTCGAAGTCGGAGATGACGCGCAGGCCCTTGACGATCGCCTTCGCCTGCCACCTGCGCGCGAAGTCGACGACCAGCTCCGAGAAGACGTCGACCTCGACGTTGTCCAGGCCCGTGAGGGCCTCGTTCAGGAAAGCGACCCTCTCGTCGAGGTCGAACATGGGCTGCTTGTGCTGCGGGGTGCCGACGACGCCGATCACGAGGCGGTCGAAGATGCCGGCGGCGCGCTGGATCACGTCGACATGGCCGTTGGTGACGGGGTCGAAGGTGCCGGGGTAGATGGCGGTGATCACTGGTTCTCGAAGAGCGTGATGCGCGCGCGGCCGTAGCGACGGCTCGTCCGTTTGTTGAGCGGCGGGAGCTCTGGCTCTTCGCGCACGGCGGTCTCGACGACGACGAGGCCGTCGTCGGCGATGACGGCGGGTAAGTAGCGGGAGAGGCCGGTTTGCAGGGAGGAAAACATCTCGTAGGGCGGGTCGACCAGCACGAGATCGTAGCGGCGGCCCGCTGCCGTCTCGGCGGCGAGAGCCCGGAGCGCCTCCTGCGGGACGACGCGGGCGCCGGTGAAGCGGAGCTTGTCGAGATTGCGGTCGATGGCGCGGAGCGCCTCGCGGTCGGTCTCGACGAAGACGGCGCTCCCCGCGCCTCTCGAGAGCGCCTCGAGGCCCATTGCGCCCGAGCCGGCGAAGAGGTCGAGGACGCTGGCTCCGTCGACGGGGCCGATCAGGTTGAAGGCCGCTTCGCGGGCACGGTCCGAGGTCGGACGCGTGTCATGTCCCTTCGGGGCGAAGATCCGCGCGCCCTTACTGGAGCCGGCGATGATTCTCACAGGCGCCTCACGACCAAACTGTGCCGCGCCGACGTGTCTGTGGACGAGAAGTCACACTCTTGTGGCAGTTGCCATGTCCGCTCGCGACAGTTCGAGTGGACAGTCCACTCGAACTGCGCAACCGTCACGCCAAACGATGATTCTCACGAAGGGACTGTCCCCGAAGGGGACTGCCCTAGCAACCGGTTGAGGCGCCGCCCCCGCTTGATGGGACAGTCCCCATCCGAGGACAGTCCCTAAGCGAGCGAGTCGACCTCCGCGCCGGCGAAGAAGCGATCGACTTCATCGTCCAGCGGGCCTTCGTAAGCGACCAGCTCCTCGGCAAGCTCGCGCGCCCGCTCCAGCAGCTCACGGTCGGCACGCAGGCGCGTGAAACGGAACTCCGAAAACCCCGCCTGGCGGGTGCCTAGCAGCTGACCCTCGCCGCGTAGCTCCAGGTCCTTCTCCGCCAGCTCGAATCCGTCAGTCGTCGCGACCAGCGCCTCCAGCCGCGCGACCGCCGTGTCCGTCAGCTCCTCCCTCGCCCGCGAGACGAGCAGGCAGTACGACTGCTCGGCACCACGGCCGACTCGCCCCCGCAGCTGGTGAAGCTGCGCGAGGCCGAACCGGTCCGCCTCCTGGACGATCATGATCGTCGCGTTCGGCACGTCGACGCCGACCTCGATCACGGTCGTTGCGACGAGTACG
>JBQCGP010000014.1:0-26704 GCA_051955535.1 Gaiellaceae bacterium | reverse complement strand
GCCGAGGGTGGATTACCCACGTGTTACTCACCCGTTCGCCGCTGTCCCCAGGGCCGAAGCCCTGGTTCTCGCTCGACTTGCATGTGTTAAGCGCGCCGCCAGCGTTCGTCCTGAGCCAGGATCAAACTCTCCGTGAAGATTTGTCGCTCGACCGAAGCCGAGCAATCTCCCTTTGAGCTTGAGCTCAAAAGTCCGTCCCCGAAGGGACGTGACAGGGTTTACTGCCTAGCGGGCACGAAGTGAAGTGCCTGCTAGGTCTCGACGTAAACGCTCGCTGCTGAGTTTTCAAAGACCGGCGCTAACTTCGCGGCGGCGTAAAAAAGCCTCCGACTCGCGCCAGAGGCCCCAGTGATCCGATTCAGTCGTATCCGAATCGCTTCTCTAGGGCTCCGTTCGTCGAGTTACAGGGACCTTGCTACACCGCCTCGAGGGCAGCCGCGGAATGATAGCAGCACTTTGCGGCGGGGTGTCAAGCGCCGGAAACCCGCACGAACTGACGCTTTCCGGCCTGGATCAGGGTACCCCGGAGCCGCTCGGCCGGCAGCTCGATCTCGTGCACTGCCTGGCCGTCGATCTTGACGCCACCCTGCTCGATCACACGCCTCCAGTGGCTGTTCGACTGCCCGAACTGGTCGCTCAGCAGTTGCGGCAGGTAGACATCGTCGCCGTCGACGGACGCGACGGGGATCGCGGCCTCGTCGGGAGCCCCGCCCTCGCGGACCACCCGCGTGAAGTACTCCTCACCGCGCTCGACTCCCGCCTCGCCGTGTGAGCGCCTGACGACGAAGCGAGCGAGCTCGAGCTTCGCCTCGAGCGGGTCGAGCGTTGTCGGATCGATGTCCGACTCCATCACGAGCCGGTAGTACTCGGGCAGCATCTCGTCCGAGATCGACATCGTCCGTCCGAACTGCTCTTCCGGCGGCGAGCGAAGCCCGATGTAGTTGCCCGTCGAGGCGCTCATCTTCTTGCCGTCCGGCCCGAGCAACAACGGCGTCGTCAGTGCCAGCTGAGGCTCCAGTCCGTATGCCCCCATCACGTCTCGGCCGGCGAGCAGGTTGTACAGCTGATCCGTGCCGCCCAGCTCGACGTCGGCTTCGATGGCAACCGAGTCGTACGCCTGCATGAGCGGGTAGAGCAGCTCCGAGACGGAGATCGGCGCCTGGGCCGCCATCCGTTTCGCGAAATCGTCACGCTCGAGCAGGCGCGCGACCGTCGTCGTGCGGGTGAGCCGCAAGATCTCGGCGAAGTCGAGCTTCCCGAGCCACTCGCCGTTGAAGCGCACCTCGAGCTTCTCCGGATCCGTGTCGACGACCTGGGCCGCCTGCTCCAGGTACGTCCTGGCGTTGCTGTCGATCTCGTCGTCGGACAGCACCGGCCGCTCGGCCGAACGGCCGGATGGATCGCCGATCCGGGTGGTGTAGTCGCCGACGATCAGAACGCCCTTGTGGCCCTCGCGCTGGAAGGCGGCCATCCGCTGAAGCGGGATCGCATGCCCGATGTGGATGTCTGGCGCCGTCACGTCGATGCCGAGCTTCACGCGCAGCGGACGGCCCAATGCGAGCTTGCGTTCGAGCTCGCCGGTCGGAAGAACGTCGACGGCGTTCCGCGTGAGCTCCGAGACACCCATGGCGCGAGGTTACAATCCCGCGGTTCTGTTTCGCCGACGACGTTCCGCCGCGGCACGGCCGAGGGGCCGGGGCCGGATCCGGAAGCTTCGCCTCCTCGCACTGCTGGCCCTCCTGGCAGTGTTGGGCGTCGCGTCCTTCAGCGTCGGTCTGGTCACCGCGATCGCGGGCGAGATCCCGTCGCTCGACCCGAGCCGGATCCACAACCAGGCAGACGGCTACATCTACGCGAGCAACGGGCGCGTGCTCTCCGTCCTTCGTGGCTCCCAGAGTCGGGTCATCCTCCGCTCCGCCGCGATCTCGCCCCTGATGAAGCAAGCGATCGTGGCGATCGAGGACAAGCGCTTCTACGAGCACCGCGGCGTCGACCTGCGCGGGATAGTGCGCGCCGTCTGGGCGGACATCCGCGGTGGCCGTGCCGTACAGGGCGGCTCGACGATCACGCAGCAGTTCGTCAAGAACACGTACACGAAGGACCAGCACTCGATCGCGCGGAAGCTGCGCGAGGCGGCGCTGGCATGGCAGCTCGAGCAGCGCTGGTCGAAGGACCGGATCCTGACCGCCTACCTGAACACGATCTACTTCGGGAACGGCGCCTACGGCGTCGAGCAGGCGGCTCAGACCTACTTCCATCACTCGGCCGGGCCGGGCAAGCTCACGCTCGCCGAGGCGGCGCTACTTGCCGGCATTCCCGAGGATCCGGCCGCCTACGACCCGGCGGCGAACCCGGACGCGGCCCGCGAACGCCGCAACCTCGTCCTGCTCCAGATGCTCGACCAGGGCGACATCAGCAAGGCCGCCTACACGCACGCGGTCAGCCGGCGGATGCCGAAGCGGCAGGACATCCGGCTCCCGGGTGACCAGGGGCCCGCGCAGTACTTCGCGAACTACGTGAAGCAGCAGCTCGTCAGTCGCTACGGCTCCGGCCGCGTTTTTGGCGGCGGGCTGAAGGTCTACACGACGATCGACCTGAACCTGCAGAAGATGGCCCGCAACTCGATCGGGAAATGGCTGACGAACCCGGCCGGGCCGACGGCGGCCCTCGTCGCCATCGACCCGCGCAACGGGCGCGTCCTCACGATGTTTGGCGGCAGCAATTACCGCAAGAGCCAGTTCAACCTCGCCGTCCAGGGGGATCGGCAGCCAGGCTCCTCTTTCAAGCCCTTCGTTCTTGCGACCGCGCTCAAGGAGGGAGTCGCGCCGAGCACCATCTTCGTCTCGAAGCCGGTCACGATCGATGCCGGCGGCCGGCTCTGGGAGGTTCACAACTATGAGGACGAGTACCTCGGTCCGATCACGATCCAGCAGGCGACTGCCTACTCCGACAATGCGGTCTTCGCACAGCTGACGAAGCTGGTCGGGCCGCAGAACATCGCCAACACGGCACGGTCGCTCGGGATCACGACTCGGCTGCTTCCGTACTTCTCGATCGGTCTCGGCGCGCAGGGCGTCAACCCGCTGGAGATGGCCAGGGCGTTCTCGGCCTTTGCCGACGACGGCACGCGGATCGACGGCCGGCGTTTCGGCAACCAGCCTCGCGTGATCCTGAAGGTCGCGAACGAGAAGGGCAGGCCGATCGACGACAACACGCCGCGGCCGGTGCCGGTGCTCAGCGCCGACGATGCCGCGATCGTCACCTCGCTGCTCCAGAACGTGGTCAAGTACGGCACCGGCAAAGCGGCCGCGCTGTCCGGCGGACGCGCTGTCGCCGGTAAGACCGGCACGACCGAGAACTACGGCGATGCGTGGTTCGTCGGCTATACGCCCCAGCTCGTGACCGCGGTGTGGGTCGGCTATCCGAACAGCCTGCGCCCGATGACCTACCAGTACCACGGGAAGCCGGTGGCCGGCGGCACCTTCCCGGCGCTGATCTGGAAGAGCTTCATGGAACGCGCGCTCCCGTACCTGCACGACACACCGGAGGGCTTCCAGTCGGTGTCGATGCCTTACGGCTCGCCGAAGAACGTCACGTACCGTGACGGCCGCCTGCAGCTCGACAATGGCTACTGCCGCGCAACCGAGACGATCGAGTACTTCGGCGACTCCGGCCCAAGCCACACGGCTCACTGCCTGCCGAACGAGGTGGACGTGCCGAACGTCGTCGGCCAGACGGTGGGCCGTGCGCGCAGCGTCCTCGCCGCTCAGCCGCTGGCGGCCACGGTCGTCTACCGCCCGGCCGAGCCGCGGCAGCGGGTCGGCGTGGTCGTGAGGCAGTACCCGGCCCGCGGCCACCTGTCCTCGGGGGACCACGTAACGCTCGTCCTCTCGAAGGCGCTGCAAGGCGTGATACCGAACGTGGTCGGGCTCACGCTTGACCGCGCGAAGGCCAGGCTGAAGCCGCTGAAGCTCGAGGTGACCGTGTCGCCCGACGACGCGCCCGGGTCGGCGCGGGTCATCGGCCAGTCGCCCCGGCGCGGCCGCGCCTCGGCGCCGGGCATGGGCATCACCCTGGCCGTAACGGGCGGCTGAGGAAACGCGAGCCGGCGAGCCCGTAGCGCCACGGCAGGTCGGCGGCGCGGGTGATCCCGATCCGCGGGCCGCGAGCGATCTCGGGTCGTTCATGCCGCGGCTCGAGCCGGAACGGCGGGCGGTCGAGCGGCAGCCCGTCCTGGGCGCGCGTGATCCCGAGTGCCTGGCAGAGCCGGCCGGGGCCGGCGCAAAGAAGCCGCTCGTCGGCGAGGCCGCGCCTTTGGCGCATCGTCTCCAGCCCGCGGGTCGGCTCGAGCGCGCGCATGAGCACCGCGTCGGCGATCTCCTCCGCCTCACAGACGAAGTTGACGCACCAGTGGATCCCATAGGAGCGGTACACGTAGGCATGCCCCGGCGGCCCGAACATCGAGGCGTTGCGGGCGGTCCGGCCCCGGTAGCCGTGCGCGGCGGGATCCTCGTGGTGGTAGGCCTCGAGCTCGACGATCGTTCCGCCGACGCCGTCGACCAGGAACGTCGCACCGATCAACTCCTCGGCGACCTCGTGCACGGAGCGGGCGAAGAAGCGTCTGTCCAGCGTGAGTTCAGCTCGTCTTGGTCGCGACATCTCGGCCTGGGTTGGCCGGGCACGCCGGCAAAGCCGGCATGCCCTCATGGGCGGCATCGCAAGCGACGCCGTGGCTGATCATGGGTCGACCTTCGCCCGGTAACGCAGGAGGGCCGGGAATGCGAGCGCGAGGACGCCGCAGCCGGCAACGCACGCAAGCCCACCGGAGACGATCGAGAAGCGGAGGCTCGTCACCGACGCGACGACGCCCGCTTCGAGGTTTCCGAAGGTGGGCGCCGCGGCAACCTGTGTGAACTCGATCCCCGTCACCCGCCCGCGCATCGCATCCGGGGTCGTCGTGAGGACGATCGCGCTGCGCCAGAGCGCGCTGAGGAAGTCGGCAGCGCCGGCGAGCGCGAGCATGACGAGCGCGAGCCAGAGCGCGGTCGTGTAGCCGAACGCGACCAGCGCCGTGCCCCACGCGGCCGCGGCGATCACGACGCCGACCCCCTGCCGGCGTACGCGGCCGGCCCAGCCGGAGAACACCGACGCGACGAACGCGCCCGCATAAGGGGCGGCGTAGAGGAAACCGACCGTCTTCGTTCCCCCGCCGAAGTGGGCGCCGAGAGCCGGGAAGAGCGCCATCGGCATCCCGAAGATCATCGCGTTCGTGTCGACGAGGAAGATGCCGAGCACGACCGGCTGCCTCACCACATAGCGGAACCCCTCGCGGATCGATCGAAGGCTGGCGGCCTCGGCGTCGTGGGCAGGCGGCAGCCTCGGCAGCTGCCAGATGCTCGCGAGCGAGACGAGGAAGCTGACGACATCGAGGATGTACGTACCGGTGAAGCCGATCGCCGCGATCAGCAGGCCGCCGACGGCCGGGCCGGCGACCGCGTTGAAGTTCGACGAAAGGCTCTCGAGGGCCGAGACGGCGACGATCTTTTCCTCTCGGACGAGCCTCGGAGCGAGCGATCGCATCGCCGGAGTGCCGAAGCTGAAGACTGTCGTGCCCGCGAAGTCGAGTGCGTAGAGGGCCCAGACCTGTGGATGCGGGAGCCCCGCGTTGACGACGAGTGCGACGGAGACGAGAGCGAACCCGCCCTCGGCGAGGAGCAGCATCGTGCGCCGGTCGACGGCGTCGGCGATCGCCCCGCCGACGATCGGCGCGACAAGCAGCGGGATGAGCGTCGTCAGGTAGAGCAGCCCGACCTGGAGCGTCGAATGGGTCAGGTGGTAGAGCTGGATCGGCACCGCGATCCAGGTGATCTCGCCGAAGAACCACGAGATCGTCTGGCCGATGTACAGCTGCCGGAACGGCCGCGACTCCCGTAGCGGGCTGAGGTCGATGGTGAGGCGTCCGAGCTGGCCCGCCGCGCGCGGAGCGGCCGAGCCGACCGGTTCCTGCTCGAAAGGTGGCTCCAGGCCGCTCAGATTGAACTAGAAGAGCTTCTCGGATTCGTCGGGTTTCGCCGTCGCTTCGAGGATCCGGCGCGCGCGCCGTCCGAGGTCGTTGACGTCGACACGGCCCTGCTGCGTCTGTTCCGCGACCCGCTCGGCGAGATCGAGCGCCTGGTCGAGGATCTGGGTCCCTCCGGATGCGTCCTGACCCATCTCGTGCAGGATCGTCCGCTCCGTGCGGGAGGCGACGATCGGATCATTGACGCCTTCGACCCAGACGAGCGTTCGGCGCCCGTGACCGCGGCGGTCGTCGCGGATCGGCTCGATCGCATAGATCTTGTCGGCCCGCGCGTACTTGCCGAAGCCGAGGAAGATCATCCGGTTGCCGTCGGCCACGGTGGGATTATCTCCGTCCCGCAAGACGCCGACGGCGGCAGGGTGATCTAGAACGCCGACGCGAGCGTGCGCGCCCTGACGAAGGCGACGCGCCCAGGAGCCGTCGCGGCCCGAACGTTGTAGGCGTAGAACAATCCGCCGTCGGTCAGCCGGACACCGACGAGGGCGCGCTGGGCGAGCAGCGGCAACGCGACAGTCGCTCGGGCGCCGTCGGCGAGCCGGACGAGCACGAGGTTCCGTGCGCCGGCGAGCAGGGCGTAGGTCTTCGTCGCACTGAGCAGGACGCGCGCGCCGGCTGCCGACCCAAGCGCGATCGACTTCAGCGGTCTCCCCGACGCCGGGTCGTACAGATCGAGCGTCGCGCCTCGGAAGAGCACGAGCGCGGAGGCGGTCAGCCCGACCCCTCTGATCGTCCCGTCCGGGTCGGCGACGGAGGCCAGCGGCGCTCCCATCGCCGTGTACGTCACGACGCGGTCCGCTTGCCGCACCGCCAAGCGACCGCCTCCCGCAGCCGCGAGCACATCGGAGGGGCCGCCGGAAAGCACCGTCGCTGTGCGGCCCGATGCGATCCGGATCAGGCGCTCGTCCGTCACACGAAGCTGTGGGTCGCCCCCGCCGCAGCTGAACGGGTCCGGACGCTCGCAGACAACCTTCCAGCGGTTATAGGCAAGGACGGATCCGCCTCCGACGAGATTGCCGACCCACCCGCCGGTCGGATCACCGCCTGCGCGGTCGCCGTTCACCTGGAACTCGAGCTGCCTTGCGCGTCCGCCGCGGAGACCGGCTGCAAAGAGGTTCAGTTCGAGGTCGTTGCCGCCGCCGTGCTCGATCCAGGCGACCTGGTCACCACCGAGCGCGACGGCCTGAACGCCGTCGCCGGCGCACCCGTTTGTGCGGAGATGGAATCCACTACTGCGGTTTCTCGACTCGTCCCAGACGACGATGCTGCCGCACGGTCGACGTTTCGCTGGCGCAACCGCGGCGCGTGTGCCGTCGGCGGCGAGGAGCGCGATCTTTCCGGTACGGAAGGTGGCACTCGGCCGAAGGGCGGCGTTCTTCGACCCGTTCGCTGATGCCGGCCCCGTCAGGAGGGCGGCGCCGGCGAGGAGGACCGCAACGATGCGCACTGTCATCTCACCCTGACTGTACGCCCCACGTGTTAGGAAGAAATCAGCCTATTTGGAGCAATTTTTCGCGCAACGACTCGGCGACGCGCTCTTGGTCCTCGGCCTCGATCTGCGTGAAGAACGGCAGTGCTAACGTGCGCGAGCACGCGTCCTCTGCTACCGGGAACATTCCCTCGCGGAAGCCGTAGCGCTCGCGCATGAACGGCTGGAGGTGGACGCATGGGACGTATTCGGCGGAGCCGATTCCCTGTGCGCGGAGCTCCCTCATCACGGCGTCACGGTCGATCCCAGGCGCGAGCTTGACGACGTAGACGAACCACGAGCGCTTGTGGTCGGCGTCGTCTGGGAGCGGCGTCTCCACACCGTCGACGCCGGCGAGCAGATCGTTGTACCGCTCCGCGGCCGCTCGTCGTCGCTCGAGGATGGCGTCCAGCTTCTCGAGTTGTGCGATCCCGAGCGCGGCCTGGATGTCCGTCCAGCGGTAGTTCCAGCCGAGCCGGACGTGATCGAACCATGCGCCGGTGTCGTAGGTGCGACCCTGGTTCCGCAGGCTCCTCAGCAGCTGCCACTCCTCCTCCGAGTGCGTGAGGACGACGCCGCCCTCGCCCGTGGCTATCTGCTTGTTGGGGTAGAAGCCGAAGACCGCCGGCGGGCCATGGCCGCCGATCGGCGTCCCCCTGTACTCGGCACCGAGCGCCTCCGCGGAGTCCTCGATCAGGGCCAGCTCATGCCGGTGGCAGAGCGCCCGCAGCTCGTCGAGCTCGCAGGGATAGCCGAACATGTCGACCGCGACGACGGCCTTCGTCCGCTCGGTGATCGCCGCCTCGACGGCGGCTGGATCCAGGTTCAGCGTCTGGGGATCGACGTCCGCGAACGCGGGGGTCGCGCCCTCGAAGATGAAGCAGTTCGCGGAGGCAACGAAGGACACCGGTGAGGTGATCGCCTCGTCGCCCGGCCTCAGGCCGGCGATGTGGCAGAGCAGATGCAGGCCCGCGGTTCCGCTCGAGACGGCGGCCGCGAACGGCGCCCCCACGCGCTCGGCGACGAGCTCCTCGAACTTGTCGAAAGTCGGCCCCAGCGACAGCCGCCCGGAGCGCAGGACCTCGAGGACGAGCTCCTCCTCCCGCTCGCCCATCCACGGCCGGGCAAGCGGTACCTCCTTTCGAGCCGGCGAAGCCGGCTCGCCCGTCTCCCGAGCGGAGCGAAGGGGCAAACTAGCTACCCGGAAAATGCGAGAGCATTTTTCGGGTCTAAGCTTCGGCTGCTGTTGGCTCGGGCTGCTCGGCGTAGTCGAGCCACTGCGCCCACCGCTCGCTGCGCCCACGCACGGTGTCGAGGTAGGCCCCCTGCAGCTCGAGCGTCACCGGCCCGACGCCGATCGTGACGTCGTCGATCTCGCGGAGCGGCGTCACCTCGGCGGCGGTGCCGCACATGAAGGCCTCGTCGGCGAGATAGAGGTCGGAGCGGATCAGGCTCTTCTCGACGACGCGGTAGCCGAGGTCCTGCGCGATCTGGATGACGGTGTCGCGGGTGATCCCGGGCAGGATCGACGTCGACAGATCGGGCGTGTAGACAACGCCGTCCTTGATGACGAAGACGTTCTCGCCAGAGCCGTCCGCGACGTAGCCCTCGGCCGTGAGCAGGAGCGCCTCGTCGTAGCCGGCACGATTCGCCTCCGTCACGGCCAGCATCGAGTTCAGGTAGACGCCGGTCGCCTTGGCGACGTGCGGGATCACGTTCGGGCCGATCCGCTGCCAGCTCGAGATCTTGGCGCGGATGCCTTTCTTCAGCCCTTCCTCGCCGAGGTACGCGCCCCACGGCCAGCTCATGATCACCACGTCGACCGGGTTGCCGACGGCTGAGACGCCGAGCTCTCCATAGCCGTAGAAGGCGATCGGCCGCAAATAGCACTCCGGGAGACCGTTGACCGCGATCAGCTCGTGGCAGACCCCGCGCAGCTCCTCTACCGAATATCCGAGCTCCATCCCGAGCAGCCTCGCCGAGTTCTCGAGGCGCCCGAGGTGGTCGCTGAGCCGGAAGACGGCGGTGCCGTTCACGGTCTCGTACGCGCGGATTCCCTCGAAGACGCCGGAGCCGTAGTGCAGCCCGTGGGTGCCGACGTGGACGCGGGCGTCGTCCCACGCGACCAGTTCGCCGTTCATCCAGATCTTCTCGGTCTCACGCATGCAAGGCCTCCTTTGAACCAAATGTTAGGGGTGGGCTTCGACGGCGTCCATCTGCACGGCGCGCGAGAGGCGCAAGAGCTCGGTGGGCGCCAGCGCGGCCATGTGCCGCGTGGAGCCTGCGCCGATCCAGACGACGGGGTGCTGTAGCAGCGAGCGGTCGAGATAGACCGCGTCGACCTGCCGGAGCGGAAACGGCGCCACGGCGCCGGGCTCGAAGCCCGTTGCGTCCCGCACCTGTTCCGGGCCTGCGACCTTGGCCTTCGTGCAGCGAGCTTCCTCGGCCACCTTGCTCCGGTCGGCGCGGCGGTCGCCGGGAACCATCACGAGGATCGAGCGGCCGTCGCAGTCGAAGACGAGCGACTTGACGATCTGGCTCAGCTCGCAGCCGACGGCTTTGGCGGCGTCCTCGGCGGTCGGGGTCCCGTCGGCGAACTCTTCGATTCGCGACTCCGCGCCCGAGTCGCGCAGGTACGCCGCGACGTGCTCGACCTCCTCGGGCCAGGAGCGCGTGACCACGCGCGGAAGGGTAGCCGTCTAGTAGACGCCTGGGACGAACCGGTGTGGAGTCCGCTCGCGGTAGGCGGCGTAGCCCGGCTGCCGTTCGACCAGCCACTCCTCCTCGAGCCTCGACTTGAGGTCGACCAACACCGCGAGCAGCGCCGCGGGGATCAGGCCGAGTGGTGATTCCACCAGCGACAGCCCGAGGCCCATCAAGATCAGTGCTCCGTAGATCGGGTGGCGGACGAGGCGATAGACACCGCGCTCGGCGAGCGCAGCGTGCTCCCGCGGGCGGGGGAAGACGGTCATCGCCCGTGCGACCGTCAGACGGGCGAACGCGAGCACCAACAGCACGAGCCCGACGAGCAGCAGCACGATCCCGATCACCGTGAACGCGCCAGCGACCCGCTCCGGCCAGTAGACGCCCGAGAGCGCGGAGAGCGGGATGAGGACGAGCAGCACCAGTTGGATCGCGACCCAGCCCTCACCCCGCGGGCCGAGGCGTGGCAGGTCAGGAGAGCGAGATGAAGCGGACATCGTCGAAGCCCTGGCGACGAGCCTCGTCGACGAGCTCCTGTGGCGGCGGGCTGTCCACCGAGAGGGCCATCAGCGCCTTGCCGCCGCGGTTCGTGCGGGAGACGGCCATGTTCGCGATGTTGACGCCCGCACCCCCGAACAGCGTCCCGACGCGCCCGATCACGCCGGGGAGGTCGTCATAGCGGAAGAAGACGAGCAATGGCGCGAGCTCCATCTCGAGCTCGAAGCCGAGAGCGCTGACGAGCCAGAGGCGGTTGTCCTTGCCGATCGTCGTGCCGGCGACACGAACCTCGTCCCCATTCGAGCGGACGGAGACGCGGACGAGGTTGGTGAAGTCCCGCGCCGCGCGCCGGCGTTCCTCGTGCACCTCGATCCCGCGCTCGGCCGCGATCAGCGGTGCGTTCACGTAGTTGACGAGCGTCTCCGATCGCCCCTGGAAGGCGCCGTTCAGCGCCGCGACCGTGAGCAGACGCGTGTCGTAGCCGGAAAGACCGCCGTAGTAGGCCAGCACGATCTGGTCGGCTCGCCCGCCCGCCAGCTCCATCGCCAGCCGGCCGAGCTTGGCGGCAAGCGGCACGAATGGGCCGAGCGCCTCCATGTCCTCCGCGCGGATCGCGGGAATGTTGACCGCGTTCGTGACGAGCGCACCGTCGAGAGCGGCAGCGACCTGCTCGGCAACGATCACGCCCGCGCGGTCCTGTGCCTCCTCTGTCGAGGCGGCCAGGTGCGGCGTCACGACCACATTGTCGAGCTCGAGCAGCGGCCCCGAGTACGGTTCCGCGGAGAAAACGTCGAGCGCCGCGGCGGCGACCTTGCCCGAAGACAGGGCCTCGAGCAGCGCGTCCTCGTCGACGAGCACGCCGCGTGCGGCGTTGATCAGGCGCACGCCCTCACGCATCCGCGCGAACGCTTCGCTGCCGATCGACCGAGTCGTCTCGTCGGTCAGCGGGAGGTGCAAGGTCAGGAAGTCGGCAGCCTCATACACGTCTTCTGGGCTCTCGGCGCGGTCGGCGCCGAGCTCGCGGAAGCGCTCCTTGGCGACGAACGGGTCGTGGGCGACGACGCGCATCCCGAGCCCCAGTCCTCGGCGCGCAACCTGCTGGCCGATCCGGCCGAAGCCAAGGACGCCGAGCGTCTTGCCTTCGAGCTCGATGCCGCCGTAGCGGGACCGCTCCCACCGCCCGTCCTTGAGCGCGGCATGCGCCTGCGGGATGTTCCGCGACAGGGCGAGCAGCAGGCCGATCGTGTGCTCCGCCGCCGAGACAACCGTTGACTCCGGCGCGTTCGCAACGACGATCCCGCGCCGGGTCGCCTCCTCGACGTCGACGTTGTCGACGCCGACCCCGGCGCGGCCGATCACCTTGAGCCGGTCGGCCCGACGCAGGACGTCCGCGGTCAGCTTCGTGGCGGAGCGAATCACGATCGCGTCGTAGCCGCCGATTCGCTCGGCGAGGTCGCCGTTCGGCTCGACATCGACCTCGAAGCGCTCGCGAAGGAGCTCGACGCCGGCCTCGGCGATCGGCTCGCGGATCAGGACGCGTTGCGTCACACGCGGGCGCGCTCGTCGTAGGCCTCGAGCGCACGGGTGACGGCGACACCGCGCTCGATGTCTGCGCCGAGGTCGGCCAGCACGACCTCGACCGCCCCGAGCGCGGTCGTGATGTCGAAGACGTCGAAGTAGCCGATGTGGCCGATCCGGAAGATCTTTCCCTTGAGCGGGCCCTGCCCGTTGGCGATCGTGATGCCAAACCTGTCACGCAGGGCGAGGACGAGCTCCGTGGCGTCGACGCCTTCGGGCGCGCGAATCGCGGTCACGACTGCCGAACGGTCCTCGTCGGGCGAGAAGAGCTCGAGACCCATGGCCTTCCCGCCCTCGCGGCAGGCGCGGCCGAGGTGGACGTGTCGGTCGAAGACGGCGTCGAGACCCGCATCGAGCAGGAGCCCGAGCGCGACGTCGAGCCCGGCCACGATCGAGACCGGCGGCGTGAACGGCGCATCGAGCTTGGCCTGCGCAGTCCGCGTCCGCTCCCAGTCGAAGTAGAAGCGCGGCGAGTCGCCGCGTGCGGCCCAGGCGCGCTCGGAGGCGGAGACCATTGCGAGGCCGGGCGGGGTCATCAGCGCCTTCTGCGAGCCCGAGAGGACGACGTCGAGACCCCAGGCGTCGGTCTCGACCGGTACGGCGCCGAGGCTCGAGACTGCGTCGACGACGCTCAGCGCACCATGCTCCGACGCAGCGGCCGAGAGCGTCTGCAGGTCGCAGACGACACCGGTCGATGTCTCGGAATGCGTGAGGAAGACTGCCTTCACGCCGCCGAGCTCGACGAGCCGCGCCGCGAGGTCGTCCGCGCTCGGAACCTCGCCCCAGGCGTACTCGAGCGTTTCCACAGTCGTGCCGTATGCCGAGGCGATCGCCCGCCAGCGCTCGCCGAAGTGCCCCGCGGAGACGACCAGCACACGCTCGCCCGGCGAGCAGAGATTCGCAACCGCCGACTCCATCGCGCCCGTTCCCGCGGAACCGAACAGGAGCACGTCGCCGTCGGTGCGGAAGACTTCTTTCAGGCGCTCGATCGTGCGCTCGTAGATGGGCCGGAAATCGGGGCTGCGATGATGGACGACCGGCTGCGAGAGCGCGGCGAGGACCTCCGGCGGGACCGGCGTCGGGCCCGGCGTCAGCAGGTAGCGCTTCCCGTTCATCGTGCGCTGAGCCTAGCTCAGCAGTCGGCTTCTCTACTGCAGGGCCGGAAGGGGATCGACGGCGGCGCCGCGCACCCGTACCTCGAAGTGCAGGTGCGGCCCCGTCGCCTCCCCCGTCGCCCCAACGCGTCCGATCCGAGTACCGGTCGCGACCATCTGACCGACCCGAACCGAGACCGACGACAGGTGCGCGTACATCGAGACGACGCCGCCGCCGTGAGCGACCTCGACCAGTGTCCCGTAGCCGCCAGCGTCATAGGCGGCGAAGATCACGCGGCCGGGCGCGGCGGCTCCGACGGGTGCTCCCCTCCAGGCCGTCAGGTCGATGCCCGGATGGAAGCCCGTGCCGCGGGGTCCGAACGGGCTGCCGACGGGCGCACGTAGCGGCCAGGCGAGCGCGATCGGGCAGAGAGGCAGCGGGTTCCGCAGCGCCCGGAAGCTCGCGCGGCCGGCGATGCCGTCGGCCGGCAGGTGCGACCACCGCTGGAACTTCTTCAAGGCCCGCTCCACGTGGGCGCCGAAGCCTCCGTCGATCGTGGCGTTCGGGAACCCGTGCCAGGCGAGCGCGAACTGCAGCTCGGCGACGTCCCAGCCGCTCATTCCGGGCGCCAGCGGCCGCGAACCGAGCACGTGTCTCGCAAAACGGCCGAAGGCGCGGCGCGTCTTCGGTCCGGCGATGCCGTCAGGCGTCAGGCCGTGCCTTCGCTGGAAGCGCATCACCGCGGTGGTCGTCAGCGGGCCCAGCACCCCGTCGACCGGGCCGCGATAGACGTGGTGATGTCGCAGCGTCACCTGCAGTGCCGCCACGGCGGGACGTCCGGCTGCGCGTGCGGTCGACGCGGCGAGCAGTGCGCCCGCGACGAGCGCGACGAGGAGCCAGATGGAGCCGAAGCGTCGTATCACTCGAATGAGGGATCGGCGGGATCCGCAAATTCTTTAGCTCTCGGGGCTTACGCGCCAGTCCAACGTCCCGCCGGAGCTGCGCTCCTGATCTTGCGTAACCCCTGAGGGACTAGTACCCTGGGGACTAATGGCGAACGGCCTCTCCGACACCGAGCTCGCCGTCCTCGGATTGCTGACGCTCGGGGAGCGCTCCGGCTACGAGCTCGACAAGCTCGCGCGCCGGAGCATCGGATACTTCTGGCGTCCCGCGAAGAGCAAGATCTACGCGATCCTTCCGCGCCTGGTCGAGCGTGGGTTCGCATCCTCGACTGCCGTCGCACAGGAGCGGCGGCCCGACAAGCAGCTCTACGCGATCACCCCGGAGGGCGAGGAAGCGCTGCGCGGTTGGGTCACCACGGCGGAGGGCGATCTCACCGAGTCACGCGGGTTGTTGCTGAAGCTGTTCTTCGGCGGCCATGGCGATCCTCAGACGCTGCGACGGCAGGTGCAGGAACGGAAAAGGCTCGCCGAAATCAAGCTCGCCCAACTCGAGGAGATCGAGCGAACGATCGATCGCGACGAGGACTTCTTCCCCTACCTGACTCTCTTGCACGGGCTCGAGGTGACTCGCGCGACGATCGCCTGGACCGACGGCGTGACGAGGCTGCTCGACCGCGCAGAAACCCGTGCTCGCGCGTAGCCTCGTCGCGCTCGGTCTCGTCGCCGGGCTCGCAGGCGCCGCGAGCCTTCCGCCCAAAGTGGTCGCAACGGTCCGGACGGGCGGCGATCCGATCGGCCTCGCCGCCGGCGCGGGCTCTCTCTGGGTCGCCAACTACTCGAGCGACGAGCTCGACCGGATCTCGCTGGCGCGGAACCGCGTGACAAAGCGGGTCAAGCTCGGCATCGCGCCCTACGCGAGCGCATTCGGCGCCGGCTCGGTATGGGTCAGTTCCTGGGACAGCGGCATCGTCAGCCGGGTCGATCCGCAGACGAATCGGGTCGTCGCGCGAATCGATGCCGGCATGCAACAGACGGGCCTGACCGCAACGGCGAGCGACATCTGGGTCGCGATCTTCGGCAGCGGCGAGGTCGTTCGCATCGATCCCGCCACGAACTCGGTCAAGGCTCGGATCGCCGTCGGCGGGATGCCCGAGGACGTCGTTCTCGCCGCCGGTGCCGCCTGGGTGCCGAACGAGAACGCCTCGCTCAGCCGAATCGACCCGGCCACGAATTCGGTCACCGCGACGGTGCGCGTCGGAGCCGACCCCGACAACGCCGTCTTCTGCCGGGGGCGGCTCTGGGTCTCCGACCGGCTGGGCCCATGGCTCTACGTCGTCGATCCGGCCACCAACGCAGTCACTCGCATGCGCGTGGGCAAGGGCGGCGTCGGCCTGGCATGCGCCAAGGCGCTCTGGCTCGCGAACTATGCGGCGGGCCAGGTGTTGAGGCTCAACCCCGCCAAGCGGCGCGTCACCCGCCGCCTGAATGTCGGTTTCCAACCGCGCGAGGTCGAGCCCGGCGCCGGAGCCCTCTGGGTTTCCAACCAGGGCTCCGGCACCGTCTCGCGGATCAGGCCGTAGGCGTTGCCGCCTAGTCCTCGGCCTTGTACAGCCCGACCAGATGCCCCTCCGGGTCGGTGAACATCGCGAAGGTGACCATCTCCATCTCGGTCACGGGCACGACGGTCTTGCCGCCCGCGCCCTCGATCTTGTCCAGCGTCCCCTGCGGATCCGGGACGCCGACGTAGAACGTGGCGTGGCCCGGCCCGCCCTGGGCCTGGCCGATGCCGCCGCCGATGCCCGACTCGGAGGCGTCTGTCATCCCGTAGTTCATCTCGGGCGCTGGCGTATTGAAGTTCCAGCCGAAGACGTCTCCGTAGAAGCTGCGCAGCTTCTCGCCGTCCTGCCCGACGACCTCGAACCAGCCGACGTGATTGGCCATCTCTCCCTCCTTCGACCCCAGGTTTTCCCGCCTTGTCTACCTGAGACGAACGAGACCGGATTTTTACGACAGCGGCTCCCGTACGCTGACCGGGTGGAGAACGCGATCGTCGGCTTCCATCTCGACGCACAGGGCGAGTGGGTCGCCGAGCTCGCCTGCGGCCATCATCAGCATGTGCGCCACCAGCCGCCGTTTCACGTCCGGCCCTGGGTCCTCGAACCAGAGGGTCGGCGCCGACGCCTCGGCACGCAGCTCAGGTGCCGCCTCTGTGAGCAGAACGTGCCCGCGCAGGCCTGAGCTAGATGGACATGGCAGAGCCCTACGAGATTCGTCAGATCGGCGTTGTCCGCTCGACGCTGCGCGCGATCGCCGACGCCCCGAACCAGGCCTTCGAAGGGGCGCCCGAGGCGGTGCTGGAGATCGACTCCGATTTCGCCGACGCCCTGCATCGCCTCGAGCCGGGCGACGAAGTGATCGTCGTGACGTGGCTGCATCTGGCCGACCGGGATGTCCTGCAGACGCATCCGACGGGTGACGAGCGGCGGCCGCTGACCGGCGTCTTCCGGACGCGGTCCTCCGAACGACCGAACCCGATCGGACTCCACCGGGTGACGGTCACCGCACGCGAGGGCGCGACCACGCTGCGGGTCGGAGCACTGGAGGCGGTCGACGGCACGCCGATCATCGACCTCAAGATCGCGATGCGCGAGTCGCCGGACGCGTGAGTCCTCCGTTGTGTCAGCTGCGCGGTGTGGCGATCCGCAGCCGGTTTCCGTCCGGATCGCTGACGTCGCACTCCCGCCCGGCCAGTCCTTCCTCGTCGACCTGGAGGCCGAACTCGGCCGCGACCGCGTCGATGTCGTTCACGTACAGGTGAATCAGCGTGTCCGGTCGTGCATCGCCCTCGTGCTCCGACAGATAGAGCCGAACCGAGCCGCGGGCGACTGACACGAACCACGGGAATCCGGGGTCGAACTGGTGCTCCCACTCCTTCTGGAAGTCCAGGCGCTCATACCAAGAGACGGCCCGAGCAGCGTCTCTCACGTAGAGGACCGGGACAACCTGCTCTTCCACCTCTCGCACGCTAGTAGACGTGCGCCAGGACGCGGTCGAGGGGTCGCGGGACACGTTCGAGGTCAAGTGCCTCGACCAGGAGCACCGCGTACTTCTGCTTGCGGTTCCACATGAAGCCGTGCAGCTGCTCCTCGAGTGGCCGGTCGCGGTGCGCGGGCTGCTTCTGGTAGGTCCGAAACGCGCGCAGCTCGCCTTGCTCCGCGAGCACCAGCTGCATTGCTTCCGGCCCCACCGCCCGCGTCAATTCGTCCTCGAGGTCGCGCGTGCACGCGTAGAACCCAACCCGCTCGAGATCGCCACGATCGTCGCACCCCAACGCGCGCAAGAAATGCCGCTCCTCGCCGGCGTCGTAGAGTCCTGCAAGGCGGACGTCGCGGTACTGCGCGAGGAGGCGGGGCAGGTTCCCATAGCCGCCCATCGGCACGACGGCGACGCCCTCCGCATCGAGATCCCGGCCACGGCGGCGCGCGAGGGTCTCGAGGGCGCGGCGATCGCTCGTGCCTTCAACGAGCACTGCTCCCCGCAGCTGCACACCGGCATCAGATCAGTCGACGGCAAGCGGCGGCGCCGCCGTGGGTACCTACTAGGCGGTGGCTGTAGGTGGTCGGGAGCGGCCCCAACTCGACCACAGCCACGCAGCGAAACCGAGCGCGATGATCGCGAGGAAGAGCAGGATCCACTCGACCGGGGCGGCTGCGTTTCCGTGGACTTGCCCATCGGGTGGTAGGACGATGTGCGGCGGGGGTGCGGACCGAAAGTGAGGCCGAGGGGCTCCGGATGCGACGAGTGACACCTTCGGCCCCCCGCTCAGGAGCAGCAGCGCTGCAACGATCACTGTGATCGCCGCGATGCTTGTGAATGCGACCAGGACGAGCGGTCTGCGCCGGGCCTTCGCTCGGCGGGGCGGTCCAGGGATGATCCCTCGCTCACCCGCCCAGGAGGCAGCGAACGAACGCGGATCAAAGACGCTTCTTCCGAGGAGCTCTTCGGCGGAGACGCCTTCGGCCTCGGCCTCTCTGAGGTCGGTGGCAAGATCTGCCGCCATCTCCTCTGCGAGCGGATCCGGAACACCCAAGCGCCTCCACTCCCGGCGGCACTGCTCGACGAAATCACTCATGACGCCACCTCGACTTTGACGGGAGCGAGCACCGCATCGACGGCATCGCGGGCAGCTCGCCATTCGGACACGCCCAGCGCAAGTGCCAGCCGCCCCGCGCTCGAGGGCCGGTAGTACTTCCGCGGCGGACCTCCGTTACTTGCAGCCCGGTGCGTCTCCACCAGGCCCTCACGCTCCAGACGCCCCAGCAACGGATAAATGGAGCCCTCGCCGACAATCGCGAGGCCGCGGTCGCGCAGCTGCTTGGTCATCTCGTAGCCGTATGCCGGCCCCTCGTCCATCACCGCCAGGAGACAAAGGTCGAGCACACCGCGGAGGAGCTCGGTACGCCGCTGTGTGCCAAGTGCCATGCACGGCAAGGTAGCACGTACACCCTTGCCTCGCAAGGCTCTTGCCTGGGGATGCGCTGCATCGGCCGAACGATGATTTATGCACCCCTGTCTGGTCTATGAGGAAAGCACCACGCCCACCCGCGAGCGAAGGAGCACCAGATGACGAGTGACGCGCGTACGACAGGAGACGAGATCCTCGGCAGCCTGCATTCAACAGAGGGCAAAGGCGTCGTGCGCATGGAGGATCGCTTCGACGCCGACGTGGGCGACCTATGGTCGGCCCTCACCGATCCGCGCCGTCTCGCCGGCTGGCTCGGTGACGTGGAGGGCGACCTGCGCCTCGGCGGTGAGTTCCGCGCGCGTTTCTTCGCGAGCGGATGGGAAGGCACGGGGCGCATCGAGGTGTGCGAACCCCCGGACCACCTGTTGGTGCTGACCAAGGATGCGGACGAGCCGGACGGGCCTTACGAGCACGTCATCGCGGCGACGCTGACCGCCGACGGCGAACAGACGATCCTCGTCTGGGAGGAACGGGTGATACCCGTGGACCTGCTCGCCGCCTACGGGGCCGGCATTCAGGTTCATGTCGAAGATCTTGCCGCCTACCTCGCGGGGCGCGAGCGCTGCGACGCGGCCGCCCGGTTCGAGGAGCTCTTCCCTGCCTACAAGGAGCTAGCCGCCAACGTCAGCTAGTTGCCGCGAGGTCTAGACATGACGCCAGGAGGAACCATGAAGCTTCTTCTCACTTCCAGCGGCATCAGCAACAGGAGCATCCACGACGCGCTGGTCGACCTGCTGGGCAAACCGATTCCCGAGTCCAGCGCGCTCTGCATTCCCACCGGGGTACAACCCTTCCCCGGCGGACCTTCACACGTCTACCAGTTCATCAGCGGAACAACCCTCAGCCCGATGTGCGGCTTGGGTTGGAAGTCGCTGGGAGTCCTCGAGCTCACGGCGCTGCCCAGCATCAAGAAGGAATACTGGATGCCTGCTGTTCAGGAGACTGATGCCCTGCTGGTTTGGGGCGGCAGCCCCTTGTATCTGTGCTACTGGATGCGGCAATCAGGACTGGCCGACCTCTTGCCGTCGCTGCGGCCCGAGACGGTCTACGTCGGCACCAGTGGCGGAGCCATGGTGGCGACTCCCGACTTCGGAGGAGCTACCTACGACGAGAGTGAACCACTCACCGGCAGCGACAAGGCGCTGGGGCTGGTCGATTTCTCGGTGTTCCCACACCTTGATCGCGAGGATGGCATTCCGGCGAGCCCGCCGGAAGAGATCGAGGCATGGGCCGCCGGGCTCTCCGTGCCGGCCTACGTGATTGACGATCAGACTGCCATCAAGGTGGTCGACGGCACCGTCGACGTCGTCTCCGAGGGGCACTGGAAACTTCTTACCCCCAGGCCGGAAGCAAGCTAATCGCCGGAGACCGCGCGCTCGGCTGGGCCAGTGTCGGGACTGACCCCCGAGCTAGTCACGCTTCTTCTTGTTCATGGTGCAGGGCAGTGGTCCGTGGGCGTTCGATAGATGGAGCCGTGGGCGTTCGACGGAGCTGTGCTTTGCGGCGTCCGCTGGACGGCTCGGAGTTCGATGCATCCACGGCAGAGGTCACGGCCGCACCCGCCGGCTAGTCAGTGCCAACCTCGAGCACGACCTTGCCACGCTTCCCGCGGCCCGCGACTCGCTCGAACGCCGCCCGGGCCTCCGTGAGCGGAAAAACCGAGTCGACCTCCGCGCGAAGCTCGCCTGCGTCCACGAGCGTTCTCAACTCCAGCAGTTGCTCGTGGTCGGGTTCGACGATGAAGTAGGTCGCGCCCGGCATCTCCTCTGCGATCGTGACCACGCGCTCGCCAGCGGGGACCTCGCCGCCACGAGTGTCGAAGACCAGATCGACCGGACCGCTCTCCACGACCGCAGCGCCGGCGTGTCGCGCAAGCTGGACGGCGATGTGCCCAACCCCGCCCGAGGCGCCCGTGACCAGCACCCGCTCGCCTCGGGCTAGCTGCCCGTGCACAAAGAGTGCTTGCCAGGCCGTCAGCCCGCCCATCGGCAGAGCTGCCGCCTCGACGTGGCTCAGCCGCAAGGGCTTCGATGCGAGCACATCGCCTGGGACGAGGGCGTACTCGGCAGCCACGCCGTCGCGATCGAATGGCGTGAGCGCATATACCTCGTCACCGCTGCCGACGACAACGCCCGAAAGCTCGTAAGACGGAATCGCCGGGAGTCGATCGACCGGCCACTCCAGCTCGTCACGTGTAATCGCTGCCGCATGCACGCGCACCAGCACCTCGCCCGGATCCGGCGACGGCGTCTCGATCTCCTCAACCTTCAAGCCGTCATCGTGCATCCGTACCGCTAGCACGCCGCTCCCCTGCTGCCCCTGTTGGACCTCGTTCTCAGGGATCCTGCCATCTACCACCGTCCTGCCCGGAGGCCGCCTGGGCCTCCACGTGGGCAATGGCGTGCGCCAGCGTTCCGCACTGACGCCAGAACCTGACACGGTGTCGACTCCAAGAGGCCAAACGCAGTCGTCGGCGCGACTGGCACAGCCTATGCTCGCTCTCGATGGCGAGTGATCGCGAGTGGCGCGAGGTGTGGCTGGAGGTGGAGCGGTACGCATTCGGCGATGCAGCGCCCAACCGCGATGCCGCGACCGTGCTGCAGGCCCTGGTCGCGCGCGCCCCCGACGGTTTCGACGTCGACCGCTATGGCAGCGGCGCGCTCGCGGAACGGCTGGAGCGCCGCGTGGCGGAGTTTCTCGGCAAGGAGGCGGCGGTCTGGATGCCGACCGGCACGATGGCGCAGCAGATCGCGCTGCGCATCCACGCGGAACGGGCGGGACGCAGTGTGGTCGCGTTCCATCCGCAGTGCCACCTGGAAGCGCACGAGGAGGGTGCGTACCGCGTACTGCACGGACTCCGGGCGACCCTCCTCGGTGATCGTGAGCGGCTGATCGAGACGAACGACGTTGAGGAGCTGGGCGAGCCGATCTCGGTGCTTCTGCTCGAGTTGCCGCAGCGCGACCTCGGCGGGCAGCTTCCGGCGTGGGACGACCTGGTGGCGACGTGCGAAGCAGCCCGCGTCCGCGGCGCGGCGCTGCATCTCGACGGGGCACGGCTCTGGCAGTGCGGGCCGTTCTACGCACGGCCACTGGCGGAGATCGCTCAGCTGTTCGACACCGTCTACGTCTCGTTTTACAAGGACCTTGGTGCGCCCGCAGGCGCCGCGCTAGCGGGGCCCGAGGATGTGATCCAGGAAGCTCGCGTCTGGCAGATCCGCCACGGCGGCCGATTCTTTCGCGCCTACCCGTACCTACTCGCAGCGGAACTCGGGCTGGACGAGCGCCTGCCGCGGATGCCAGAGCTGGTCGAGCGGGCGCGGCTAGCCGGCGAAGCGCTGGCGGCAATCGACGACGTGACCGTCGTGCCGGACCCACCGCAGGCGGCGATGTTGCACCTGATCGTCCGCAGGCAACTGGAGGCTCTGAACGGCACCGCCCTCGAGATGACGCGGGAGTCGGGAATCTGGCTCTCGGGCGAGTTCACGGCGACAGGCGATCCCGGCTCGCAGCGGTGCGAGCTGTCTGTGACACCCGCGAACCTCGCCGTGCCGATCGAGGAGGTGGTCGAACTCTGGAGCGAGCTCCTGCGGCGAACGGCGGACGTGTAGCGGCGCACGCTTCACGCTTTGAAAGGTGCGCTCGTCGGCTAGGTGGCGCAGTACCTCATGTCAGAGCATCACGCGGCAGCGCTCTTCCCTGGGCGAGCGTTCAGGAATGACGCCTGAGCCCACCGTCCAAGATGAGGCGGCGAACAACAGCGACGAGTCCCCGGCCGATGGCATCCAGGGTGACCACGCCGACCAGCAAGAGTGCGAACACCACCAAGGGTGCGCCTCCCTCCCGGTCGCCGTGAGCCCGTGCGACCGCAATTGCGGCAGCGCCGACTAGAAGCGCAATGGTGAAGAACACTCGGCCGGGCTGGGAGAGCCGAAGCCGGTGACCGAGCCATCTCCAATAGCTTCGGAGTCTCGTCACGCATGAAGTCTAGGTCAGAGGAACGAGCAGCACCTTGGGCCAGTGTTCGGCAATGTCGCCAGGGCTGCCGAGTCGGAGTCGACCTAGTCCTCGATCTGCGCCTTTCCGTTGCGCTGCAATGCATCGATTGCGGTTCGCATGGCCTCGAGCTTCTCGGGCGAATGACCGGCCCAGTCGACAAGCTCGCCAACGACGCGCAAGGGCTGACGGCTACGGAAGGACTGCGTTGGATTCCCCGGGAACTTCTTATCGGTCACGTTCGGGTCGTCCTCGAAGTCCCCGGTGGGCTCGACCATGTAGATGCGCCCGCGGTCCTCACCGCCGGCGAGCTCGGCGGCCCAGACCGCGGCGTCAAGCGTTGCGGTGAAGTAGACGTAGTTCATCACCCGGCCGGCCTCGAAGTTCGATTCGCGCCCCGGGACCAGCAGATCGCCCACCGAGAGGTCTGCCTTCGTGCCGTGCAGGTACACGCCCGCCTCGTACGCCTCGAACGGTACGGGCTCACGCGAGGCGCTCACGCGACGATGCTAGCGTCGAGCAACGGGTGCGACTCCACGAAGCCGGAACCGTGCTCGTCGTTGGCATCCGGGGACAGCAGCGGGTCGCATGGGCGAGCGCGCTCTCGCCCGAACGCGCTCTTAGGCGCGCAGCTTCTCCCGAAGGCGCTCGTTGACGACCTTCGGGTTCGCCTTGCCCTGCGTCTCTCGCATCACCTGGCCGACGAAGAAGCCGAGCAGTCCCTCCTTGCCGCCGCGGTAGGCCTCGACCTGCTGCTCGTTCTCGCTCAGGATGCGGTCGATCACTGGGTCGAGCTCTGACGTGTCGGCGACGGTTCGCTCGCGCAGATACTCCTCCGCCGAGAAGCCGTCGCTCGCGCTCGCCGCCACGGCCGCGTCGAAGGCCTCGCGCGGGATCTCGTCACGTTCGCGAAGCACCTTGGCGAGTTCGGCTCCGTCGACTTCAGCCAACTCGATGCCGAGCGGCGCGACGTCGTTGAGGACGAACGCGGCGGCCGGCTTCGCCTCTATCCCGGCCTGGACGATCGTCTCGAACAAGTCGACCCGGGGGCGCTCGAGGTTCAGCGCCTCGGCGTCGCGCAGTGCGACTCCGGCGTCGAGCACCCGCTCGAGCCTGACCGCCGGCGATTCGGGCAACGTCGCCCCCAGGTCGTCGATCGACCACTCCCGGAGCGGCTCGATCGGGACGAGGTCGGGCTCCGGGAAGTATCGGTAGTCCTGTGCCTCCTCCTTCGAGCGGAGCGGCGGCGCGTTCTCCCGCGCCGGGTCGAAGTGGAGCGTCTCCTGCTCGACCTCTCCACCGCCCTCGTAGACGCCGATCTGCCGCTCGATCTCGCGCTCGATCCCGCGAGCGGCGAACGCGAACGAGTTCATGTTCTTCAGCTCGGTCCGCGTCCGCAGCTCATCCGAGCCTTCCGGCCGGACGCTGACGTTGACGTCGAAGCGGAGCGATCCCTTCTCCATCTCCGCGTCTGAGATGCCGAGCTCGACCACCGTCTGGCGGAGCAGCTGCAGGAAGCGCCGAGCCTGTTCCGGCGTGCGGATGTCGGGCTCAGTGACTATCTCGACGAGCGGCGTGCCGGCGCGGTTGAAGTCGACGAGCGACGCGCTGGCGCCGTGGATCCTGCCCTCGGCGCCGCCGACGTGCAGAGTCTTTGCCGCGTCCTCTTCGAGGTGCGCGCGCGTGATCCCGATCTCGGCGCCGTCCCCGCCGGGCAGCCGCAGCCGGCCGCCGACACAGAGCGGCTCGTCGTACTGGGAGATCTGGTAGCCCTTCGGGTTGTCCGGATAGAAGTAGTTCTTCCGGTGGAAAACGGCGTGCTCGGCGATCTGGCAGTCGAGCGCGAGGCCGAGCTTGATCGTCCACTCGATCGCCTGGCGGTTCGGCACCGGCAACGTCCCGGGATGCGCGAGGCAGACCGGGCACGTCCGCGTATTCGGGTCGTCGAGCGCGCCGACTGCGCAGCGGCAGAACATCTTCGACCGCGTCTTCAGGTGCACGTGGATCTCGAGCCCGATGACTGGTTCCCAATTCAGCGGTAACGCTCCGGTACGAAGTCGAAGGCGAGCGCGCGCTCGAGCGCGTGGCCGGCGCGGAAGAGCGTGTTCTCGGAGAACTGCGGCCCGATCAACTGCAGCCCGACCGGGAGTCCCTCCGAGAGGCCGCACGGGATCGAGAGCCCCGGCATTCCGGCCACGTTCGAGGGAATCGTGAGCACGTCTGCGAGATACATCGCGAGCGGGTTCTCCGTTCGGGAGCCGAGCGGGAAGGCAACCGTCGGCGATGTCGGGGAGGCGAGCAGGTCGAAGCGCTCGAAGAGATCGTCGTGCTCGCGCTTGATCAACGTCCGCACCTTCTGGGCCTGGCCGTAGAACGCCTCGTAGTAGCCGGCCGAGAGCGCGTAGGTGCCGAGCATGATGCGCCGCTTCGGCTCGTCCCCGAACCCCTCGTCCCGCGTGCGCGCGTACATCGAGCGAATGTCGCCGTTGCTCTCGGCGCGGAACCCGTAGCGCACGCCGTCATAGCGAGCGAGGTTGGATGACGCCTCGGAAGGCGCGATCAGATAGTAGCAGGCCAGGCCGAAATCGACCGAGCGAGGCAGGCTGCACTCCTCGACCTCGGCGCCGAGCTCACGCGCGCGCTCGAGCGCCGCGTTGACCTGCTCGGTGACCCCCGGCTCGATGCCCTCGGCCTCGTTCAGCTCCGTCGGGACGCCGATCCTCAGACCCTTCAGATCCTCCGCTTCCGGCAGCTCGACCGGCTGCGGCAGCTCGACCGTCGTCGAGTCGCAGGGATCGCTCCCCGCGATCGTTCGGTAGAGGAGCGCGCAGTCGCGCACCGTCTTCGTCACGGGGCCGATCTGGTCGAGGCTCGACGCGAACGCGACGATCCCGTACCGGCTGACCGTGCCGTACGTCGGGCGCAGCCCGACCACGCCGCAGAGCGCGGCAGGCTGCTTGATCGAGCCGCCCGTGTCGGAGCCGAGTGCCCACGGCGCCATTCCGGCCGCGACCGCGGCAGTCGAGCCGCCCGACGAGCCGCCCGGTACGCGCTCGGGATCCCACGGGTTGCTCGTCGGCCCGAAGCCCGAGTTCTCGGTCGACGAGCCCATCGCGAACTCGTCCATGTTGGTCTTGCCGAGAAGCGGCAGTCCGGCCTGCTTGCACCGGGTCGCCACGGTCGCGTCGAAGACGGGCTTGTAGCCCGCGAGGATCTTCGAGGCGGCGGTCGTCTCCACACCGCGGGTGGAGATCAAGTCCTTGAAGGCGATCGGGACGCCGTCGCCCTCGACCTCGTCGACCGTGCGCAGGTACGCGTGCAACCCCGGATCGCGCTCGTCGATCGCGGCGCGGTAGGCGGCGTGGAGCTCGGCCGCAGAGACCTCGCCGCGCTCGAGCATCGCGGCGGCGTCTTCGGCCGTGAGTCGGAGCGTGTCGATCATCCGGCCGGCACGCGGAACAGGGCGCCGTCACGGTCCGGTGCGTTCGCCAGCGCCTCGTCGACCGGCAGGCACGGGCGCGGCTCGTCGTCGGCCTGGACATTCACGAGGTCGAGCGGATGCGCGGTCGGCTCGACGTCCGAGAGATCGAGCTCGGCCACCTTGCCGACAGCCTCGAGGATTGCATTCAGCTGCTCGCGGAAGCGCTCGACCTCCTCGTCGCTCAGCTCGAGGCGCGCGAGACGTGCGACATGAAGGACTTCTTCTTTGCCGATGCTCATCGCTTCAGATCCTCCCAAATAGACGAAGGGCCCCTTTCGGAGCCCCTCGCAAGCTCGGGTTCCGAAAGAAGCTAGGCCGCCTGGACGTTCGCCGCCTGCAGGCCCTTGTCGCCCTGCACGACCTCGAAGGAGACGCGCTGACCCTC
>JBQCGP010000013.1:0-15026 GCA_051955535.1 Gaiellaceae bacterium | reverse complement strand
ACCGAGGTCGCGATCATCTCGCTCGGCGGCATCGTCGTCAGCCAGAGCATGCGCGTCGGCGGCGACGAGATGGACGAGGCGATCATCCAGCACATCAAGACCGAGTACAAGCTGCTCGTCGGCCAGCAGACGGCCGAGGAGATCAAGCTCGAGGTCGGCTCGGCCTTCGACCTCCGCGACGAAGTCCAGGCGGAGGTTCGCGGGAGGGACATGCTGACCGGCCTCCCGAAGACCGTGATCCTCAGCAGCGAGGAGGTTCGGCGCGCCCTCGACGGCCCGGTCACCCAGATCGTCGACGCGATCAAGTCAACGCTCGACAAGACGCCGCCCGAGCTCGCGGCCGACATCATGGACCGCGGCATCGTCCTCGCCGGCGGCGGCGCTCTCCTGCACGGCCTCGACGAGCGGCTCCGCTACGAGACCCAGATGCCGGTCCACCTCGCCGAGAGCCCGCTCACCTGCGTCGCGGTCGGCTCGGGCCGCAGCCTCGAGGAGTTCGAGGCGATCCACCGCAGCGCCTCGAAGGCCCGGCGGAACAATCACCGGCCGTACTAGGCCAACCCAACTCCTTCGGTAACGACTCTCCGATTCCTTCCCTAAACTAAATCGCTTCGTGCCTCGCAACCGCTCAGCAAGGCTGGCGGTCCTGGGGGCGGGTGCACCGCGCTCGAGACCGGTTTCGTACTCGTCGCGTCAGGCCAGCGCCGTCAGGCGCCGCATCGTCGCGGTCGTCCTGGTGCTGCTCTCGATCGCCCTGATCACGATCTACTTCCGCGAGTCCTCGGGCGGAGGCCTGCACCGGGTACAGAGCGCCGGCGCGACCGTGCTGCGCCCCTTCGAGGTGGGCGCCGACCGCGTCTCGCGCCCATTCCGAGACGCCTACGGCTACTTCGCCGGTCTGGTCAACGCGAAATCCGAGAACAACCGTCTGCGCGGCGAGGTCGACCAGCTCCGCCAGGAGGCGACCCAGAACGCCGCCGCGGCGAGCGAGAACACCGACCTGCTCAAGAAGCTCCACTTCGTCAACAGCCGCAGCTTCCCGCGCAACTACACCTACGTCGGCGCGGACATCGTCGCGCAGCCGGCGTCGGCGCTCTCGCAGCAGGTCGTGATCGGCGCCGGCTCGGCGTCCGGCGTCCAGCTGAACGACCCGGTCGTCACCGACGCCGGCCTGGTCGGAACCGTGGTCAGGGTCGCGACGCACGAGTCGCTGGTCGCGCTCCTGACCGACGACACGACCTGGGTCTCGGCGATCGACGTCAAGACCCGGGCGGGCGGGATCGTCAAGGCCGGCAGCAGCTTCGAGCACGTCAGCAAGGACCAGCAGGTGAACCAGGGCGACATCCTCGTCACCGCCGGCTGGAAGTCGGGCACGCTCAGCTCGATCTACCCGCCCAACATCCCGATCGGACAGGTCACCTCGGTCGGACAGAACGACGTCGCGCTCTACAAGAACGTCCAGCTTCAGCCGTTCGCGAACTTCAAGACGTTGAGCTCCGTGCTCGTGCTGATCCCGAAGAACCGCCGATGATCGCGGACGCCGCCAAGGCCGCCGGGGTCCTCTTCGTCGCCGCGATCGTCCAGGTCACGCTGCTGTCGCAGATAGACGTCTTCCACGGCGCCCCGGACCTCGTGCTCGTCACGCTGGTGTCGATCGCGCTGCTGCGGGGGACGATCTTCGGGGCGATCGCCGGGTTCGCGGTCGGCTTCGTCGTCGATACCGCGACCCTGCAGACGCTCGGCGTCACCTCGCTGCTGCTGACGATCGCCGGCTACTGGATCGGCCGCTACGGCGAGACGACCGGGCGCGACCGCACTCACGCACCCTTCGTCTCCGTCGCGGTTGTCACGGTCCTTTACGCGTTCGGCGCACTGATCCTCCACTACATGCTGGGCGACGCGGTCTCGGCCTCGCGCGTGCTCCTCGACGCGTTGCCGTTCGAGCTGATCTTCAACCTGCTCCTGACGCTGCCCGTCTACGCGCTCTGCCGCCGGCTCTTCCGTCGCGCCCCGTCGGGGCTCGAGGAGGTGCAGCTGATTGGCTAGCACGGAGATCCGGCCCAGCCGGGCCAGGCGCGCCTCGACCAACGGCAACGGATCGCGCCCGTTCCTGCCGCCGACGCCCGGCATCGCCGAGCCGTTCCGCCTGACGCCGCAGCTCGCGCTACGGATCGCGATCCTCGGCGGCCTCGCGATCGCCGTCTTCGGCGTCCTCTTCTTCAGGCTCTGGGCTCTGCAGGTGCTCTCCGGGCCTCAGTACCTGCACGCCGCGCTCAACAACCAGCTCCGTTCGATCCCGCTCGAGGCTCCGCGCGGGCCGATCATCGACCGCGACGGCCGGACGATCGTCGACAACCAGGCCGCCACGGCCGTCGAGCTCCTGACCGCCGACTTGCCCAAGAAGTGGTCGAACAGGCTGAACGAGCTGCGGCGGCTCTCGAAGATCATCAACGTGCCCGTCTCCGAGATGGTCGTCGAGCTCAAGAAGCGCGGCGGCGACCCGGGCATCCCTGTCACGGTGCAGCAGTCGATCCACCGGGCGCAGTACCTCTACCTGAAGGAGCGCGAGCGCGTCTTCCCGGGCGTCGAGCTCGTCCCGACTTACCTGCGCGGCTACCCGTACCAGTCGCTTGCCGCGCAGGTCCTCGGCAGCGTGGGACCGATCTCGCCGGCGCAGTACAAGCTCTACCGTCGCAGGGGCTACAACCTGAGCGACCACGTCGGCCAGGGCGGCGTCGAGTCGCGCTACGACGCCTACCTGCGCGGCAAGGACGGCCTCACGCAGTGGCGAGTGGACGCTCTTGGGCGGCCGATCGGCCAGAAGATGACGGAGCAGGCGGCAGTCCCGGGCGAGGCGGTCCGCCTGACGCTCGACATGAATCTCCAGCGGGCTGCAGAGCGGGGCATCACGGCCGGAATCGCGGCGGCCCATGCCTCCCAGTGCGTCGGCTGCTGGGCAGCGAACGGCGGCGCGATCGTGGCGCTCGACCCTCGCGACGGCTCGGTCCTCGCCCTCGCCTCGAACCCGACCTTCCAGCCGGGCATCTTCAATTCGCGCGACCCGAAGAAGCTCGCGCCGCTGCTGAACGCGCGCGTCGCGCGCAACGACAACTACCCCGCGGTCGATCGGGCCATCTCCGGCCTGTACCCGGCCGGCTCGACCTGGAAGCCGGTGACCGCCCTCGCGGCGCTCGAGGAGCGGCTGGTGACGCCGTCTACGCCGTTGGCGTGCACCGGCGTCTACCACGTCTACGACAAGCAGGGCAACGTGATCCCGGGCGGCACGTTCAAGAACTGGGACCCGTTCGCCAACTCTCAGATGACGCTGCCGACGGCGCTCGGCGCCTCCTGCGACACCTACTTCTACGAGCTCGGCTACCGCTTCTACAAGCTGCCCGCGGCTCGCCGACACCCCCTCCAGGAGTGGGCGGCCCGCTTCGGCTTCGGACGAGACACCGGCGTCGACCTCCCGGGCGAGCTGCCCGGCCTTCTGCCCACGCCGGAGTGGCGCAAGGCGGCCTACACGGCCAAGACCGACCCGAAGGAATGGCGCGTCGACCGGCTCTGGAAGCCGGGCGACTCGATCCAGCTCGCGATCGGGCAGAAGGACCTGCTCGTGACGCCGCTGCAGATGGCGCGCTTCTACGCGCTGATCGCGAACGGCGGCCGCCTCGTCCAGCCGCACATCGCCTCCGACGTCGAGGAGGTCAGCACGTCGCAGGCACCCGGCCGCGTCCTGAACAGCTTCGCCCCGCCGCCGGCCTCGACCATTCGGATCGATCCGGTCTACCTCGACTCGGTGCGCCAGGGTCTCTACCAGGCGACCCACGCATCGTACGGAACGTCGACGTCGATCTTCGGAACGTTCCCGGTCCCGATCTCCGGCAAGACGGGCACCGCGGAGAAGAACGTCAGCATCCCCGGGTTCACCGGAAAGATGGACCAGTCCTGGTGGTGCGGCTATGGGCCGTCCGAGGCGCCGACGATCGTCGTCTGCGCAGTGATCGAGAACGGCGGCCACGGCGGCACCGCAGCGGCGCCGGCCGCGCTCAAGGTCTTCGAGTCGTACTTCAAGGCGCACCCGACGCAGGTCGCGGTTCCGGTGAAGAGTGATTGAGGCCGTCGACACCCGGGCGCGCGGCCTGCGGAGCCGGCGCGAAGAAAAGGTCGAGGTCGCCTCGATCGTCCGCAGGCTCGACTGGATCCTGCTGGCGGCCACCGGCGCGCTCGTCGCCTACGGCCTGTGGGCGATCGCCGGGATCACCCGAAACGACGTTCCAGGCAACTCCGATTACTACGTCGTCCGTCAAGGCGTCTACGCCGGACTGGGCGCGCTCGTCCTCGTAGCCGCCGTCTTCGTCGATCCGGAGCACTATCGGCGGCACCGCAAGGCGATCTACGGGGGGACGCTCGGGCTGATGGTGATTGTGCTGCTCGCCGGCGCGGTCACGCGCGGCTCGAAGCGCTGGCTCGACCTCGGCTTCTTCAAGTTCCAGCCCTCCGAGTTCGGGAAGCTGCTCTTCGTCCTCTTCCTTGCCGGGCTGCTGGCCGACCGGGCCAAGCGAATCGGCGACAGCCGTACGGTGCTGGCCGCGATCGGCTTCGCGGCCGGGCCGATCCTCCTCGTCTTCCTCCAGCCCGACTTCGGCACCGCGATGGTCTACACGGCCGCGCTTGCGGGCGTGCTCTTCCTGGCGGGGACTCGCTGGGTGCACCTCGCGGCACTCGGGGTCGCGGCGGTGGTTGCGGCCTTGCTCGTGCTCTGGATCCTGCCGGCGTCGGGGCACCCGGTCCTCAAGCACTACCAGCAGCAGCGCCTGACGGGCTGGACGAACCCGAACGGCGACCCGAGCGCCGCGACTTACAACGTCCAGCAGTCGATCAACGCGGTCGGCGCAGGCGGCGCGACCGGGCGAGGCGTCAAGGGCGCGACGCAGACCAACCTCAACTTCCTGCCCGAGCATGCGACCGACTTCGTCTTCGCCTCGGTCGCCGAGCAACGCGGCTTCGTGGGCGTCTCGGTCCTGCTGCTGCTCTACCTGCTCGTCGTCTGGCGCGGCCTGAGGGTGATCTCGATCGCCAGGGACTCCTTCAGCGCGATCGTCGCGGGCGGCATCGTCGTCGCCCTGCTCTTCCAGATCTTCATCAACGTCGGCATGACGATCGGGATCGCGCCGATCACCGGCATTCCGCTCCCCTTCGTCAGCGTCGGCGGCTCCGCGATGATCGCGAACCTGCTTGCGATCGGAGTTCTCGAGGCTATCTACGTGCGCGGCGTCGCTGCCCGACGGCGCCGGCTGTAGTCCGTCCGGCCCCGGTCCTACCCTTCGCGCATGAACCCCGGAGGTGGACGCATGGCCGCCACGAACGAAGCCGAAGAGCTGCTGATGATCGAAGAGGCGGACGCCTGGTTCGAGTACCTGGAAGCCACCCGCTCCCAGTCCGAGGTGCGCTACCAGGAGGTCGAGCCCTGGGCGTGGGCCCGCCTCTCGCAGCGGCTCCGCGCGGTCCGTGCGCGCATGGCGAAGCTGCGGCCGGCCGAGGCTGCGTGAGTCTGGGGCAACCTGGGCCGCTGCTACGCTGCTCCTAATGGTTTTGCATTCGTATCCGCAGCGCGCGCTCCGCCCGCGACCGGGTGACGCCAGCGCGCGCGCACGAGAAGGAGATTTCTTTTGCTGCAGTTCTTCCGGCGCAAGAAGCGCCAGAAAGACGCGCCCGCTGAGGGCGCGACCCAACCCGACCCCGTAACAACAGAAACGCCCGCCCCGACCGCGGCGGGCGAGCAACCGAAGCCGAAGCGCCGACGCGGAAGCCGCGGCGGCCGTAACCGCAAGAAAAAGACCGAAGCGCCAACCGCGGCTGAGACGAAAGCCGAGCCGGCGAAGAAGGCAGCGAAGAAGGACGCCGGCCCGGAGCGAAAGCCGACACAGCGCTCGCGGCGTGCCCAGCAGCAGCGTCGCCGCACGCCACCACGCCGCGCGCCGCTGCCCGCCGCCAAGCGTGAGCTGCTGGTCTCCGTCGACATCGGCGAGCAGCGCGTTGCCGTCTTCGAGGACGACAAGGTCGCCGAGGTGTACCTCGAGCGTCCCGAGCGCCGCTCGATCGCCGGGAACGTCTACAAGGGCGTCGTCGACAATGTCCTCCCGGGAATGGAGGCCGCCTTCGTCGAGATCGGCCTCGAGAAGAACGGCTTCCTCTACGTCGACGAGATCGTCGTCCCCGAGCTCGAGGGCCGGCGGCACGGGAAGAAGATCCAAGACCTGATCAGCCGCGGCGAGGAAGTGCTCGTCCAGGCGGTCAAGGACCCGATGAAGTCGAAGGGAGCCCGCCTGACGACGGAGATCTCGCTTCCGGGTCGCTTCGTCGTCTACGTCCCGAGCGGTGAAGGGCTCGGCGTCTCGCGCCGGCTGGAGGACGACGAGCGGATCCGCCTCCGCGACATCGTCAAGGCCCTCGACGTGAAGAAGGGCGGCGTGATCGTCCGCACCGCCGCCGAGGGCGCGTCCGCGGAGGACATCGAGCGCGACCTCGTTTTCCTGCAGCGCCTCTGGAAGGAAATCGAGACACGGGCCAAGACGGCCAAGGCGCCGGCACTCCTCTACCAGGAGGCCGAGCTGCCGCTCCGCGTCGTCCGGGACCTGTTCACCGACGACTTCGAACGCCTGCTCGTCGACGACGAGAAGACGCAGAAGCGGATCGTCGGCTACCTGAAGAAGACCTCGCCGCACATGGCCGAACGCGTCTCCCGCTATCGCGAGAAGACGCCGCTGATGGAGAGCTACGGCGTCGATGCCGAGATCCGCTCGACGCTCTCGCGGCGCGTCGATCTCCCCTCGGGGGGCTACCTGGTCTTCGACTACGCCGAGGCCTTCACCGTCATCGACGTCAACACGGGCCGCTTCGTCGGCTCACGCGGCAAGGGCTCCGGGGCACGCCTCGAGGACACGATCACAAAGAACAACCTCGAGGCGGTCAAGGAGGTCGTCCGCCAGCTGAGGCTCCGCGACATCGGCGGAATCATCGTCATCGACTTCATCGACATGGCGAACCCGAAGAACCGGGCCACGGTCGAGGAGGCGCTGAAGACCGAGCTCGAGCGCGACAGGACGAAGACGTACGTCGTCGAGATCTCGCCGCTCGGCCTGGTCGAGATGACGCGCCAGAACGTCACCGACGGGCCGCGCGAGATCCTCACGCGCAAGTGCCCGGTCTGCGAGGGCGACGGCGTGATCGTCTCGGATGTATCCGTGGCGATCGAGGACGAGCGAAAACTCCGCGCGCTGGCCGCGGGCTCGCGTCACAAGGCCTTCAAGGTTGCCGTCAACGAGCACGTCGCCAGCCTCCTCGTCGGGCCGGGCGCGACCCGACTGATGGACATCGAGGCTCACGCGAGGCGCCGCTTCCTTCTCGAGCCGCGCGAGGGCGTTCCGCACGACTTCTTCGAGGTTCTCGGGCAGGGCACACTCGAGAAGCTGCAAGGCGACACCCCGGTCGCTGAAGGCACCGAGCTCCAGGTGAAGCTCGTCGAGGTCGGCAAGCACGACGTCAACGCGGCGATGGGCTCGCGCGACGGCTACACGATCTGCGTGGGCAACGCCGCCGCCATGGTGGGCAAGAGCGTCAAGGTGCGGATTGAGCGATTCGTCGACGGGACGGCCTACGCGTCGCTCGTCTCGAGGGCGCAGGCGACGCCCGAGCCGATCACGGCCGAGGGCCAGGCGGAGAAGCCGACCCGGAAGCCGCCGGCGCGCAAGACCGCGGCGCCGCAGCCGGCAGACGAGAAGCGCGCCGAGGAGAAGCCCGCCGAGGAGAAGCCCGCTAAGGAGAAGCCCGCCAAGGAGAAGCCCGCCAAGGAGAAGCCGGAGCCGGTTGCCGAGGAAGCCGCCGCGGGCGAGCCGAAGCCGAAGAAGAAGACGCGGCGCGGCTCACGAGGCGGCCGCGGCCGCAAGAAGAAGACAGCCACGACTAAAGTCGCAGCGGCGCAAGAAGGTGCCGCCCAGGACGGCGCTGCGCCGACGCCCAAGATCCACGTTCCCGAGCCGATGCTCGGCGAGCAGCCGGAAGAGCCCGAGCCCGTGTCCGCGAACGGCGGCTCCAAGCCCGAGACGGAGGAGCAGCCGCAGCCGAAGAAGAAGACGCGCCGTGGCAGCCGCGGCGGACGAAACCGGCGCAAGAAGCCCGCGGCCGCTGCCGGAGCCAATGGCGGCGGGGCGGAGGCGGAGGCGGAGGAGCCTCCTCGGGACGACTACGTGCCGATGTCGGAGTGGATCGACGAGGTCGAGCCCACCGGCCGTTGAAACAGGCGTTCGCGACGCGGCCGTAGCCAGAGCGCGTAGATCACGAGGCCGCACACAATCATGGCCGCCCACGCTGCCGACAACGAGGGCTGGAGCACATCCGGGATCTGCCACCTTGTCCAATCGCGCTTGACGACCTGCTCGATCCACAGGTCGTTGGCGAGATTCGTCAGCCCGTAGACGAGCATCAGCGCCAAATACAGCGCCGTGAGCGTACGCAGGACCGGTCGACGGATCGTGCCGAGGTGGCGCGAGACGATCAGCGCCGTCAGCGTCAACAGGAGGCCGTCCATCCCGTGGTGGTGGCCATGGTGCACGGCGGCATGAATCTGCCCGCCTCCCGGCTCCGGCTCGACCGCGCCGGTTTGGAAGAGCCACCCGAGTACCGGGACGCCGTCGAGGAAGAAACCGAGCTCGGCGGCAATGTAGGGCGCTGAGAGAACCACCGCGACGCCGCCGACGACGAACCGGGCAAGGTCTCCGGCGCGCGTGGCGCGCGGGACGTCTGGCCGACCCGAGCGACTCGCCCAGACGGTCAGTGCGAACGCGAGCGCCACACCGATCACGGCCGGGAGATTCGCCCACTTCGGGTCGAGGTGGCTGGGGGTCTGCACGCCCGGCACCGCGACCGTCGCGCAAAGGACTGCGGCGACAAGGCCAAGCAGATCGGCGCGCCGGTTGTCGAGGCGGTCGACCACTACCGCCAGGGTCGCGAGCGCCGCGAGCGCCGGTGAGAAGCTGAGGAAGACGAACGCTCTACCGGCGCCGCCGACGAAGCCGCTGTTGTGCACCTTCCACAGCTCGGCCGGCGGGATCCGCCAGTACGTCTCGAACACGGCTACGGCCGTCAGCGCGATCAGCAGCCAGACGACGAAAAGGCCCCGGAGGGAGGCACCGTGTCGCCGACCCCCAGCCGCGCCGACTCGGGACGACGTCACTCGGGGCCGTGGCGACGTCACGCGGTGCCGACCTCGAGCCGGCGGGCCTCCTCGTCGGCCAGCGCCGAGTAGTCGACCTTGCCGACGCGGGTCTTCGGCAGTTCGCTGCGAAACTCCACGCCCCTCGGGCACGACCACTTGATCAGGTGCTCGCGACAATGTCGAATCAGCTCGTCCGCGAGCTCCGCGCCTTCCCGCGAAGGGTCGTTCGCGACTACGAACGCCTTCACGCGCTCCCCTTGTGCCTCGTCCGGAACGCCGATGACGCATACCTCCGCAACGTCCGGGTGGCGATACAGCACCGCCTCGACCTGGGCTGGATAGACGTTGAAGCCGGACGACTTGATCATGCGCTTCAGCCGCGAGGTGAAGTAGAAGAAGCCGTCGTCATCCATCGTGCCGATGTCGCCGGTGTGAAGCCAGATGCGGTTGTCTGAATGCCTGACGAGCGTCTCGGCCGTTGTCGCCGGGTTGTCGAGGTAGCCGAGCATCACGGCGGGGCCGGAGACGCAGAGCTCGCCTTCTTCTCCCGCCGGCAGCTCTTCCGTCTTCCCGGGAGCACAGATCGCGGCGAGCATGTCCGGAAAGGGGATGCCGATGCTTCCGGAGCGGCGGGTGTGCAGCGGCGTGGCCATGATCGCTGTGACGGCTTCCGTGAGGCCGTAGCCCTCGAGGAGCCTGACGGTCCCACCGCGCTCCGTCACGAGCCGCTCGAACCGTTCGCGCACTGGCTCCGGCAGGGTGTCGGCGCCGGAGAACGCGGCCCGGAGCGAAGAAAGATCCGCCCGTCGGAGCGACGGGTCACGGGCGAGCGACTCGTAGAGCGTCGGCGGCCCCGCCGTCAGGGTCGGCCGCTTCGTTCGCAGGAGCTTCGCGACCACCTCAGGGCTGAAGATCGGCACCATCACGACCTTCGCGCCGCTCATCAACGCCGTGTTGATCAGCGCCGCGAGACCGAATCCATGGAAGATGGGCAGCACGCCCAGGACGGTGTCTTCCTCGCCCAAACCGACCCAGGCCGCGACCTGCATGCCTTCGGTAATGAAGTTCTTGTGCGAGAGCACGATCCCCTTTGGGGTGCCGGTGGTCCCGCCCGAGTAGAGGATCGCCGCCGGATCGTCGGTCTCGACGGGTTCGGCCTCGGTGGGAGGATGGCCCTTCGCCATCAGCGCCGACCACCACTCGACCGGCGCATCCGCCGGGACGCGCACCTTGCGCCCGCGCTTGAGCCAGTAGCCGAGCCGCTTCGGCGCCGGCATGTAGTCAGAGATCCTCGCGAGCACCAGCGTCTCGAGCGGGGTCCGTGCACGGACGCTCGCGAACTGGTCGTAGAAGGCGTCGAGCGTGAGCGCGACACGAGAGTCGCTCATCGTGAGGTAGTCCGCGATCTCGTGGGCCGTCGAGAGCGGATGGATCATCGAGGCGACCGCGCCGAGCTTGGCGGCGGCATAGAAGGCAATGACCCCTTGCGGGCAGGTAGGCATCGAGATCGTTATCCGGCCGCCCGCAGCGAGTCCGTGCGCGGCGAGGGCATCGGCGCAGCGGTCGACGGCCTCCACGAGCTCCGAGTAGCGGAGCGTCGAGTCGAAGAAGTCAACCGCGGTCGCCTCCGGTCGACTGCGCGCCGACCTAACCAGCGCTTCGTAAAGGCCGATACGGGGATAGTCGAGCGTTTGCGGGACATCGCCGTAGAACGCAAGCCACGGACGGTCGGTCGTCGGCACTGTCACTGCGCCGCGCTTGCCGCAGCCGCCTCGCGCCCGGACAGGGGCTCGAAGCTCGAGGGATCCTCGAGGTAGGCACGTACGCTCCGGGCGAGCTTGGCAGCGTGTGCACCGTCGAGATAGCGGTGGTCCATCGTCGCGGTCATGACGAGGATCGGGCGAGCGACGATCTCGTTGTCCACGACGACGGGCTTGTCCGCAATCTCCGACACGAGGGCGAGAATCGGCACGCGATACAAGGTCGCCAACGGCCCGTACGCCTTCTGCACTCCGAACATGGCGACCGAGCTCACCATCGCGGACCCGAACGGCCGTCGGGGCATACCGAATCGGCGGAGATTGACGTTCTTGACGCCGGTGAGCCACGACGCGAACCTCAGCGCGGGCCGAAGCAGCCAGACCGGCGTGAGGCCCAGCGCGCGCTTCGACATCCCGAGCTCACCGGCGGCGCCTTCGCGGACCCGCTCGGCCCGCTGCTCGAGCTCCGTGGCGATGTCAACGAGCGACTTCCGGTCTGCGCCACGCACGTTGACGCCGCTCACCTCCTCACCTTGGGCCGCGGAGACGACGAAGAAGACGTCGATCGACGCCGCCTCATCGTCGGGGCTACGCCGGGCCAAGTGTGGGTGGGCCGCGAGACCTTGCGCGACCGCCTTCCCCACGGCGTGCGTCACCGTTACGTGGACACCAGAGACGCGGCGCGCAGCTTCGATGAACGCGAGGAGACGGGTCGCATCCACCTCGAGATCTCCGTAGATCTGCGGATCGTTCGGTCGGCCCCACGTAGCCGACGCGATCTTGCGCCAGCCGTGCACCTTCATCGGCGTCTCCGAGCATACGCCGTCGTCCTCACCGTGCCTAGAGGCGGCTTTTGCGACAGCGGCGGAAACGCCGGTACACTCCGCCTCGCGGGCGAGAGCCCGCGTTCCCATGCCCGGTTACGCAATCATCTCACTCGGTGGGAAGCAGTACCGCGTCCACGCGGGCGAACGCCTGCTCGTCGACCGTGTCGCCACCGCCGAGGGCAAGACGTTCCATCCGGACGTCCTCCTCACCGGCGGAGACGGCAAGCCTGACCTGTCTCCGCGCGTGCAGGTGACCGCGAAGGTGGTCGGCTCGCCGCTCGGCAAGAAGATCCGGATCGGCAAGTACAAGGCGAAGAAGGGTTACCGCCGGCACACCGGCTTCCGCGCGAAGCTCTCCGAGATCGAGATCCAGTCGATCGGCGGGGCGGCGAGGCGAGAGGCCGCGCCGAAGAAGACGGAGGAGCCGGTGGAGGCGCCGTCGAAGCTGCCGCCCGGCTACGCGAAGATGACGATCGCCGCCATCAACCAGGAATCGCCTGGCTGGTCGGCCGAGCAGGTGGAGGCGGCGCTGGAGTACGAGCGGGCGCATGCGGCGCGGAAGGGCGCAATCGCTGCGCTCGAGGCAAAACGAGAGAAGGAAAGCTAGATGGCTCACAAGAAAGGTCTTGGCTCCTCCCGCAACGGCCGCGACTCGAATGCCCAGCGCCTCGGCGTCAAGCTGTTCGACGGCCAGACGGTGAAGGCAGGCATGATCATCGTCCGCCAGCGCGGGACACGATTCCGCCCCGGTGCCGGCACGGGTATCGGCAAGGACGACACGATCTTCGCCAAGCGCGACGGAACGCTCAGCTTTCGCCAGAGTGGCGAGCGGCGCACCGTCACCGTCACCGACTAGGCCCGTCGTGTTCAACGACCGCGCCCGCATTCACGTGCAGGCGGGGCGCGGCGGCGACGGCGCGCTGAGCTTTCGGCGCGAGAAGTACGTCCCGAAGGGCGGCCCCGACGGCGGCGACGGCGGCCGCGGCGGCGACGTCGTCCTCGTCGCAGCCCCTGACTTGCGCGATCTGGCGCGCTTCCGCCGCGAGCGCCGGTTCGAGGGCGGCCGCGGCGGGCGGGGCGGCGGCTCCGGCAAGCACGGCGCCGACGGCGAGCGGGTCGATCTGCCCGTCCCGGTCGGGACACAGGTCTTCGACTCGGACGGCAATCTCGTCGTCGATCTCGCGCACGCGGGGGCGCAGGCGGTGCTCGCTCGAGGCGGGCTCGGCGGCCGCGGCAATCGCCGCTTCGCGACGCCGACTCGCCAGACGCCGCGCTTCGCCGAGGTCGGCACCCCGGGCGAGGAGGCCGACTACGACCTGCGCCTGAAGCTGCTCGCCGATGCCGCACTCGTCGGGCTGCCGAACGCCGGCAAGTCGTCGCTGCTGAGCCGGATCTCCAATGCGAAGCCGAAGATCGCCGACTATCCGTTCACGACGCTCGAGCCCGCCCTCGGCACCGTCGACGCCCCCGATGGACGTCAGCTCGTCGTTGCCGACGTGCCCGGACTGATCGAGGGTGCGAGCGAGGGTGTCGGTCTCGGCCACGAGTTCCTCGCGCACCTGGAGCGGGCGCGGCTGCTCGTGCACGTGATCGACGCGTCCGCGGGCGATGCGGTCGAGCAGTTCCGCACGATTGACCGCGAGCTCGACGAGTACGGAGCCGGCCTCGAGTCCAGGCCGCAGGTGGTTGTCCTCAACAAGCTCGATCTGCTGCCCGAGCCGCCGACATTCGAGCTCGCGGACGAGCGCATCCGGCGCGTCTTCGCGCTCTCGTGCGCGACCGGCGCGGGGATCGACGAGTTCAGGCGCGCCTTGTTCGAGCTCGTCCCCGAGCCGGAGAAGCGGCCGGCCGGCGACGGGCTTGCCAACTTCCTGGTCTATCGGCCGGCGGCCGGCTCGCGTCCGTTCAAGATTCTTCGCACAGACCGTGGCTTCCGCGTGACCGGGCGCGTCCCGGAGAACGAGGAGCTCGAGGCCGCGCTCCGGGCCGCGGGCGCCAAGACGGGCGACGAGGTCGAGGTCGAAGGCGAGGTCTTGGAGCTCGATTGATCGGGATCCTCGGCGGTACCTTCGACCCGCCGCACAACGGCCATCTCGTGCTCGCCGAAGCCGCCCTGCAGGAGCTCGACCTCGACGAGCTCGTCGTCCTGCTCGTCGCCAGGCCGGCGCATCGGGGCTGCGTGGAGGACGCGGATACTCGCGCGGATCTGGTCCGCGCCGCGTTCGGCGATCTGCCACGGACGCAAATCGCCCGCGACGAGAATCCGTACACGGTGGAGGCCGTGCGGGACGGCCGGTTTGGAGAGGCCGTGTTCATCGTCGGCGCGGACGAAGGCGCCGCCTTTCCGGGCAGGAAGGACCCGGAGGAGATCCTGCGCTGGGTGAGGCTGGCGGTCGGCACGCGCTCCGGTTATCCGCCGCCCGATCTCGAGCGCTACGGCGACCGCGTCGTCCCGTTCTCGCTTGCGTCGCCGCCAATCGCCTCGAGCGACGTCCGTGCGCGGATCGAAGCCGGCGAGCCGATCGACGACCTGGTGCCGTCCGGCGTCGCGCGTCTAATCCGGGAACGTGGGCTCTATCGAAACCGTGGCTAGACTGAGTGTGCTGCGGAAAGGACCTGATCAGACACTGACGCCTCTCGAACAAGCACGCCGAATCGCCGGCCTTGCCCAGGAGAAGCTGGCGGAGGACGTGGTCATCCTCGACATGCGGCCGGTCTGCAGCTACACCGACTTCTTCGTGATCTGCACGGGCCGCAACCCGCGCCAGACGAAGGCGATCTGGGACGAGGTGCACGAGCGTCTGAAGCACGAAGAGCGGCTGCTGCCCCAGCACGTGGAGGGTGGGGCCGAAGGCACCTGGATCGTCGGGGACTTCCTCGACACGGTGTTGCACGTCTTCACACCTGAGGCGCGGGACTACTACCGCCTCGAGGAGCTGTGGGGCGACGTCCCGTCGGTGTCTCTCGAGGCCGCTTCGGCAACCGCATAGCCGCGCAAGGACCGACCCCGAAGGGGTCTGTCCCAACAACCGTTTGATGGGACAGTCCCCATTCGGGGACAGTCCCTCAAGGACGCTAAACTGGCTCGACCACAAGGGGCCGTAGCTCAGCTGGGAGAGCGTTTGGCTGGCAGCCAAAAGGTCACGGGTTCGAGCCCCGTCGGCTCCATGGACGCGGACGCTCAGCGCGCCGCTACTTGATCCCCGCTGGCTCGGCCACCCA
>JBQCGP010000012.1:0-6754 GCA_051955535.1 Gaiellaceae bacterium | reverse complement strand
CCGCCGCTACACTCAGACGAGCCCTTGGACGACGATCCTCTAAGTCCCACGCCGGCAAAGGCCGGGACATGACCCTTTCCCTCGAACTCCTCGGCGTCGCGGCGCTGATCCTGCTGAACGCGTTCTTCGTCGCGTCCGAGTACGCACTCGTCACGGCGCGGCGGACGAAGATCCAGGAGCTCACCGACGAGGGCAGCCGGCGGGCGCAGGTCGTCCAGCGGATCCTCTCCGACCCCCCGTACTTCATCGCGGCGATGCAGCTCGGCGTCACCCTGACCAGCCTGGGTATCGGTGCTCTCGGCGAGCAGGCGCTGGCGCACGCGCTCGACCCCTGGGTCGCGACGGTCGTCGCGGTCGTGATCGCGTTCCTGATCATCACGTACCTGCACGTCGTGATCGGCGAGCTCGTGCCGAAGGGCGCGGCACTCCGCTACTCGGAGCGCATCGCGCTCAGCGTCTCGGCCCCCCTCCGCGGCTTCTTCTTCGTCTTCCACCCGCTGATCTGGGTCCTCGAGTGGTCGAGCGAGGTGATCTTGCGGGCGCTCGGGCTCGAGCCTCCGGACGGCGAACGGGAGGTGCTATCGGAGCCCGAGCTCCGCATGCTGCTCGGGCGCGCGACCGAGCACGGGGAGATCGAGCGCGAGGAGCAGGAGATGCTCTACAAGGTCTTCGACTTCGCGGACAAGGAGGTCGCGGACGTGATGGTTCCGCGCCCCGAGGTGGTCGCGCTCTCGATCGACATGCCGCCCGAGCAGGCGCTGCAGGCAGTGATCGATTCCCCGTACACGCGCTACCCGGTCTACCGCGAGACGCTCGACGACATCGTCGGCGTTCTGCACGTGCGGGACCTCTTCTCGGCCTTGAACGACCAGGGCTTCGCGAGCGTTCGAATGGAGCAGCTCCTCCGGCCCGCGTACATGATCCCGGAGACGAAAGATCTGGCCGCGTTGCTGGCGGAGTTCCGGCGCGAGAAGTTCCACATGGCGGTCGTCGTCGACGAATACGGGACGATGGCGGGAATCGTGACCCTCGAGGACCTGCTCGAGGAGATCGTCGGCGAGATCGAGGACGAGTTCGACCTTCCCGACGAGTCCGTAGAGCAGGTCGACGAGCGAACAGTCCGCATCGACGGAACCTTCCCGATCGACGACTTCAACGAGAAGTTCCATGTCGCGCTGCCGATCGAGGACTACCACTCGGTCGCCGGGTTCGTGTTCGGCCTGCTCGGGCGCGCGGCCGACGCCGGCGACGAGGTCGACTACGACGGCTTGCACTTCCGTGTGCTCGAGGTGGAGGGCTCGCGGATCGAGCGGCTCGAGGTGCAGTTCGTCCCGCAGCCGCGCGAACGCAATGAGGACGAGTCGCAAGAAGCGGCCGCGGCCGAGAGTTAAATCGCCGTTAAGCGGTTTTCCACGCCTTGTGCGGGCGCGTATGCTCGGGTCGCAATCACTCTCTTGCAAGGAGCGAAATGTTGAGACTGAAGCTTTTGACGGGGCTTGCGCTGGCGGCGGTGATTGCCGCTCTCGGTGCGGCCTCGATCGCCTTCGCCCATCCGCAGGCCGCCGCCTCGACGACGGTCAAGGTGACGGCCACTGAGTTCAAGTTCAAGCTCTCCACGAAGACAGCGAAGCACGGCGTGACCATCTTCAAGGTCACGAACAAGGGGAAGATCGCCCACGACTTCAAGATCGCGGGCAAGAAGACATCGAAGCTGAGCCCGGGCAAGTCAGGGACGCTCAAGGTCACCCTGAGCAAGGGCAATCACAAGTACATCTGCTCGATCGACAGCCATGCTCAGTTCGGCATGAAGGGCACGTTCAAGTCGACCTAGCTGAGTTGCAGGTCTGAGATGCGGCCGCCTTCGATCGTGAAGGCGGCTAGCTCTCCCGTTCCGAGCGAGAGGATCAGGTAGGGACGGCCTTCCCAGAGGCCGATGTTCTCGACGTCCGTCCGTGACGGCCGCGCGGGCGCCGAAACGTGCGAGTGGAAAACGGCGAGCTCGAAGCCGTCGTCCTCGAGGAACCACACGTCTGGGTCGACGTCGAGCTCGAAGCGGTACGGCGAGGCGGCGAGGTTGCGGCCGCGCTCGTAGCGCTCGGCGACGCCGTCCCGGAGCACGAGCAGGCCGCAGGCCTCGTTGGGCTCCTCGGCGTGGGAATGCTCCTCCAGCGCACGGCGCACCTCGTCCGGGACTACCACCAGAGGTCGCCCTCCATCGCCTCCTCGGGATCTGCGGCGTCCCAGAACGGGGCAGAGAGGTACTTCCAGCCGCCGTCGGCGAGGATCGCGACCACCACACCCTCGTCGAGCTCGGCAGCGAGCCGTCCGGCCACGTGCACGACGGCGCCGGCGGACACGCCCGCGAAGACACCCTCGTCGTCGAGCAGCGCTCGGACGCCGGCGACCGCGTCGGAGTTCGACACGAGCAGCTTCCGATCGAGCTTCGAGACGTCGAGGATCGGCGGCACGTAGCCGTCCTCGAGCGAGCGGAGGCCCATGACCGGGTCGCCGGGCAGAGGCTCCGCGGCGGCGACCACGACGTCCGGAAAGCTTTCACGGAGCCGCTCGCCGGCGCCCATCAGCGTGCCGCCGGTGCCGAGGCCCGCGACGAGCACGTCGACCCGGTCGAGCGCCTCGGCGCTCTCAGCGCCGGTCCCTTCGTAGTGCGCCCGCGGGTTCGCCGCGTTGCCGTACTGGAACGGCATGTAGTAGCGCGGCTCCTTCGTCGCCAACTCCTGTGCCAGGCGGACGGCGCCGTTCGAGCCCTCGGCGCCGGGCGACTCCACGATCTCGGCGCCGTAGAGGCGCAGGAGCCGGCGCCGCTCCTCGGTCACGTTCTCGGGCATCACGCACGTGAGCCGGTAGCCCTTCAGCTTCGCCACGAGCGCCAGAGCAATTCCGGTGTTGCCGCTCGTCGGCTCGAGCAGCTCGCGGTCCGGCTCGAGCTCTCCGCGCGCCTCGGCGTCGTCGATCAACGCGAGCGCGACCCGATCCTTGATCGAGCCGGTGGGGTTCTGGCCCTCGAGCTTGGCGTAGAGCCTGACCTCGGGCTTCGGACTGAGCCGAGGGAGCTCGACGAGCCGAGTGTTGCCTACAAGGTCGAGAAGGCTGCGGGCTGTCTTCGGGGACAGTCCCTCAAACACCGAGGGACAGTCCCTCCTCTCCTCCCGCCATCGCGGGCAGAAGGATCACCGTGTCGCTCTCGGCGACGGGGGTCTCGTAGCCCTCGCGGGTGCGGATGTCCTCGCCGCCGACGTAGACGTTCGCGTAGTCGAGCTGCTCGCGGAGGCCCGGGAAGCGCGCGGTCAGGTCGTCGAGCAGGTCGCGCACGGTCCCGCCCTCGGCGAGAACCTCGCGTTCGCCGCCCGTCTGGTCGCGCAGCGTCGGTGGGATGCGGATGACACTCATGCCCGGATCGGATTGCAGAACTCGACGTAGTCGATGTACTCGGTGATCGTCGGGCTCTCGCCGCAGACCGGGCAGTCGGGATCGCGCCGCAGCGCGACCTCGGTGAACGTCGTCGTCAGCGCGTCGAACATCAGCAGCCGGCCGACCAGCGGCTCGCCGATCCCGAGCGCGAGCTTGATCGCCTCGCTGGCCTGCAGTGAGCCGACCACGCCGGGAAGGACACCGAGCACGCCGCCCTCGGCGCAGCTTGGTGCGAACTCCGGCGGCGGGGGCTGCGGGAACAGGCAGCGGTAGCAGGGCCCTTCATGGGGCTCGAACACCGTCGCCTGGCCTTCGAACCGGAAGATCGAGCCGTGCACGAGCGGGATGTCGTGCCAGACGGCCGCGTCGTTGACGAGGTAGCGGGTCGGGAAGTTGTCGGCGCCGTCGACGATCACGTCCCAGCCGTCGCCGAGGATCCGCTCGATGTTCTCGGAGGTCAGCTGCTCCTGGTACGCCTTGATCTGGACGTCCGGGTTCAGCGCGCCGATCGTGCGTGCGGCCGACTCGACCTTCGGCTCGCCGAGCGACGCGGTCGAGTGGAGGATCTGGCGCTGCAGGTTGGTCTCGTCGACAACGTCGGCATCGATGATCCCGAGCGTCCCGACACCCGCTGCCGCCAGGTAGAGCGCGGCGGGCGAGCCGAGGCCTCCGGCGCCGATCAGCAAGATCCGCGACTCGAGCAGCTTCAGCTGGCCTTCCTCGCCGACCTCCGGGATCAGGAGGTGGCGGCTGTAGCGCGTGCGCTGCGCGGGCTCGAGGCCGCCCGATGGCACCTCGAGTGGATAGCCGCGGCGCTTCCAGTCGTTGATCCCGCCGGCCAGGTTGACGACGTCCGCGTAGCCGAGTTCCTCGAGCGTCTTTGCCGCAAAAGTCGATCGGTTGCCGGACGCGCAGTAGGCCACGATCGGCCTATTGCGGTCCGGCACGGCCTGCTCGATCCGCGACTCGAGCCAGCCGCGGGGGATGTGGACGGCTCCGGGGATGTGGCCTTCGTCCCATTCCTCGCGCTCGCGGACGTCGAGGAAAACCGGGGCGCCGGCGCTGTCGTAGAGGTCGCGCGCGCGCCCGGCGTCGATCTCGTCGATCTGCTCCCTTGTTTCCTGGAGAAATTCGCGGTACGAGCTCATTGCTTTCCAATTTATAGCGACTCGCTCACGGCTATCGTCGAGGCGTGGACGCGCGGGTGCGCACCTACCTCCTGGTCGCGCTTGCTGCCGCCGCCACCGCCGCGCTCGTGGTCGCAACGGTCGCCTTCACGCGCACGAGTCCGCGCGCTGTTGCGGAAACGAGCACCACGACGAGCGGACGGGCACCCGCGCTGGTGCTCGACCTCGGGCTTCGAACCGACCCGGAGGCGGTGGCGCTTCGCCGTGCGAACCGGCTCTACTCGGCCGGAAGGCGGCGTGCCGCTGGCCGCATCTTCGCTCGGTACCGGTCTGTCGAGTCGCAGGTCGGCGCGGCGGTGGCGGCATGGCCGAACGGGACGGTGACGCGACTCGACGAGCTCGCTGCACGGCATCCGTCGAGCGGCGTCGTGCTGCTGCACCTCGGGCTTGCGCAGGTCGCTTCCGGGAACGCGGACGCCGCCGATTCCGCCTGGCGCAAGGCGCTCGCCCGCAATCCGGACAGCGAGACCGCGGTCCAGGCCGAGAGCCTGCTTCATCCGAGGTTCGCTCCGGGCAGGCCGCCGTTCGTGCCGAGCTTCGGCGTTCCCGCCGAGGTCGCGCGCCTCTCGCCGGTCGGTCAGCTCGCCGCACTCGAGCGGGCGGCCCGCAGCAGGGACGTGAGGGCGAAGCTGCTCTACGGCTCGGCGCTCCAGCGGCTCGGACGACCTGTCTCAGCGGAACGGCAGTTCACGGCGGCCGCGAGCCTTGCGCCCGGCGATCCCGAGGCGCAGACAGCCGCCGCGGTCGGCCTCTTCTCGAAGGCGAAGCCCGAGCTCGCGTTCTCCCGGCTCGGCCCGCTCGCGCCGCGCTTTCCGCGCTCCCAGAGTGTCCGCTTCCACCTCGGTGAGCTGCTCCTCTGGATCGGACAGCTCGACAAAGCACGTCAGGAGCTGCGGCTCGCCCGTCGTGAGGGCCCCTCTACACCGCTTGGCAGGACGGCCGCCGAGTTCCTCGCGAAGCTTCCGAGCTAACTCGGCACGCGATTGAGTCGTATTAGGACCGAGTAACCGCAATTAGGGCCGTTCGGCCTATGGCGTTTGTTCGAAACCCGTGCAAGAGTGCCGCAGCTTCGAAAACGCCGTTGACTGCAGGACCAAGCCAACCTAACGTGAGCTAAGGGATTTTCCGGGGAGGGGAGCCTTGAGCGCACAAAGCGAAAAGGCAAAACCGGCGACAGTCGCCGAGCTGCTCGAGACCGAGGAGGCAAAAGGCCTGCTCGAGTCCGCGCGGCAGAGCGGCTCGCTGAACGCAACGGAGATCGCGCTTGCACTCGACGAGCTGGAGCTCGAGCCGGCGCAGATCGACGACTTCTACCACGCCCTCGATGAGATGCAGATCGAGGTCATCGAGGCCGGCGCAGAGCCGGAGGAGCCTTCGAACGAGCCGGAGCCCGAGCTGCGCGAGATCTCGACCGACTCGCTGCAGCTGTTCCTCAAGGATGTCGGCAAGGTCGACTTGCTGACCGCCGCGCAGGAGGTCGAGCTGGCCAAGCGGATCGAGCGCGGCGACCATCGCGCCAAGCAGGAGATGGTCGAGGCGAACCTGCGCCTCGTGGTCTCGATCGCGAAGAAGTACCGCAATCAGGGGCTGCCGTTCCTGGATCTGATCCAGGAGGGGACGATCGGGCTCGTCCGCGCCGCCGAGAAGTTCGACCATCGCAAGGGCTTCAAGGTCTCGACCTACGCGACGTGGTGGATCCGCCAAGCCGTGGCGCGCGCGCTCGCTGACAAGGCGCGCACGATCCGGATGCCGGTTCACATCGTCGAAAAGCTGAACAAGATCGCGCGGACGGAGCGCAAGTTGCGGGCCGAGCTGGGGCGCGAGCCCTATGCCTGGGAGATCGGCGATGAGCTCGATCTCGAGGCCGCCGAGGTCGAGTCGATCCGGCGCAGCTCGCAACCGCCGGTCTCGCTCGAGAAGCCTGTCGGAGACGACGAGGAGTCCGAGTTCGGCCATTTCCTCACCGACGAGAACGAGGCGCTGCCGGACGAGGTCGCCGAGGTGGAGCTGCGGAAGGCGGCACTGAAGCGCGTGCTCGGCAGCCTCTCGCCGCGCGAACGCCGCGTCCTCGAGCTTCGGTACGGGCTCGACGGCGAGCATCCGCGCACGCTCGACGAGGTGGGGCGGACGTTCAACGT
>JBQCGP010000011.1:0-8524 GCA_051955535.1 Gaiellaceae bacterium | reverse complement strand
CCGCCAACTGTAGTCGCCCCTTCTGTAAGGTGACCCTTACAACATGAGCACCACCCAGACCCTCCTGCTCGGCGCGATCGCCGGCCTGACGATCTTCATCGGCCTGCCGATGGGCAGGATGCGCGGCCTGTCGCCGAAGCTGAAGTCCTTCTTCACGGCGACCGCGACCGGGATCCTGATCTTCCTGTTCTGGGACGTCCTGACCGAGGCGATCGACCCGGCCCAGTCTGCCCTCGACGCCAAGACGTGGGGGCGATTCGCCGGCGTCGCCTCGATCGCGTTCGCCGGCTTCGTGGTCGGGCTGATGACGCTCGTCTATTACGACTCGTGGATGAAGGCGCGCCAGCGCCGCGCGATGCTGGGGCCGGGCGCCGCTTCGGTAGCGGAGTTCTCGCGCACCCACCGGCCGGGGCTGTCGGCGGCGCAGTGGCTGTCGGTCTTCATCGCGACCGGGATCGGCCTGCACAACTTCTCCGAAGGGCTTGCGATCGGCCAGTCGGCCGCGCGCGACCTGAAGAGCCTCGCCCTCGTCCTGGTGATCGGCTTTGGCCTCCACAACGCGACCGAAGGCTTCGGGATCGTCGGTCCTCTGACCGGCGAGGCCGAGCCGCCCAGCTGGCGCTTCCTCGGCCTGATGGGCCTGATCGCGGGCGCGCCGACCTTCCTCGGCACGGCGATCGGCTACTCCTGGACGAGCGAGAACCTCTCGATCCTCTTCTTCGCGCTGGCGGCTGGCTCGATCCTCTACGTCGTGATCGAGCTGCTCAACGTCTGCCGAACGTTCGGCTCCAAGTCGCTGACCGCCTGGGGAATCGTGCTCGGGCTGACGCTCGGCTTCGCGACCGACTTCGTTCTCGTCGCGGCCGGCGTCTAGTCTCGGCGGCGTGAGCCGCTACGCGACGGTCTACCCGCTCGTGACGACGCGCGCGCTTGCGCGGCCGTTCACTTATCTCGCCGACGGCGCCGGCAAAGGCGCCGTCGTGTCGGTGCCGCTCGGTCGTTCGCGGCGCCGCGGCGTCGTGGTCGAGGTCGGCGACGAGGCGCCGCCGGGGATCGAGCCGGTTCCGGTGGAGGCGGTCGTCGACGAGCTGCCGCCCGTGCTGGTCGACCTGGCGCTCTGGGTGGCCGACTACTACGGCTCGACGCCGGGACGGGCGCTCGAGCTGATCGCGCCTGTCAAGCGAAAGCGGCGGCAAGAGCGGCCGAGGCCGGGCGAAAGCCTCGTCGGCGAGGCCGAGCCGCCGCAGTTGACGGAGCCTCAGCGAGAAGCTCTTGGCCGGATCAACCAGGCGCTCGATGCCGGCGGCGGTCACTTCCTGCTCTACGGGGAGACCGGAAGCGGCAAGACCGAGGTCTACCTCCAGGCGTGCGCGGCGGCGCTCGAACGCGGGCTCGGCGCGATCGTGCTGGTGCCCGAGATCGCGTTGACGCCGCAGACGCTAGGCCGGTTTCGAGCGCGCTTCGGCGACCGGGTCGCCCTGCTGCACTCGGGGCTGACCGACGCCGAACGGCGCGACGAGCGCGAGCGGATCGCGGCGGGCGACGCGCGCGTCGTGGTCGGCGCCCGCTCGGCGATCTTCGCGCCGCTGCGCGACGTCGGGGTCATCTGCGTGGACGAGGAGCACGACTCCTCGTACAAGCAGGAGTCGGATCCGCGCTACGACGCGCGAACGGTTGCCGCGAAGCGCGCTGCGCTCGAGGGCGCCGTCGCGGTCTACGGCAGCGCCACGCCACGGCCGGAGAGCTGGCATCAGCTCGAGCGGCTCGAGCTCGGCGGCCGGCTCGGCGGATCGCTGCCGCCGGTGCGTGTCGTCGACCTCCGGCGGGAAGCCGGCTACCCGCTCTCGGCGCCGTTGCTGGAGGAGCTCGGCGGAGTCGAGGAAAACGGCGGCAGGGCGATCCTGCTCCTGAACCGGCGTGGGATCGCCCCGGCCCTGCATTGCCGCGCCTGCGGGACGACGCTCCGCTGCCCGCACTGCGACGTCGCGCTCGTCCTCCACGGCGACGAGCGGCTGCGCTGCCATCACTGCGGCCACTCCGAGGCGGGGCCGGCGTCTTGCCCGGCCTGCGGCTCCGTCGAGCTCGCGCGGATCGGCGCCGGCACGCAACGCCTCGAGCGCGAGCTCACCTCGAAGCTGCCGCGACTCGTTCCGATCCGGCTCGACGCGGACACGGCGCAGAAACCCGACGAGCTGGCCGCCGCGCTGCGCCGGTTCGCCGAGACCGAGCGCGCGGTCCTGCTCGGCACCCAGATGGTCGCGAAGGGACACCACTTCGCCGGCGTCTCTCTCGCGGCCGTCATCGACGCCGACACGGCGCTCGGCGTTCCCGACTTCCGGGCCGACGAGCGGACGTTCCAGCTCCTGACCCAGCTCGCCGGGCGCAGCGGCCGCGACGCCCCGGGGCGGGTGCTGATCCAGACCTTCCAGCCCGACTCGCGGCCGGTCGAGCTGGCGGCTCGACACGATGTGGAGCGGTTCCTGACCGGGGAGCTGAAGCGGAGGCGCGAGCTCGGCTACCCGCCGTTCCGTCACCTCGTGCGCGTGCTCGTCGCCGGGCCGGACGCCGCTCCTGTGACGCAGGCGCTCGAGGAGATCCGAGCCGGGCTGCCCGACGCCGAGATCCTCGGGCCGGCGCCGCTCTTCCGCGTCCGCGGCCGCCACCGCGCACAGCTCGTCGTCAAGACGGACGAGCCGAGGCGGGTTGCCGCGCGCGCCAGCCGGCTGCTGGCGGCAGCGGCGCCAGCGATGCGCCGCGCCGGCCTGACGGCCGTCGTCGACGTCGATCCGCAGAGTCTCTGACGTCCGTACACTCAGGCGCGATGGCAGAGGAGCAAGGACAGGTCCTCGCGGACGAACAACTCGACCCGGAGCGCGAAGCGCGCAGGCGGCTGGCGCTCGCGCAGATCCGCCAGTACGGCGACCCCGTTCTGCGGATGCGGGCCAGTGAGGTCGAGAGCTTTGACGACGACCTCCGCCGTCTGGTCGAGCGCATGACCGTGCTGATGCAGGACGCTCGCGGGGTTGGGCTTGCCGGCACCCAGGTCGGCACCCTGCAGCGCTTGTTCGTCTTCCAGGCGACCGAAGAGGACGAGCCGCGCGCAGTCGTCAACCCGGTGCTCGTCAAGGCATCCGAGGTGAGGGTCGCGGATACGGAGGGCTGTCTGTCCCTTCAGGGCGTGACGGTTCCGGTCGAGCGGCCCGTGCGCGTGACGCTGGAGGGCAAGGACGAGACCGGCGCCGACATCCGGATCGAACTGGATGAGCATGCCGCGCGCGTCGTCCAGCACGAGCTCGACCACCTCGACGGCATCCTCATCATCGACCGGACGACGCCCGAGGCCCGCCGCGAGGCGTTGGGGATCCTCCGGCCCGAGCCGATCCTCGGCGTCACGGCGTAGGCCAATCGCGTGGCGCGGATTGCCGTCGCGGCGACGGCGCCGTTCGGGGCCGAGGTTCTCGAGGAGCTCGCGCGCCGACACGAGATCGCCTTCCTGCTCACGCAGCCCGACCGCCCGCGGGGGCGCGGACGCAAGGTCGCGGCGCCGCCGGCGAAGGAGGTCGCCGAGCGGCTCGGGATCCCGCTGCGCCAGCCGGAGCGCCTGGGCACCGACTTCGACCCGGAGGTCGAGACGGTCGTCACGGTCGCGTACGGGCAGCTCGTCCCGCGCGGCGCACTCGAGCGGGCGCGCTGGCTCAACGTCCACCCGTCGCTGCTGCCGCGCTGGCGAGGCGCGGCGCCGGTCGAGCGGGCGCTGATGGCCGGCGACGCGGAAACGGGCGTCTCCGTGATCGAGCTCGTCGAGGAGCTCGACGCCGGCCCGATCGCAGCGCAAAGCCGGTTTCCGGTTGGAGCGAACGACGACGCCGGTGTCGTCTTCGGCCATGCCCGGGGTCTGACCCCGGACCTGGTCGAAGAGGCCCTGGCCAACAGGCAGCCGGCCCGCCAGGGCGACGCAGGCATCACCTATGCCGAGAAGATCGCGCGGGCCGACCGCGAGCTCGACTGGTCGCGGCCGCCGCAGGAGCTGCACAACCGGATTCGCGCCCTGTCGCCGCACATCGGCGCTCGCGGAATCGTCGAAGACCGTCCGGTGATCGTCTGGCGCTCGCGCCTCGTCGACGGGCGGCTGGAACTGCTCGAAGTGCAGCCCGAGGGGCGGCGCCGGATGACGTACGACGAATTCCTCCGCGGCCTGCGCTGATGATCTCGCCCGCCCGCGCGGCCGCGTATCAGACCGTGCTGCGCGTCTTCGAGCAGGACGCCTACGCGGACCGGGCGCTGCGGACCGCAGCCGAAAGCCTCGACCGCCGCGACCGGGCGCTGGCCCAGCGGCTCGCCTACGGGACGATCCAGCGCGTCCGTACGCTCGACTTTGCCGTCGAGACCCTAGGCCGACGCCCGGTGCCGAGGCTCGATCCACCGGTGAGGGCGGCGCTCCGGCTCGGGGCGTACGAGCTCGGCTTCATGGCGACGCCGCAGCACGCCGCAGTCAACGAGGCGGTCGAGCTCGTGCGGAGCGCCCGCCTCGAGCGCGCCGTTGCGTTCACGAACGCCGTGCTGAGGCGTTTGACCGAAGGGCTCGAGCCGCTCCTTGCCTCGCTGCCGGCGGGCGCGCTGAAGGAGTCGTATCCCGACTGGATCGAGAAGGTATGGATGCGGGACTTCGGCCGGGAAGACGCGATCATGCTGATGCAGGCGCAGAACGAGCCGCAGGAGACGGTGGTGCGACTCGTGCGCGGCGAGATCGACGGCGAGCCGACGGACATCCCGGGCGCCTACCGCGTCGATCGTGTCGACGAGCAGGCGCTGGCCGAAGGCCGGATCTGGCCGCAGAGCCGAGGCTCCCAGCTCGCCGGCCTCGTCGTGGGCGCGCACGAGGGCGAGCGTGTGCTCGACCTCTGCGCCGCGCCGGGCGGCAAGGCGACGATGCTGGCGGGCGACGTCGTCGCGGTCGAGATCCACCCTGGCCGGGCACGCGAGCTCGAGGAGAACGTCCGCCGCCTCGGCGCACGCCACGTGACGGTCGTGCAGGGCGACGCGCTCGCGCTTCCCACCGAGCTCCGCGACTTCGACCGCGCCCTAGTCGACGCTCCCTGTTCGGGCCTAGGCGTCCTCGCGCAGCGCCCCGACCTGCGCTGGCGCGCGCGCCCGCTGCCGGAGCTCCAGCGCGACCTGCTTCGCGCCGCGGCCGAGTGCGTCCGCCCCGGCGGGACGATCGTCTACTCCGTCTGCACACTCAACGCCGACGAGAATGAGGCGATCGCCGACGGGAGCGGCCTCGAGCCGGAGCCGCTGGGCGACGAGTGGCCGCAGTTCGCCCATCCGAAAAGGCCAGAGTTCCTGCTCACCCGTCCCGACCGTCACGGCACGAGCGGCTTCTTCATCGCGCGGCTGCGTCCCTAGGATCTCCGGGATGAACTGGGATCGTGTGCGCGACGTCGAGATCGAGCCGTCTCTCTATGCGGCGGACTTCGCGAGACTCGGCGAGCAGATCGACCGGTTGCTCGCCGCCGGCGTGCGCGTCTTCCATTACGACGTCGGCGACGGCCACTTCGTGGAGCCGATCATCATCGGGCCGATCGTGCTGCAGTCGATCGCCGAGCGAATGCACGCCGGCGGCGCCTTGGTCGACGTCCACCTGATGGTCGAGTCACCGCAGCGGTACTTCGAGCCCTTCCGCGAGGCCGGCGCCGACAGCGTCACCTTCCACTACGAGGCGGTCGAGGACGTCGCAGCCGTGACCGCCGCGGCGCGGGAGCAAGGCCTTGGCGCCGGAGTTTCCCTGAAGCCGGCGACGCCGGTCGAGGACGTCGCGTCGGCGGCCATCGATGCCGGCACCGACCTCGTTCTCTGCATGAGCATCGAGCCCGGCTACTCGGGGCAACAGTTCATGCCGGAGGCGTTCGAGCGGCTGCGGCGGTTGCGCGAACTGCTGCCCGAGTCGATGCACCTTCAGGTGGACGGCGGCGTCAAGCGCGAGAACGTCCACGCCGCTCGCGAGGCCGGCGCGAACGTCCTCGTTGCCGCGACGGCGGTCTTCCACGACGGCGACGTGGGCGAGGCGTACCGCGGCCTTCTCGCCGCTTCGGCGTGAACTACCTGGAGCGGGCGCTGGAGCTCGCCGAACGCGGGCGCGGGACGACGCAGCCGAATCCGGTCGTCGGCGCCGTCCTCGTGCGCGACGGCGAAGTCGTCGGCGAGGGCTGGCACGAGCGGAAGGGGGAGGCACATGCCGAGACGATCGCGCTCGAGTCCGCCGGAGAGCACGCCCGCGCGGCGACCCTCTACGTGACCCTCGAGCCCTGCGCGAGCTGGGGCTCGACGCCGCCTTGCGCCCAGGCGTTGATCGACGCCGGCGTTGCGAGAGTCGTGATCGGAGCGCGAGATCCGAACCCCGCGGCAGCCGGAGGGCTTGACGAGCTTCGTGCCGCCGGGGTCGACGTCGAGCTCGCCGACGGTGAGCTCGGCTTCCGCGCGCGGAAGCAGATCGAAGCGTGGCTGACCTGGGTGACGAAGGGCCGGCCGTTCGTCACCTACAAGGCTGCGATGACGGTCGACGGGCGCCTGACGCTCCCGGGCTCGCGGTGGGTCTCGGGCGAGGAAAGCCGGAGGTTGGTGCACGAACTGCGGGCCGCTTCGGATGCCGTCGCCGTCGGGATGGGCACGGTGCGCGCAGATCGGCCTGCCCTGACCGCTCGCGAGGTGGGCGCGAAGCGCCAGCCCCGCCGGCTCGCGTTCGGGCACAGCGCGCTGCCGGCGGGCGTCGACCTCGAGCTGCTCTCAAGGCCGCTCGACCAGGAACTCGCTCGTCTCGGCCAGGAAGGTGTGCAATCGCTGCTCCTCGAAGGCGGCCCGGCGCTCGCGACGTCGTTCCTGCGCGAGGGGCTGATCGACAAGCTGCACGTCTTCATCGCGCCCGTACTCGCTGGCGGTGGGCCGACCCTGTTCGATAGGCTCGACGAGCCGGTCGAGCTTCGCCGTTTGGAGAGCCGCCCGGTGGGAGAGGACGTGCTCCTGACCGCATATGTCAACGAGCCCTGAGGCAATCCGAACAGGCGACAGGGTCGTGAGGACGATCTCGCGCTGGTTGGTGCGCCGACGGCCCGAGAAGGAGCTGCGCGCCGAGCTCGATGCGGTCGACCTGACCCGCTTGGAGCCCAGCCAGGTCGAGGCGGTTCACGAGCTCCAGGACGGGCTCGCCGCGGGCGCCGACCGCCCTGACCTCGAGGCGATCGCACGCGAGACGCTCGACGTGGTCGGGCGGAACCCCTGACCGGCGCGGAACTAGGTACACACGCGCGCACATCCCCACCCTGGGTGGTGGCTTGGACCACCCGCCGCCCGCGGCGAGCGTAACGCGGAAAACCGCAACGGTGTGGCACGAACCCGCGACGATTCCGTGACGTTTGGCGGCGGCGTCGCCGCAGCCCCGGCGCGTACGCTTCGAGCATGTTCACGGGCATCGTTCGCGAGCGCGCGAGGGTCGACTCGTTCGACCGCGGTCGGCTCGTCGTCGCCACCGCGCTCGACCCCGAGATCGGCGACTCGGTCGCCGTCGACGGCGTCTGCCTGACCGTGGCCGGTCGAACCAACGGTTCGCTCGCCTTCGACGTGATGCCGGAGACGCTCGCGCGCGCCAAGCCGTTCGGAGCCGAGGTCAACCTGGAGACCGCCGTGCGGGCCGGCGACCCGCTCGGAGGGCATTACCTCCAAGGTCACGTCGACGGAACCGGCCGCATCCGCGCCGTCGACCCCGAAAACGACAGCCGGCGCGTCACGATCGAGGCGCCGCCCGAGATCCTCCGCTACTGCGTCGAGAAGGGCTCGATCGCGGTGGACGGCGTCTCGCTGACCATCGCGGCGCTGGCCGAGGACGCCTTCGGGGTGGCACTCGTCCGCCACACGCTAGAGGCGACGACCCTCGGCTCGCTCCAGCCCGGAGACGGCGTGAACCTCGAGGTCGACGTGCTCGCGAAGTACGTCGAGCGCTTGGCGGCACGGTAGCCCCCGCTACGATCCGCCGGATGGCGACAGGCCTCGAAAAGCAAGCACCGTTCGCGACCGTCGAGGAGGCGATCGAGGACATCCGTGCCGGCAAGTTCGTGGTCGTCGTCGACGCGGCCGACCGCGAGAACGAGGGCGACCTGACGATCGCCGCCCAGTTCGCCACCCCCGAAGCGATCAACTTCATGGCCACCCATGGCCGCGGGCTCATCTGTCTGTGCCTGACCGAGGACCGGTGCGACGAGCTTGGGCTCGAGCCGATGACCGACCGCAACGAGACGCCGTTCGGGACCGCCTTCACGGTCTCGGTCGAGGCCCGCGAGGGGATCGCGACCGGCATCTCCGCACACGACCGCGCGCGGACGATCCAGGTCGCGATCGACCGCAGCAAAGGCTCGAACGACCTGGTCCGGCCTGGGCACGTCTTTCCGCTGCGCGCGCGCGACGGCGGCGTGCTCCAGCGCACCGGCCAGACCGAGGCCGCGGTCGATCTCGCCCGCCTCGCCGGGCTGATCCC
>JBQCGP010000010.1:0-8573 GCA_051955535.1 Gaiellaceae bacterium | reverse complement strand
GACGTGATGAACGTCTCCGGGCACCGGATCTCGACCATCGAGGTCGAGTCGGCGCTCGTCGACCACCCGCACGTCGCCGAAGCGGCGGTCTGCGGCCGCGTCGACTCGACGACGGGGCAGGCGATCGTCGCCTTCGTGTCGCTCAAGGGCGGTGAGGAAGGCTCGGTCGAGATGCTCGACGAGCTTCGTGACCACGTCGCCCGCAAGATCGGCAAGATCGCGAGGCCGGCGAACATCGTCTTCACGCCGGAGCTTCCGAAAACGCGCTCCGGCAAGATCATGCGCCGGCTCCTCCGCGACGTCTCCGAACACCGCGCGCTCGGCGACACGACGACGCTCGCCGATCCGACCGTGGTCGAGGAGATCAAGGACCGAGCGGAATCCGAGAAGGGAGCGGCGGAGGCCTAGCCTCCGCCGCTTCCTGCCGCAGGGACTGGCCCCGGAGGGGCTGTTCCAACAACCGTTTTTGGGACAGTCCCCTTTCGGGGACAGTCCCTGCACAGGCCTCGGCTCAAGCGCTTCGCGTGGTCCGTTCTGGACTCGTCCGGGGTCTGACCCTAGACGGGCCGGGCGAGTCGCTCAACAGCGAGCGCGACGCGCCTAGTAAGAGAGGGACTGTCCCCGACGGGGACTGTCCCAACAACCGCTATTGGGAAGCAGCCCTCTGATGCGTTCGAGCGGCTATTCGAACGCAGTCCGTTCGAATTCGCCCGCGGACGTCCCTAGACTTCCATTTGTGCAGATTTGTCCAAATTGCGGCGAGGAAAATCCCGCAAAATTCCGGCTCTGCGGTTTTTGCGGCACGCCGCTGGCTCCAGAGCTGCCCGCGCAGGAGGTCCGCAAGACGGTGACCATCGTCTTCTCCGACCTCAAGGGGTCGACGGCCATGGGCGAGAAGCTCGACTCGGAGGCAGTCCGCGAGGTCATGACCCGCTACTTCGACGAGATGCGCGCGGCTCTCGAGCGCCATGGCGGCCTGGTCGAGAAGTACATCGGCGACGCGATCATGGCCGTCTTCGGACTGCCGCGTGTGCACGAGGACGACGCGATCCGGGCCGTCCGTGCGGCCGCCGAGATGCGGGACCATCTCGCTGCCCTCAACGAGGAGCTCGAGGAGCGTTGGGGGGTGACGGTCGGCAACCGCACCGGCGTCAATACCGGCGAGGTCGTTGCCGGCGACCCGACGACGGGACAGCGCCTCGTCACCGGCGACACCGTCAACACCGCGGCTCGGCTCGAACAGGCAGCGCCGACCTCTCAGGTGTTGCTCGGCGACACCACGTACCGGCTTGTCCGCCACGCGGTCGAGGTGGAGGAAGTCGAGCCGCTCGAGCTCAAGGGCAAGGCCGAGCGCGTCCCGGCGTACAGGCTCGTCGCCGTTCGCGAAGCCGAGACGATCGACCGCCGCCACGACAGTCCACTCGTCGGCCGGGAGCGCGAGCTCGGCCTGCTGTCCGACGAGCTCGCAGCTGCAACCCGGGACAGCGGCTGCCGCAGGGTCACGATCGTCGCCCAGGCGGGGGTCGGGAAGTCGCGCCTGATCGAAGAGTTCGGCCGGTCGGCCACGGACTCGAATGCTCGGCTGCTGCGCGGCCGTTGCTTGCCCTACGGACGCGGCATCACGTTCTGGCCGCTCGTCGAGATCGTGCGCGACGCCGCCGGGATCGAGCAGGACGACTCGCCGGAGGCGGCACTCGCGAAGCTTGTGCAGGCGGCAGGCCCCGAAGCCGACGACGTCGTCGACCGCGTTGCGTCGGCGGTCGGCCTCGGCGGGGAGGATTTCTCGCTCGACGAGATCTTCTGGGGCACGCGGAAGTTCTTCGAACATCAAGCCGGCCAGCAGCCGCTGGTCGTCCTCTTCGAAGACATCCACTGGGCAGAGTCGGCGTTCCTGGATCTGATCGAGTACGTCTTGAAGAACGCGTCGGGCGTGCCGCTCCTGCTCGTCTGCGCGACTCGACCCGACCTGTTCGAGCACCGGGCCGACTGGGCCGACGGCGGCGCCCTCGTCGAGCTGGAGCCACTCACCGAAGAGCAGAGCGGGCGCGTCGTGCAGCACCTCCTCGGAGACGCGCCAATTCCCGACGATGCGAGGGCCCGAATCGTGACCGCGGCGGAAGGCAATCCACTCTTCGTCGAGCAGCTCCTCTCGATGCTGATCGACGACGGCCTGCTCCGACGCGAGGGCGACGGGTGGGTTGTTCCCGAGGGTGATCTCTCGGAGCTCTCGATCCCGGGAACGATTCAGGCTCTGCTCGCGGCGCGCCTGGACTTGCTCTCTCCCGAGGAGCGGTCGGTGATCGAACCGGCCTCGGTGATCGGTCAGATCTTCGAGCAGCCGGCGGTCGAGGAGCTTTCGCCCGAACCGGTCCGGGCCGCGGTGACGGAGCACCTCGGCTCGATGACCCAGAAGCAACTAGTGCGCCCGGTTCAGGCAGAAGGCGAGCACGAGTACCGCTTCCACCACATCCTCGTCCGCGACGCCGCATACCAGGGGATCCTCAAGCGAGCCCGCGCGACGCTCCACGAGCAATTTGTCGATTGGGCAGAACGCGTGAACCGGGAGCGCGACCGCGGGACCGAGTTCGAGGAGATCCTCGGCTACCACCTCGAGCAGGCCTATCAGTACCTCTCCGAGCTCGGGCCCCTGGATGACCACGGCCTAGAGCTCGGCAGGCGGGGCTCCGGCCGCTTGTCGACAGCGGGTCGGCGCGCCTTTGCTCGTGGCGACATGGCTGCCGCTGCGAACCTGCTCCGCCGTGCGTGCGAGCTTCTCCCAGAGCGCGATCCGGCGCGATTGGGGCTTCTCCCGGACTTGAGCGAGGCGATGATGGAAATAGGCGAATTCGCCTGGGCGGAAATCTTGCTCGAAGAAGGGCTTGAGGGCGCCGAAGCAGTCGGAGATGAACGTCTGAGGGCCGATGTCCTTCTCACGCGCATGAACGTACGCCTACGGCAGACCGGCGACCTCGAGTCGTGGCGGCACGACGTCGAGCGTGAGACCGGGGTGCTGATTCCCGTGCTGAAGGAGCGGAAGGATCATGCGGAGCTCGCGAAAGCATGGCGGATGGTCGCGACCATCCACGGAACCGCGTGTGAATGGGAGGCGACGGCCACGGCGTACGGTCAGGCTCTCGATTACGCCCGGCTCGCCGGTCGGGGCCGCCTGGTAGCCCGCATGTCCGGCTCGTACTCGATTGCCGTTTGCGACGGCCCGACGCCGGTGCCGGACGCGATCGAAGCATGCGAACAGATGCTGAAGGACGGCCTATCCGACCGTCAGGGTGAGGCCCTGGTTCGCTGCTCGCTTGCGTCCCTGGTCGCGATGTCCGGCGACTTCGACCGGGCTCGCCGCCTGTGTGGTGAGGGGCGGGCCACGCTCGACGATCTCGGCGCGGTAGTGGACGGCGCCTTGACCTGTCTCACCTCGGGGCGCATCGAGCTCCTCGCTGGCGATCCCGCCGCTGCGGAGCAGGAGCTGAGACGAGATCACGGGTTGCTCGTCGAGCTGGGTGAGTTGTACTACCGGCCCCTGGTAACCGCCATGCTCGCGCAGGCGGTGTGTGTGCAAGGCCGCTGGCAGGAGGCAGGTGAGCTCGCGTCGGACTCGGCGGAGCTTGCAGGAGACGACGACGTCGAGCCGCAGGCGCTCTGGCGGTCGGTCCGCGCGAAGGTTCTGGCGGCAGACGGCGATTTCGACTCGGCCGTCAGCCTGGCACGAGAGGCAGTGGACCTTCTTGAAGCAACGGATGCTCTCTTCGTCCAAGTCGAGGCACTCCTCGACCTCGCGGAAGTACTGCGTCTCGCGAGCCGCGATGATGAAGCGCGCTCTGCGCTCGAGCGGGCGCGCGAGCTTTGCGAGATCAAGCAGATTACGGCGCTAGTCACCCGCCTCGAGGCGCTTCTTGCGAGCCTCGAGGCGGGTGACCGTCAGATTCTCGTTACGGCGAGAGGCGTCCGTCCAGCATCGAGCCCGTAACGCTCACACTGAACGACACGCCGCTCGAGCCGAACTTCTTCGGATCTCCGAGTAGGCACGAGTCCGGCGAGGGGTTCGGACTGACGCCGCATTTCACCAACTGGATCAGCGTTAGCTGGTCCGGGTTGCCCGGCTGTGGGTCCGGCTCAAACTCAAAGAGCGGCGTGTTCTTCCACCCACCGGTGACGAAGCTCGGCACCGTCGGGTAGTTGACCGTCAGCACCGCGGCCGCGTTATTGGCCAGCACCGGGAAGAACACGTACGCCGTGTCGGCCGGGCAGTTCACGCCGAGCCGCGCGACGCAGGCAGCATTCTCTGGCGGGGTCGCGCCTTGGCTGCCTGCCGAGACGGGATTGCAGGGGAACCCTGGGACGGACGCGGGCAGATCGCCGATGTTCACTTGCTGCCCGTTCCCGTTCGTGGTCTTGAACCCGGTTTGCGACAGGGTGCCCGTGCAGAGTCCGCCCTGGGCGCCGCCCTGGTCTGTGCTCGAAATCGGGGCAGCGATCGTGGTTGTGCCGCTGTCGCTTTCGAATGTGTCGTTCGTCGTCGTGCCCGTGTTGCCGTTGCTCTCGTCGAACCCGACGAACCCCTTGGCCGCGTCGAGCTGCGCCGGCGGGGTGGCTGGATTGCTGAGAGCGAACTGCACGTACATGGTGACGATCGATCCGCCTGCGACCGTCCCGAAGCTGCACGAGACTGGTTGTTGTGTGCAGGACGCCTTGTTCGTGCTCCCGCTGACCGACGAGACCGATGTACCGACCGGCATGGTCGCCGAGAGAACCGTATGGGTTGCCGTTGCGTTCGCGAAGGTGTTCTTGAACCTGACGATGAGCAGTCCGGTCTTGTTCGAGGACAGGACGCTTGGAACAGAAGAGACGAACAAGCAGTTCGCCTGCGTGGGGTTGACCTGCGAGCACGTGTTGGCGCTCGCGGCGTTGCCGCCCGACGCAAAAGCAAGTAACGAAGCAGCTGTCGCTGCCGCAGCGAGGCCCAAGATGCCCAGGCCAAGAGTCACACGATGATTACGACGCCACATACAGTTTCCTCCCAGGGGTATTCAGACCGCAGTGCCAGGCATGGTCGCATCTTCCGGCGCTTTGGTCAACGGCGGTTCGGAAAGGAAGACCGAGGCTTATCTACCGAAAGCTGCTCTTTTCTCAGTGTGTCCAACGTCTCGGCCAGCGTGGCGTCTCGTTCGCCACTGTCGATCTCGTGAAGCACAGTTGTGACGGTTGCCGCCAGCGCGTCAGGGTCGAAAGGCTTGGTCAAGTAGCCATGGGCGCCGAGCTCGAATGCGCGTAGCCGGTCGGCTACCTCAGTGCGGGCCGAGATAAAGACGATCGGTATCTCATCTGTCGAACGATCGGCTAGCAGCGCAGACGTGACCTCCCACCCCGAGATCCCGGGCATCATGATGTCGAGCAGGATCAGATCCGGGTGTTCGGTTCGGACGGAAGCGAGCGCCTCTTCGCCGTTGGCCGCTTCAAGAACGCGGAAGCCAGCGTTCTCGAGGCTCGCTCGGCAAAGCGCGCGCATCTGACGGTGGTCGTCGACAACGAGGACCGTCTTCGTAGGAGCTCCGGCGTCGGCGTTCACGAGCCGGAAGACTAATTGCTAGCTCAGAAGCGCTTCGAACTTCTCGGTGTCGTCGAAGGGGCCGATCAGTGCGAGGTTGAAGCCATGCCCGCCGATCACGTCCTGCGCGACGCGCTGGATGTCCTCGGCGGTGACGGCGTCGAGACCGGCCTGAATCTCGCTCGGCTCGACGGCCTCACCCTCGAGCACCTCGCGGCGCAGCCCGAACATGATCATCCCCTGAGGATTCTCGAGCTGGAGCAGGAAGCGGCCCTTGGCGAGGTTGCGCGACTTCTCGAGCTCCTCCGGGCCGACCGGCTCGTCGGCGATTCGGCGCAGCTCGTGGACGATCGTCTCGACGGCTTCGTCGGCACGGTTGATGTCGACTCCGGCCTGCGAGTACAGCGAGCCCGTGTCGGTATAGCTGTGGTTGATCCCGAAGACGTAGTAGGCGAGCCCGCGTCGCTCGCGCACCTCCGTGAACAGCCGAGAGGACATCCCGGTGCCCAGCACGGTCGCGAGCAGCTGAAGCACGTAGCGGTCTGGGTGCCCGAGTGGGTAGCTCGGCACACCGAGGCAGAGGTGAGCCTGGTCGGACTCCTTGCGGTGGATCTTGACGCGGGCGCCGTTCGTCTCCTGCGGCTCGAGCGCCGGCGGCGCGCCGGTCGCCTCAGCGGCCAGGTCGCCGAGCAGGCTCTCGATCTTTGCGACGGCGTCGTCGCCGACGTTGCCGCCGAGCCCGACGACCATCCGGTCCGGCTTGTACCAGCGGCCGGTGTAGCTGAGGAAGGTGTCCCGCTCGGCCGCGCGGACGGTCTCCTTGCGACCGATGATGTCCCAGCCGAGTGGCTGATCCCCGTAGAGGAGCTCCTCGTAAACGCCGCCGATGAAGTCGCGCGGCGTATCGAAGTACATGTTCATCTCCTCGACGATCACGCCTTTCTCGCGTTCGATCTCTTCGCTCTCGAACTTCGAGTGGCGGAGCATGTCCACGAGGACGTCGAGGGCCGTGTCGCGGAACTCGGCCGCGCACTTGACGAAGTAGCCGGTGTACTCCTTGCCGGTGAAGGCGTTGAACTCGCCGCCGATCCCGTCGACCTCCATGCCAATGTCGCGCGCGGTCGGGCGCCGCTCGGTGCCCTTGAAGAACATGTGCTCGGAGAAGTGGGCGATCCCGCTGGTGTCGCGCGTCTCGTACCGCGAGCCGGCGGCGAGCATGATCATGCAGGTGATCGAGGTCGCCTGCGGCATCGGCGCCAGCAGGACTCGCAGGCCGTTGTCCAGCGTCTGTCGCTCGAACGTGCTCATGCCGGGACCCCGCTCAGCTTCTCCCGCCAGGCGTCCGGCAGTGGCACGGCCTCGTGGCGGCTGTAGTCGTAGGTGACCTGGATGGTCTTCGCTTCGGCGACGATCGTGCCGTCCGCGACGAGCTCGTAGTCGAGCTCGAAGCTCTTGGTGCCGCAGCTGCCCGCGCGGACGGCGATCTCGATCTCCTGCCCGAGGCTCACCGGCGCTCTGAAGTCGATCTCGGCCCGTGCGAGGATCATGTTCATCTCGTTCAGGCCGGTCGCGACTCCGAGCTCCTCTAGGAACGTGTTCCGCGCTTGCTCGAGGTAGGTCAGGAAGACCGCGTTGTTGACGTGACCCATCGGGTCGAGATCGCGGAAGCGGACCTGCTCGACGTGGGTCACGACGCCCTCGGGCATGCGCGGGATGCTAGCGAGGCAGCTGCAGGCGGGCAGCCAAGCGCCGCTCGAGGTTCGCCTTCACATCCGGCCAGTCGTCTTCGACGATCGCGTAGTAGGCGGAGTCGCGAATCCCGGCATGGATCAGCATGTGCTTGCGGAAGACCCCTTCGAAGACGGCCGGCAGCGCTTCCAGGGCGCGACGCGACTCGACGTTGCGGGCGTCGGTCTTGAACTCGACCCGCATCGCGCCGACGCGCTCGAAGGCGTGCTCGAGCATCAGCAGCTTCGCCTCGATGTTCGCGCCGCCCGACCAGGCGGGGCGGGCGAGCCACGTGTGGCCGATCTCGGCGCCGCGATGCTCGGGCCGCAGGGTGAGAAACCGGGTGCTGCCGAGGACGCGTCCGCTCTCGCGGTCGACGGTTGCGAATGGGACCTCGGTGCCGACCTCGGCGGTGCGCAACGCCTGCTCGAACCACACGGCCAAGGCAACGTCCGTGCTAGCGTCGATCTGCAACCAGCGCCCGCAGACCGGGTCCGCCGCCGCGGCACGCATCGAGGGCTCGTGCTCCGCGGCGATCGGCTCGAGCACGATCAGCCGGCCCTCGAGGCGCTCGCGTAGCTCCGGCCACATCAGGGGCGGTCCTCCTTCCGATAGACGAAGCGGATTGCGGACCAGTCGTCGTCGAACGCGACGATCTTGTTGTCGACGAGCCCCGCGGCGAGGCCGATCCGCTGGACGTCGGCGAACGTGAGGTCCGTCTCCAGCTTCGAGCTCCGCTTCGGGTAGGCGATCCAGAGCCCGTCGGCCGGCGCGAGCGTCTGCTTCAGCTTCGCGAACCGCCGTTCGAGATCGTCGAGGCTCGTCGTGAAGTAGACGACGACGTGGGCGCCGGGCTTCGCGCCGAGCTTCGTCGTCAGCGGGGTGCCCGAGTAGTCCCGTTCAGCCAAGGTTAAGTCGCGGTAAGAATCCGGTGACAAGGGGTTGCGGCCACGCGGGGGTCAATGAGTACCTTGACCGAGTGGGAGAGATGCTGAACCTGCTCACGGTTTTCTGCCTGTTCGTCGCTGCGTGGCTCGTCTCGCGTGGCGCGGCGTTCGTCGCCGCCAAGGCGCTGGCCTGGCACGACCGGCGGACCGAGGCCGCGGCCGCTACGGTCGCGGTCCGGATCGCGAACGTCAAGCGCCGCGAGACGACGGTCGCGGTCATCCGTGCCGCGATCGCGTACGCGGCCTTCGCGATCGCCATCGTCCTGTCGGCGGCAGAGCTGACTGGCGGGCTCAGCAAGCTTTCGACGATCGCCGGGGCCTCGTTCGTGCTGATCCTCGCG
>JBQCGP010000009.1:0-26873 GCA_051955535.1 Gaiellaceae bacterium | reverse complement strand
CGCTGGAGGCGCTGTTGGGCCGCGGCGATCAGGCGGCCGCCGAGGAGATCGCGCACTCCGTCCGTAAGCTGTTCGAGCTGCTCGCCGCCGAGCGCCCGCTGGTGATCGTGTGGGATGACCTGCAATGGGCCGAGCCGACGTTCCTCGACTTGGTCGAGCACATCGCTGACTGGAGTCGCGATGCCCCGATCCTGCTCCTTTGCCTGGCGCGGCCCGAGCTGTTGGAGCGGCGGCCTGGGTGGAGCGGCGGCATGCTTCGGGCAACGACGGTGCTCTTGGAGCCGCTCGCGGACGACGTGTGCGGCTCCCTGCTCGACCAGCTCGCCCCGGCGCTCGATGCGCCGCTGCGCAGCCAGGTGCTGCACGACGCTGGCGGCAACCCGCTGTTCGTGCAGGAGATGGTGGCGTTCCTCGCCGAGTCGAGTGACGGCGGCGATGACGTGACGGCGGTGCCGCCGACCATCAGCGCGCTGCTCGCCGCCCGGCTGGATCAGCTCTCCGACTCGGAGCGAAGCGTGCTCGAGCGCGGCGCGGTGGAGGGCGACGTGTTTCATCGCACCGCGCTTGAGGCGCTCGGCGCGGCACCAGCCAACCTCCCGCCCCTGATCCGCAAGGATCTCCTACGGCCCGCCAAGGCGACGCTGCCCGATGACGAGGCGTTTCGCTTTCGCCACACCCTGATCCGCGACGCGGCCTATGCGACGCTCCCCAAGGCGCGCCGGAGCGTCCTCCACCAGCACTTCGCGGAGTGGCTCGAGACGGCGCCGGACCGAACGGACGAGCTAGTTGGGTTCCATCTCGAACATGCGCACCGCTACCTCGTCGAGCTCCACCCGGACGACCCGCGGGCCGGGCGCCTGGCGGTGGCGGCCGGCGATCGTCTCGGCGACGCAGGAATTCGAGCCGCCAGGCGCGGCGACGCTTTTGCTGCCTCCGATCTCCTGGCGCGCGCGTCGAACCTGCTGCCGATGCCGCCCGTCGTCGGCCGCGACGTCCTCACGGAGCTCGGCCTCATGCAGTGGAAGGGCGGGAACGTCGCGGGCGCCGGCGAGACACTGCGTCGTGCACGCGACGCCGCGGCTGCCGAAGGCGACCGGCGCGCCGAGTTCCGCGCCCGCTTCGAGCTCGCGAACCTGGGCTTGTTTCGACACCCGGAGGGCGGCGCGGACGAGCTGCTGAGGCTCTCGGAGGCCGCAATTCCGGTCTTCCAGCAGACCGGCGACGACCGTGCGCTCGGCCGCGTCTGGTACGTCCTCTCGTTCGTCCACGGCGGCTACCACTGCCAGTACGCGAAGTCGCGCGAGGCGGCGGAGCATGCCCTCGTCTGCTTCCTTCGCTCCGGCTGGCCCGCCGCGTCGTGCTACCAGGAGATCGCGGCCAGCCTCTACTACGGGCCGGCGACCGTTCCCGACGGAATGCGCCGCTGCCGAGAGCTGCTCGCCGCTACGGACCGCGGCGGCGAGGCGAACGTCCTGGCGTTCTTCGCAGGGCTCGAGGCGATGGGAGGAGACCTGGAGGCCGGCCGCGCCGCGGCGACCCGTGCCCGGGAGATCTATGAGGAGCTCGCCTGGGCCGTCAACGTGGTGACCAACTGGGCACCCGTGGCCGCTGACATCGAGCTGCTCGCGGGCGAGCCCGAGGCGGCCGCGGCGATCCTCACCGACAGTTGCGACCGGCTGCAGGCGTGGGGAATGCACGCACACCTCGCGACGCAGGCAGCCCAGCTGGGCGAGGCGCACTACTGTCGCGGCGAGTACGGCGACGCCCTCCGCGCAGCGGCGCTCGCTGAAGGCGCCGCGTCCACCGACGACGCGAGCGCGCAGTTCTCCTGGCGCGCCGTGCGCGCGAAGGCGCTCGCGCGCGAGGAACATCTGGGCGATGCAGTGGAGCTCGCGGGCGAAGCGGCCGAGATCGCGGTGTCGACAGACGCCGTCAGCCAGCGCGCGAACGTGCTGCTCGCGTACGCGGAGGTGCTTGGGCTCGCCGGCCGGCCTGCCGCCGCCGCCGAGCGGACCGAAGAGGCCGTCGGGCTGTTCGAGCGAAAGCGGAACGTCGCCGCGGCGCGCAAGGCTCGGGCGCTCCTGATCGACCTTGTCGGAACCTGAGGCGGTCCAACACGGAAAACCCTCGCGGGCTTTCCGTGCTCGGTGGCGCGTCGTCTCTCTCACCGGATCTGTTGAACAGGCCGCGGGCCGCCACCGCCGTTGCACGCGAGCGCGGCCGCCGGCGCCGCCGACGTGAGCGCGGACGCCACGAAAGCGGCCGCGACGAGTCGCCGTAGTGTCGTCTTCGACAGCATTGTCGTCACCTCCCTTCCGCCGTCGTTGTCCATGCGCCGACGGTAGGTCCGGGCAGGTGTCGATCGCTTCGGGCGGATCCCGCTTGCGATCCAGGGAAATCCCGCTGCGAATTACGAGCGGCCGCGATCGCCGATCTGCATTAGCGGCGCGTTAGGAGGCCCGGTCACCGTCGCGGGACAACAGAGAGGAGGTGAACGATGAAGAAACGACGTGTCCCCAGCCCGGCGGTCGTGATCGCGCTCGTGGCGCTGTTTGTCGCGCTTTCGGGCGGCGCGGCCGCCGGAACGTTCGTCGTCGACCGCGCCGCGGCCTCGCACGCGACCGAGAGCGCGCAGGCGCTTCGCGTCGCGACGCTCACGCGGAAGGCGGCTCTCTGGCACACCGCCTTGCGAACCGGAACCGTACTCGGTCCCGGACCGAGAGGCCGGCGAGGCCCGCGTGGGCCGCGAGGCCCGAGAGGCCCGAGAGGCCCACAGGGCGGGTTCACTACGTCGAACATCACGTACGTGTCGGGACCAGCGACTCACCTGTGTCCGGTCGACGGTGGCACCTGCGCAGTCGGTGCGTCGGCGGCGAGCTGTCCGAGCGGAAAGGTGGCGATCGGCGGCGGCTGGATCGGTGACGCACCGGACCCGCCGGTCTCGGCGACCGCGGCGGTCAACGGACCGACGAGCGACGGCGCCGGCTGGGTGACGATCATGGTGAACGACACCACCGCGACGACCGCTTCGTTCCACGCGGTCGCAGCGTGTGCCGGCTAACGATCCGAATGGCAGAGGCGGGAGGCAGCCATGGATGCTCTCTCGCCTTTGCCTGCAACCGCCGCCGGGTCAGGCCTTTCGTCGACTAGGGCTAGCTACGCCGCCTGGCCGGCGATCGCGCCTTCGCTCACGAGCCGGCGGACGAGCTCCGTCCGCGAGCGGACGTCCAGCTTCCGATAGACCCGGCTGAGGTGGCTCTCGATCGTCTTCGGGCTCAGGAAGAGCGCTGCGCCTGCCTCTTTGTTCGTTGCACCGTTTGCGACGACCAGCGCGATCTGCAGCTCCTGCGGTGTCAGCTCATCCGCGGCGTTCGCGTTGCGCGGGCGGGCCGTTTCGCCCGTCGCGGCCAGCTCCGTGCGTGCCCGTTCGGCCCACGGCCTGGCGCCCAGCTGCTCAAAGGTCTCGAGCGCGTGCCGAAGCGGCACTCGCGCGTCCGCGCGTCTCCGCCCGCGGCGGAGACGCTCGCCGAAGCAGAGCTGCGTCCGTGCAAGCTCGAATGGCATTGTCGTGAGCCCGTGCATCCTCAACGCCTCCTCGAACGCCGGCTGGTAGCCGGCATCGTCGGCAAGCAGGCCGCGGCAACGCGCGGAAGCCGCGTGTGCCCAGGTACGGCCGGTTGCCTCGGCGAGAGCTTCGAACGGCGTCAGGGCGCGTTCGGCCTCGTCGCGCCGTCCCGACCGTACGTAGGCCTCGACCAGGTCGGGGGCCCACTGGACGACCGACGGCTCCCGCAGGCCGCGGGCTTCGGCCTCGCCGGCCAGGCCGTCGAGAATCCGTACCGCGTCCTCGTTGCGACCTTGCGCGAGCTCCAGAAGGCCGAGGGCCGAGAATGCGTACGCGACTACGGCGCCGATTCTGCCCGCCCCGAGCTCGACCGCGCGCTCCACCAATTGGCGGCACTCGTCTCGACCAAGCCCCGCGTCGACGCGGGCCTGACAAGCGAGCGCGTAAGCGAGCATCGTCGTCTCGTTCGTGTCCTCCGCGATCTGGACGGCTTCGGCACCGTGGGCCGAGGCCGACGCCCAGGCTCCTGTCCGGAACTCGAGGTCAGAAAGCCCGGCGAGCAGGAACGGCAACGTCCCGAGCGCGCCTTGTGATCGAGCCGCAGCGATCGTTCGCGTGAACGCTGCGCCGGCCGCATCGTATTGCTCGACCCACGTCAGGACCTGTCCGGAGGGCCGAAGGAGCTGGTAGCCCCGGACGGGGGCCGCCTCGTCGGCGAACGCGTCCTGATAGCGCGCCAGCAACGGCGCCGCGCGGTCGGCTTCGCCAGACAACAGATGCGCTATGCCGACGGCGGCGCCCGCGAGTACCTCTGTCGCACCACCAGAGCCGCGGGCGAGATCGGACGCTCGCTCCGCGATCGAACGGCCGCTGCCGATATCGGCCGCCAGGAACGAGGCCCATGCGGCGTCCGTCAGCATCCGTGCTGCCTTCCGCGGGTCGGACGACGCTATGCGTTCGGCGTGGCCGACGAGCGACTCCCGCGCTTCCTTCGGCGCTCCGTGCCACATTTCGACCGCACCGCGCAGGTGCGCGATGTTCGCCAGGGCGCTCGGCTCCGACGTCGATTCACCCGCGAGGTCGAGTAGCTCGAGCGCGGTCTCGGCGCGGCCCGCGAGCCGCGCGTCGTCCGCCGCCTCGCGCAGGCGTCGCGCACGCGCCTCAGGCTCGGGCGTCAACCGGGCCGCCCGCTCGAACGCACTTGCCGCTTCGGCGTGACCGCCGCGTCGGCGCGCATCGAACGCGGCACCCTCGAGCGCGACGGCAATCTCCTCGTTTGGTGTCGGCGCCGCGACGGCGAGATGCCAGGCCGACCTCTGCTCCGCGCCCCTGGCTGCCATCGTCGCCGCGAGCGCGTGGTGGGCCGATTCGCGGAGAGCTCCAGGCGCCGCCCGGTAGATCGCCGAGCGAAGGAGTGTGTGCCGGAACTCGATTCGCGCGTTCTCGATCCTGATCACGCCGGCCTCCTCGGCGTCGCCGAGCGCGTCGGCTTCGATCCCGAGCGACTGCACGGCGGCTGCGACGGTCTCGAAGTCGCTCGATTCGCTTGCCGCAGCGACGACGAGGGCCCGCCGTGTTTCGTCTCGAAGCGCGGCGACGCGGCCTAGCAGCGCACGCTCGATCGAAGGCGTCAGCGGTAGATCCTCGAGCGGCTCTTCACCGGTGAGCTGAGCTTCGCTCAGGACAGCCGGAATCTCGAGCAAGGCGAGCGGATTTCCTCCGGTCGCTCGAACGAGCCGTTCGACCAGGCTTGGCGACGGCTCCGTATCGACGGCCCGCGAGATCAGCTCCCGAGCCTCGCCCTCGCCGAGGCCACTCAGCGGGAGCTCTTCGAGCCCGGCCCGAGCAAGAGAACCGCCTTCGTCACCCCGCACGGCGAAGAAGAACGCGATCCCTTCCGCGTCGATCCTACGAGCGGTAAACAGCAGGGCTTCGAGCGAAGAGGGGTCGAGCCATTGAGCCTCGTCGATCACCCCGACTACCGGCCCCCCCTCGGCGAACGTCGCGAGTAGACCCATGGTGGCCGCGCAGGGGCCGAACCGGTCGGCCCCGACGGGCGGGCCGAGGGCGAGCGCTCCCGCGAGTGCTGCCGCCTGTGGTTCGGGAAGAGCGTCGAGGTGGCCGAGCGCCGGGCGGAGGAAATCGGCGAGGGCCGCGAATGGCAGCTCGGCCTCCGACTCCACACCCGTCGCGCTCAGCACCGCCATGCCGTCGGCGCCGGCGACGGCATAACGCAGCAACGTGCTCTTTCCGATGCCGGCCTCGCCGCAGACGACGAGAGCGCTGCTGCGACCGGCGCGTGCGTCCTCCAAACGCGCGTCGATCCGCGCGCGTTCGGCTTCCCGGCCGAGGAGCTCCGGCGGAGCGGTCCTCCGCGTGTTCATCTCGATGTGACTTTAGGACGCCGTAGTACGGAACCCAAGCCAAGGGGCTCCGCGCACGTGAAAGACTTGGCCCGTGAGCGATCCCAGGGAGCTCGCGAGGGTCCGATGAGCGCGGGCCGCATCGTCCTCATAGTCCTTGGCGCGATTGGGGTCCTGTTTGGGCTCGCCGTGCTCGCAGGGGGCGGCTTCTTGCTCTGGGCCGACCGCACGCAGCGCGACGACGGGTACCTGACCACGCCCAGCGAGCGCTTTTCGACGCCGACCTATGCGCTCACGCGTACGCGGCTCGACGTCGAGACCAACGGCGCGGACTGGGTCTTGAACGACAACTGGTTCGGCACGATCCGGATCCGTGGCGAGAGCCCGGGCGCGAAGACGCTCTTCATGGGCATCGGGCCGGAGGCGGCCGTCGCCAAGTACTTCGCGAGCGTGGCCCACGCGAGCGTCCAAGACGTCGAGTTCGATCCCTTCCGGGTCACTTACGAGGCAATAGCCGGAGGCGCGCCGCAAGCGCCGCCGACGGGTCAACATTTCTGGGTGGCCTCGGCCTCCGGTGTGGGAACCCAAACGCTGACGTGGAAGGTGCGCGACGGCGACTGGTCGATCGTCCTCATGAACGCCGACGGCTCGCGTGGGGTCGATGCTCACATCGACCTCGGCGCCAAGTTGTCCTTCCTGATCTGGGTCGCGATCGGATTGCTCATCGGCGGCCTGCTCGTGGTTGGGGGGAGCACCGCGTTGATCGTCCTTGCCGCGCGTAGGCCGCGGCCACCGCTCGCGCCGCCGGTGGCTCCTGGCGCGGGCGGTGGATCAGGGAGTGCGCCGCCACCCGAGCCTGCGACCGATCAACCGGAGAGCTGACCGCCGCGGGCATCGAGCGCTTCGACCGCGTTCCACTCCTCTTCGGGCCGTCGCCGGTCCATCGACTCGAGCGCTTGAGCGAGCACCTGGGTGGTGCGGTCGACATCTGGGCTAAGCGCGAAGACTGCAACTCGGGCCTGGCGTACGGCGGCAACAAGGTGCGCAAGCTCGAGTACCTCGCCGCAGACGCCCTCGCGCAGGGATGCGACACGCTCGTCTCAATCGGCGGCGTGCAGTCGAACCACACGCGTCAAGTCGCGGCAGTGGCGGCGCGACTCGGACTTCGCTGCGTCCTCGTGCAGGAGCACTGGGTGGAATGGCCGGACGTCGTCTATGACAAGGTCGGAAACGTCCTCCTCTCGCGAATCATGGGTGCGGACGTGCGGCTCGACCCGTCCGGCTTCGACATCGGGATCCGGAAAAGCTGGGAGGACGCGCTTGCATCGGTCGAGGAGAGCGGCGGCAAGCCATACGCGATTCCGGCCGGGGCCTCTGACCATCCGCTCGGCGGGCTTGGCTTCGCGCGCTGGGCCGACGAGGTGGCCGCGCAGGAGCGTGAACTCGAAGTGTTCTTCGACAGCGTCGTCGTCTGCTCAGTGACCGGATCGACGCAGGCGGGGATGATCGCCGGATTCGCGGCGCAGGAGAGCGAGCGAACCGTGGTAGGGATCGACGGCTCCGCGACCGTCGCGCAGACGTGGGCTCAGATAGCACGCATTGCGAGGGCGACGGCCGAGGCGATCGGGCTCGGACGCGAGCTCGACGATTCGGAGATCGTTCTCCTCGATGAGTGGCACGCAGGCATCTACGGGATCCCGGACGCGAGGACGATCGACGCAATTCGTCTGTGTGCCCGGCTCGAAGGGGTGCTGACCGATCCCGTGTACGAGGGCAAATCGATGGCGGCGCTGATCGACCTCGTTCGGTCGGGCCGGATCACTCCCGGCTCGCGCGTGCTCTATGCGCACCTGGGCGGTCAGCCGGCGCTCAACGCCTACGCCGGAGCATTCTGAGCGAGCACGTGTGGGCCCCGTCCGGAGGCCCACACGTTCCCGGTTGATGACCAGTGCTATGGCACGGCCACGCCGTCCACGAACAGCTGGATCACGCCGGCGGCCAGGCCCGCCGTGCTCACCGTGTCGTTACCGGCGAGGGTGTTGATCTCGAGGCGGTCGGTTGCCTCGTGATGGAAGAGGTCCACCGTCGGGGTGAGGCCGCCCACCTTCAGGCCGCCCGCGTCCCCGCTGACGTCGATCGCGTCATCGCCTGCGGTGCCGTTCATGACCACCCGGTCGACCGCTCCGTCGCCAGCCGTCCCTTTTCCGCCGAGGCTGCCGGCGAGGTCGACGTTGATGCTGCCGACGTCGGTTCCGCTCAGGTCGTCGACCGTGACCAGGTCGGCGCCGCCGAGAGCGTTGAGGTCGACCTGCTCGATGCCGGCGGTGTCCATGGTCACGTTGCCGACGTCGCGGAAGAACCGGAGCCTGGGCCCGTTCGCCGAGAGAGTGAACTGCTCGGCCGCGGGTGCTCCGTTGAAGCGCATGATGTCGAAGCCGTCCTGGCCTTCGACCACGTCGCTTCCGTCGCCCGGATCCCAAACGAACACGTCATCGCCCGAGCCGAGCAGGGCGGTGTCGTTGCCTTTGTTGCCATCGATGACGTCGTTGCCGTCGCCGCCGATCGAGGTCTCGACGCCCTGCCCGCCGGCGATCGTGTCATCGCCGGTTCCGCCGTCCAGCGTCAGTGCGATCGCGTTGGCCGCCAGAGCGGACGCGTCGATCGAATCGGCACCGTCGAAACCACTCACGGTGAGCTGGTCCGTCGGCTCCTGGTGCTTGATGGCAACCTGCGCTCGCAGGCCAGAGACCGTGACGCCGGAGATGTCTCCACCGATCCCGATCGCGTCGTTGCCCCTCGTGCCATCCACGTGCACCTGGTCGACCGATCCATCGCCGGTAGTGCCGCCTAGGCTGCCGGCGAGATCGATGTTCACGGTGGCGACGTCGGTCCCGCTCAGATCGCCGACAAAGACCTCGTCGGCGCCGCCGAGCGCGTTCAGGTCGACCTGCTCGACGCCGGCGGTGTCCATCGTCACGTTGCCTACGTCGCGGACGAGACGCAGCCTGGGCCCGTTCGCCGAGAGGCCGAACCGTTCGGCGGCGGGTGCACCGTTGAAACGCATCGTGTCGTGGCCGTCCTGGCCCTCGACCTTGTCGCTGCCGTCGCCTGGATCCCAGACGAAGGTGTCGTCGCCGGCGGCCCATGAAGGCGCTGTCGGCGCCCTTGTTGCCGTCGATCACGTCGTTGCCGTCGCCGCCAATCAACGTCTCGGCTCCGGAACCTCCGGCGATGGTGTCGTTGCCCGGCCCGCCGTCGATCGTGGTCGGGATGCTGTCGGTGAAGACGCCGTTGCTCTCGTCGATCTTGACGGTGTCGTCGCCCGGCCCGCCGTCAACGGCGATCTGCGCGATCCGCTTGCGGTCGAAGGTGAAGTCCGACGAGCCGTTGTCACCCACGTCGACCTGGAGGGCTTCGGGGTCTCCGGGTGCGAGCCGAAGAGCGATCTGGTCGCTCGCGGCAGTGCCGACGATCGTCAGCACGCCGTGCCTGAGCTTCGGATGCTTGAAGAAGTGGGCGAGTTGCATCGGGCCTTGCCGCACCGCGAGCCCGGCGGCCGAGACCGGATCCCATCTGCCCCCGAAGTCGGTCAGCCCTTCGCCGGTTGTGTCACCGGCCTTCGTGTCCCCCGAGAAGCGGTAGAGGGGATGGCCGTGGTACGTGACCTGCATGCGGCCGTCCCTGCGCAGGGTGGTGCCTAAAAGCGCCTTCCGGGCTCCGCCGATCGCCCTCGGCTTGCCCTTGGTGGTCAGCGCCGGCCAGTACGCGGCGCAATAGCCATAGCAGGTGCTCTTGTGGTGTTTGTCATGAGCCCACAGGTAGAGCGTCCTGCCGTGCGAGTCGACCAGGATCTGGCCGAGGCTGCTCTGGCCGAGTTTGACCACCGCTCCGCTCTTGGTCGCGGGAGTGGCCGCCGTCGTCAGGAACGCCGCCGCCAGGACGGCCACGCCGGCGACGAGAACCGCAGTCCGGAGAATCGCTTTGGATCTCCGGGCGATGGTGGTGCGAGACATAACTCCTCCTTTGGTCGCTTGCCGAGTCATCGCGACCAGGATCGATCCGGCCGTCTGCGGCGGCCTCACGGAGCGTCCGTGAGCTATTCCGTGAGCTTCTCTAGAGAGCGCGGGCGAGCTGCGAGCGCGACCGGATGTCGAGCTTCCGGAAGACCGCGCGGAGATGAGTCTCGATCGTGTTCTCGGTGACGAAGAGCGCCTGCGCGATCTCGCGGTTGGTCATCCCTTCGGCGGCCAAACGCGCCACGCGCAGCTCCGAGGCGGTGAGGTTGCTGCGGCTCTCGGTTGGGTCTCGGCGGGGACGGGCACCGGCGGTGACGAGCTCGTCGTGGGCGCGCGTCGCGACCGCGTCCGCACCGCAGCCTCGGGCCAGTTCGAGCGCCTCGCGGAGCGGCTCGCGGGCATCGGCGCGACGGCCGGCACGGCGGATCGCCGCTCCCAGCTCGAGCAGCGCGAGCGCGTGCTCGAGCCGAGCCGGCGACCGCTCCAGGTGGGCAACCGATTCTTCGAGCAGCTCGATTGCGGCGTCGGCTTCTTCGATGAGGCCGAGCGTTCGCAATGCGGCGCCGAGGGGAGCGTGTGCGCCGAAGACGCGGCAGCGCTCGAGTTCCTCGCGAGCAAGCGTGCGAGCCTCATCGACGCGGTCGAGCGATGCCAGGAGCGGTGCGGCGTCGCTGCGCCACGTGCCAAACGCGGGCGTCCTGATCTCCCACTCTCGCTCGAGCCGTCCGCATGCGAACAAATCTTCGAGCGCATCCTCAGGGTGCTGCGAGGCCGCTCGGATGCGAGCGCGCGTCTGTAGGTACCGCATTTGGCCGGTCGCGGCTGGCTCGGGCCGAACCTGTGCGAACGCCTCATCGGCCGTAGTCGCGTCGCCACGCACGAGCAGCACGTTGACGAGCGCGACATGGGCGTACAGGGTCTGAGGGCCGATTTGCTCGAGCGCGCTCATCGCATCCGCCTCCGCCTCCGCCAGCAGACCACGACGCATGGAGGCGTACGCACGGAGCTGAGCAGCCATCGAGAACGCCGGCAGCGAGCCGTGCTGCTTCGCCCACTCGATCACCTCGGTACTGACCCGTGCGACGTCGTCGTCTGCGTATGCGAAAAAGAGCACGGACGGGGCAATCCAGAACGCCCCTGACTCCGGGCCCGGATCGTCGAGCAGCTGTCCGTCCGCAAGCGCTTGCAGAGCCAGCTCTCGTGCCTCGTCGGCGGTGCCCGTTCGCGCCGCCTCGTACGCGGCGGCAGCGACCTGCAGGCGCTCACCGACCGTTCGCGGCGTTGGGGAGGCGACGGCGAACCGTTCCCCTGCTTCCTGGAGCCGACGCCAGACGGCGACGCTGCCGCCCCTGACGGCGGCCCAGCGCGTCGCCTGCAATCGCAGGCCTTGTTCGCGCTCGCTCTCCGGCAGAGCGTCGATGACCGTGGTGAGGTCGGTCATCGCCTCCTCCGGCCGGTCCGCCAGGAACAGTGCCGATCCCAGCGCGCTAGCCGCTTCCGACCGCAGTCGTTCGTCGGCCGCGTCACGGGTTGCCTGCCGGAGCTTTTCGATCGCGAGGTCGAGCTTGCCGGCGCTGAGCGCGGACGTTCCCAACTCGTAGACGAGCACCGGTTCCACGTGCGCCGGCGGCGGCTCGGCGAGCGCTCTCTGCAGATACGTGACGGCGACGTCAGGGGCGCCGCGATTGCCTGCGCCACGAGCCGCCTCTCGAAGCGCGCTCACCGTCTCCGAGTTGCCGTCGGGATGAGTCGACAAAAGATGGGCGGCAACCCGATCCGCCGTTCCTCCCGCAGTCGCAAGCAGGTGGGCCGCACGTTGGTGGTATCGAGCGCGCTCCTGGGCACTCAACTCGGAGTAGACGCTCGACCGCACGAGCGGATGGACGAACGCAAGCAGCCGTCCACGCTCGAAGATCACTGCCTCGGCAAGAGCGTCGGCGGCCGCGGACGCTTGCTCGTCGTCGAGGCCGGCGAGCTGCGCGGCGAGGATCGGCTCGGCCGGGTCCCCGAGTACGGAGACCGCGCGAGCCAGGGCGGTGCACCCCTGCGGCAGCCGTCTGAGACGAGCGCGCACTGCCCGGCCGACGCCCTGCGAGCTCAGCTGCGCCGTCAGGCCGGCGTTCTCACCACTCGGCGCGATTCCCCGCCGCTCGAGCTCGGCAAAGAGCTCCAGTAGCAAGAACGGGTTTCCGCCGGTCGCCCGCCGAGAAGCGGCGACAAAGCTCGGATCGGGCTCACCGGCGAGCGACTGCGCCGCGAGCCGCGCGATCGCCTCCTCGCTCAGCCCGCCGGGTTGGAGCACTGCGATCTCAGGGGCGAGGAGCAGTTCGTCGAGCAACTCTTGCGCCTCTCCGGGCTCGGCCGTCCTCGCCGCCAGCACGAGCGCCACGGGAACGCCCGCCAATCGGCGCGCAACGTAGACCAACCAGCGCAGGGAGGCGGCATCGGCCAAGTGCACGTCGTCCACTGTCACCAGCAGCGATTGCGCGTCGGCCAGGTTGACCGTGAGCCAATACAGCCCGTGCAAGGCAGAAAACGACGCCTCGACACCTGCTTCCGGGTCGACGGCGAAGAGGACGGAGTTCGCCAGCGCCGCCGCTCCGGCCAGCAGGGCTTCGCGCTCCTCGCTGTCCGCCGCGACCACCACCGGTTCCAGCAGCTGCCGGACGATCCCGAACGGCAAGTCGCGCTCGAGCTCGCCACCCCGCGCCGACAGAACGCGCATTTCCGACTCTGCCGCTGTCCGAGTGGCAGCGAGGAGGCTCGATTTGCCAATCCCGGCCGCCCCTTCGAAGAGCAATCCACCACCCGAACCAGCACGCGCGCCGGCTAGCAGCCGTTCGGCCGCCTCGAGTTCGAGCTCACGCTCGACGAGCGGAGCCACTTGCAAACTCACGAATCGATTTTAGGAGGGTTGGGGCGACGCGCCTACTTCAGACGCTGAGCTTGAGCCGATTCCCGTCTGGATCGAGGACGACGCTCTCGTACCGGCCGCTCTCGCGGGCGCGGTGCGGCGGCTCGAGCACCCGATAACCGGCCGCCCCAAGGACCTGGCTGAGCTCATCGACCGCGTCGGCCGATCCGAGTGCGAACCCGAGGTGCAGAAGCCGCGGCGACCTCCCATCTTCGGCCGCATCGCCGCGGTCATGCGGCCGCTCGAACACCTCGAGACGGATGCCGCAGAAATCCAGGGAGCAGGCGCGCAGGTCGCCCTCGGAGTCGGTCGAAAAAGGCGAGGCGACGCCTCCGAGCCGGCGGTAGAAATCGCAAACGGACTCGAGGTCGTTCGTCGCCAGCGCAATGCCTTCGATTTGGGCAACTCCCTTACAGGGCTGAGTGCTCATGGTGCGGAAAGGATCGCGCCGCATGGCAACCTCACGCCTCACGAATGCCCCGTGAAAAAACCCGTGAGATCACGACGGTCGGCGCATCGAGCGGACCACGCCGCACGAGCCGTCGGGGCTCGGTCTAGAGTCGCAGTGACATGCGCATAGGGATCGCTGTCTTCGAGGGCGCCGAGGAGCTCGACTTCGTTGGTCCGTGGGAAGTGCTCGCCGCGTGGCGCTTCCTCTACCCCGATGACGTCGACCTCGTGATGGTCGCCGACACCACCGAGCCCGTGACGAGCGCCAAGGGAATGCGCGTCGTCCCCGACGTGAATTGGCAAGACCTCGGCGACATCGACGTCCTCGTCTACCCCGGCGGGAGAGGCACCCGTGCGCAGGTCGGCGACGAAGGGATCCGCGAACGGCTGCGGTCGCTCAAGCAGCGCGGCACTTTGATGACAAGCGTGTGCACCGGTGCTCTCGTCTATGCCGATGCCGGCCTACTCGACGGTCGGCCCGCGACGACCTATTGGAGCGCCTTCGACGAGCTGTTGCCGCTCGGCCGCGATATCGACCCACGTCCCGACGATCGGTTCGTCGACGACGACGATGTGATCACCGCTGCCGGGGTCTCGGCCGGTATCGACATGGCGCTTCACCTCGTGGCCCGCCTCGGTTCGCTGGAGAAGGCCCGGGAGGTCCGCCGCTACATCCAGTACGAACCGCAGCCGCCGGTCTAGGAGGCCGATCCGCGCTCGCTCTCGCGCATGAACTCCTCGATCGTCCCGAGATAGGCGTCTGTCTCCTCTAGGACGGGCGTGTGCGAGCTGTTCTCGAGGACGGCCTCGCGCGCGTTGCGGATCCCGTTCACGAGCGTCGCGGCGATCGTGGCCGTCGACATGTCGTAGCGGCCCCGGATCACGAGGGTCGGTACATCGATCTCGTTGAGACGATCCCGCACGTCCCAGCCGCGTAGCGCGCCGGTAACCGTCCATTCGTCCGGGCCTTGCATCGCGCGATAGACGTCGACGTTGCGCTCGGCGAACATGCGCTCGAGCTCGGCACGCGGCTTCGGGCCACGATAGAGGTGAGCGTCGAAGTAGAGCCGCTCGACGCGCTCATGGTCCGGATCATCGGCCGACACGGGCTCGAGACCCAGCTCCTGGAGGAGGCGTCGCTGTTCCTGCACCCACTCGTCGATGCTCGCGAGCGTCGACGAGAGGATCAGCGAAACGATCCCAGGCGCGCCGGCAAGAACATGCTCGAGCGCGAGCATGCCTCCCCACGAGGTTCCGAGTAGATGAACGCGCTCGAGCTGGAGCTGCTCGCGAACGTCGTCGACCTCTTCGCGGAACACGTCGACGGCCCAGTCGATGTCCGTCGGCCGGTCGGATTTGCCACAACCGATCTGGTCGTAGACGACCACCGGACGTTTGTCCGCCAGTCGCTCGAGCGGCCCGAAATAGTTGTGCGTCGAGCCCGGCCCGCCGTGGAGTGCGAGCAACGGAACCCTGCCGGAGTTGCGATCGCCGGCGACCCGATACCACGTGCGGTCGCCGCGGAAATCGATGTATCCCTCCTCGATTGGCGGCGTTCCCAACCGTCCTCCCGGTGACGTTTGCGGGATAGTGACAGGCGCAAGTGGACGGCTGATCCTTTCGAAGGGAGTGGTCTAACCATGGTGCAATCGGTCCTCCAGGAACGCCTCCAGGAACGCTTGGCCCACCTGCCGATCGAGCCGAACCCTGCTCTGATGAAGCAGGCCGAGGAACGCGCCGCGAGCGTTCAGAATCGCATCGCGGATCAGATCACCGCGTTCGCAGGCTCGATGTGGTTCGTCTACATCCACATCCTCTGGTTCGGCAGTTGGATCATCTTCGGCGTAGAGGGTTATCCGTACGGCCTGCTGACCATGATCGTCTCGCTCGAGGCGATCTTTCTCTCCACCTTCGTGATGATCAGTCAGAACAGGGCGGACGCCAAGCGCGAGGTAGTCGCGAACCAACAGTGGCTGACCGTCAAAGAGGAGGACCGACAGAACGAGGACCTGCTCCGCCTCTCCAACGAGATCCTCGAGTTGACGAAGGCGATCCACTCCTTCACGGCCAAGCGACCGACCCACCCAGCGAGCTGACATCGACGGCGGGCCTCGGTAGTGGCGAGCCGGCCGTGTCCGGCGGTTCCTGGCACGTTCGGCTCCTGACCGAGACGGAGCCGGGGCGCCGGAACCGGCGGACGATCGACTCGGCCCTCCTGCTCCTCGCTGCGATCGTCATCGGGCTCTCGGCGGTGATCTCATCTTCGGCCGAGGCCCAGGACCGGAACGTTGCCCAGGCCTTGACGACTGTCTTGGGGTGGGCCGGCGCGCTCTGGCGGGCGGCGTTCCTCGGTGTGCTCGGACTGGCGGTCGTGCTCGTTGTCGACGTGCTGCTGCGCCGCCGCTGGGACCTCGTCCGCGATGTGCTCGTTGCGATCTCGGGCGTCGTCGCCGCGGCCTTCCTTCTGAGCGGATTTGTCGAATCCAACTGGCTCCCGCTCAAGGCGCACCTCCTGGCGCGCTGGGGTTACCCGGAGCTCAGGCTCGCGATCGCGATCGCGGTGCTGGTCGTGATCAGTCCCGAGCTCGTGCGCTCGGTCCGCGTGCTCGCCGGCTGCCTCATCCCCCTCGCCGCGCTCGGCGTCGTCGTCCTCGGCGCGGCGCGTCCATCGGACAGCCTCGCAGGCCTGGCTCTGGGGCTCGCGGCGGGCGCGCTCGTGCGGCTGCTCTTCGGCACGGCTGCGGGTGTGCCGCCGACGGAGCAGGTGCGAGCGTCTTTGGCCGCACTCGCAGTCGAGGTTCGCGATCTGAGGCCGGCCTCCGACCAGCACGTCGGCTCTGCCGAATACGTCGGGCACGACGCCGAGGGCGGCCCGCTAAAGGTGCGGGTGCTCGGGCGCGATGCGCAGGACACTCAGCGTCTCGCCCGACAGTGGCGGCAGCTCTCGTACAAGGATCCCCCTCGAAGCGCGCCCACGGGCAGGCTGGAGCAGGTCGAGCACCAGGCGCTCGCCACGCTCATGGCCGCGCAGGCCGGGGTCCGAGTCCCCGAGATCGTCACCGCCGCGCTCGGATCCGACGGCGATGCAGTCGTCGTCACTCGCGAACCCGACATCGAGCCGCTCGAATCGCTGGGTGTGGACCAGGTGAGCGACGAGACGCTCAACGATCTCGTGCAGCAGGTCGTGAGGCTTCAGACGGCGGGGATCTCCCACGGGCGCCTGAACGCGAGCAATGTGCTCGTCGTCGGCGAAGGGCCGATGCTCGTCGACCTGTCCGCGGCGACGCTCGGTGCGCCACGGTCGCAGCTCGACATGGACATCGCCGAGCTTCTGGTCGCTTTGTCGATCCTCGTCGGCCCAGACCGTGTGCTCGGCTTGGCGGTCAAGGCGGGGTGGGGCGACGCGGTCGGGCGGATCCTGCCGTACCTCCAGCCTGCAGCGCTCACGCCGCACTTGCGCGACCTCGCACGCTCTCACGACATCGCGCTCAAGGATCTTCGCGAGGCCGCCGCGCAGGCAACCGGGCAGGAAGTCCCGGAGCTCGTTCCCTTGCGCCGGTTGCGCCTGCGCGACCTCGTCGCCACGGCGTTGGTGGCGGTCGGCGCCTACCTGCTGATCAGCAAGCTCGCAAAGATCGGATTCGGGACGATCGCCGACGAGCTCCGGCAAGCGGAGGTTGCCTGGGTCCTCGTCGGACTGATCACCGCGCAGCTCGCCTTCATCCCGGGCGGAGTGTCGTTCCGTGGCGCGGTGCCGGCGCCCCTTCCGTTGCTCCCGTGCGCGGTCCTGCAGTCGGCGATCAAGTTCATCAACCTCACGGTCCCGAGCTCGGCCGGCCGAATCGGCATCAACGTCCGCTTCCTCCAGCGGATGGGAGCCTCGACACCCGAGGCCTTCGCCGCCGGGGCCGTCGACGATCTGTCCGTAAAGATCGTGCAGATAGCCCTGGTCTTGCTCACGCTCCCGTTCGTCCACATCGCGGTCAAATCCAGCGACCTGGCGGGCGGTGTTCCCTCAGGGCGTCTGATCCTGACCGTACTCATCGTCTTCGCTCTTATCGTCTTCGCGCTGCTCCTCGTCCCGGCGGTCCGGGCCAAGGTGCTGCCCTCGATGCGCACCGCGCTTTCGAGCCTCCGGGAGGTAGTTCGTGACCGCCGCAAGCGGCTCGAGCTGTTCGGGGGACAGCTGGGCGTCGAGGTTCTGTATGCCCTGACCCTGGGGGCCGCGTGCCTCGCCTACGGCGTCCATCTGACTTTTGCGCAGCTGGTGCTCGCCAATGCCGCTGCGTCGGCGTTCTCGAGCCTCATCCCGTCGCCCGGGGGAGTCGGTACCGCCGAAGCGAGCCTCACGGCCGCTCTCGCCGCGCTGGGAGTCGAGAACTCGACGGCGTTCTCGATCGCCCTCACCCATCGGCTCTGCACCTACTACCTGCCTCCGATCTGGGGGTACTTCTCGATGCGGTGGCTCGAGAAAAAGGCGTACATTTGAGCTCGTGCTCATGAACCTCGTGAAGTTCGCGCTCCTCGCGGGCCTGATCTTCCTCGCGGCCTGGATCGCCAGTACCGGGCATGTCGGCTACACGCTGATCATGCTCATCGTCGCGGCGGCGCTTGCCTACGCTGTCCTCGATCTCATCGACTACGAGATGGTCAAGAGGGAGAAGAGGTTCATCGATTCCGAGCGCTCACGCAGGAACGCGTAACGGAGCGCCCCCGTCCTGAGGTGCGACCTGGCCGACGCCGCGGAGCAGTTGCGCGACGATGGCGCCGAAGATGAATCCGCCGACATGGGCGAAGAAGGCGACCCCCCCGCCGTTCGCGCTCGCGCCCCAGATCCCGTAGTTCGCCTCGATGAGCTGGTAGAGAAACCACGCGCCGAGGAAGAACCACGCCGACAGCTGCACCGGAAAGATGACCACGAGCCCGCGCACGGTCGAGTTCGGGTAGAGGACGAAATAGGCGCCTAGCACGGCGGCGATCGCTCCGCTCGCTCCCAGGTTCGGCGTGTGCGCGTCCGCGGTCGTGCCGAAGAGAAGCGTCGCCGCTGTCTGCGTCAGGGTCGCCACGAACCCCCCGGCGAAGTAGAAGACGAGGTATCGGATCGAGCCGAAGGCGTCCTCGACGTTCTTGCCGAAGACCGCGAGGAACAACATGTTGCCGAGGATGTGGTCCCAGCTTCCATGCAGGAACATCGAAGTGATCCAGCTGACGCCCCATGACTCGGGCGCATGACACGTGTTGTTGACCGAACAGGGGTAGAAAGAGGCGTGCAGTACCGACCTCTGGAGGTGGGGAAGCTCGTAGAAGATCCAGACCGCGAAGTTCGCCGCGATCAGCGAGATGTTCACGATCGGAACCCGCCGCGTCCGGATTCCGTCTGACAGCGGGAGCATTCGCGGAGTCTCTCACTCTGCCCGTCGCGAATGAAGTGCGCGGTGCGAGACTGCGCCAATGGCGACCGTGGCCGAACGGACGGCCCGCGGCCGGCAGGCGCGCAAGGCGGTGCCGCGGACGAGTCACGCAGGACTGCAGCTCGAGCCGGGCCGTGATCCGCTCGCGATCATCGAGGCCCAGAGCCGCTCGCGGCTCCCGTCGCTCGTCCCGATCAGGTACGGGCGAATGCTCGCCTCGCCGTTCGCGTTCTACCGTGGCGCGGCTGCCGTCATGGCTCGGGACCTCGCGTCGACGCCGACCTCGGGTCTCGACGCACAGCTCTCCGGCGACGCGCACCTCTCGAACTTCGGCGGGTTCGCGTCTCCCGAGCGCGACCTCGTCTTCGACCTGAACGACTTCGACGAAACGCTGCAAGGCCCGTTCGAGTGGGACGTCAAGCGCCTCGCAGCGAGCTTCGAGATCCTGGGCATGGTTCGCGCGTTCTCGAAGGCCGATCGCCGTCGTTCGGTGTTACGCGCAGTGGGGGGATACCGCGAGGCGATGCAGCAGTTCGCCGGATTCGGCGATCTGGAAATCTGGTACGCGCATCTCGATGCGACAGGGATGGTGGCCGAGCTCCAACGCGCGCACGACCGGCGTTTCGCGAAGAAGGTGAAGCGCGTCACGGCGAAGGTCGAGACCGACGGCGACAGGCGCGCGCTCGAGAAGCTGACGCGTTGGGTCAAGGGAGCGCCGAAGCTCGTCTCCGAGCCGCCTCTGATGACGCCTGCCTCCGAGCTCGGGGACGACGAAGAAGCTGTCGAGTCGGCGATCGAGGCGGCCTTCCGCGGCTATCGCAAGACGCTTGCCGTAGATCGTCGCATGCTGCTGGACGGTTTCAGCCTTGTCGACTTCGCGCTCAAGGTCGTCGGAGTCTCGAGCGTCGGCACACGTTGCTGGGTTGTTCTGATGATGGGGCGCGACGAGCACGACCTGCTGTTCATGCAGGTGAAGGAAGCGGACGCGTCGGTGCTCGAGCCGGCGCTCGGCGCAAGCCGTTTCTCCAACCACGGACGGCGTGTCGTCGAAGGCCAGCGCCTGATCCAGGCGGCGAGCGACATCTTCCTCGGCTGGGCCCGAGCCGAGTCGCCCGACGGCGGGGGCGAGATCGATTTCTACGTGAGGCAGTTGCGCGACTGGAAAACGTCGATCGACGTCGAGAAGATCCTTCCGGGCGAGCTCGCCGAGTACGCAGCCGCCTGCGGTTGGACGCTCGCTCGCGCACACGCGCGCTCGGGCGACCGAATCGCGATCGCCGCCTACCTCGGCAAGAGCGACGCTTTCGATCGCGCCGTTGCAGACTTCGCGGTCGCATACGCCGAGGTCAACGAGCACGACCACGATGCGCTCCGCAGCGCGGTCGCGGAGGGACGTCTCACGGCCACGGAAGGCGTCTGATCCGCGTTCCGCGTCGTGTCGCAGTCGAGCCGCCTCCAGCGACAGTCGAGGCCAGGCGGAAGCGGTGGAACGTGTTGGCGCTCGAGTTTCCGGCCCTCTACGACTTCGACGACCCGGCGCTCGAGTGGCGCCGCCTCTTCTCAGAGTTCTTCGGCACCTTTCTGCTCGTGCTCGTCGGCGCGGGTGCGGTCGTCGTCGGCGCGCTGAGCCACGGGGAGATCGGCCGGTCGGCGGCCGTCGCCGCGCCCGGCCTGATGGTGCTCGCCATCATCCTTTTCATGGGCGCCGTCTCCGGAGCGCATCTGAATCCGGCCGTGACCTTCGCCTTCAGCCTGCGCGGCGACTTCCCCTGGCGCCGGCTTCCCGGCTACGTGCTGGTCCAACTCGCCGGCGCCACGTTCGCGTGCTTGTTCCTCTGGGCCGTCTACGGCAAGCACGGTGCGCTCGGCGCCACGGAGCCGGGTGCCGGGATCGCCGATTGGCAGGCAATGCTGACCGAGCTCGTGCTCACGCTCGGGCTCGTCAGCACGATTCTCGGCACCGCTTCGCGCGCGCAGAACGTCGGCGCCCTCTCGGCGGTCGCGGTGGGCGGCTACATCATCCTCGCGGGCCTGTGGTCGAGCCCGGTCAGCGGTGCGTCGATGAACCCGGCTCGCTCCTTCGGCCCGGACGTGGCGCTCGGGCAGTTCGACCACCTCTGGGTCTACTGGGTCGGGCCCATCTTGGGCGCCGCGCTCGCGGTCGGGGCGGCCTGGCTGTTGCGCGGCCCCGGCGGCGACCCGGGTGGCGTCGCCGCTGCGCGCGGCACGCTCCCGGAGAAGGACAAGCAGGGCTGAGTGAGCGCCGGTCAGGACACTGTGTGCCGGATCCGCTCGCGGGCCTCGGCGTAGCGGAAGACCTCGTACGTGATCAGCGCGCAGGCGACCACGGCGACGAGCGCGAGCGAGACCAGCGCCGGCAGCGCAGTCGCGGCCGGGACGAGAGCCACGAGCGTCGCGCTCGCCACGAGCCGCGGGTAGTTGAACGAGCCGACGTTCCGGCGCTTGAAGGCGCTCAGCGCCAGCAGGTAGAGCGCGACCCCGCCGCAGAGCGCCGCGGCTGGCACGCTCGCCAGGTGGGCGTGAACGTGGACGAGCGTCTCCTTGACGCCGAAAGCAAAGAGGACGATCCCCGCCACCATCGGCAGGTGGAGGTACGAGTACGAGTCTCTGGCGATCCGCGCCCGCCGGACCGGTCCGGCCTCGCGCAGCTTCCGCTCCGCGACCGTCGCGACCACGTCGAAGTAGGCCCACCAGAGACAACCGGCTACCGCCAGCCCGAGCACGACGGCCGTGATCACACCGGCGTCGAGGGTAAGCCCTGACGCCCCGACTCCGAGCGCGACGATCGACTCGCCGAGCGCGATGATGATGATCAGGCCGTGGCGCTCGGCGAAGTGCGCCGGCTCCACGCGCCACCCTTCTGTACTGCTCAGGAAGAGCCCGCCGTAGTCGATCGCAAGCGCGGCGGCCCAGCAGAGGGCCCGCAGCGGTTCTGGAAGCAGGCCGGCGAGGACGAGGAACCCGGCGGCCGGCAGGATCGTCCGCGAGAGCCGTACGACCGCCGCCCCCAACTCGGGGTTTCCGCGCGCGAGCAGCGCGTACTCGACGAGGTGGAGCGTCCGGACGAGGAAGTACGCGACGCCGAAGACGAGCGCGTCCTTCCCGAACGCGTGCGGAACCGCCAGCGAGGCGACGAGCAGCGGCGCCATCGCTGCGAGCAGGACGACGCGCATCGTCCCTTCGTCGCTTCCGGCGGTGTTTCCGAGCCAGGCGTACGCGGTCCAGGCGAACCAGAGCACCATCAGGATCGCGAAGGCCTGGGCGACCCGTGTCCAGGTCGGGTCGTGGTAGAGGAACCCCGTCACCTGGGTGATCGCGAAGACGAAGACGAGGTCGAAGAAGAGCTCGAGCGCGGTCACCCGCTGCTCTCGCTCGACCGGCGCCTCGAGCAGGTCGTCGCGGACGGCTTCGTCGAGCATCAGAGGAGGTCGTAGCACGCTGAGCAGGGCTGGGAGAAATGTGGAAAGGCCGAAACCGGCCGGCGGCAATCTCCGATGTGCGGACTGCGCGAGGCGCGGAAGCTCTCTTCCATGGAATCCCTGGAGCTCGACACGCTTGCGATCCACTGGTGCGACGCGCTCGACGCCGCCGAGAACAGCCTCGCGGAGATGAGCCGCAGCCGGCGTGCGTTCCGTTTGTCGGCCACCGAGCTCCGTGACCGGCTGGTCGATCTCCGGCTCGAACGAGGCGCGGCCGAGCAGGACCTCGAGCTACTCGCCCGGACTGCACACGTCGAGCTCCACCATCACGTCCGCGGTCGGACGGGGAGCGCTGGGATCAGCGGGCTGTCGCCGTAGCCGCGCCCGCGGCGGCAACCGCCGGCGTCTCGTCGTGCTCGAGCGCGAGTTGGACGCGCCGCCTGGCGACGTAGATCCTCCACCGGACGTTGGGCAGCGAGATGTCGAGCGACTCCGCGATCTCTTGGTAGGGGAGCCCGACCACGTCGCGCAGCAGGAGCGGCATCTTCAGCTCGGGCTCGAGCGTCTCGATCGCCGACCAGACGTCTCCCATCTCCGCGTGCTGGTCGGGCGTTAGCCCGCGCACCGCGAACGGGCCTGCATCGTCGAGCTCGACCGTGGACGGCCGGCGGCCGTTGTTGCGGAGCTCGTCGAGGATCCGGTTCTTCGCGATCGCGAACAGCCAGGTGGTGAACTTCGACCGGAACGAAAAGCCGGGCAGGCTCTTGAGAGCGCGCAAGAAGATGTCCTGAGTCAGGTCTTCCGCCTGGTGGTAGTTCCCGACCGAGTGGAGGACGTAGTTGAAGATCGGCAGCTCGTAGTTGCTCATCAGCTGCGCGAACGCGCTCTCGTCGCCGCGCTGGGCGGCGCGTACGAGGGCTTCGTCGGGCTGCGTGAGTGCCACTGTGCAGTGATCCTCGCCGCCGGGTGTGCCCGCGCGCCTGACCCGCATTGGCCATATTTGCGGGGGCTATTTGGGGTGGATCAAGACAAGCAGCACTGTTGCGACCCCCAAGACCGCTCCCAGTCCGGCAAACACGATGGCGCCGCGGCCGGGGAGGCCCGCATACTCGCCGCGCGCGAGCGCCTCGTCGACGTCCCGGTATCGCAAGTAGCCGTAGATCACGAAGGCGATGCCGACGATCGCGAACGCGACGCCGATCAGCTCGAACGGCCACTTCGGGCCGCCCGACAGCTCGGGCACGATCCGGCCGGCGCCGACGCTGACAGCGAGTGTCGTCAGACCGGTGCGCCACCAGGCGAGGTAGGTGCGCTCGTTAGCGAGCCGTGTGCGGCGCGTCGCGTCGCGCGCCTCGTCGAACTCCGGCGACACGCCGTCCGGTTCGCCGCCTCCGGGCGCAACCCCTCCTAGCGCGAGGGAAGCTCGGCCTTCGTCAGGCCGAGCGTGACCATGTCGCTCTCGAACTTCGAGATCGACTCGGCGGGCACGGCGACCTCGTGCTTCCACCAGAGGTGGCCGCGCTGGAAGAAAAGCTGGGTCAGACGGTCGCCCTCGCTCACGACGACTCCCTCTACCGAGCCCAGTTGGTGCCCGTCGGAGGAGTAGACGGAGCTCGCGCGCCGCAGCTCGATCTCGCCCTTCGGGACGCGGTCGTAGGAGATCGTCACGTCAGAGTCGAGCGCTCCCCCGTACTCGCCGTAGGCTGTGGGCACGTAAGTTGGGGTGACGACGATGTCCTCGACTCCGACGTCCCACTTCGGGTCCTCCTCTGGGCGCTCGCCCGCGTGGAGCACCTCGAACTCGTGCACCAGGTCGAAACGCTCCAGATCCTTCGCGGTGACGCCAAGCTTGATCTCCTCGGCGCCGTCGTGTTCCTCTGCGAGGCTGACCGGGAGGAGCCGGGCGTCCTCGCCGTGGTCGTGCGGCTGGACGACAAGATGCGTCACGCGCTTCGAGCCCGAGTCGATGACGACGTCCACCAGCTGCTGCTTCGCGCCGTCCGCCAGTTGGACCGACTTTCCCAGCTCGAGCCTCATCTCGGGCTCCACTGTCGGCCGGTTACTCGACGCAGGCATCGTCCGGACTGGATGAGATGAACGACGCCGCCGAAACCGAGGTCGAGCTCAGGGAGGTCGAGATCGACGGCCGCGCGGTCCGCTACCGCGTCGCCGGCAGCGGCGAGCCGCTCGTGCTCGTTCACGGCCTCGCTTGCTCGTGGCGATGGTGGTCGCCGTTGCTCGGTGCGCTGGGCGCCAGGCGCCAGGTCCACGTCGTCGACCTGCCGCGCCTTCACCCGCCTGTGCGGCCCGATCGGTTGAGCGAGTGGCTAGGCCGCTGGCTCGACGCGGCCGGCCTGGAGCAGGTCGATCTCGCGGGTCACTCGCTCGGCGGGCTGGTGGCGGCCGAGCTGACGTCGGCAGAGAGTGGACGCACCCGGCGGCTCGTGCTCGTCGCACCGGCTGGGATTCCCTGCGGCCGCAGCTTTCCGTCGCGTGCCGCGCAGTTGCTCGTTGAGCTCTACGGGGCTCGTCGCTGGCTGCCGATGCTCGCCGCGGACGCGTTGCGAACGGGACCGGTCGACGTGGCCCGCGGAATCGCGTTCGTTTCGAGCCGCGACCTACGAGCCGAGCTGGCGGCGGTCCATGCCCCGACCCTGCTCATCTGGGGAGAGCGCGACAGGCTCGTGCCGCTCCACGTCGCGGAGGAGTGGCGGCAGACGCTGCCCGATGCCCGGCTCGCCTACCTCGAGTGCGGGCACGTGCCCATGCTGGAGGCCCCACGACAGCTGGCCGACTCGATGCTGTCCTTCCTCGACGAGGAGCGCGTGGACGAGCGCCGCGACTAGCTCCGGCCGGGTGTAGTGGACGGCGTGCGGCTCTCCCGGAACGACCTGGAGCCGGCCTTGCGGAAGCAGCGTCGCGACCCGTTCCGCCCACTCACGGCCGACGAAGGCGTCCTGATCGCCGTGGACGACGACGGTGGGCTGTTCGATCAGGGGGAGACGCTCCTCGATCCGGTCCGCCAGGACGGCCCGCGCGGTCGACAGCAGCACCCTCGGCCCGGTGGCGAGGTCGTCACGCGCCGCCAGCGCGATCAGCGAGAGCGGCTCACGTGCGGAGTCGCGTAGCGCGCTGAACAACTGGTGGCGCCGGCCGCGGCGCGCGGGATCGACGGTCGGCCCGACGAGCACCATCGGCCCGACCTGCTCCGGCCGGCGGATGGCCAGCTCGGTCAGGACCTGGCAGCCCATCGAGTTCGCGACGAAGGCGGGGTGGACCAGTTCGTTCGCCTCCACCCACGCTCCGAGCGAGTCTGCGTGCTCGCCGAGGTTGATCGCGCCGCTCAGCTGTTCGCTCTTGCCTTGGCCCGGCAGGTCCGGGACGAAGGCCGAGCACGAGTCCGCCAGCGAACGCGCGAGCGGAAGCATGTACGCGCCCGAGACGCCGTAGCCGTGCACGAGCACGACCGGCGTGCCCTCGCCGATCGCGACGGCGTGCATGCGCTTGCCGCGGAGGTCGGTCCAGACGGTCCGGAGAGCCGAAGCATCCGCGTCGTATGCGGTCTGACCCACCGCAGTCACGCGCGAACCATCGCTTGCATCGCAAACGGGACGCATCGTCCGATCGGGACGATGCCCCGCTGAGGCGTAGACGATTTTCTGTCAGCCACGTGGCAGCCACGACCCGCACGGCACGCTCCGACGAGGAACTGCAAAAGCTCGTCGCGACGATCAAGGAGGTCGACAGCGTCGAGCTCAAGCTCACCGTGCCGGAGCCGGCCCAGCTTTCGACGATCCGCGCGCTGGGCCTCGACCCGTTGCAGACCCAGATCAGGCAGGTCTTCTTCTTCGACACACCGGAATTGGCGCTCGATGAGCGCGGGCTCGTCGTCCGCGCGCGCCGCTCACAGAGGAAGGGTGATGACACGGTCGTGAAGCTCCGGCCGGTCGTCCCCTCGGAGCTGCCGGCCGAGCTCCGTGAGTCGCCGAACTTCGGCGTCGAGCTCGATGCGTCCCCGACCGCGGCGGTGGTCTCTGGATCTCTGAAGGGCGTTCCTTCGAAAGCCACCGTGTTGGCAGCGACGAGCGGAGAACGCCCGGTGCGGAAGCTGTTCTCGAAAGAGCAGCAGCGGCTCTTCGCCGAGCATGCTCCCGAAGGCGTCACGCTCGACGACCTCACGGTTCTGGGGCCGATCTTCGTCCTCAAGCTGAAGGACTCGCCTGAGGGCTTCGACCGCAGCCTCGTCACCGAGCTGTGGTTCTACCCGGACGGCTCGCGCATCCTCGAGCTCTCGACGAAGTGCGAGCCGTCGGAGACGTTCCAGGTCGCGGCCGAGTCCCGGGCGTTCCTCGCCTCCCGGGGCGTCGACCTCGGCGGAGAGCAGCAGACGAAGACGCGCACCGCTCTAGAATTTTTCGCGCAGCCCGCAGGTTCGTAGCTCTCAGCGCGTGGTGAGGCGCTCGACGACCTTCCGGTCACGCTCGTAGCTCAGCGCCTCGAGCGCCTGCTTGCGCGTCAACCAGACGACGCCATCCACCTCGTACTGCGCCGACGCTTCGACTCCCTCGGGCGGCGTCATCGCGAAATAGACAACGCGCTTCGGGCGCCCGGCCGCATCCTGGTACTCGACGAACGCCACCTCCTCGCCGAGCTCGCAGGCAAGCCCCGTCTCCTCCTCGACTTCGCGGAGCGCGCAGGCCTCGTCCGACTCGCC
>JBQCGP010000008.1:0-47818 GCA_051955535.1 Gaiellaceae bacterium | reverse complement strand
TGCCGGAAATTGCCAGGTGGCGCCGGACTGGTGCTGGACAGGGATCTCGCCGAAGCTGACAACGCAGCGCCTACGCGGCGAGGTCTCGCCGCTGTGCGTAGTGGGCCCGGTTCCGCCGGTTCTTGCCCTGACGCCGGCATTCGTCGCCGCAGTAGCGATCACCGGGACGCCTGCGGGCGAACGAACGGCCGCAGTTACCGCAGCCGGCCTCGACCTTGGTGATGCCCTGCAACTGGGCCGGCGGCCAGACGACCGCGGCGAGGAGATCGAGCCGGTCGACTTCTGGATCGCAGCGCAGCAGTTCGTAGGCGGCTTTCGCCCGCGCCTCGAGTGCCGCGTCCAGGGCGTGATTCTTCATTTCCGCCACTCATCTTCGGGAGTGTCGGTTGGCGCCGCGTGACCCGCACAGATCATTTAGTCGCTTTGACTTTTCGTAGCAACCGACGCGGGTGCGTCAACCTCGTCGTCAGTCACCCTCACAGGCGCAGACCGACTCGCCGAGGTCGCGTCGCTCGAAGGGACGTGCGCAGCGGCTGCAGGTCATAGGCAGGACCCGGGCACGGACGAGCAGCGCGCGCATCATCGCCGCCCAAAGGACGAGGTAGGGCACTGCGACCGCAGGGTCCTTCATGAGTGCAGATATCGGTCGCTGCCGGATGATCTTTAGGCGCTCGCTTGCGACGCCGACATTGAGGACGACTGGGCTTTGCCCAGGCGTCCGTGTCAACCCAGGAGGAAACAACTGGGTCGTTCCTCCCCTCGGTCAAGAGTTCGCGCGGGAGCCTCGGTACACTTTTGGCCGTGAGCTGGCTGTCGATCGCGCTCCTCGCGTGCGCGGTCCTCGCCGTCATCGGCGCCGAGTGGCCGCGCCTCTCCCGGACCTTCGGTTTCGAAGCCCGGCGCCGCCGTGACCGGGCCCGCCGCAAGTCGAAGCTGACGCTGCTGCACACCGACGACGACGAGGTCGACGAGAGCGACGAGTTCGCCGCCAGCGTTCAACGCGACCTTCAGCAGCTGCCGACGATCGACGAGCGCGACCGGCGCTAGGAGCTAGCGCACCACGAAGCGGGCGCTGAGCGTCCGCGTGTTCGGGAGGATCGGCCCGGTGTTCTCCATGTTCTTCGCCTCCTGGAAGTCGGAGGCGCGGAAGACGACCCTGTGCTGTCCGGCGCGGAGTGCGCCGGTTGACACCGTCGCGATCCCACGCCGGTAGCGGACAGCCACGCCGCCGCCGTCCAGCGTGGCGTGCAGCGAGCCGGGGTCGACGCCCGAGCCCGCGTCGGTGAGGCGGAGGCGCAGTGCTCCGCCGGCGCGGATGGTGTGCGTCAGCAGGCGCACTCGCGGGGGCTTCGTGTCGCCCACCCAGAACCGGAAGGTGAACTTCCCGGCGGCAGCACGGCTCGGGGTGTCGAAGACGATGTCGTAGGCGCCCGCGTCCGGTCGCACGGCGCCGGCGGCGGGGGAGAGGCGGTCGAACGTGGGCAGGTACGGGTTCAGATTCAGCGGTAGACCGTCGTAGCCGGTCAGCCGGTTCTCGTCACCGGCACGAACGACGCGCGCCTGGACCCGTACGCCTCGGCCACGGGAGAGGACGACGACGCCGAAGTTCTGGGTCGCCCGGCGAAGGACGAAGCGGAAGACCTGCTCGGGCCCGCGGAGGCACGGCGCGATGCCGAGCGGCGACGGGTCGCTGGGGTAGCGGTAGCAGGCGACGCGCGACGCACGCCCCTTCGTGTTACCGCGGTAGATCCCCGGTCGCGTCAGCGTCCGGTGCGGATCGCGGCCGAGCTGCGGCGCGGTGACGCGCAGCCAGAACGGGATGTGCCGGGTCACGGCCCCTCGCGAGAGCACCACGAAGCCGGTCGTGTCGCCCTGTCGCGCGCTGCTCGTTGCGCTCGCGCGGAGGGCGACCGTGCCTGGCACCGAGACGGTTGCGGGCGCCGAGACGGTCGTCCCACCGGCACCAGACTGGGTCTGCACGGTAACGGTCCACAGTCCCGCTCCGCCGCCGGCGTCGGTGAGCGCGACGGGCACGGTCGCGGACTCACCGCGGTGCAGGAAACGGAACGAGACGTCGCTCGGGGAGGCGAAGAACAACGGCGTGTCCGCTGCCTGCAGGTCGATCAGGCCGCCGCCTTCGCGCGTCGGCGGCACCTCGTGCCGGTGTGTCGAATCCGTCCAGACGGGGTGTCCGGTCAGCACCAGCGCCGACTTGACCTGAGCCGGCGTCCAGGTCGGGTGCCGCTGAAGCAGCAGCGCCGCGCCCCCGGCGACGTGCGGCGACGCCATGCTCGTACCGCTGAAGCTGTCCCAGCCGCTCGGAACCGACGAGTAGATGTTGACCCCCGGTGCGCTGACGTCCGGCTTGAAGCCGAGGTCGATGCCGCTAGGGCCCGCCGACGAGAAGTCGGCGATGACGCTGTCTTTCGTGACAGCGGCGGCGGTGATCGCCCTCGGCGCGTCACCGGGTGAGTCGATCGAGCCGTAACCGACGTCGCTGAAGTCGTTGCCGGCCGCGATCGCGGGAACGACGCCCGCCTCTGCGGCCGCGTCGATGGCCTTGACAACGATGTCGCGGTCGAGGTCGATCTCCGCCTCGCCGAGCGAGAGGTTGATCACATTCATGCCGTCGGCGACGGCGGCGTCGATCCCCTTGACGATCTCGGGCGAGTTCCCGTTCAGCCCGACATCCGGCGTCGGCACGGTCAGCACCTTGTAGTTGCCGATGTATGCGCGGGGAGCAACGCCGGAAACGGGCCGCCCGCTGCGCTGTGTCGTGTTGTAGTCGCCCGCCGCGATTCCGGCGACGTGTGTGGCGTGCTCTGACATCGACGGGTCGAACGGCCGCGCCGCGTACTTCCAAGTCGCGCCGGGCGGCGGGAAGGCCCGCGCAACGATCACCTTTGCCGTCGTGTAAGCGGTGTTCCCCTTCGGGAACCCCGCCGGCATCGTGAAACCCGCCGGGCTGAAGAATGGGTGGGCCTGGTCGACGCCGTCGTCGATGATCCCGATCTTGATTCCCTGGCCTGCGGTCGCGCGGGTGGGCCCCCAGAGCTGCGGGGCCTTGATCAGCGGCACACTCTGGTCAAGGCTCGCGTGGTACTCCACGCTGGGATAGACGTGCGCAACGCCCGGCAGTGTGGCCAGGGCGCCGACTTGCCGGCGGGGAACGACGACGGCAAGGCCGTCGAGTACGTAGCGATACCGCCAGCGCACCTGCGCCGAGGGGATCCGCCGCGCGATCTCGTGCTCGACCGAGGCCTGATCGGCCTCGAGTGCACGCAGATAAGTGGGGCTGTGGCGGGCCTGCCGGCCCATCGCGACGGCCAGCGAAGGCCGCTTCAGCTCGACGACGACCTCCACTCGCTTCGGAGAGGCCGCGGCAGGACTACCGGCGCCGGCCCCGCCGAGCGCGCAGGCGGCGCCGAGCGCCGCAAGCAGAGAAAGACCCCGCTTCAAGGACAAAAGCGTAGCCGCAGGCCCTGCGACTTCTCCTGGTCATTTTGGGTTAGCTCGGCTGTCGGCGCGGCGGGAGGAACGGTTCGCGGTCCGCCGGCTGGCCCGCTTCGATCTGCCGTCCCCGGGCGACCTCGGCGTTCAGCTCGGCGCCGAGCAGGATCGCGACGTTCGAAAGCCACAGCCAGACGAGGAAGATGATGATCGCGCCGAGCGAGCCGTACGTCTTGTTGTAGGAGCCGAAGTTGGCTACGTAGAGCCCGAAGGCGGCGGACACCACCATCCACATGACGACGGCCAGGACGCCACCCGGCGCCAGCCACCGAAAACTCGGATGGCGGACGTTCGGCGAGGCGTAGTAGAGGATCGAGAACATGAAGCTGACTACGAGGATCAGGACCGGCCACTTGGCGATGTCCCAGGCGGTGACGGCGGCACCCCCGATACCGAAGAGCTTGCCGACACGATCGGCGAGAGGCCCGGTTACGACGACGGCGAACGCGCTGACCGCGAGCAGGACCAGCATCAGCACCGTGATGAAGAGCCGGAGCGGCAGGATCCGCCAGATCGGACGGCCTTCCTCGACGTCCCAGATCTTGTTCGACGCACGGATGAACGCCCCGATGTATCCGGACGCAGACCAGAGCGCGCCGGCCAGGCCGACGACGAACAGGACTCCGGCGCCTCTGCGGCTCTGAGTCAGCCCATGCAGCGTGTTGGCAAGGATCTGATGAGCAGGCCCGGGAGCGAAGCTGCCGAGATTGTCCAGGAGCGGCTTCGTCGCAGACGTTCCGATCAGGCCGAGGATCGAGACGAGCGCGATCAGCGCCGGGAAGATGGCGAGGATCCCGTAGTAGGTCAGAGCCGCCGCCCAGTCGGTCAGCCCGTCCGCGTTGAACTCCGCGAACGTCCGGCGCAGGACGCCGAACCATGCACTTCTCGGGAGCCTCGCGGACTTTTCTGCCGACCGCGGCCGTTCCTCGGTGCGGGTAACCATGACCGGTCTCTTATCCCGAGACCCCCCGGGGCTAACCCTCGTGGTGTCACTTCGTCGTGAGGGCTGCTGCTAAGGGCCGCCCGGTGCATCCGCGCACCAGACGATCTGGTCGATCGCGACGTCTAGGCCCCGGTCGAACGGATGCGACAGACCCCTGAAGTGTCCCTTCAAGTTTTCGGAACTGAGGTGGGCGAAGTCGCCGTGGATCGTCGCCGACTCGAACCGGATCTCCTCTCCAGTCGTGAGCTTCAGGACGTAGTCCAACGGGTCGACGGTGGCCTTGATCAGGGCGGCGGGGTAGCGGTTTCGACAGCCCGCACAGGCGACGAAGTCCTCGACCTGCTCCGGGTCTTCCGAGCGTATCGCTGCGTCGCCACAGACGAAGCAGGCGAAGGTGGTCTGCGTCTCGGTGTCCATGCTTTCAAGCTACCCGCGCATCAGTCGTCTATTGCAAAACACCTGGCCGCTGCCTAGAAGGGTGGTGAGCCGAGCCGGGCAAAACCCCGCCTCGGCCGCGAAAGGCCCGGGCTACACTTGCCGTCCGCGCGGATGTGGCGGAATTGGTAGACGCGCACGGTTCAGGTCCGTGTGGGGGAGACCCCGTGGAGGTTCAAGTCCTCTCATCCGCATCGAGGTTTGCGGCCGCTGCGGTGCACAATCCGTGCCCAAACGCCGCGTCGCGACCCTCGCCATCGGGGCGATCCCGAGCGTCGGCGTCGGTTCCGGGCTACGGCCGGAGGAGTTGTTCGGGCTGCCGGGTTGCGGATTCCGACGCTCGCATCGCGCGTCGCGTAGAACGAGACACCAGATGAACCCTGCGTCCGGTGACTACGGAATGAGTCACCGGACGCAGGAGGGCCTACGCTCAGAAACTGAAGCCGAGATTGTCGATCGCTGCACCCGCCGGATCACTCGTGGTTACGACCGTGATCCTGTGAATCGCTCCCGTAGGAGTGATGTGCTCGATCCCCAGCTGGTTGGTGGCAAAGGAAGCGATCTGGTTGCCGGCAATGTCGTAGGTCGTGACCGTGGCTCCACCGATGGTGTCCATGAAGCCAAGGTCGAACGACACGGAAGACGCCGAAGCCGGAGTTGTGCCGTCCGCCGGCGAAACGAACTCCAACTCGATCGTTCCGCTGAAGCCAGCTCCTGGTGAAAGCACCGGCGACGTCGGGTTGGAGCCGTCCTCGGAAATGAACGGGCCGGGGGTCCCGGAAACGAGCACCCCCTCCGATGCGTACTGCGTCGTCACGACAGTTCCCACCGGGAACTCAGAAAAGGTGATCAAGTGGTGCCCGGTCGGGATCAGCGAGCCCCCATGCGCGGCATAGGAGACGCAATCGCCCGTGTTCGTGAACCCGGTTCCGTCCTGGCGAACCAGGGTCTGCCATCCGCCCATCTGACATGCCTTCGCCGCATCCGAGTTACCGCCACCGGCGCCGGCCGTGGTCGCCATTACACCTGCAACGACGACCACGCAGGCGAGCAGCACCGACTTCACAAAGAACGTCGTGCGCATAAGCCTCTCCTCCTCTGGTTGGACATGCCGCAGAGGACGTGGCACCGATCCGACCACAGGAAACCGATACGCACGGAACACAATACGCCCTTCGGCGTCGGGAGCCAATACGCGTTTCAGCGTCGGGAACGCCACTTTAGCCCGGACCTGGCAGCATCCCGCCCACAAACCCCGTGGAGGTTCAAGTCCTCTCATCCGCAAAGGCCTGAGACGGTTGTGACAGGGACGTTCGACCACATCCTGTACGTGTACGGCCAGGCCGAGGGCGGGGCACTGCACCTCGACCACGAGCTTGAACCAGGCGAGATCATCGAGCGGGATGGCGTACCGATGCGCGTGGTGTCTGCACGGTCCGAAGATCGCGAGTACGGCCGTATCCGACTCGTGCATCTCGAACCGGTCAGCGAGCAGTAGCGCCATTGCTCCCGACGTCGCTCGGCGTCCAGCGGGCGGCGGCTCAGCCGCCGCCCGCTGGTACCGGTTCAGCTCGCTGGCTTGATCGTGCCGAAGAGCCCGTCGGCCTCGTCGTTCGGGCCGGCGGTGAAGTACAGGTTGTTCGGGTCGCCGTTGGCGCCGCCGCCGGCGAACTCGAGCGCCCACAGCCCGTCGATCTCGATCTTCTTGCCGTTCTCGTCGCGGAGGGCGCCGTCCTTCTTGAAGCTGCCGTCCGGCTGTTGTGTGAACGCGTGGATCTTTCCGTTGCCGAAGTTGCCGATCAGGAGGTCGCCGCCCACGGCAGGCCAGCCTGCCGGCGCCATTGCGAGCCCCCACGGAGCATTGAGGAAGCCGCGGGTCGCGACGCGCTGGACGAACGTGCCGTCCAGGTCGTATTCGTCGACGATCCCAGCACCGTTCCGATCGATCTCGTCGCCGTTCGGTCCTTGGATCCCATAGGTGACGAAGACGTGCGACGGCGATCCGGGCGTTTGCGATGCGATCGTCTGGATCCCGAACGGCGCAAAGCCATTCGGGAGATTCGGATCGACGAACGCTCCGGGCGTGTTGACGGGGGTCCAGCTGCCGTCGAAGACGTCGACCTTGGCGTTGGCGAAGTCCGTCGCGTAGAGCCTTGGGCCGAGGGAAGCATCGTTCGAAATCGCCAGGCCCTTGAACTCGGCGCCGTTCGCGGCGGGCACGGTCACGAGCGCGGCCGCCGAAGCGCTGCGCCACGCGCTAATTGTCCCGTCCTCCGAGTCGAAGATGAAGTTCGAGGTTCCGAGCGTGGCCGGCGTCTGGGTCGTTCCGACCTGGAACTGGCCGGAGATCCCCGAGAACACAGCGCCGGTCGGCGCACCGGGAACGCCCTTGAAGGGATCCCCGTTGATGCTCTGGAGCGCACCGGCAGCGTTGTAGACGGTCGTCTTGGCTGTGCCGTTGTCGGCGACCCACCATGGGCTCGTGCCACTCCGCGCGAGGCCCCAGGAGTTCTGGAGATTCGCGTCGGTAGTCGGCGCTACGCCGGGTATGTCGGACACGAGCGGCGTCACCGTGAAGTGGTTGCCGGGCGGGCCCGCCTGCGTCGGCGCCGCGGCAACGAGGCCGGCGACGACGACGATGGCGAGCAGAGCTCCGCGGACTGAAAGTCGAGTCAACGTTCCCCCTTCCCTTGTGTGCACTTGTCCGCACTTGCCTACGGGTGAGGGGGTGGACCGGTTTGCGGGCCCGCTTGTTTAGCGGCCTCAGCGGCGCGGCAAACAGTCGAGAATGCTTTTTCTCCTGCTTTTGCTGGCAGCTCTGATCGTGCTCGGGATCGTCCTCGCAGTCGCCGTGGTCAAATGGCTGTTTATCCTCGCGGTCGTCGCGGCGCTCTGCTGGGTGATCGTCTTCTTCATCCGACGCACGGTCTGACGTGGGGAGGCCGTGTGCGCCGGCCTCCTCGCGAATCGACTTCAACGAAGAGAGGCCGGAGATACCGGCCTCTCTTCTGGTTAGCCTGGGCGTCGAGCTAGGAAGGCGTGTGCGGCTCGTGGTCGCCGACATGCGCGGCCGGAACCTGCTCGGCCTGCTGAAGCGTGTCGACGCGAGGAGCGCGGATCCTGACCGAGATCCGGTCGCCGACCTTGAGCTGTGACGGCGAGATCAACGTCGGAACGCCACCGCGCCAGAGGATGAAGATCGTCCTCGGCCCGTAGCTGAACGACTCGTCGAGCGGCTGGCCGAGCATCTTGCGGAGGCCGAGCCAGTTGCCGCTCTGGACGTGGATCGAGACCTTGCCGTTCGCCGCGGGGGCGTTGAGCGCCCCGACGAACAGCCACAACGGCCTGTGAGCGAACCCGGGGGTCGGTCCGCGATCGGCGACGCGTGCCGCCGCGGTTGCAGCAATCTCGCCGAACGACGCGCTGCGCAGCGCCCGAACATGGACGCTGACGGCGTCGCCGGCGACGAGGTTCGACTCCGCCACGACCGTCGGAACCCCGTGCGACCAGCGCAGGTACTGCGTGCCCGCGCCCACGGCGAAGTTCTGGTTGTCGCTCAGGCCCACCAGCTTCTTGAGCGCGAGCTTGTTCCCGCCGTTGACGTCGACGTAGAGCGTCGGCGAGTTGCCCGCGTCGGCGAGCAGCCGGCCGTTGAACACGTAGGTGACGCTGCCGCTGCGCGCCGCGAAAGTGCTGGACGCTCCGGCCGCGAGCAGCACTAGCGCTGCAAGGGCGACGTAGGTGAAGCGCCTTCTCATCTCGAGACCTCCTGGCTTGGATGAAGGAGCGGAAGACGCCCGGATCGTCGGCGGCTTGCGTCAGCCCACGATTCGGTGCCGGTAAATCGCGCGTAAAGGGTTATGTAAGGGCGGCGAGCACGTCCGCCGCGTGGGTGTCCGGCTTCACGCGGTGCATCACCTTCGAGACATTGCCGTCGGCGTCGATCACAAAGGTCGAGCGCTCGATGCCCATCGACTTCTTGCCGTACCGATTCCGTTCCTTCCAGACGCCGTACTCCTCGGCGACCTCGTGCTCGGGATCGGCGAGCAGCGTGAACGGAAGCTCGTACTTCTCCTTGAACCTGACGTGCGATGCCTCGTCGTCGGGGCTGACGCCGAGCACGACGGCGCCGCGCTCGCGAAAGTCGGAATAGGCGTCGCGGATTCCGCAGGCCTGCGTCGTGCAGCCGGGCGTGTCGTCCTTCGGATAGAAGTAGAGGACGACCGGCTTTCCGCGCAGCGACGAGAGCTTCACGCGCTCGCCGGCGTCGCTCGTGAGCTCGAAATCGGGTGCCGGCTTGCCCTCTTCGACCATCGCAGCGATCCTACCGAGAGGCCATGGGACGCTGGTGGAGCGATTTGAACGGGACCGTCCGCGGGTTCATCATCATCCTCGCGATCGCGACGGTCGTCTTCGTCCTGAATCTCGAGGGGACGCTGATCTCGCTCTCGCTGCTCCTGCAGATCGTCTTCTTCCTGGCGATTGCGGTCGTCGCGTACATGTTCTGGCGCGACAGGATGCGGCACGACATCGACACCTGGTCGGACCGCTCGCGTCGCGTCTTCTACGGCAGCTTCGCCCTGATCCTCGTCGACCTCGGCGTGTACTTCTGGCCCGGCCGCAGCACCACCGGGCGAGACGCGTTCGCGTTCATCGTCACGCTGATCCTGGCCGGCTACGCGATGTGGCGGGTCTGGCGCTCGGAGCGCAGCTACGGTTACTAGTGCTTCGTTCAGCAAATACATGGCGGCATTACTGGACGAGGTACTAAGATCGCGTCATGACTTGGGGACTCTGGGAATGGATCCGCGGCAGGGGCGGCAATCCTGAGGAGGAGTCGGACCTGCGGGAGGAATTCGGGCCTGAGAATCCCGAATTCGGAGGCAAAGATCCCGGCGAGGCCGAGGAGAACTATCTCGAGGACACGGGCTACGGCGCCCCGATGGGCTACGGCGGCGGGCTAGCGGCGGGCGACGCCGCGGACGTCGCAGCGGCCGACCTCGATGAGTTCAAGCCGCCGCGCGACGGCGCGCCTTAGGCCTCGACGCCCGCGGCCTTTCCGTCCAGGGCGCCGAGGGCGTCCTGGATCGAGACGTGCTTGCCGACGAAAATCGGCGTGTCGCGCTCTGTGTAGCGGGAAGCTTCGCTGTCGCGTAGGCGCAGCATCAGATGCATGAAGTCGGCGGGCTCGTCGCATTCGAACGCGGTCATGAACTCTTGGTCGTCGATCCCGAACGAGTACGTGGTGTGGTTGTGGATCGTCGGGAACTCCTCGCGTCCGATCCTGATGTGCTCGTCCATCGCACGACGCCGGTCCTCGTCGGACAGCGCGTACCACGGCCTTACCTTTACGAAGGGGTAGACGACGAGGTAGGGAGAGTCCTTGGGGAGGATCTTGCGCGCCTTGCGCGCCGAGGTGTACTCGGACGCTTTCGTCGTCGCGAGGTACGAGTACGGCGTCTCGAGCCACGCGGCCAGCGGCGTGCCGTTCAGCGCCGCGCCGAGCTCGCCCAGGTCGTCGTAGCGCTCGGTGATCTTCCAGAGGAAGAAGTCGCAGTCCGGCCGGACGCCGGCGACGGAGTACGTGCGCAGGGCGTCCATCCGGCCGGCCCAGTCCTCGACAACCTCGGCGAATGCGTCCTTGCCGGCAGCGCGCTCGTCGATCGGCAGACGCCGCCAGGCGGGATCGACCCGGTAGAAGGTGTAGGCGACGTACTGACCCGCCACCACGAGGATGCTACTTCTCCTGGGTGAAGGTGGTCCCGCTGCAGTGGGTGAGGCGCGCCGCCCTCGCCTCGGCGGCGGCCTTCTCGAACGCCGGCAGGCTCGGCTTCGGCTTCTGGTCGGCGTAGTAGAGCCCTGACTGCCAGCCGGCGAGGTCGATCTCGTCGAAGGTGTGGAAGATGAAGAGGCCCTTCACGGTGGGCTGGCACGCGGCGAGCTCGAGCGCCTCGCGGTAGTAGAGGGCCTGCGTGTCCGGGCTGACCGCGTCGCCCGCCGACGGCGAGTTCACGTCGGTGTAGGCGTGTCGGTCGGCCGTCGGGACGCGCGTCTGCACGCCGAACTCGGTGTAGTAGATCGGGAGGTCGCCGGCGCGCTGGTCCGTCCCGCCAAAGGCATGGCCGAGCAGCGTGACGAGCTTCGGGTAGTCGGCGAGCGTGATCGTCGTCGAGTCCGCGTGCGTCTCGGTCGGCGAAAGCTTCGATGTCCGCATGTAGGGGTGGATGGCGAAGGCGTCCATGACCGGCTTGGTGCGGCCGCTCGCCTTGTACGCGGCACCCAGGTCCTCGATGAACCGGGTCGGCGAGTGCGTGTCGCGCTTCGTTCCAGGCCGGTCGGAGCCGCGCGGCGCGAGAGCGCCGCCGATCACCTGGATGTGCGGCGAGACCGCCTTGAGCGCGTCGTACGTGCGTGCGAGCAGGTTCAGGTAACCCGTGGCGGCGACGTCCTTGCCGCCGGCGCCGAACTGCGGCCTCCAGAAGGTGTCCAGGTTCGGTTCGTTGCCGACGACGAAGTCGCGGATCTGAGGGAAGGTCTTCGCGACGGAGGCGGCATAGGCAGCAAACCGGCGGCGCGCGGGCTCCGTGCGCGGCGTATTGCCGCCGAGGCCGTGCCAGACGAAGACGAAGACGCTCATGTGCAGGTCGTCCGCGGCCTTGACGACGTTGCCGAGCGTGAGCCGGTCCTGCGCCGACAGTGTGGTCGTGCCGGGTCTCCACATGCTCGAGACCAGCACCGCGTCGAAGCCGGCGTCCTGAGAGACCTTCATCAGGTCGGCCGCCGCTTTCGGGTCGGGTTGCTTCATCGCATCGTCGACGGTCGCGACAAGTAGGCGATGGCCGATTCGCACTGGGCCGGGCTTCGGGATCGACACGCCCTCGCCGGTGGTCGTCGTGCCCGCTGCGGTGCGCGAACCGGGAGTCGCGTCGCTGCCGCCGCCGACCGTGAAGCCGATCGCGACGGCCGCGACCGCGGCGGCCCCGAGCAGGGCTAGAACAGGCCCCTTCCACCTCATGGGTGGCGAGCCTACCCACGACTACGCTTGCGGAATCGTGGAGAAACGGCTCGAAGACCAGCTGAAACGGCTGCCCGCCAAGTCCGGCGTCTACATCTTCCGCGACTCGCGGGGCCAGGTTCTCTACGTTGGCAAGGCCAAATCTCTCCGGCCTCGCGTGCGCAGCTACTTCCAGGCGGGGGCGGGTGGACGCCACGCGATCGCGCAGCTACCCGATCGTGTCGCGGACGTCGAGGTGATCGTCACCGGGACGGAGGTCGAGGCGCTCCACCTGGAGCAGAACCTCGTCAAGCGCCACCGGCCGCCGTTCAACGTCCGGCTCCGCGACGACAAGTCGTTTCCGTACATCGCCGTCACCGTCGAAGACGACTTCCCGCGCGTCATGTTCACGCGCGAGCGGCACCGCCGTGGCGTCACCTACTTCGGCCCGTACGCGAACGCGAAGAAGGTGCGCGAAACGTTGGACGTGCTCAACCGCGTCTTCCAGTACCGGCCCTGCGAGGGCCCGCAGCCCGGCCGGCATTCCGGCATTCCCTGTCTCGACTACCACATCGAGCGCTGCCACGCCCCGTGCGTGGGCTACATCTCGAAAGAGGCCTACGCGGAGATCATCGACGGCGTCGTCAACTTTCTCTCCGGGGACACGCGCACGATCGAGCGGGAGCTCGAGCAGAAGATGCGCGACGCGGCGGATGGGGAGCGCTTCGAAGAGGCGGCGCGCTACCGCAACCGGCTCTTCGCGGTCCGGCGGCTCACGGAGCGCCAGGCGGTCGAGAAGCGCAGCGTCGGCGACGTCGACGTGATCGGGCTGGCGGTCGACGGCGACCGCGCGACCGTGCAGATCTTTCCGCTGCGCGGCGGCAAGATGATCGACCGCTACGGCTTCCACCTCGAGAATGTCGAGGGCCAGGACGCCGCCGCTCTGCTCGAGGCGTTCGCGGTCGAGTACTACGGCGCCGCTCCGTCGGTGCCGCCTCAGATCGTCGTACCACGGGACGCGGGGGACACCTCGGCGCTCACCGGGTTCCTGACCGAGCTGCGCGGCTCGCGCGTCGAGGTACGGGCCGCCGAGCGCGGGGAGAAGCGCCGCCTCCAGGAGCTGGCCGAGCAGAACGCCCGGCTCGCGCTCGAGTCGGAGAGCTACCAGACGGAGCAGAAGCGGCTGCGCAGGGTCGAAGCGCTCGAGGAGCTGCGCGAGGGGCTGAACCTGGAGAGCCTGCCGATCCGAATCGAGTGCTTCGACATCTCGAACATCCAGGCGGCCGAGGTGGTCGGCTCGATGGTGGTCTTCCAGGACGCGATGCCGAAGAAGGCGCACTACCGCAAGTTCGCGGTGCGCGGGCTCGACGGCCAGGACGACTTCGCGGCGATGGCGCAGGTGATCGAGCGCCGCTTCGCGCGGATGCGCGACGTCGCCGACGAGGAGTACGACGACGGCTTCGCGGCCGTGCCCAATCTGGTCGTGATCGACGGGGGCAAGGGGCAGCTCTCGGCCGCGCTGGCGGCGATGCAGCGCTTCGACCTGCCGCGGGTCGCGGTGATCGCGCTCGCGAAGCGGGCCGAAGAGGTGTTCCTGCCGGGGCGGCCCGACCCGGTCGTGCTCGACCGGCACTCGCCGGGCCTCCAGCTGCTCCAGCGGATCCGCGACGAGGCGCACCGTTTCGCGGTCGGCTTCCATCGCCAGCGACGTGACGCCCGTGCGCGCGAGTCGATCTTCGACACGCTGGAGGGCGTCGGCCCGGCGCGGCGGCGCGCGCTGCTCCAGCACTTCGGCTCGGCCGAGCGAGTGCTGGCGGCGACGCAGGAGGAGCTCGAGGGCGTGTCCGGCCTGCCGGCGAAGACGGCACGCTCTATCTACGCGCAGCTGCACAAGGCGGGCCGCGCCTGATCGGAGGGACTGTCCCCGCAGGGGACTGTCCCATTGGGCGGTGGCGGCCCAAGAGCCGTCTATTGGGACAGTCCCCGTTCGGGGACAGTCCCTTCCCGTCGCCTTACGGCGACGCTTTCTTGGTTGACGCGGCTAGCTCGGAATCCGGCTGCGCAGCAGCTGCGTACCTGAGAGCGGTCGAGCCGTCCGCGCCTTTCCCCTTCGCGCGGGCGGCTCCCCTTTAGCGGGTCGTTCTCTTGGGATGATGTGCCCGGCCCCGAAACGCGCGACGTTCCGCGCTCATGGCGGTTGAAGGCTCGATCCCGGTCGCAGCCGAGGAGTCGAAGGGCGACCAGCGTCTCGCGATCCTGCTCGCGATGGCGATGTTCGTGCTCGTCGTCGATACGTCGCTGATGAACGTGTCGATCTCGGCCGTCGTGCACGATCTCGACACGACCGCGAGCGGCGTCCAGTCGGCGATCGCGCTGGAGGCGCTCGTCTCGGCGGCGTTCATCCTGATCGGCAGCAAGATCGGCGACCTGATCGGCCGGAAGCGCGCTTACGTGCTCGGCCTGCTGGGCTATGCGGCGGGCGCGCTGTCGATGACGCTCTCGCAGAGCCTGCTGCCGATCATCATCTTCTGGGCGGTCATCGGAGGGCTCGGCGCCTCGCTGCTGCTGCCGGCAATGCAGTCCCTGATCCACGGCAACTTCGAGGGCCCCATGCAGCGTAAGGCGTACGCGCTCGTCGGCGCCGCCGCCGCGATCGCCGCTGCCGTCGGGCCGCTCGTCGGCGGATTCATCACGACGTATCTCTCCTGGCGGGTGGCGTTCGGCGGCGAGGTCGTGATCATCGCGATCGTCCTCTTGGGCAGCAAGCTCGTCCACGACGTGCCGTACACGGGCGAGCGGGGAGTCGACGTGGTCGGCGCGATTCTCTCGGCGGTCGGGATGGGCGGCGTCGTGCTGGGGATCCTCGTCGGGCAGGAGGGAGGAGGAGCCGTGGGCGCGCTGATCGCCGTCGGCCTCGTCGCGCTCGGCTCGCTCGCGTGGTGGCTGAAGCGGCGCAAGCGCGAGGGCAAGCCCGCGCTGCTCGACGCCGACCTGTTCAAGTCGAAGTACTTCCGGCTCGGGATCTCGTCGCAGACCTTGCAGCAGATCTCGCTGGGCGGGCTGATGATCGCGTTGCCGATCTTCCTCCAGATGGTGCTCGAATACAACGCGCTGGAGGCCGGGCTTTCGCTGGCGCCGCTCTCGCTCAGCATGTTCGCGGTGGCGCTCGTCGCCGGCAGGAAGGCGGGCGACCGCAGTCCGAGCAAGATCATCCGCGCCGGGTTCTTCCTGCTGGCGTTGGGCGTCGCCATCCTGATCCCGATCGTGCCGCGGGCGCACTCGGGCTGGGCGATGGCCGTGCCGCTTCTGATTGCCGGCTGCGGTCTCGGCCTGCTCGTCTCCCAGCTCAACAACTACACGCTCTCGCCGATCGAGGAAGAGCGCGTCAGCGAGGCCGCCGGAGTCAACTCGGCCGGCGGGTCGTTCGGTCTCTCCTTCGGGCTCGCGTTTTCCGGCGCGATCATGCTGGCGTCGCTGTCGCTGGTGTTCACCCACATGGCGAACTCGAGCTCGGTGCTCTCGGAGAGCGAGGCAGACCAGGTCTCGACGCAGCTCCAGAAGAACGCCGAGGTGCTGACGAACACGCACCTCGACAAACTCCTGGTCGGCCAGCCGAAGGACGTCCGCAAGGAGATCATCCACATCAACACCAAGTCGCGGCCGATCGCGCTTCAGATCGCGTTGGCCATCCCGCTCATCGCGGCCCTGCTCGGTTTACTGAACGGATTCCGGATGACCCGGCTGCCCGACCCGGAGCCTTCGGCAGCGGCCGAAGGGATGATGATGGGCTAGCCGTATCGCCGGCGGGTAGTACTTGAGCCGTGTCGCAGGCGGTCGCGGACAAGCGAGGAGACGGTGTCGCCGGGCCGCGCGCGGTCTGGAGCATCGTCAAGCGGCGGAATTTCGGCCCGTACTTCTTCGGCAACGCGCTCTCGGCGAGCGGGACGTGGTTCCAGAACCTCGCCGCCTCGCTGCTGGTCTATCGGCTCACCCACTCGACGCTGCTGCTCGGCGTTCTCAGCTTCTCGCAGTTCATCCCGATCCTCGTCCTGACGCCGTGGGCCGGCAGCCTCGCCGATCGCGTCGACCGTCGGAAGCTGCTGCTCGTCACGCAGACGCTCGCGATCGTGCTTGCCGGCGGGCTGGCGGTGCTCGCGTGGGCGGGTCTGGCGACGACCTGGGTCGTCATCGCGGACACGCTCTGCCTCGGCGTTGTCAGCGCCTTCTCGGCGCCGCCGCAGCAGGCGCTGATCGTGTCGCTCGTGCGGCGCGACGAGGTGCCGACTGCGGTCGCGCTCAACTCGATGACCTTCAACCCTCGCGCGGGCGCTCGGGCCGGCCGGCGCGGCGCTGTCGGTCCACTACGTCGGGATCCCGGCTTCGTTCGCGGTCAACTCGCTCTCGTACGCGATCTTCGTGGGAGCGCTCACGATCGTGCGACCGCGCGAGCAGGAGCGTGCCAGCCGCGAGGAGTCGCGCGTCCGCGACAGCCTCCGCCTACTGCGCGAGCGCCCCGAGCTCATCGCGTTCCTCGCAATCGTCGCGATCGTCGGATTCGCCTCCGATCCCGTCAACACGCTTCCCCCGGCCTTCGCACACGTCTACGGGAAGCCGGACACGTGGGCCGGGCTGATCGTGGGCGCCTTCGGGGCGGGCGCGGTGACGGCTGCGTTCGTCGTCGCCGGCCGCTTGACCGGCGCGCGCCGGCGGATGGCGGCGACGCTCTTCCTGCTCGGCGGCGGCGTCGCCGCGTTCTCGGTATGCCCCTGGCTCCCGCTCGGATTCGTGCTGCTCTTCGTGGGCGGCCTCGGCTACCTGGCCTCGAACACGGCGGCGACCACGCGCCTGCAGCTCGGCGTCGCCGAGCGGCAGCGCGGCCGGATCATGGCGCTCTGGAGCCTCGCCTTCCTCGGCCTGCGTCCCTTCGCCAGCCTGCTCGACGGCGCGATCGCCCGCGTTTGGGGCGTCCGCGTCGCGGGCGTCGTGCTCGCGCTCCCCGCGCTCGCCGCCGCGGTCGCCGTCAGCGCGACCGCTCTGCGACGGCGTCGCGATCCGCTTGCACGCGCTGCCGCCAGTGCACCGTCCGCAGCATCACCAGGATCGCCCCGAAGCCCAGCAAGGCGTTGAAGAGGATCAGCGTCAGCCGCATGCCGACGCTGAAGCTCAGCAGCACCGTCTTCGCGGCCTTGCCGGCGAACGTGTAGAGAAGCAGCGCCTGCTCGGTGCCGATCCCCGAGGGGCTGATCGGGAACAGGACCGCAAGGCTCTGCGTCACCTGGACGAGGATCGCGTTGTGCAGCGTCGCCGGAACGTGGAACGCCCGCAGGAAGAAGAAGATCGTCACGAGCCGCAGGCTCCAGTCGGCCACCTGCCAGATCGCGACGTGCCGCAGGTACCGCCCGAAGTCCGAGAACACCGCGAAGCCGCGCGCAATGCGACGCCGGAACTCGAACAGGTCCTCGGCGAACCAGAGTAGGACCAGCAGCACGACGAAGACGATCACGCCGAGCACGATTACCGTCCCGCGCAGGTGCGCGAAGAACCAGTGGAAGTCGAACGCATGCAGGCGGGCGAGGACCGAGCTTCCGGGCAGCTGCCGGCTGACGAGCGCGTAGACGATGAAGCAGGAGGCGAAGACGAAGTCGAAGAGCGTCAGCGCGACGAGCGTCGACGCGAGAGTTGGATACGTCGACCCCTCGACGCGGTGCTTGGCGATGAAGAGCCCGACGGCGTCGCCGCCCCGCGCCGGGACGATCGCGTTGACGCCGACGCGGGCGAGGTAGGCGCCGAAGACCGAGCGCCAGCGGACGAGCCGGTCCGGGTACGCCGCCGCGATGATGTTCCGCCAGGCGCGGCTGACGCAGCAGAGCTTGACGAACTGGCACAGCAGCGCCAGCCCGAGCGCGGTCCAGCCGACGTCCGCGAGGTGGTTGAAGAAGACGTGGATGTCGTGCAGAACCGCGCTCATGGGTTTCCTAACTCTGGCCCGCCAAGTGGATCCCCGCCAGCGCCGGGTTCAACCAGGAAGTGGCCTGAGACCCTCGCTTGCCTCTCGGGCTGTTCGGGCAAGCTCGATCAATTCGCACAGGGCGGCGTCGCCCTCAGCCGCGTCGCGGTCACGAACGGCGGCGTGCACGTTGCGCCCGGCGGTATCGAGATGAATCGTCACCAGACGAAGCCGCCGCTGGATCGGGCCTTCAACTCGGCGAAGGCTCTGCAGCTTGGCAAGCGGTATCCAATCGGTCGCGCGCGCGAGGCGGCCGGAGGTCGTGACGACACAGGCGTCGTTGCGTGCCCAAGAGAGGTAGTGGTAACGGAGCGGGCTCTTGAGGCGCGCGCGCTTCGGAGGCGGACGGCGATCGGTCGGCGCCTCCGGAAGAATCCTCTCCAGCAGCATCTGGGCGAGGTCGACTCCTCCGACCGGAAGTGCCGCGCGCAATCGCCGGCGTTCCGCCGTCCCCTCGCCTTTGGCTCTCTGCTTCCCGGCCACGTCGAGTTCGAGGCGACACCAGCCGAACGGTCGCCACAGCAGTGGTTCGATCATTCGCACGGCCTGCACTCGCCCTGGCCGAATCGTCTCCTCGCTCGTTGCGACGAGCCCGCTGCGAAGCCGAAGACCGTCCTCCGCTTCGGCGACCGTCAGCCGGTACTCGCCGTTGAATCGACGCCAGATCGCCGTAGCGATTCCAATCGCGTAGACGAAGCCGCCCCCGCGCAGGGCGGCGCTCGCGGCGCCCGGCCACAACGAGGCTGCGACGAGAGCGCCCACGAAGACGCCGACGCCAAGGCCTGTGCTGCTTAGGAGGATGCTGACAACGAGCCGCGGCGTCGGAATCGTCAACAAGACACGCTCCTCGTCGAGCCTGGCGGGTTCCGCGACCGCCGCTCCCTGCGCGAGCGCAAGGAGACGCGCACGAAGACGATCGGCTTCCCTCCTGCGAAGGTAGGCGAGCCTTGCATGGCCACGCGTCGAGCCGGCCATTCGCAGCCGTAGCTCGGACAGCCCGAACAGGCGCGCGAGACCGGGCCGGACCACGTCGATCGCCTGGAGTTGCTTGAGCGGAAACCGCAATGAGTTGCGCCGGAAGAGGCCCGTCTCGATCCGCAGGTCATCGTCCTCGACTCGCCAGCGTGTGACCAGCCAGGAGACGACACCAAGCAGTGCCAGGACCGGGACGACCACGAGTTCGACGAACGAATCCCAGGTGCTCCGGCCGGTCACCAGTGCAGGAGCAAGCAGGATCAACAGGCCGATCAGGACGCGCCCCGCCGAAACCAGCGGGGAGAGCGGATGAAGCCGGTGCCAGCGTCGGTCGGCGCGGTCGATCACAGCCCGGCTGCCTTCACCTCGCCGAGCTCCGCGAGGCGATCTCGTAGCCGCGCCGCCTCCTCGGCTTCGAGGCCTGGGATGCGTGCGTCGCTCGCCGCCGCAGCCGTGTGCATTCGCACCGTCGCCAGGCCGAACGAACGCTCGACGGGCCCGGCTGTGACGTCTATGAACTGCATCCGGCCATAAGGGATGACCGACAGCCTGCTGAAGAGAACACCGCGCCTCACGAGGAGATCGTCTTCGCGTTCGCGATAGGACCAGGCCTGCACGCGTCGCCGGACGAAGCGCGCGACGACGAAGCCGCAAACGAGAACAGCTGCGGCGACGACGGCACCAGGCCAACCGTCGGCAAGCGCGGTCAGAGTGCCCGCGATCGCCGCGATGAGGAGAGTCGCGCAGGCGACCTCCAGACGACGCATCTGCAAGAAGCGGCGGGATGGTCGTCGCCATTCGGTAGCTGTCGTCGAAGGGATCTCGATCGTCCCGGCCTTCATTCAGCACGGATATTGCCGCGCCTCGAAGGACCGCCCGCACTGGTCCAGCGTGAGGCTGCTAGGGCCGGTCGGGTGGGCCGGAGCCGTCCGAGCTCGCGCCGTCCGGGGCCATGTACGGGTACCGGTAGTCCTTCGGCGGCACGAACGTCTCCTTGATCGGCCGCGCCGAAACCCAGCGGATCAGGTTCCACATCGAGCCCGCCTTGTCGTTCGTACCGGAGGCGCGAGCGCCGCCGAACGGCTGCTGTCCGACGACCGCTCCGGTGGGCTTGTCGTTGACGTAGAAGTTGCCGGCCGCGTACTCGAGCTTCGTGTTCGCGTCCTCGATCGCACTGCGGTCGCGCGCGAAGACGGCGCCGGTGAGGCCGTAGGGCGCGGTCCGGTCGACGAGCTCGAGGGTGTCGTCCCACTTGTTCTCGGGATAGACGAAGGCGGTCACGACTGGCCCGAAGAGCTCCTCCCGCATCGTCCTGAACTCCGGATCCTCGGTCTCGATCACGGTCGGCTCGACGAAGAAGCCCTCGTCGTCCTCGACGCCGCCGCCGATCAGCACCTGCGCCTTCGCAGCCGACTTCGCCTCCTCGATCGCCTCGCGCTGCGTGGCGAAGGCGTTCGAGTCGATCACGGCGCCCATGAAGTTCGAGAAGTCGCTGACGTCGCCGACCTTCAGCTCCTTGATCTCGTCCGCGAGGCGCTCGCGTAGGTCCGGCCACAGGTTCGAGGGCGCGTAGACGCGCGAGGCGGCCGAGCACTTCTGGCCCTGGTACTCGAACGAGCCGCGAACGATCGCCGTCGCGACCGCCTCCACGTCCGCCGTCGGGTGGGCGACGATGAAGTCCTTGCCGCCCGTCTCGCCGACGATGCGCGGGTAGTTCCGGTAACTGTCGATGTTGCCGCCGACCGTCTTCCACATCGAGTTGAAGACGCCGGTCGAGCCGGTGAAGTGGATCCCCGCCAGCTCGGGGCTGGCGAGCGCGGCGTCTCCGATCGTCGCGCCGGAGCCGTAGACGAGGTTGATGACGCCGTCGGGCAGGCCGGCCTCCTGGAGCAGGCGCATCACGTAGTAGGCCGAGAAGGCCGCGGTCGAGGCCGGCTTCCAGATCACCGTGTTTCCCATCAGGGCCGGCGCTGCGGGGAGGTTCCCGCCGATCGCCGTGAAGTTGAACGGCGTCACCGCGAACACGAAGCCCTCGAGCGGGCGGTACTCCATCCGGTTCCAGGTGCCCGGCGCCGAGTTCGGCTGCTCCTTGTAGATGCGCGTCATGAACTCGACGTTGAAGCGCCAGAAGTCGGTCAGCTCGCAGGCCGCGTCGATCTCCGCCTGATGGGCGGTCTTCGACTGGCCCAGCATCGTCGCCGCGTTGAGCGTTGCGCGCCAGGGGCCGGCCAGGAGCTCGGCGGCTCGGAGGAAGATCGCCGCGCGATCCTCCCAGGGCATCCGCGCCCAGTCGTGTCTTGCCTCCCGGGCGGCGTCGATCGCCTCCTGCACCTGCTCCGGCCCACCGGCGTGGACGTCGGCGAGCACGTGCTTCTTGTTGTGCGGCTCGACGGACTCGAACGTCGTCCCGGTCTTGACGTCCTTCCCGCCGATCACGAGCGGGATCTCGATCTTCTCGCGCTCGAGCTCCCGGAGGCGCTGCTGCAGCTCCGCGCGCTCAGGTGATCCGGGGGCGTAGTCCTTGACCGGCTCGTTGCGCGGCTCGGGCGGGAGCGCGATTGCGGGGCGGCTCATCGCGCCTGATTGTATGCCGGGGATGTCGTTCTCCGAGGACGTCCGCAATGAGCTGGCGGCGATCGCGCCCAAGCGCGAGTGCGACCGGCAGGCGGAACTGTCCGCGCTCTTCCACTCCGCCGGCAGGTGGCATATGCAGGCAGGCGAGGTTTCGGTTCACCTCGACGTGGCGAGCTCCGCCGTCGCCCGGCGGGCGTTCAGCCTGCTCCGTTCGCTCGGCGTCGACTCCGAGATCCGCACGTACCGGCGCCGCGCCTTCGACCGCGCGACCCGCTACCAGCTCCACGTGAAGGGCACGCCGCGTGCGCTGAGGGTGCTCAGGGACTGCGGAGTCCTCGGCGCGCGGAGCCAGCCGCTCGCGCGGCCGCCGAAGCGGATCGTCGGACGGGCCTGCTGTCGCGGGGCGTACCTGCGCGGGGCGCTGCTGGCCGCAGGCTCGGTCTCGGCGCCGCCGTCGCCGCACCTGGAGATCAGGCTCGAATCGAGCGACGCGGCCCAGTTTCTCGCGGACGCGGCTGCGCGCGAGGATGTCCCGCTCCGCGTCCGTGAGCGCCGCGATCACGTCATCGCTTACGCGAAGGGCCTCGACCAGATCGCGGAAGCGCTCGCCCTCGCAGGGGCGAGCGACGCGGCGCTCGCCCTCGACGAGCGGGCCGTCGTGGGGGAGACGAAGGCGCGCGCGAACAGGCTCACCAACGCGGACGAGGCGAATCTCGTTCGCACAAGCAAGGCTGCACATGTCCAGCTCGAGGCCCTGCGGCGGCTCGAGCGCGAGGAGCGGCTGGGCGACCTTTCCCCGCGGCTTCGCGAGACGGCCGAGCTACGGCTGAGGCACCCGTCGCTGCCGCTGCGCGAGCTTGGGCTCAAGTGTCGGCCGGTCGTCTCGAAGGCGGCCGTGCACAGGCGTCTGCAAACGCTGATTCGGCATGCCGATACCTAGGGTTTATGCCTTTCGGGCCAGTTGAAACTGCCCGGGCGCATTCGTTAATACTTCGCTTGCGGGTTCGCGCTCGTCCGGTGATGGATTCAGACCCCGTCCGTCGCCAAGGTCCGGAGCGCGACAATTGCGGAGGGGGAGGTCGTCCTCGGAGCTTCCCCTCCGGCCCGCGCCCGGAGGGCGCGGGCCGGAGGGCGGGAACGGCGCACGGGCAAAGCCCGCACGCCTCTCATGGTCGGCGCCGCGAGCGGCGCCTTAGCGGCCCGCTCTTTTCTTGTTCAGGGGTGCCGCACGAACGTCTCCGTTAGATTCCTCCTAGAAGACGAGGAGGGCTCAAATGGCTAAGACGAAGGTCGGCATTAATGGGTTCGGTCGGATTGGGCGGAACTTTTTCCGCGCTTACTTGGACCGGGGAGGCGACTTCGAGGTCGTTGCGGCGAACGACCTTGGCGACCTGAAGACGATGGCGCACCTGCTCAAGCACGACTCCGTGCTGGGGCGGCTCGATCACGACATCGAGGTGGGGGACGGCACGATCACCGTCGGCGGGGACGAGATCCGGATGCTCTCGGAGCGCGATCCGAAGAGCCTCCCGTGGCGCGACCTCGACGTTGACATCGTGCTCGAGTCGACCGGTCTGTTCACCGACCGCGACGGCGCGGGGCAGCACCTCGATGCAGGCGCGTCGAAGGTCGTCATCTCTGCTCCCGCTACCGACCCGGACGTGACCGTCGTGCTCGGCGTCAACGACGACGCCTACAACCCGGAGTCCGATCGGATCGTCTCCAACGCCTCCTGCACGACGAACTGCGTTGCCCCGATGGCCAAGGTCCTCCACGAGGCTCTCACGATCGAGCGCGGCTTCATGACGACGATTCACGCCTACACGGCCGATCAGCGGCTGCAGGACCTGCCGCACAAGGATCTCCGCCGCGCCCGCGCTGCCGCACTGAACCTGATCCCGACCTCGACCGGAGCCGCGAAGGCGATCGGAATCGTCATGCCTGCGCTTCAGGGCAAGGTCGACGGGATGTCGATGCGTGCGCCGGTTCCGGATGGTTCTGTCACCGATCTCGTCGTCGAGGTGGGACGCGAGACGTCGGTCGAGGAGGTGAACGACCTCTTCCGCGCCGCGGCCCAGAGTGGTCCGCTGGAGGGCCTGCTCGTCTATAGCGACGAGCCCCTTGTTTCGCAGGACATTGTCGGCTCGCCGTTCTCATGCACCTTCGACAGCCAGCTGACGATGGTGAACGGCCGGCTGGTGAAGGTCTTCGGCTGGTACGACAACGAGTGGGGCTACAGCTGCCGGCTCGTCGATCTCGTCTCGAAGATGGCCGGTGCAGCACTGCCGAAGGCCGAGGCGGCCGCCACGGCGTAGGTCGTTGCCGCCGCGCTCCGTTCGCGACGCCGAGGTCGGCGGCAGGCGTGTGCTCGTGCGCGCCGACCTGAACGTGCCTCTCGAGGACGGCCGCGTCGCCGACGACACCCGCATCAAGGCGTCGCTGCCGACGCTGCAGCTCCTGCTCGAGCGTGACGCTGGGCAGGTGCGCGTCTGCTCGCACCTTGGGCGGCCGAAGGGACCAGACCCGGCCTTCTCGATGGAGCCGGTGCGCGCGCGCCTGCGCGAGCTCCTGCCGGACGAGCGCATCGAGGTGCTCGAAAACACGCGTTTCAACCCGGGCGAGACGAAGAACGACCCTGATTTCGCACGAGAGCTGGCGGACGAAAGCGACCTGTTCGTGGAGGATGCGTTCGGTTCGGTGCACCGTGCACACGCTTCGACCGTCGCCGTTGCGGAACTGCTGCCGGCCTACGCGGGCCTGCTGCTCGAGCGAGAGCTCGAGGAGCTGGGGAAGCTACTCGGGGAGGTCGACCGGCCATTCGTGCTCGTCTCGGGCGGCGCCAAGGTCGAGGACAAGCTCGGCGTTCTCCGGAACCTCGGAGGCGGGGCCGACACTGTCCTGATCGGCGGCAAGATGGCGGAAGAGCTCAGGGGCGAGAATCCACTCGACTTCGAGGTCGTGCTGCCGGTTGACGTCGTCGGCGCGGTGGCGTTCGAAGCCGATGCGGAAGGCGGCGTCTTCCCGTACGACGACCTCCCGGAAGGCTGGCTCGGCCTCGACATCGGGCCGGAGACGAGTGCGCGATTCGCGGCCGAGATCGGCGGCGCGCGCACGATCTTCTGGAACGGGCCGATGGGCGTCTTCGAATGGCCGCGCTTCGCCGAAGGGACGAAAGCGGTCGCGGAGGCGGTCGCGGGCGCCGACGCCTTCTCGGTCGTCGGCGGGGCCGACTCCATCCGCGCCCTGAACGAGCTCGGCCTGGCGGACAAGGTCTCCTGGGCTTCGACGGGTGGCGGCGCCGCACTCGAGCTCCTCGAGGGCAAGGACCTGCCCGGTGTATCTGTGATTCCAGCCGCGTGATCGACGTCGAGCGCGCCCGCGCCGAGACTCCCGGCTGCGAGCACGTCGCCCACCTGAACAACGCCGGCTCTGCGTTGATGCCACAGCCGGTCTTCGATGCGGTCGTCGGACACCTCGAGCTCGAAGCACGGATCGGCGGCTACGAGGCGCACGACGCGAACGCAGAGGCGATCGACCGCTTCTACGGCGCCACGGCGGAGCTGATCGGCGCGAAGCCCACAGAGATCGCCTTCTGCTCGAGCGCCACGCGCGCGTGGGACATGGCCTTCTATTCGTTCCGGTTCGAGCGCGGCGACCGCATCCTTACCTCGGTCGCCGACTACATCAGCAATTACCTGGCCTTCCTCCAGACGGCGGAGCGGACGGGCGTCGAGGTCGTGACGGTGCCGAACGACGAGCACGGCCAGGTCTCGGTCGAGCGGCTGCGGGATCTCGTGGACGAGCGCGTGAAGCTGATCGCGATCACGCACGTGCCGACGAACGGCGGCCTCGTGAACCCGGTCGCGGAGGCCGGCGCGATCGCCCGCGAGGCCGGGATTCCGTACCTCGTCGATGCCTGCCAGTCGGCGGGCCAGCTGCCGGTCGACGTGGATGCGATCGGCTGCGACGCGCTCTCCGCGACCGGTCGCAAGTTCCTGCGCGGCCCGCGCGGTACCGGCTTCCTCTACGTCCGGGCGGAGCTGCTGGAGCGGCTGGAGCCGCCGCTGATCGACATGAGGGCTGCGGACTGGGTGGCGCCGGACCGATACGAGCTTCGCGGCGACGGCCGGCGGTTCGAGGAATGGGAGCAGGACTATGCGGGCAAGGTCGGCCTCGCCCGGGCGATCGAATACGCGCTCGGTTGGGAAGTGGAGGCGATCTGGGAACGTGTCCGCGACCTGGGCGCGCGGCTGCGCACGCAGCTCGCCGAGCTAGACGGCGTCACCATCCGCGACGTCGGCGAGGAGCGATGCGCGATCGTCACGTTCGACGTTGCCGAAGTACCGGCCGATCTCGTAATGCAGACGCTGCGGAGCCGGGGCATCAACGTCAGCGTCTCGGCGACGAGTTCAGCGGTGATCGAGTCGCTCGAGCGCGGCCTGCCCGACCTGGTCCGCGCCGCTCCGCACTACTTCAACACGGGCGAAGAGCTCGACCGGCTCGTCGAGGCGGTCGCTGAGACCGGTCTCGGTTGACAAACGTGAGATCGAGGGACAAATATTCAGCCGTCAAGAGGAGGAGGCGCGGCAGGAATACTCGGTGTCGCCTCCTGCGAGAGGTGCGCCACAGCGGCGTTTGGGCAGGCCCCTCGCTCCCTCTGAACGGAGAGGAGGAGTCCATGAGGAAGCCCCGCCTGCTTGCCGGGAGAGGAACCTGGCGGCTGGTTCGGCTGGTCGCGGTGACGGCGACGCTCGCCGGCGCGCTCGTGCTGGGCGCAGGAGCGGCGACGCCCGCCTCGGCCACATCGGCCACCGGCGCCTTGGGAGGGGAGCCGCTCTGCGAGAGCCACCACTCGCTGTGTCGCGACGCCTTCAAGACCCCTGGTGACGAGTACGTCGGGCACGACGAGCCCTCAGTCGCGTTCAGGTCGTCTGAGCCGGGCTCGGCGAACGACATGACCTACACGATGCGGTTGCCGGACGACCCGTCGACGAAACCGCAGCAGGACGGCTCGGGAGGCACGTGGAACTTCCAGTTGCGACCGACGTTCTGGTTCGGCCTGACGATGTGCGACAGCGAGTCGGCGCCGGAGTTCACGAAGACGTGCACGCCGGACTCCGACGCGAACGCCCTCGAGGGATCGGACCCGACCGCTCCGAACTACATCGGCAAGCATCCCGGGAACGCGTTCCTGGAGCTCCAGTTCTACGGCCCCGGGTACGTACCGCAATTCGAAGGCTTCGGTTGCGCGGCAACTCGCTACTGCGCGGCGATGACGATCGACAGCTTCAACAGGGACCAGAACACGCACACCGACAACACAAGCGCCTGCGACAACTACCTGCTCGGCGGCGTGGAGCCGGTCAACTGGGCCTACATCACCAAGAGCGGTGTCTCCCAGGCTCCGGCAGATCCGCTGTTCACCGGCACGTTCTCCAGCCCGAACTTCGCGGCCGTGAACCCGGACTTCAACAGGGACCTGATGATGAAGCCGGGTGACGTGATCAGGATCCACATGCACGACACGCCTGCCGGCTACCGGACCGATCTCACCGACCTGACCACGAACCAGAGTGGATCGATGACGGCGTCGACCGCCAACGGGTTCGCCCACGTTCTCTACACGCCGAACGCGAACACGTGCACCTCGGCGCCGTACGCGTTCCACGCCGAGTACAGCACGGCGAACGCGCGCGGGAACACGTGGTCGGCGCACCTGACTAACGTGTCGTTCTCCGACGAGATCGGGCACTTCGAGAACTGCCCGCAGCTCGACGTGAACTTCAACTGCGCGGTTGCCGGGGCGGACGATCCGGGCGGCCTCGACGATGACGACGGCCACAGCTTCTGCGTTCCGGGCAAGGACGCGTGGGTCGTGCACATCAATGGCTGCTTCTTCAACGACACGGACTTCGACGGGCCCTCGTACCAGAACGACTGGCCGGGGACCAACCCGGATCCGAAGGTCGACCAGAAGCTGCACCCGGAGCCCGTGGTCTTCACGAGCCCGACGACCAACGGACACCAGTACCCGACGATCCAGTTCGAGGCCGACCTCGGGGCGATCGAAAGCACCTGCAGCACGGTCACCGGCGTCGGCTGCACCAACCCGCCTCCGGGCGCGGCGTTCTACCCGTTCTTCTCGACGCGCTCCATCGGCGGAACGTGCGCATGGCAGGAGGGCGGCGACTTCATCCCGGGCACCGTCAATGACTTCGGTGGGAGCTCGGCAACGGAGTTCACGAACCTGATCTCGCAGATCTTCCCGGGTCCCGGGAACATGCCGATCACCCGCTTCGAGAACTTCAACAGCGGCGACCTCACCAACCCCTGCCCGGCGGGTCAGTAGCCGGACAGCGCAAGACCGAGAGAGGAGCGGCTCCGGCCGCTCCTCTCGGCCTCGGCTCTAAGATCCTCCGGCGGTGCTGATCGCCGGCAACTGGAAGATGTACAAGGGGCCGGGGGCGACCCGGGAGTTCTTCGGGACGTTCGGGCCGCCGGACGGCGTCGAGTCCGTTCTCTGTCCGCCCTTCGGCTCGCTCGGGGCCGCGGTCGCGAGCGGCCACACGATCTTCGCCCAGAACGTGCATTGGGCGGACGAGGGCGCGTTCACCGGCGAGGTCTCCACGCTGATCCTGCTCGAGCTCGGCGTGAAGGGGGCGATCGTCGGACACTCGGAACGGCGCCAGTACTTCGGGGAAACCGACGAGACTGTGCGGATGCGGACGGAGCATGCGCTCGACGCGGGCCTCCGCGTGATTGCCTGCGTCGGCGAGCTCGAGGAAGAGCGGGAGCGCGGCGAGACCGAGGCGGTGCTGACACGCCAGGTCTCGGTCCTCCGCGCACACGAGAACCTCGTCGTCGCCTACGAGCCTGTCTGGGCAATAGGAACCGGCGAGACGGCGACGCCCGAGATCGCGCAGGACGCGCACGCGCTGATCAAGTCGCTCATCGACGTGCCGGTGCTCTACGGCGGCTCCGTCAAGCCCGAGAACGCCGAGGAGTTGCTGGCCCAGGCGGACGTCGACGGCGCACTGGTCGGCGGCGCCTCGCTCGACGTGGGATCGTTCACCGCGATTTGCGAGACGGCGGCACGGCTCTCCCGCTCGTAGCGCTCGTCATCCTCGACGGCTGGGGTTGCGCGCCGCCGGGGCCAGGGAATGCGGTCGGGCTCGCGGACACACCGGTGTTCGACGGCCTGTGGGCGCGCTACCCCCACACGACGCTGAACGCTTCCGGCGAGGCTGTCGGCCTGCCGGACGGCCAGATGGGGAACTCCGAGGTCGGCCACCTGACGATCGGCTCCGGGCGCGTGCTGGACCAGGACTTCCAGCGGGTGAACCGGGCGATCGCGGACGGGTCCTTCTTCGAGAACCCTGCGCTCGTCGGAGCCTTCGAACGCGCGCAAGAGCACAGCACGAACGTCCACCTGCTCGGCCTCGTCTCCTACGGAGGCGTCCACTCACACATCGACCACCTCCGTGCGCTGCTCGAGCTGGCCGGCCGGCAGGGGATGGAGGAGCGAACCTTCATCCACGCGTTCACCGACGGCCGCGACGTGTCTCCGCACGCGGCGGTGCACGACCTCGCAGAGCTGCCGGCGGAGAAGATCGCCACCGTCGCCGGCCGCTACTACGCCATGGACCGCGACAAGCGCTGGGACCGGACGGACCGGGCCCTCGAGGCCATCGTCCAAGGCAGACCTGTCTGGGGTCAGACCCCGGTCGAGGTCGTTCAGGCCAGCTACGACCGGGACGTGACCGACGAGTTCATCGAGCCGGTGGCGATCGAAGGCCGTCCGCGGCTCGGCGAGGGCGACGCCGCGATCTTCTTCAACTTCCGCCCGGACAGAGCACGCCAATTGGCGATCAAGCTCATGGAGGCCGGGTTCGATCTAACAACCATGACGCGGTACCGAGGGGACTTCGCCTGCCCGGTCGCGTTCGAAGAGCGAGACGTGGCCGAGACGATGGCGGAGGTCCTCGCCGAGCACGACGTCCGGCAGCTGCACGTGGCCGAGACCGAGAAGTACGCGCACGTCACCTACTTCTTCAACGGCGGGCGAGAGGACGAATGGGCGGGCGAGACGCGGATCCTCGTCCCCAGCCCGCGTGACGTGCCGAGCTACGACCACAAGCCCGAGATGTCGGCGCGCGAGGTCGCCCGTCGCTTCTGCGACGAGGTCGGCAACGACTACGCGTTCGCGGTCGTCAACTTCGCGAATCCCGACATGGTCGGCCACACAGGCGCGATCCCGGCCGTGGTCGCGGCGGTCGAGACGACCGACGGCTGCCTGGGCGAGGTCGTCGACGCAGTCGAGCGTGCAGGAGGCGTGAGCCTGATCACCGCCGACCACGGAAATGCGGAGCAGATGCTCGAGACAGACGGCACGAGCCGGCACACCGCCCACACGACGAATCCGGTGCCGCTGATCCTCACGAAGGAAGGAATGAACCTGCTCGAAAACGGTGAACTCAGCGATCTCGTCCCTACCGCCCTCGACCTGCTCGGCTTTGCCCAACCTTTACAGATGACCGGGAAATCCCTGCTGAGGTGAAGAACACCCCGGCTATACTCGTCCGGCCTTGGCACTAGCCCAGCCCGATCTCGGCGTCCTTCGGAAGGCGCAGCGCGGGGACGAAAGAGCGTTCTCGCTGATCGTGCGGGCTTATGAGGTGCCGGTCTTCAACTACGTCTTGCGCCTCGTGGGCGACCGGGCTCTCGCCGAGGATCTGACCCAGGAAGTCTTCATCCGCGTCTTCCAGGGCCTGCCGAAGTTCTCGCTCCGGTCGAAGTTCACGACGTGGCTCTTCCAGGTGACCAAGAACCGCGTCCTCGACGAGCTTCGCGCGAGCGAGCGTCGGCCGCGGGCGATCGTCGCCATCGACGACGCCCCGCCTCTCGAAGTCGTCGACGCGCCGATCGAGCGGGTCGAGACGGTCCAGGCGCTTTGGGCGGCGGTGGACGAGCTCAACACCGACCTGAAGATGGCGCTGCTGCTCCGCGACGTGGTCGGGCTCTCCTACAACGAGATCGCCGACTCGCTCGACACCACGCTCGCGACGGTGAAGTGGCGCATTTTCAAGGCGCGCGAGGAAGTCCAGCTGGCGCTCGCGCGCGAGGGCATCACGTTCGGCCGCGAGGCCGAAGTGATCCCGCTGACGCGCTAGACGCCCGCGGCGAGCCTGGCGGCGAGGGCCTCGGGTAACCCGCGCTTGCGCATCTCTGCCTGGGTCTGCTCGATCGGATACTCGACGCGGTGGAATGTGGCCGCGTGGCCGACCTCGAGAAGCAGGTAGGCGGCGCGCGGGTCGCCGTCGCGCGGCTGGCCGACCGACCCCGGGTTGAGGAGCGAGCGCCCGGTCTCGAGGTCGACAACGGTTCCCTCGGGGGCGATCCCGCCCGCCAGCGCGTCGCCGTCGAGCGCGATCGCGAGGGGCACGTGACTGTGGCCGACGAGGACGAGCGACTGGTCGCTCGCCTGAAGCGTCGACCAGGCAGCTTCGTCGCTCAACACGTACTCCCAGACCGGATCGCGGGCACTGCCGTGGAACAGGTCGACTCCGTCCCGCCGCGTGCTCGATGGGAGGCCGGCGAGGAACTCGCGAGCCTCGTCGGAGAGCACGGACTGCGTCCAGAGCGCCGCCGCGGCCGCGTCGCCCGCGAAGTCGTGGATCGAGAGGGAGCCGAGGACGACGAGGTCGTGGTTTCCGGCCAGGCAGAGCTCGGCGCGGGCCGCTACAGCACGGCAGCACTCGTTTGGCTGCGGCCCGTAGCCGACGAGGTCGCCGAGGCACCAGATCTCGTCCGCGCCGGATGCCTCGATCGCAGCCAGGACGGCTTCGAGGGCGTGCCGGTTAGCGTGGACGTCCGAGATGACCGCGACCCGTTTGCTCAAGGGGGCCACGATAATCCTCGCCGTCGGCGTCTGGCTCCTCGCGGCGGCGCTGCTCTGGGGCACGAAGGTGCCGGCCCACCTGCACCGGCCGCACCTCAGCGCGTCGGCGTTCTTCCCGCCGGCGGAGCTGCACAGAGCCGCGCGCTACAGCTCCGTCGGTCGGCTGATCTTCATTGCAGGCGTCGTAGTCGAGCTGGCGGTTCTCGCCGCGATGAGCGTCTTCGGCCGGCGCCTCGCGCGCGGCTTCGCGCTCGGCGAGATCGGGGCCGGTGTGATGATCGCCGTCGCCGCGTACCTGTTCGTGACCCTGGCGACGCTGCCGGTCGGGCTCGTCGGGCTCTGGTGGGACCGGCGCTACGGGATCTCGAGCCAGGACTACTGGGGCTACGTGCTCGGCCAGGTCGGGGGCATCGCCGTACAGACGGCCACGACCGCCATCGTCATCGCCGTGGTCATGGTGCTCGCGCGTCGCTTTCGACGCTACTGGTGGGCCATCGTGGCGCCGCTCTTCGTCGTTGTCGGCATCGTCTTCGTGGTCGTGGGCGCGCTCCTCGCGCCGATCGGCACCCACCGAATCCCGGATCGTCAGGTCGCGGGCGCCGTCCAGCGGCTCGAGCGGCGTGAAGGCGTGACCGGCACGAAGATCCGGGTCGACAGGGTGAGCGGCCAAACCCGTGCGGTCAACGCAGAGACCACGGGCTTCGGGCCGACGACCTGCGTGATCCTGTGGAACACGCTGTTCCGCTCGCACCTGAGCGACCGCGCGATCGAGTTCGTGGCCGCGCACGAACTCGGCCACGTCGCCCGGCGCCACATTCTCAAGGGGATCGCCTGGGGCGTCCTCTTCACGCTGCCGCTGACCTTTCTGCTCGCCGAGGCGACGCGGCGTCGCGGCGGCCTGCACCGGGCCGAGGTGGTCCCGTTCGCGCTGCTCGTCTCGTTCGGGCTCAGCCTGCTCGCGATGCCGATCGAGAACGTCGTCTCCCGCCGTTACGAGTCGGAGGCGGACTGGCTGGCGCTCCAGGCGACCCACGACCCGTCCGCCGGCCGCGAGGCCTTCCGAAGCTTCACGAAGGTCGACCTGGCGCAGCCGAGCCCGCCGGTGTGGTCATACGTCTTCTTCGACGACCACCCGACCGTCATGCAGCGGCTGGCGATGACCCGGGCCTGGCAGGCTAGGTATCCGAAGGCGGTTCCGTCTCGGGCAGGTTCCTGATCCCCTCCCGCGACGACCACTTCGACCAGGAATCCTCCATGGCGTCGAGCAGCTCGCGCATGAAGCGGTTCGACATGTTCACGCGCGCGACCACGACTCCCGGGACGTCGCCCTCTTCGACCTCGTGGTCGATCCGCGCGAACGTCAGCGTGAACTCGTAGTCCGAGAAGCTGATGTTCGCGAAGTTCGCATACACCCCGGCGAGGTGCTCGGGGTCGAGATGGATGTTGAGCTGGCGCTCCTGGGCCTCGTCGTCCACGCGCCTACGATACTAGTCCCGTCGTGGACGGCTTCAGCCCTCGCCGGCTCGCACTTGGTGTTGCGGCGCTACTCGTTCTCATCACGGGGGGCGCGATCGGCTACCACGACTCGCTCGACGAGACCTGGGTGCAATCGTTCTACCGCTCCGTCGTCACCGTCTCGCTGGCGGGTCTGGACACGGCGCCGCGCAACGACGAGTCGCGGGTCATCTCGATCGTCCTCGTCATCGTCGGCGTGACTATCTTTGCTTTCGTCGCGACGACGCTGGTCGAGGGCATCGCCCAGGGCGTCCAGAGCGGCAGGCTGGCTGAGAACAGGAGGCTGAGGGCGATCGAGCGTCTGCAGAACCACTACATCATCTGCGGCTACGGCCGCGTGGGGCGGCGCATCGCGGAGGAGTTCCGCCACGCAGGGGCCCCGTACGTCGTCCTCGACTTCAGCCAGGAGTCGATCGAGGCGGCGCGTGAGCACGACGACTACTTCATCGAAGGGAACGCGACCGACGACGACGATCTCGAGGCAGCAGGGCTCGCGCGGGCCCGCGGGGTGGTCGCCGCGTCGGACTCCGACGCCGACAACCTCTACATCACGCTCTCGGCACGGGCGGCGCGTCCCGATCTCCTGGTCGTCGCGCGCGCCTCGAACGAGGACGCGGCCCGGAAGCTGCGCCTCGCCGGCGCCGAACGCGTCGTGCAGCCCTACGCAGCCGCCGGTCGTGTGATGGCGAACCTGATGCTGAAGCCCCAGGTGACTGCGTTCGTCGACGTGGCGACGACCGCGGCATCCGAGACCGACCTCCGCTTCGAGGAGCTCGAGCTCCCGTCCGGCTTCGCGCAGGCAGGCCGCACGATCGGCGAGCTCCGGATCCGCGGCAGGACCGGCGCCGTGATCATCGCCGTCCGAAAGCGCGACGGCCACTTCGAGACGACGCCCAATCCGGACATGACGCTCGAGCCGGGCGACGTCGTGATCGTGGCCGGGACCGACGAGGAGCTCCAGGCACTCGAGGAGCTGTTCTCGGCGGAGACCGTTGCCCGCGGCTGATCCCGTCGCGGCCCTCGCAGCCGAGCTGACCGAGGTCACTGGCGCGCCGATCGAGCTCGATCGGCCGAGCGACCCGACACACGGCGACTACGCGACCAACGCGGCGCTCCAGCTCGCCGCCGAGCGGCGCCGGCCACCGCGCGAGCTGGCCGAGGAGCTCGCCGTAAGCGCGGCGGCGCTGCCGGCGGTCGAACGGACGGAGGTGGCGGGCCCGGGTTTCGTCAACCTCTGGCTCAGTGACGCCTGGCTCGGCGACGCGCTCGCCGCGATCGTCCAGCGCGGACGCGACTTCGGCGCCGGCGAGCCCGAGCGGCCGCAGCGGATTCAAGTCGAGATGGTCTCTGCGAACCCGACCGGGCCGATCACCGTCGCGTCCGGGCGGAACGGCGCGTACGGCGACTCGGTTGCGCGGCTGCTCGAGTTCGCCGGCCACCGCCTCGAGCGCGAGTACTACTACAACGACGCGGGCACGCAGATGGAGAAGTTCAGGGTCTCCGTGGAGGCGCGCCGGCGCGGGGAGGAGCCGCCCGAGGAGGGCTATCGGGGCACATACGTCGACGAGCTGGCGGCGAGCCCGGACGACCCGGTCCCCCGCATGCTGGAGCAGATCGAGCAGACGCTCGACCGCTTCAGGGTCCACTTCGACAGCTGGGCAAAGCAGAGCGAGCTCGAGGGGCGCCTCGACGAGTTCCTGCCGCGCCTCGACACCTACGAGCGGGACGGGGCGGTCTGGGCCCGTTCGTCGGCGTACGGCGACGACGACGACCGGGTGCTCATCCGCTCCCCGGAGCAGGGAGGCGGACCGACCTACCGGGCCGCGGACGTCGTCTACCTGGCCGACAAGCTCGAGCGCGGCTTCGACCGGGCGATCTACGTGCTCGGCGCAGACCACCACGGGACGCGGAACTGGTACGCGGCGGTCGCCCGCATGCTCGGCTACGACTCCGGGCGAGTCGAGGTGCTGATCTACCAGCTCGTCCACCTGACGAGCGGCGGCGAGCAGCGGAAGATGTCGAAGCGGCGCGGCGACGTCGTCTTCCTCGACGACTTCATGGATGAGGTCGGCGTCGACGCGGCCCGCTGGTACCTCGTCAACCGTGGCCCCGACCAGACGATCGAGATCGACGTCGACCTGGCCGCCGAGCGGAGCCAGAAGAACCCGGTCTACTACGTCCAGTACGCCCACGCCCGGATCGCGGGGATCCTGCGCAGGGCCGGCGCGGCCGAGCTTTCCGCTTCGCCGACAGCCCCGCTCGCGACCGAGGAACGCGACCTGATCAAGCGCCTCACGGAGTTTCCCGTGCTCGCGAGGGAGGCGGCGCAACGGCGTGGACCGCAGGCGATCCCCGTCTATGCGATCCGCGTAGCCGACGACTTCCATCGCTTCTACACAGAACACCGGGTGCTCGAGAGCGATGAGGAGCCCTTCCGCCTCGCGCTCGTTCGCGCGACGCAGAGCGTGATCGCCCGCTGCCTCGATTTGGTCGGCGTCGAGGCCCCCGAGCGGATGTGAGTCTCACCTAAGGCGGTCGCTCGCGACGCCGACCCATAAGGACGTCGCGGCTTGGCCGCGGCGTCCGTTTCGACCACGTCAGCAATAACCGCATGGCTCCGACCTTTAGAGAGACGGTCTTTTAGGATTCGCGCCATGGCCGTCGCGCAGGAGCAGAGCGGCAGGCCGGGGGCGCCGGTCCGGCCCGACCGCAACCTCGCGCTCGAGCTCGTCCGCGTGACCGAGTCGGCCGCGATGGGCGCCGGCCGCTGGGTCGGGCGCGGAGACAAGGAGGCCGCCGACCAGGCCGCTGTCGACGCGATGCGGGCAATGCTCGACTCCGTCTCGATGGACGGCGTCGTCGTGATCGGCGAGGGGGAGAAGGACGCCGCGCCGATGCTCTACAACGGCGAGCAGATCGGCGACGGCACCGGTCCACAGGTCGACGTCGCGGTCGATCCGCTGGAAGGCACTCGGCTGACGGCGCTCGGCCAGCCGAACGCGATCGCCGTGATCGCGGTCGCCGAGCGCGGCACGATGTTCTTTCCGGGTGCGGCGGTCTATATGGAGAAGATCGCCGTGGGCCCGGAGGGAATCGGCGTGATCGACATCAACGCCTCTCCGACCGAGAACGTGAACGCGGTCGCCGCCGCGAAAGGCGTCTTGCCGCGCGCGATCTCGGTCGTGGTGCTCGAACGGGAACGCCATGACGACCTGATCGCGGAGCTCCGCGAAGCGGGCGCGAAGGTGAACCTGATCCGCGACGGCGATGTCGCGCCGGCGATCGCGGCCGCACAGGGCGGGACCGGGGTGGACATGCTCTACGGGATCGGCGGCACGCCCGAGGGCGTCATCTCGGCCGCGGCGTTGAAGTGCGTCGGCGGCGGCATCCAGGGCAAGCTGTGGCCGCGCGACGACGAGGAGCGGCAGGCGCTGATCGATGCCGGCCTCGATCCCGAGCGCGTGCTCACCACAGACGACCTCGTCTCAGGCCAGGATGTCTTCGTCGCGGCGACCGGCGTCACTACCGGCGCTCTGCTCCGGGGTGTGCGCTACCTGCCGAACGGGGCGATCACGGATTCGATCGTGATGCGCTCGCGCTCCGGCACCGTGCGGAGGATCGAGGCCTCGCACGCGCTCGACAAGCTCGAGCTCTTCACCGGCCGCGAGTACGGCTAGCCCCGAAAAGTCTTCCGTCTCGACCTCTTGAATCGAAGTCCGATCCGTCGTACCTTTTCCTCCGAGAGAGGGGTCAACTTCACGTCACTCTGAACGGAGGTTCGATGCAACGACGATCACTCGTCGCCGGAATCGGTGCGATCGCGTTCGGCGTCCTGCCGATCGTGGCATTCATGGTCGCGAATCCGCCCGGCGGCAACTACAAGGCCTCGGACATCGCGGACTTCATCGCGAAGGGTCACCGTCCGGCGGTCTTCCTTTCCGTCTACTTGATGCTGCTGAGCGCTGTCGGGTTGCTCGTGCTGCTTGCCCGGCTCCGCGAAAGCATCGCTTCTGGTTCCCGGGAGACGCTCTTCTGGGGTTTCAGCGTCGCGGCTGTCGCCGCGTGGTTCGTCGGCTACGCGATTGCGATCTCGCCGTCGCTCGCGCTTGCCTTCAGCGGCGGCAAGCTCCACAGCCTCTCCGCTCCCGTCGCGTACACGTTCTCGGAGGCGGGGTGGGCCGCGATGTACGGAGCCGGCGGCCTGCTGCTCGGCTGCGCGCTGCTGACGTTTGCCGCGGGCGCCGTGACGCTGCCGGCCTGGATCCGGTGGACGACTCTCGTCGCCGGGATCGCCGCGCTCGCAGCGGTGGCGTGGTTCCCGTTCTTCCTCGTTTACATCTGGGCGATCGTCGTCGGCGTCGCGCTTGTCGTCATTGAGTGGCGGCAAGCGCCTCAGGCGGCGGCTCAGCCCGCGTAGCCCGGAAGCGGACGTGTGCCCCCACGCAGGCGCGGGGACACTGCCTCACGCTTCGATCAGGCCGGAACCGCCTCGCGCTCCATCTCCGGCGCGTACATGCCGGTGCGCGCCGCGCCGTTCATCTTGGCTCGGTGGTAGTAGGCCCGCTGACCGGCCTCGACGTTCTCCGGCTTGCCGCCCCAGGCCTTGAGCGACGGCGCCTGCAGAGCGCGACCGTACGAGAACGAGAGCTGCCAGGGGTGCGGCCCGCGTGCGTTCATCGCGTTCAGGTGCGCGGTCGCATCCTCGTCGGTCTGGCCTCCCGAGAGGAAAACGATCCCCGGCACCGCTGCCGGCACGTGCTTGTAGAAGCACTCGAGCGTGACCTCGGCCACCTCGTCGGCCGAGGCGCGGTCGGTCGCGTCGTAACCGGACAGCACCATGTTCGGCTTCAGCAGCGTCCCGCGGAAGTCGAGTCGCTGATCGTGGAGCTCCGTGTAGACCGCTTGCAGCACGCGGCCGGTCGCTTTTCGGCTCTCGGCGATCGTGTGCGTCCCGTCCTGCAGGACTTCGGGCTCGACGATCGGGACGAGCTCGGCCTCCTGGCAGAGCGCCGCATATCTCGCGAGCGCGTGCGCGTTCGTCCAGACGCAGTACTCGCTCGGCTTGTCGGGTGCAATCGAGTAGGTGGCGCGCCACTTCGCGAAGCGGGCGCCGAGCTCGCGGTACTCCTCGAGCCGCGCGCGGAGCCCGTCGAGACCCTCGGTGATCGTCTCGCCGTCCGTCAGCGCGAGCGGCTTCGCGCCCGTGTCGACCTTGATGCCCGGAATGATCCCCTTGCTCTCGAGCAGCTTCGGGAACGGCGTTCCGTCGTCGGTCGACTGCCGGATCGTCTCGTCGAAGAGGATCACGCCGGAGATGTACTCCTCGGCGCCCTCGGTCGTGAACAGCATCTGCCGGTACTGGCGCCGGGTGTCCTCCGTCGACTCGACGCCGATCGAGTCGAGGCGCTTCTTGATCGTCCCGGTGCTCTCGTCGGCGGCGAGGATCCCCTTGCCCTCGGCGACGAGCGCTTTTGCGGTCGACTGCAGCGTCTGCAGGTCCATGGTCTCGTCCTCCTTCGAATCTCTCTCCGGCTGGATTATTCCCCAGGCGCGAACTTCAACCGTCGTCCTCGGCCGAGGCCGGCTCGAGCCCGCGCAGCAGCCGGTCGACGCGGCGCAGCTCGTCCTCGGAGGCCGGCTGGATCGAGCCCGCGCTGATCCACCACGCAGGGTGGATCTCGTTCCAGCCGTGCGCGGTGTCGTCGACCCACGGGCCGACGACCTCGACGCGCTCGCCTTCCGCGGGGACGAGCACTCGCGCGCGGTCCCACGGGATGATCTCGACGATCAGCGTGTTGCCGACCCGCGCGTTGCCGCTGGAGAGCAAGCCCTCCTGCCCGCGGTCGAGCCGGAGCGCGATGTGGATGTCGCCGTCGTAGAGCTCCGGTTTCACCTTCTCCACCGTGCCCACCGCGACGCGGCAACGGCTCTTCACTTTCAGCCGGGCCGGGTGGTAGACGCCGGCGAGCGGCGATCCTGCCCGACAGTGAGGCGACGGTGGAGGGCCCGCTCGCCTGAGCGAGCAGCCGGCCACGAGGGCGGCGAGAACGACCGATACGAGGAGTCCACGGCGCATGAGCCCACCGTGCCCAAGCCGCACTCGGGGCGAAAGACGCTCTTTCGGACGGGCTACACTTGGCCGCTAGCGCGGACGTAGCTCAGTTGGTAGAGCATCAGCTTCCCAAGCTGAGGGTCGCGGGTTCGATCCCCGTCGTCCGCTCTCGTTCTTTGATCCCCAAAGGCTTGAAGGCCGGGCGGGGAGTCACGCCGGGACATTGCTATGGATCGTCGTGGTGAATCGCGCAGTAAGCATCGCGCGAACCGCTGCCGCCAATGAGCGGCGGATAGGCCGTCGCCGCCACGATCATTCGCGCTTCGGTTGCCGCGTCGTTCTCGATTTGCGCGGCGACGAGGGCCCGCGCGGCGGGCGTCGGGGCTGCCGCTAGTGCTTCCGCGTTGCGCCATGCTTTCTCCCGCCACGCGACGATGATCTGGAAGACCGTCGTGTCGTCGAACATCGTCGGCAGGTTGGTGTACTCGATCGTCGGATCGAAGCGACGGGCGATCTCGGCTATGGCCGGGTCGGTGACGCGGTTGAGGATCTCGTTCACGCGGTCGTGGTCGGGCTTTCTGCTCGTGCCGTCGGGTGCGACGAGGCCGATCGAATAGAGCACGAACGGAAGGTCGCGCTGCACGTGCGCATTGATTCCGAGGAAAAGGTCTCCGAGCGCCGAGACGGCGTGCCGTGAAGCGGCATTGAAGGTGATCCGCCACGCCGGCGGAACCTCGGCGATTCGCCCCGCGGCCCACGAGTCGTACGCGGAGAAGTAGTAGTCCGCGAAGAGCGTGTCTTCGTAGTTGACGAACGAGGTGTCGTCGAAAAACGGTTCGTCGATTGTTCGGCGGTACTCCTGCGTCACGCGGAGGTACGTGAGCGAGAAGACTGCGCTGTGATCACATGACGACGCGAGCGGGTCGAGGCGGCGCGTCATCTCGCGAATTGTCTTGTCGACACACTGGCTCCGGCCGGCGATGCAGTCATCGGGGCTCGCCGGGTCGTACGGAAGTGCAAGGCTCGGAAGGAGCGCGCTCCAGCCGACGAACGGTGGGTCGTCGGCAACCGCAGCAGACGGCGCCCCGATAGCGACGATCACCACACCCGCCGCAACCAGCCGCCTCAGGTTCACGTCATGACAACGTTGCGGACCCCCGTTTGGTTTCGGTTTGCCCGCTCCGGGCGATAGCTATGTGACGACGGCGTTGTCGTCTGCGGCAATGTATCCGGCGGGAAAAATCGACATTCGAGATCGCATTGCCGCCTCGGCGTCGGCCGAGGGCACCCATTCGTGCGCCGAGGCAGTGGAACGCGCGGTCACGGAACTAGAAAGGGAACCTAGCCTCGTCCTGTTCTTCACCGCTGGCGACGTCGACCCCGACGTGTCGGCGGCTGAGGCCCAGGCCGCCGCCGGCGGCGCTCGCGTTGCCGGCATGACCGGGACGGGGGCGATCGGCCCGGGCCGGCCGCTGAAGACCGGCTGCTCGGCGCTCGCCCTCTCGTCCTCGTTCTCGACCGGCGTCGGTGCGGTCGACGGGTACGACCCACGCACCGCGGGGCGCCGGGCCACTGCAGAGGCGCTCGCCGGGATCGGCGATGCTCCGCATGCGGCGGTTCTGCTGTTCGTCGATTCGGAAAGCGGCGACCAGGCCGAGGTCGTCGCCGGCGCGTACGCCGTGGCGGGCGGGCGGATTCCCCTCGCCGGCGGGGCTGCCGGCGGCCCCACCCGCGCGAGATTCGCCGACGGACGCGCCCTGTCGACTGGAGTCGTCGCCGTCGCGATCGGCGGAAGCTCTCCGATCGGCGTCGGGGTCGCGCACAGCTGCGTTCCGCTCGGCGCCCCGTCGATCGTGACCCGGTCCGAGGGCCCAAACATCATCCGCCTCGACGGCCGCCCGGCAGAGACGGTTTATCTCGAGAAGATCGGCGTCGAGGACGACCATCTCGACGACGCAACATTCGAGAAGCTCGCGATGGTTCACCCGCTGGCCGAACCGGAGCTGAGCGGCGGCCTCCGGCCCCGATACGTACGCGCGCGCGCTGCCGGCGGCGTACTCGTATGCGCCACGAGTCTCGAGGAGAACGCGGCCGTCGTCGTGTGTCGGCAAACTCCGGAAGCAGTCATCCACAGTGCGCGCACGGCGGTCGAGGACGCCGTTTCGCGGCTTGAGACTCCCCCCGAGGTGGCCGTCGTCTTCGACTGCGCGGTTCGAAGCGTCTGGTTTGAAGGTCCTGTGGCCGAAGAATTTGCGCAGCGGGAGCTGAACGCGCTCGCCGCGGCGCTCGGCGAGGCGTCGCCCTCTCTCGCGGGGGCCTACACACGCGGAGAGATCGGCAGATCCCGGGGGGCGAAAGGAGACCGAAACTACAGTGTCGTTGTTGCTGCGTTCGGCGCCCCCGACTGACGCGCACGCCGAGCTGCTGCGGCGCTTCGTGGAGGCCGCGCGGCGTGCGCAGATCGTCACGATCGTCAACCGCGCGCAGTCCGAGGACGAGCTCGGCGAGCTCGTCACCGCGGAGTTGTGCGAAGCGTTTGAGGCGGAGATCGCATTCGTGCTCGTCGGCTCCGACGACGAACGCTGCGACGTGGTCGGCTCCTATGGGCTGCGGCCGGAAGAGGCGGAGTGTCTCCTCCAGTTCGACATGGCTGACGCGACCGTAGCAGGGCCTCGACCTCACGCTGACTTCGTTCTGTGGTCGCTGGGCGCAGGGGCGCTTGCCAGCGCGCCGTTCGTCGCCAGGACGCTGCGCGGCGTCGTCGGGATCGCCCGCCTTCACGATCAGCGATTCGACGACGCAGAGACGGCGCTGCTCGAGGCGGTCGCGGCGAGCATCGGCCACGCGCTCGAGCGCCTCCGTCTGGCTGGGGAACGCGACCGGCTGTACCGCGACGCCGAGGAACGCGGCAACGCCGCGCGCGTGATTGGATCGATTGCCGACGGCGTGCTCCTCGTCGACGATGTCGGCATCGTCCGGCTCTGGAACCCGGCGGCGGAGTCGATTACCGGCCTCGCGCCTGAGGCCGTGGTAGGCCGGCGACTCCAAGAGGCAATTCCGAGCTGGGCCGCGATCGCCGCTTCCGTGGTCGTCACGAACGATGCCTCCTCCTCGGGCGGGCATGCGACCGTCGTCCCGCTCGACATCGACGGCCGCGAGCTCTGGCTCTCGATCGAAGGCGTCGACTTCGCGGAGGGGACCGTCTACGCGTTTCGCGACCTCACCGATGCGCACAGGCTCGAGCAGCTGAAAGCCGACTTCATAGCAACGGTCTCCCACGAGCTGCGAACCCCGCTCGCGGCTGTCCACGGTGCAGCCAAGACGCTCCAGCGAGAAGAAGTCGTTCCAGGAGGAGAAGTCTTCAACCGTTTGCTCGTGGTGATCGCCGAGCAGTCGGACCGGCTGGCGGCAATGGTCAACAACATCTTGCTCGCGAGCCGGGTCGATTCGACCCACCTCGAGGTGGCCACCGAACGGGTCGACGTCGTTGCGCTCGCCTCCGATGTGCTTGCGGCCGTACGCGCGGTCGCGGATGATCGATTGACGCTCGAGCTCATCACGCCGACTGAGCTAACCCCGTTGGCCGGCGATCGCGAGAAGGTGCGGCAGGTCATGACGAACCTCGTCGCGAACGCGGCCAAATACTCACCCGCCGGGGGCCGCATCGAGGTCGAGCTGACGCCCCGCGCCGGCGAACTCCAGATCACAGTGCGCGACGAAGGGCTGGGAATCGCGGCTGACGAGCAGAGCTTGATCTTCGAGAAGTTCTACCGCGCCGACGCCAACATGACGAGAGGCGTGAGCGGCAGCGGGCTCGGCCTGTACATCTCGCGTGAGCTCGTCGACGTCATGGGCGGCACAATCTCCGTCCAGTCAGAGCTCGGCAAGGGCTCGACGTTCGTTGTCAGGTTGCCGCTCAGCGCCGATGCGCCGCCGACCTGAAGAGAGGAGTCGCGACCGCCGGCGCGACCTTCGTGCTTGCCCAGGCCTACGCTTTTGTCGGCCAAACGGTTAGCCTCCCGCCCTCAGCGGCCAGGGCGCAGGACGCTGCGCCACACCTCTCCCGGCAGCGTCCCTCTGCCCTTGTCCCCTCAAGGCGCGCCTTGGCCGCTATCTCACGCCCTTCGCGGGGGTTCCGCAATATCTGAACCGATTTACTTACATAGATCTTGCATTTCCGGACGGTTGGCGACCGCATCGGACTACATGGCGACTCAGCTGGCGTTGTTCGGCGTCGTCGTCGGGGTCGCGCTGCTACTGGCCGGGATCGGGTTCGTCGTGCTCGCGTTCGGGACGCTGCGCGACTCGCCGGCGAGTAAAGCAGAGTCTGTCGTCGCGACCAGCTCGGCCTAAATCTAGGTCGGCCAGGCGTCGGCGAGGCGCCTTCGAGTCTCCGCCAGATGCTCGGGCAGAACCTTCACGTCCGCCAGTACGGGCATGAAGTTGGTGTCTCCCGCCCAGCGGGGGACGACGTGCTCGTGAACGTGGTCGAGGACGCCTGCGCCGGCGATGCGGCCGAGGTTCCAGCCCAGGTTGTAGCCCTGCGGCCCATAAACGGCCGCGAGAGCGCCCAGAGCCTGCCCCGTCAGGTGATGGATCTCGAGCGCCTCGTGGTTCTCGAGGTCGCCGAAATCGCCGATGTGCCGGTACGGCGCGACCATGACGTGCCCCGACGAGTACGGGAATTTGTTCAGGAGGACGAACGCCTTCTCTCCGCGCTGCACGACCAGGCCATCCTCGTCGCTTGCCTCCACGGCCCGGCAGAAAAAGCAACCCTGGTCCTCGTCCGCACGCGCGATGTATTCGAGGCGCCAAGGCGCCCAGAGCTGCTCCGTCACGGCCGGAGCTTATGCGGCCTAACCGTGAGGAGCCCTGCTAGCTTGACAAGGTGAAGCGCGCGATCGCCCTCGCAGTACTTTTCGCGCTAGTCCTGACCGGCTCCGCCGCCGCGGCACGAATCTCGCCCTCCGAGCGCGCGGCGATCAATCGCACGCTCGACGGCTTCGTGAACCATGCCGTGAAGCGCCGGGACGTCGACGCTGCCTGGACCCTCGTCACGCCCGAGCTGCGCAGCGGGATCAGCCGCTCGTCATGGGACGCCGGCAACGTGCCGGTCATCCCGTATCAAGCCCGCGGGAACACCTTTCACCAGTGGACGGTCGACTCGGCCACGCCTACCGAGGTCGACTTCGAGCTGATGATCTCGGAGGCGAAGTCGAAGGACAACTCGATCCAGTTCTTCGGGACGATGCGCAAGATCCACGGCCGCTGGCTCGTCGATTCGCTCAACCCGTCTGCGACTTTCGGTGGCGGCGCAGTCGCGAGCGGGTCGGACTACGGGCCGCCGCCTGCGGCCCAGGGCTCCGGCGTTGCCCGTCTCGGTTCCGCCTGGGTCGCGATTCCCGCAGTCCTGATCGGGGCCGGAATCCTGTTCCTGCTCGGCTGGTTTTTCTTCGGTTGGTTCCGCGCCCGGCGCCGTCGGCGCGAGAATGTTCGCCCGCTCGATCCTCTTATGATCAGAAAGCGCGACTCAGAGCCAGCGCTTGTAACGAAAGAACGCAGCCAGGCCGACGGCTAGCCCTGCCATCCCGGCGAAGACGGCCCACCAGGCTGACACCGTTTCGAATCCGGGGAAGTGCACGTTCATCCCGAAGATGCCGGTGATCAGCGTCAGCGGCAACAGGATCACACTCACGACGGTGAGGACGCGCAGGATGTCGTTCTGGCGGTGGTTGATCGCCGACTCGTTGGTGTCCTCGAGCGCCTCGACGACCTCCTTGTAGTTGTCGAGCAGGTCCCAGATGCGCTCCGAGGCGTCGACCAGGTCGTCGAAGTAGTTCTCCAGCTCCTCGGGGAGGAACCGCTCGACCTGACGCTCGAGCAGCCGCAGCGTCGAGCGCTCCGGCTTGATGATCTTGCGGTAGGAGATGATCTCCTGCTTCGCGTTCGAGATGTCGCGCACGACCTCGTCGGAGCGCCCCTCGAAGATGTCGTCCTCGAGAGAGTCGAGCTTGTGGCCGATCTTGTCGAGGATCGGGAAGCAGTAGTCGAAGAGGTCGTCGAGGACGTGGTAGTAGAGGTAGCCGGAGCCCTTGGAGAAGAGCTGCTCGCGGAGCTCGAGGTCCTCGAAGCAGCGGTGGAAGAGCCGCGTCACCGGTAGCAGCTCGACGTTCGGCAGCGTGACGAGATAGTCCTGGCCGATGAATGTGTCGAGCTCCGCAGCGTTCAAACGCTGGATCGTCTTGTCGTAGACCGGGAAGTGGAGGACGACGAAGAGGTAGCCCTCGTCCGCGTACTCGTCGATCTTCGGGCGCTGCCGCCGCGACATGACGTCCTCGATGTCGAGCGCATGCCATCCGAACCGGCGCTGGAGGAGCTCGGCTTCCTCGAGGGTCGGGCTGTCGAGATGGACCCAGGTCAGGCCGTTGGCGCTGAGCTCTGCAACGCGCGGCTCAGGCCGTGCGAGGACTTCCCCGTCGCTCGACCGGGACCGAGTTCGCTTGATGCGAGGCAGACTTGGCATCGGTACTGAGGGGGTCGTCCATTCGCATAAGGATTCGTCAGTTTACCCGGAAGCCCTCGCCCGAACCGTCGAAAGTCCGGCCGCTTCGCGGCCATGACGACTTTCAACGGTGAGCGTTGCCAGAGCGGGTTCGGGCAGCAGCCGCGCATGCCGGCTGCTGCGGCGTCACGCGGTCAGCCCACGATCCCTGCTTCGACGCCTTCGGGTGTCACTTCGTCCATCGCCTCAAGGCTTTGTGGTGTGAGCTCGGCTGCGGGTGTACGTCGGAGGCGCTCCGGAAGCCTCCGCTCGACGACGAGGCCGGCGGCGCCGGCGCCCAGGCACAGGGCGGCTGCGGCGGGCCAGAGTGCGAGCGGCTCTTTTTGCAGCACGAAGGCGCCGACCGCGGGCCCAATGATCCAGCCGATCGACCACGAGTTCGTCGAGAGCGCCATGTAGTGCCCGCGCAGGTGATCCGGTGCGAGCTGCGCGATCAGCGGCTGTTGTGTCGGCCCTTGCAGGCACTCGCCGATCGCGAAGACCGCGCCGGCGACGACGATCAGGGCGCCCGCGGCAAAGCCGGACAGCCAGAGGCCCGCGCCGAAGACGAAGAGCCACGCGGCCGCCCAGAACCCCGTCATCAGCGCCAGCATCGCCATCCGGCGCCGGCCCTCGACGAGCCTCGTGACCGGCAGCTGGGCGAGGACGATGACGAGTGAGTTGACGAAGAACACGAGCCCGATCGCTCGCTCTGTCACGTGCACCTCGTTCTTCGCGAAGACCGGGAGGGTCTCGAGCTGCGCGTAACCGGCCGTGACGAAGACGATGTTCAGCCCCAGCAGGGCGAGAAAGACGCGATCATGAAATGCGGACCGGTAACCGGTCGGTTCGTCGGGCGGAGCCTCTCTCGCTCGGCCGGCCGGAACGAAGGCAAGGAGCCCGAGAAAGGCAGCGTACGTCGCGGCGTCGATCACGAAGAGCGCGGTGAACGTCCCGGGGCTGGACGTGGCTGCGATCAGGCCCGCGAGCGCACCGCCGATTCCGAAGCCGAGGTTCGTGCTGACGCGCTGCAGCGCAAAGCCCGCGTGCCGGCGCTCCTCCGGCGTGATCGCCGCCAGGAGCGTGTGGTAGCTCGGCCAGAAGACGCCGTTCCCGAGGCCGACCAATGCTGCGAGCGCGAACGCATGCCACGGCTCCCGGACGAGCGGGAACAGTGCGAATGCCACGGCGAGCACCACCAGCGAGGCCGCCAGCGTTCGCTTCGGCCCGAACCGATCGGCCGCGGCGCCGCCCGACGTTCCCGCGAGGAGGGCGACCCCCGCGTTCGTGGCGACGATCAGTCCGGAGACCCCGAGGGCGAACCCACGTACGTTGTGCAGGTAGATGAACAGGAACGGGTAAACGAAGCCGTTCCCGAAGGCGTTGACGACACCCCCGAGCTCCACCAACCAGACCGATCGAGGCAGGCGAGGATCGAGGCCCCGCAGGTAATCGACAACCGACAACGCCTTCAAACGTAACCCGCTTGGCGGCTGACTTTCAAGGTCGGGCCGCTAGCCGAAGGAAGCCGCGAATTTACAGCGTTTTTACGGCCCTGAGCGCGGGTTTGGTGCCGCGTCTGGGTATCTACTCCTGCAGTCACCCTGCCCCACTTCATACGAAAGAGGTGTTTTTCGATGCGTAGGTATGTCGCCTTTCTGGCCGCCGCGGTAGTGACGCTGCTAGTCGCCGCAGGCGCGACCGCGGCGCGACCTGATGTGACCATTTCGCTCTCGCGGCCGTCCGTCGTGTTCGGCGGGAGCGTCACCCTCTCGGGCAAGGTCTCGGACAACAAGTCCGGCGAAAGCGTGCAGGTGATGACCGAGAACTATCCGGCCACCACCTTCAGCGCGCTCGCCAGCCCGCTCACCACGACCTCCGGCGGCCACTGGAACGACGTCGTGCAGCCGAACATCCAGACGTCCTACAAGGCGAGCTGGAAAGGCTCCACGAGTCAGACCGTGACCGTCAAGGTGCGCCCGCTGATCACACTGACGCTCGTCAATGCCGCCAACGGCACCTTCTCGACCAAGGTGACCGCTGCGCGGCCGTTCACCGGCAAGTCGGTGAACGTGCAGCGCCTGACGACGTCGGGCGCGTTGATGGTGAAGAAGGTGAAGCTGGATAGCAATTCGTCCGCAACCTTCCACGTCCGTCTCCATGCCGGCCGCAACCGGCTGCGTGTCGTGATGCCGACCTCGCAGGCGGCGCCGGGCTATATCAACGGCGCGAGCAAGGTGCTGAAGGTCACGCGTTAGTTCGATCCACTGTCGGAACAACGAGCACGGAGCGGGGGGGGCGGGGTGTGTGTGGCGGGGGCCGCGCACCCCCCCCCCCCCCCCCCCCGGGCCGGTGGGCCGGGCCGCGGGGGGCG
>JBQCGP010000007.1:0-49015 GCA_051955535.1 Gaiellaceae bacterium | reverse complement strand
GGGGACCCGAAGCCCCCGGCAGTGGGGTGGATGCGCGCCCGGTGGGCCTGTGGCGGCGGGGGGGCCGGGAGGGCGGCCCCCGCTTCCGTAGGGTTCCTAGCGGACGATCCGGACCAGTCTTTCCATTCCGAGATCGGCGTGCTCGTGTCCGTTTTGGGTGTCCATGAAGCACGCCTCGACGTAGTAGCCGGGGGCGGCGTGGAGGACCTGCTGCTGGACGGCACCGGGCGAGGACGGACCGAGGAGCTCGACGAAGTTCCTGTTCACGAGCCGTTGCGCCTGCTTGTTCTTGCCGGCCCGCACCAGCGCCATCAACTTCTGGCCGGTGGCGGCGTCGCGGACGCCCACGAGGGCGATCATGTGCACGAGCCAGCCGTGGTTCTGGGCCCGCACGATCGTCCCGTTGTGGAGCACGGTTGGGCCCCGGAAGCCGAGGTCGACCGCGGTCTCCGTCGCGTTCGCGGCCGGCAACGCCGCCGGAGACGGGGACTGGGTGACGGTGAAGGGTGCGAAGGCGGGCTCGCCGTTCCCGGTGGCGTTGAGCGCGACGTAGTTACCGGGCGTCAGGACGGTCTGCACCCTGGCTGGGGAGCTGTCGAGAAGCATCGTGCCGTAGGGAGAGAGCGCGTTGAGGTCGCCGTGATGGCTCTGGACCGCGCCGATTGCCTGCTGCATCGACACCCCGGGCCTCAGGCGCAGGAGCCCGAAGGCCGGGCCCTGGTCTTCGCCCTGCGGCGCCTTGCCCTTGAACGTCGAGACGAGGCTGACCGCGCCCGAGGCCTGGCTGCCCGAGACTGAGACGCCCTTGATGCCGGTGAGCGCGATGGTCAGGGTCGGTAGCGACCCGGCGCCGCTGGCGCCCCCAGCGAGGCCGACCGCGGCCGCGACCGCAAGCGCGGAAGCCATGGTGGCAAGCGCAACAAATCGTTTTGGCATGGTGCTGTTCTCTCCTTCTGTGTGCGTGTATCGGACCTCCTTTGGACGCCACCGACGTTCGGTCCGTTAGGCCCCGACTAAGACTCGGCTGCGAAACGCGGCTGCGCTCGTAGCACGGGAACGGGTACCCGCTGGGGTACCAGACGGCTGCCGACCGGGCCGGAGGACGCATGGTTGAGCCGAAGGTCGGCGCTCCTCCTCTTAACGAGTTCTTAGGGCGCTCTCAGTCGGATCTCACACCGCCGTGGTTCGGTACGGAGGGCAAACCACGAAAGGAGCACCCCGATGGCAAGCAGGCTCAAACCACGGTTGATCGCGGGCACGGTCGCCGGTCTCGCGGTCGCCGGCGGTGGGGCGGCGCTTGCCGCTGACCAGCTCGGCGGCTCGCCCAAGCAGGAGAGCCAGGCGGTGTTGAACGACGCGGCGCAACAGCTCGGGGTCACGCCGAGCGCGCTCAGCTCGGCGCTCAAGAAGGCGCTCGAGAACCGGGTCGACGCCGCCGTCGCCGCGGGCCGGCTCACGAAGGCTCAGGGTGAAGAGCTGAAGCAGCACATCGAGTCCGGCGACTTTCCGATCTTCGGCGGCCCCGGGCTCGGCATGCACCACGCTTTCGGCATGTTCGGACGGGGCCTCGACGCCGCGGCGAGCTACCTCGGGGTGACGGAGGACCAGCTGCGCACGCAGCTCGAGAGCGGCAAGACGCTCGCCGATGTCGCCAAGGCGCACAACAAGTCCGTCGACGGACTGATCAACGCGCTGGTCGCGGACGCGAAGGAGAAACTCGACGCCGCGGTCAAATCAGGTCGGCTCACGAAGTCGCAGGAGAGCTCGATCCTGAGCGACCTGAAGTCCCACATGACCAACTTCGTCAACGGGACCCAGCCGAAGTTCGGCTTCGGCTTCCGTCACTTCGACGGCGGCCCGCCGCGCGGCGACGACGACGCCGGCGTCCCCGGCCCTGGGCCCGCGCTGGGGATCTAGGTGTCCCGGATCGAATCGGCACGACGGCGGGCGGGCGGCGTCAAGAGCGCGCTCGCCGTTGCGGCAGCGGCCGGCCTGGTCGTCGCCGGCGCGCTCGCCCGCGTCACGCACCCGGGCCACACCGCGCGGGCGACCCGCTCCGCCGGCTCCTCTTCGCCGTCCACGAGCTCTGACTTCCAGGACGAGAGCTCGAACGACTTCCAGGGCGGGAGCTCGGGTGACTTCTCGATCGCTCCCTCGACGAGCCAGCCCCAGGTGCAAACCCATGTCTCCTGACCGCTTCCGCGCCATGGGCGCCGAGGTCGTCGTCAGCGGCGCGACTCCGAGCGAGCTCGAGGCGATCGAAGATCTCTTTGCGACGCTGGAGCAGACCTTCACCCGGTTTCGGCCGGATAGCGAGCTGAACCGCGTCAATGCCGGCGCCGCCGAGTTCGTGGCAGCCTCGCCAACCTTCGCCCGAGTGCTCGCCCTCGCGCTCGACGCCGCGCGACGGACCGACGGCCTCGTCGACCCGACCCTCGGCGCGGCGATCGAGGCGGCAGGCTACGACCGCGACTTCGCCGAGCTCACCGGCGACGGGCCTGCCCCGAGACCGGCCGATGTGGGCAGCTGGCGGCACGTCCGCATCGCCGGGCGCCTGGTCTTCCGCTATCCCGGGACGAAGTTCGACCTCAACTGCGTCGTCAAGGGCCTTGCCGTCGACGCCGCCGCCAATGAGCTGGAGGGCGACGGTTTCGTCGCCGCGGGCGGCGATGTCGCCGTGCGCGGGGCCGCGGTGGTCGGGCTGCCGGGCGGCGGCTCGCTGACCCTCCGCAATGGCGGTCTCGCGACGAGCGGCACCACGGCGCGGCGCTGGCTGCGCGGCGGCACGGTCCAGCACCATCTGATCGACCCCCGCACCGGCCGGCCTTCCACCTCGCCCTGGCAGGAGGTCACCGTGGCCGCAGGCAGCTGCCTCGAGGCCGACGTCGCCGCGAAAGCGGCGTTCCTGCTCGGCGACGAAGGGCCGGACTGGCTCGACGAGCGCGGACTCGCCGGGTGCTTCCGCACGGCGGGCGTCGAAGTCTCGAACAAGGCCTGGCGCGAGGCGCTCGAGCCGGCTCGGGCGGCCTGAGGCTTCGCTTGCGATGCCGTCTAAGAGGCCGCGCCGACATGCGCGGCGCGGCCGTTAAACCCGAGTCGCAAGGCGGCTCTCAGACCGCACAGGGCGAGGTGACGTTGTGACCCAGTTCGAGTGGTATCTCGCCCGTGCCAGCGGGATGACGGCGTTCGCTCTGTTGACGATCGCCGTCGCGCTCGGCCTGCTGCTGTCGGGGCGCGCTCAGTCCCGCGCCTGGCCCCGCTTCGCGATCGAGGACGTCCACCGCTTCGCCGGCCTGCTCACCGGCGCATTCGTCTCCCTTCACGTGCTGACCCTCTTCGCGGATGCGTACATGCCCTTCTCGCTTCGCGCGGTCCTCGTGCCGGGCGCGTCGTCCTACCGACCCTTCGCGACGGCGATCGGCGTCGTCGGCGCGGAGCTGCTGCTGGCGCTCGCGATCGCCAACCGCTACCGCAAGCGGCTGTCGTACCGCTTCTGGCGACGCACGCACTACCTCAATTTCGCCGTCTGGGGCCTCGCCTTCGGCCACGGGATCTTGTCCGGGACCGACAGCGGCTCGCCGTGGGCGAGCGCGCTGTACGTGGGGTCAGCGGCGCTGGTGGCCGGACTGCTGGCCTACCGCGCGGGCGGGTCGCAGCCGAAGGCCGCGACCCTGCCCACGTCTGGCTCTACCTGACCCGAAGGGTGATTCCGGCGGACTGGAAGCCGGACTTCCTCGCGGTGAAGAGGACCCGTCCTCGCTTGGTCGGCCGGAGCGTGAAGCGCACGGAGCCGAAGGTGTTGGTCGACCGCGGCCGGGCTTTTACGCCCGCGCCCGTAACGGCCACCTTGACGCCGTGCATCCAGGTTCCGGCGGCGTTCCTCACCGTGACCGTGACCTGCCCGCGGCGCTTCTTGCGCAGACTGCCCTTGACCGAGATCTTCAGCTTCGGGAAGAGGCTCAGCGCCTGCGCCGGCGAGAAGTCGCCGACGTTGTTGTCCGCGTCCACGCCGGCAACGCGCCAGTAGAGCTGGTTCCCGCTCAGGTAGGCGACGTTCGAGAGCTTCGGCGCGTACGCGGTGTTGTCGGTCGTAACGGATTCGACGGTCGACGCGAAGTCCGGGCGGCCGGAAACCTCCACCTTGTACTGCTTGACGCCGAGCTTCGGTGCCCACGAGAGCAACACGTGGTTGGGATCGGAGTCGGTCTTGAGACCGCCCGGCTCGCCGATCGACCGCGTGAAGGGCGACGACACGGACCACGGGCCCGGCGTGGTGCCCGTGCCCTGCTTCGGGAACTCGGCCCGGACGCGCCAGTGGAAGATGCCCGTGCCGGTCAGCGTTTGGAACGAGGTCGCCGGCATCCGGAAATTGGTGAAGTTCCGCGTCGTGCCGTCAGGCTGGTCGATGGCCAGGTCGTAGGACACCGCGCCGTTGACCGAGCTCCACGTCCAGACAGGCAGGTACTCGCCAGCGGTCGGGTTGGTCGGGCTGGGGACCGGCGCGGCCAGCGTTTTCTGGAAAGTGCCCGTCGCCGACCACGACAGCCCGATCCCGTTCTCGTCAGACGCGCGGACGCGCCAGTAGAGGACCGTGTCGGCCGGGTACGTCGTGTTGCTCGAGTACGCGGTCGCGTCGGTCGTCACATCGTCGATCGGGCTGCCGAAGCTCGGGTCCTGCGCGACCTGGAACTCGTACTTTCGGGCGCCGAGCACCGGTGACCAGCGGAACGTCGGCTGATCGAAGAATGTCGTCCCGCTCGATGGGCTGAGCAACGACGGCGGAGTCGATTGCTTCTGGAAATTGTCGTAGTTGGAGTGGGCGACGTCGATCGGGCTCGGGTTCGACCCGTTGAGGTTGGGTGAAGGCAGGACCATCCAGTAGTAGCTCGTCGTCTCGTCCGGGTACGTGGTCGGCTTCGACGACCCGCTGCGGGGGGAGTAGGCCGGAATCGTCGTGAAGCCCTCGTCGACGACGTTGCTGAAGTTCTGGTCCTTCGAGACGACCACGAAGTAGCTCTGCGCTCCGTTGAGCGCGTTCCAGGTGAAGAGCGGCGTCGTGCTGGAAGTGGTGCCGAACTGCGGTGCGAGGTAGTCGCCCGAGCACGGATAGAGGACGCCGAAGGTGCATCCGGCGGCGCCGCCGCTCGGATACCCCGTCCACGTGAAGGCGGGCGCCTGCGGGTTCGGCGAGGAGTCGTCTGTGTTCCCGTTCTTGAGGTAGACCGGATCGCCGAACACCTCGTCCAGGCCGACCCGATCGGAACGGGCACTGACGCGGAGGCAGTACGAGCCTGGCGTGATTGCCGGGAAGTCGGACGCAGGTGTCGGGAAGAGCGTGCCGGCCGGATTTGCCGCCGGCGACGCACCGAGGGGAGTCCAGGAAGGAACCGACGTCTTCACGGTCTGCACCACGGGAGAACACGTCGAACCGTTCCAGCTGGAGACCTGCACCTCGTAGCTGGATGCGCCCGGTACAGCGTTCCAGGAGACGACGGGCGTCGTGGTCTGGAAGCCGTTCGAGAGGTCGTGATCCGCGTCGGCCGTGACCGTGTCGTCGGTGGTGTTGTCGCGCATGTGCAGGTTCTTGATCGCCGTCCCGGTGACGGGCCCGGCGGGCGCCGTCTTGTCGAACGTCTTCGTGAACGGCGCACCGTTGTTCCATACCCCGGCGTTCCCGTCCGGGTCGTAGGCGCGGACGCGCCAGTAGTACACATTGTCCTTCAGGAGGGCCGTCGGGGACAGCGAGGTTGCGATCGTGGTCCCCGTGCAGCAGACCTTCGAGCCCGGCGCGAAGTCGGACGAGGAGTTGATCTCGACCTCGTACTTCGCGGCGCCGGCAACCGGATTCCAGGAGAATTTCGGGTCGAAGACCTCGGGGTCGGTCGAATCGAGGTCGGTGAGGGTCGGCGTCGTCGTCGACGGCCACGACCAGGAGAACGACGCGACCGGCGAAGGGGCGCCGCGGTTGCCTTCCGCGTCTACCGGGGTCACGCCCCAGTAGTACGTGCCGGTCGCGAGCGCGATGGAGATGGCCAGCGAGTTCGCCTGCACCTGCGGGATCCCGGTCGGGTCGTTGGCCGTGTGGAAGGCGAGCGATCCGAGCGACGGGTCCGTCGCGACCGAGACGAGGTAGTTCGCGGCTCCCGGCACCGGCGACCAGGCGAGCTTGAGCGCGTCGGTCCCGAAGGAGAGCCCGGAGCCGCCGGCAGGCGACTGCAGCGCCGCCGAGGCGGTCCACGCCTTTCGGAACGAGCGGCCCGCGGTCCAGGGCGAGACGGAGCCGTCCTTCCCGACGGAGCGAACGCGCCAGTAGTACGTCCCGTTCGGGATCGTCTTCAGCAGCGTCGCGCGCGTGTTCTGGGTCGTGAAGTCGTCATAGCCGCGGCCGAGCACCGGTGAGTTGAAGCCGGCGTCGGCTGCGATCTGGAACTCGTAGTGATCTGCCGCCCCCACCGGCGTCCAGGCGAAGGGGGGAACTGAGTCGAGGACGGCCGCTGAGGCCGGGGATAGAACGGACGGTGTCGAAAGGGCTGAGTTGTCGACAGCCGCGGCGGGCGAGGCTGCCGAGAGGACGATTGCGGCGGCGATGAACGCCGAAAGGGTGGTGAGCTTTGCGGCCATGGGCGGGGCGACGCCGGCCGCACGGCGTCCAACTCCTTTCTTTGCGCGTTGCCGTCTGGATCGGCCAGTCCACGGTCGCCCGTGTCCCTCGTTTGAGGGCTTTGCCCGCTTTCGAGTTGTAAAAGGGCGGCCGGTGCCGCGTAGGCTGTCCGCGTGGCCGAGACGCTCGCGTGGTCTGCGTACACCGACCCGGGCTTGACCGCGCTCGAGCGGGAGCGGATCTTCGCGCGCGCCTGGCAGTACGTAGGCCAGCTCGGAGAACTCGGCGACGGAGCCGGGTACTTCGCCTCCCGCGTGGGTGACCTCCCGGTTGTCGTGACGCGCGACCGCGACGGAGCCGTGCGGGCGTTCCTGAACGTCTGCCGCCATCGCGGCTCCGTGATCGCGGCGGGCTCGGCTGCGCGGGAAACGCTCCAGTGCCCGTACCACGCCTGGACCTACGGGCTCGACGGCGCCCTGAAGACCGCGCCGCGCTCGGCTCGCGAGCCCGGCTTCGAGACCGACGGCATCTCGCTACGGCCGGCGTCGGTCGGAACCTGGGGGCCGTTCGTGTTCGTGAACCCGGATCCGGAGGCGGTGCCCCTCGCCGACGCGCTGGGCGAGCTACCGGAGCTCGTTGCGGCAGCCGGCGTCGAGGTCGACCGGCTGACGCTGCACAGCCGGGCCGAATCCGCGCTCGCGGCGAACTGGAAGCTCGCGGCCGAGAACTTCCTCGAGTGCTACCACTGCTCGGTCGCGCACCCGGGCTTCAGCGCGCTCGTCGACGTCTCACCCGACGCCTATGAGCTCGCGCTCGACCGGTCGTTCTCGAGCCAGTTCGGTCCAGTCCGCGCCGACGGCGCCGGGCTCGACACGGAGGGCGAGGTCGCGCGCAGCCAATTCCACTTCCTCTGGCCGAACACGATGGTCAACATCTTCCCCGGCCGCGAGAACCTCTCGATCGGCCCGGTCCTGCCTGCCGGGCCGGAGCGGACGGAGCGGTTCCTCGACTACTTCTTCGGCTCGGGGGTCGATGAGGCCTGGATCGCCGAGCTGCTCGAATTCGACGGCCAGGTCGGGGCCGAGGACAAGGTCCTCGTCGAGAACGTCCAGCGCGGCGTCGCCACCGGGCTGATCGAACGCGGTCGCTTGCTGCCCGAGAGCGAGCGGCTGATCGCCGACTTCCAGCAGCGCGTCCACGAGGCGCTCGGCTAGCTGATCCGCCGCCGCCGGGGCGGCCTCTGTGTGCGCCGCCGGTGCCGGGCCTCCCGTCTGATCTGGTGTGAATGCTCGGAGCGGGCACGGGCGTCAAGACGCCGCTCCAGGCGCGCGAGCTCGCGCTGGAGCTTGCGCCAGCTCTCGTAGCGCTCCGGCGGCAGCGAGCCGTCGCGAAGGGCTTGTCGGACCGCGCAGCCCGGCTCGCGCTCGTGCGCGCAGTCGGCGAACCGGCAGGCGGCGGTCAGCGCGGCGACGTCCTCGAAGGTCTGCTCCAGGCCCTGTGAGACATCCCACAGTTGCAGCTCGCGGAGGCCGGGCGTGTCGAGCACGAGCCCGCCGCCGGGGAGCGGGATCAGCTCGCGGTGTCTCGTCGTGTGGCGGCCGCGGCCGTCCTCGCCGATCTCGGCCGTCGGCATCAGCTCGCCGCCCGCGAGCCGGTTCACGATCGTGGACTTGCCGACTCCGGACGAGCCGAGTAGCGCGACCGTGTGGTTTCCGGCGAGGTAGGCGCCCAGCTCCGCGGCGCCCTCGCCGGTGAGGCCGTTGACGACGTGCACAGGCACCCCGAAGGCGATCGCCTCGACCTCGAGCACCGCACCGGCGACGTCGTCGCAGAGATCGGGCTTGGTCAGGACGATGGCCGGTTCGGCGCCGCTCTCCCAGCTCGTTGCCAGATACCGCTCGAGGCGCCGGGGCTTGAAATCGGTCGGCGTCAGAGCGGTCGTCACGAAGACCGTGTCGGCGTTCGCGGCGAGCACCTGCTCCTTCGCCGCCAGCCACGGCTCCTTGCGGGAGAACACCGTCCGCCGTTGGAGGACGGCCGCAATTGTGGCGGGCTCGCGTACGGCCACCCAGTCGCCGACCGCCGGCCAGATCTCCTCGTGGCGCAGACGACCGGCGAGCTCGGCCCGAAGCTCGCCCTCCTCGCCGTAGAGCACGTAGGCGCTGCGGTGTTCGACGGCGACGCGGGCAGGCAGGAGACCGTCCTCGCGATGCTCCTCGAATTCGATGTCGCGCTCGGGCGTCCACCCGAGCCGCATGAGCGATTCGCTCAAGATGCTCCTCTCTGGAATGCAGCCGTCGCGGACCGCGCGGCGGCCCGCCTTACGCGTCAGCCGGTGCGGCGGTCTCTAGAAGAGGAACGCGCGAGGCGCTCGCTTGCGACGCCGTTTGGGAGGGTGTCCGAGCTTTGCTCGGGCGCCCGTTCTAACCCGAATGGCGATGCAAGTTCGGCCCGTGATCCTCAGCAGCGAGACGCAACGCGACCGGCGGAGATGTACAGCTCTTTTTGCATTGAGGCACCTCCTCGGTCGCGGGTCGAAACCCAGGGTAAGGAGCCGAGCCCGCTGAGTCAACCGCGGAGGGACTGTCCCCGAACGGAGACTGTTCCAATAAACGGTTGTTGGGACAGACCCCTGCAGGGTCAGTCCCTTGGCGGCCGGAGCACGGCGAACTCGTCGGTGACCTCGAGCCGCGGCGTGCTGAAGCGGAAGACCGCCGCCGGGCGGCCGCCGCCTCGGCCAGGGGTGCGGCGCTCGCCTGTCGCCTCGATGACACCGCGTCGGAGCAAGACACGCTGCAGGTTCGTGGCCGAGACATCGTGTCCGAGCGCCGCCGCGTAGAGGTCCCGGAGCTCCGAGATCGTGAACTCCGGCGGGGCCAGCGCGAAGCCGATGTTCGTGTACGAGAGTTTCGCGCGCAGGCGCTCGCGGCCGGCCAGCGCGACCTCGCGGTGGTCGAATGCCAGCGTCGGCAGGTACGAGACGGGATGCCACGCGGTGTCACCGGGCAGCTCCGGGTCGAGGCCGGTCGGAACGAGGCCGAGGTAGGCCGTTGCGACCTGCCACTCGTTCGGATGGCGGCGCGGATCGCTGAGAGTCTCGAGCTGCTCGAGGTGCGCCACCTCGCGGACGTCGACCTTCGTCGCCAGGTGCCTGCGAATCGACTGCTCGAGGGTCTCGCCGGGGTCGAGGTAGCCGCCGGGCAGCGACCAGGCGCCCAGGAACGGCTCCTTGGCCCGCTCCCAGACGAGGATCTCGAGCACTCCGGCTCTCACCTGGAAGACGACCGCGAGGGCCACCTGCGTTGGCCCCTCGCGAGACTGGTAGGATGGGCGCGAGGTTTTCAACTCTGAGGCGAAAACCTACCGGATCGAGAGGCTGATGGCGTTGGAATCCCCACACAGCTATGACCTCGTCGTCGTCGGCAGCGGCATCGCCGGCCTTTTCGGAGCGCTCGCCGCGGCCCGGGACGGCCGGGTCCTCATCGTTTCCAAGGGGCCGATCGGAGCTTCTTCCAGCTACCTCGCGCAAGGCGGCATCGCCGCTGCGACCCGGCCGGGCGACAGCCCGGGGCTTCACGCCGAGGACACGCTGCGGGCCGGCCGCGGCCTCTCGCGGCCGAGCGCGGTCCAGGTTCTCACGGAAGAGGCCCCGGCTCGGATCGCCGACCTCCTCGCGCTGGGTGTCGAGTTCGACGATGAGCCTGGGCTGGAGGGCGGCCACTCACGTCCGCGGGTGTTCAGCGTCGACGGCGCCGCGACCGGGCAGAGAATCGCGCAAGCGCTTGCCGAGACGGTTCTTGACGAGCCTCGCATCGAGATCAGCGAAGACGAGCTGGCGTTGGACCTCTGGGGCAGCGGCGGCCGGTGCGTCGGGGTGGTCACGTCGCGACGCATCGTCCCAGCACGGGCGGTACTGCTCGCGACCGGCGGCGCGGCAGCGCTCTGGGAACGGACGACGAATCCACCCGGAGCCGTCGGAGACGGGATCGGCATGGCGTACCGCGCCGGCGCGGCCGTCGCGGACCTCGAGTTCGTCCAGTTCCATCCGACGACGCTAGCCGACAGGAGCCTGCTCCTGAGCGAGGCGCTGCGCGGCGCCGGCGCGTTGCTCGTCGACGAGGAGGGGCAGCGGTTCACCGACGAGCTCGCGCCTCGCGACGTTGTCGCGCGCGCGGTCGATGCACGCGGCGTCGCCCTCCTCGACCTCCGTCCGGTCGACCGGTCGCGCTTCCCCGGCCTGATGAGCCGCCTCGCCGAGGCGGGCTTCCGTCCGGAGGACGAGCCCATCCCCGTCGCGCCGGCCGCGCACTACACGATGGGAGGAGTAGTCACCGACCTCGACGGTCGAACGGAGCTGCCGGGCCTCTACGCCGCCGGCGAGTGTGCCTGCACGGGCGTTCACGGCGCCAACCGGCTCGCCTCGAACTCGATGCTCGAGTGCCTCGTCTTCGGCCGGCGCGCCGCGGTCGCTTCTGGCTCCGAGGCGGCGATCCCGCCTCAGCTCGAGCCGCCGCCGACCCCGGTTGCGCCGATCCCGGTCACGGCTGCCTTGCGCAAGGCGATGTGGCGCGATGCAGGACTCGTCCGCGACGGCTCCGGGCTGGAAGGCCTCGTCGGATCTCCGCATCCCGTCGCCGGCCTCGTCGCGCGCAGCGCGCTCGAGCGCACGGAGAGCCGCGGCGGCCACTTCCGCGTCGACTTCCCGCACGGGAATTCCGAGCTCGACGGCATGCACACCGTCATGCGACCCGGCCGCGAGGCGGTCTTCGAGGCATGGAGCTGACCGCCGTCGACGTCCGCGCCTGGCTCGCCGAAGATTTTGGCGACGGCGACCTGACGAGCGAGTCGGTGGTACCCGAAGGCACCACGGCCGACGCGGCGATCCTGCTCAAGGAGCGCGGCGTCGTCTGCGGCCTCGAGCTCGTGAACGCCGTCTTCGCCGAGCTCGACCCGAACGTCCGCTTCGAAGCGATCGCGACTGACGGCGACGAGACCGAGGGGGAAGTCGCGCGCCTCGAAGGCGATGCGCGAGCCCTCCTCGGCGGAGAACGGCTGGCGCTGAACATCCTCGGCCGCCTCTCGGGCATCGCGACCGCGACGCGCGGCTACGTGGACGCGGTCGCCGGCACGGGCGCGACGATTCTCGATACCCGCAAGACCACACCCGGGCTCCGCGCGCTCGAGAAGTACGCCGTCCGCTGCGGAGGCGGGACGAACCATCGCCTCGGGCTCGACGACGGGATCCTGATCAAGGACAACCACCTGCGAGTGGCGAGCTCGATCGGCGTGGCGGTCGAGCGCGCGAAGGCGACGGGCGTCGACGTCGAAGTCGAGTGCGACACGCTCGAGCAGGTGGGCGAGGCGCTCGACGCCGGCGCCGACATGATCCTGCTCGACAACATGAGCCCCTCGCAGCTGGCAGAGGCCGTCGCGCTCACCGGCGGTCGCGCAAAGCTCGAGGCATCCGGCGGGGTCACGCTCGACAACGTGCGCGCAGTCGCCGAGAGCGGCGTCGACTTCGTCTCGGTCGGCGCGCTGACGCACTCGGCGCGAGCCCTCGACGTCTCGATGGAGGTCGTATGACCACAGCCGTCGCCACGACGATGCAGGACGAGGTCAGGGCACTCGCGCGCGAGCGCGAGGCCGTGATCCTCGCCCACAACTACCAGGTGCCCGGGGTGCAGGACGTGGCCGACTTTGTCGGCGATTCGCTCGGCCTCTCGCGCGAGGCGGCCGCCACGGACGCCGAGGCGATCGTCTTCTGCGGCGTCCACTTCATGGCGGAGACCGCGAAGATCCTCTCGCCGGACAAGACCGTGCTGATCCCGGACCTCGAAGCCGGCTGCTCGCTCGCCGCCTCGATCACGGCCGATCAACTGCGCGACTGGAAGGCCGAACACCCGGGAGCGGTCGTCGTCTCCTACGTGAACACGACCGCCGAGGTGAAGGCCGAGAGCGATTACTGCTGCACGTCGGGCAACGCGAAGGCGGTGATCGAGGCGATCCCCGCCGACCGCGAGATCCTGTTCCTGCCGGACATGTTCCTGGGGATCTGGCTGGAGCGCGTCACCGGCCGCAAGCTGACGATCTGGCTCGGCGAGTGCCACGTCCACGCCGGCATCCGCCCCGACGACATCGAACGCTGGCAGCGCGACGCGCCCGACGCGGAGCTGCTCGTTCATCCCGAGTGCGGCTGCGCGAGCCAGTGCATGGCGTTCGGCAACGACCGGACGCACATCCTCTCGACCGAGGGGATGATCAACTTCGCGAAGGCCTCGCCGAAGAGCCGTTTCCTCGTCGCGACCGAGACCGGAATCATCCATCGGTTGAACAAGGAGGCGCCGGGCAAGCGCTTCGAGGCGGTGTCCGAGCGCGCGATCTGCAAGTACATGAAGATGATCACGCTCGAGAAGCTGCGCGACTCGCTCCGCGACTGGAAGTTCGAGGTGACGGTCGAGCCAGAGATCGCCGCCCGGGCGCGTGGCGCGATCGAGCGAATGGTCGCGATCAGCTAGCTCCGCGGCACTCCGGCGAGCTGTACTCCACGGGCATCCTGCGGGGCAGCTGCGCGAACGAGTACGAGGAGAGCGCACGGGTCTGCATGGGCGACGCGCCGAGACTGTGGGCGACGAAGCCGATCGCGTGAAGGGCGGCGCACTCGGTTCTCGCCTCGTTGCGGATGCCGGCGAGGTGATAGGACTCGTGCGCGAGCGTGTTCAGCGACCAGGCGACCGCGAGCGGGCGCTCGCACGGCAGCAGGCAGTCCTTGGGCGAGCGCGCGTAGGCGTGCAGTGTCTGGCAGATCCCCTCTTGCAGGTAGGAGACCGAGACGGGCTTGTCGCCGATGAACTCGGTTCGGCCGGACTCGCCCTGCGGGCCGGTCAGAGCGCCCGAGAGGCCTTCGCACCGAATCGTCACCGGCCGGCCGGACAGCTGGCCAGCGATCGCGCTCAGCTGCGGGTCGCCGGGCTTCGCCTGCGCGGCCGCGCCCCGATGCAGCAGCACCGTCAAGACGGCGAGCATCGCCAGCAGAGCAAACGTGAGCGCCCGCATGACCCCTTTGTCGGCATGTCGACGCTCGCCGGTTAGTACGGTCACAGCCGGGAAGAAGCCATCTGTCGGCGGCGTTTCCGTCGGACGAGCGATCCAGGAGGCTCAAATGGCCCAGTTGACGGAAAAGCAGCGCAAGTTCATCGTCGAGCACCCGTTCGTCGGCACCGTCACGACGATCCGTCCCGACGGCACGCCGCACAGCACGGTTGTCTGGGTGGACGCCGAAGACGGCGTCGTCACCTTCAACACGGCGGTGGGGCGGGCGAAGGAGCGCTACCTCCGGCGAAACCCGCATGCCGCCATCACCGTCGTCGATCCGAAGGACCCGTATCAATGGGTGTCGGTCAGCGGCCCGGTCGAGCTCACCACCGACGGCGCGGACGAGCAGATCGACCACTTGGCGAAGAAGTACCTCGGCAAGGACGAGTACCCCTGGCGGTCGCCCGACGAGCAGCGGATCACCGTTCGGATCAAGCCGGAGAAGGTGGACTCGGCGGGCCTGGACTAACGCGTGCCCGGGCTGACCGCCGAGCAAGCACGTCTTCTCGAAGAACCAAACTTCGCGACAGTCGCCACGGAGAATCCCGACGGCTCGGCGCAGCTGAGCATCGTCTGGATCGACTGGGACGGCGAGCGCGTCGTCTTCAACACGGCGGCGGGCCGAGTCAAGCCGCGAAACATCGAGCGCGATCCTCGCGTCGGCGTCCTCGTCGTCGACCGCGAGGACGGCTATCGCTGGGTGGCGGTGCGCGGCCGGGCCGACATGACGACCGACGGCGCGGACGAGCACATCGACAAGATGGCCCGCAAGTATTCGGGCGAAGGCTGGACGTCGAGGCCTGGGGAGAAACGGCTGCTCGTGCGGGTCCGCGTCGAGCACGTCAGCGCGTACGGTTTCTAGGAGGGTTTGGCGGAACGGCACAGCCACTGTTTCGCCAAACTCTCCTGGGTGGCATTGATCATCTGCGACGTCGGCCCGCGGGACGGGCTCCAGAACGAGCCCGAAACGCTGGCGCCGGCGGCTCGTGCCGAGCTCGTCGATCGCCTCGCCGCGGCGGGTCTGCCCCGCATCGAGGCCGTCAGCTTCGTCCGCGACGACCGGGTGCCGCAGATGGCCGGCGCCGAGGACGTGGTCGCCGCGATCGAGCGCCGCGACGGCGTCGAGTACGCGGGGCTGGTCCTCAACGAACAGGGCTTTGAGCGGCTGCGGCAGACCGACCTCGACCGCGTCAACGTGATGCTCGGCGCCACCGAGACCTTCAAACCGCGAAACGGCAACGCCTCGCTCGACGAGGCGACCGCGCGCGTGCAGCGGATCCTCGCCGAGGCCGATCGGCCGACCAGTGCGACGATCAGCGTCGCCTTCGGCTGCCCGTTCGAGGGGAGGGTCGATCCGGGCGCGGTGGCGGAGCTGGCCGCGAAGCTCGAGGCCGACGAGATCGTCCTCGCGGACACAATTGGCGTCGCGACGCCGTCCGCCGTGCGGTCGCTGGTCCAGCGCGCCGGCGCCGCCGGTTTCCACGGCCACAACACGCGCAACACCGGCTACGCGAACGCGCTCGCGGCGCTCGAGGCCGGCGCGACCGTGCTGGACGCGTCGATCGGCGGCCTCGGCGGTTGCCCGTACGCGCCTCGCGCGACGGGCAATATCGCGACCGAAGATCTCGTCTACCTGCTCGAGGGCGAAGGCGTCGAGACCGGGGTAGATCTCGACGCGCTAGTCGAGGTATCGCAGTGGCTCGAGGGCGTGCTCGGCCGAACGCTCGAAGGGCAGGTCTACCGCGCCGGACCAGTAGTCGCGTGAACCGGCTCGCCGACGCGACCAGCCCGTACCTGCTCCAACCTGCCGAAAACCCGGTCGAGTGGTACGGGTGGGGCGAGGAGGCGCTCGGGCGCGCCCGCGCCGAGGACAAGCCGATCCTGCTCTCGATCGGCTACGCGGCCTGCCACTGGTGTCACGTGATGGCGCACGAGTCGTTCGAGGACGAGGAGACGGCTGCGTTGATGAACGAGCGCTTCGTCAACATCAAAGTCGACCGCGAGGAGCGGCCCGACCTGGACTCGCTCTACATGGACGCGGTCGTCGCGATGACGGGCCACGGCGGCTGGCCGATGACGGTCTTCCTGCTGCCCTCGGGGGAGCCGTTCCTCGGGGGCACGTATTTCCCGCCGGAGCCGCGGCACGGGCTGCCGAGCTTCCGCGAGGTGCTGGTTGCGGTCTCGGATGCCTACCGCGAGCGGCGCGGTGACGTCGCCCAGCAGGCCGGGGCGTTGGTCGAGGCGCTTCGACAGTCCGCGGCGGTGCGTCCGTCGGGAGAGCCGCTGACCGAATCCCTGCTCGGCGAGGCCGTGCGCGGGCTGGAGCGGCAGTTCGACCCCGAGTGGGGCGGCTTCGGCGGCGCGCCGAAGTTCCCGCCGGCGTCGGTCCTCGAGTTCCTCCTGCGCATGCACGTGCGCGGCAACCCCGACGCGCTCGAGATGGCCACGACGACGCTGGACGGCATGGCCGCCGGCGGTATGTACGACCTGCTCGGCGGCGGCTTCCACCGCTACTCGGTCGACGAGCGGTGGCTTGTCCCGCACTTCGAGAAGATGCTCTACGACAACGCGCTGCTCGCGCCGGTGTACCTGCACGCCTGGGTCGTGACCGGGGATGAGCGATACCGCGAGGTCGCCGAGGCGACGCTCGACTACATGCTCCGCGAGCTGCGGCTAGCCGAGGGAGGCTTTGCCTCGGCGCAGGACGCGGACACCCAAGGCGTCGAAGGGCTGACCTTCACGTGGACCGCCGACGAGGGCGTCCCCGCCGAGCTGCTTCAGCCGTTCGAGCACGGCCGCTCGATCCTGCGAGGCGAGCTCGACGAGGAGCTCAGGCGACGCCTGTTCGGGATCCGCGAGCGGCGACCCAAGCCGCTCCTCGACGACAAGGCGATCGCGGCCTGGAACGGGCTGGCACTGGCGGCGCTCGCGGAGGCCGGACGCCGCCTCGACCGGCTCGAGCTGATCGAAGCGGGCCGCGAGCTCGCGGAGTTCCTGCTCGGGCCGCTCTCGAACCAGGATGGCCGCCTCCACCGCAGCTGGCGGGCCGGCCGCGCGAGCAACCCCGGCTACCTGGAGGATTACGCCGATGTCGCGAATGGGCTATACGAGCTCCACGTCGCAACGGGCGAGCTGCGTTGGCTCCACGAGGCGAACCGGCTCGCCCGGTTCGCGGTAGATCTCTTCGCCGACGACGAGCGCGGCGGGTTCTTCCTCTCACCGGCCGACGACGAGCAGCTGGTCGCGCGCAAGAAGGAGTTCGACGACCACCCGACCCCGTCCGGGAACTCGATGATGGCGTTCGTCCTGCTCCGGCTCGGCCGGATCTGGGGCGACGACGAACTCGAGCGGCAGGCGACAGGAGTGTTCCGCCTGATCCGGGACGCGATTCCGCGCGCGCCGAGCGCCTTCGGCCATGCGCTCAGCGCGCTCGACCTCTACCTGGCGCCCGTGCGCGAGCTCGCGTTGATCGGCCGGCCGGAGGACGAAATCTCCAGGGCGGCGCTGGCCCGGTTCGACCCGGACGCGGTCGTCGCGTTCGGTCCCTCCGACGACGTCCCCTTGCTGGCCGGAAAGGACTTCGTCGACGGGCGGCCGGCGCTCTACGTCTGCGAGCGCTTCGCGTGCCAGGCGCCGGTCACGGAACCGGCCGAGCTCGCCGCCCTCTCATAGAGACCTAAGGTACGCGGCCGTGGCTCTGTCGCTCGCTGTCGAGCAGGGCCAGATCGACCTGCCGGGTGTTCCCTCGGTGTTCTTCGAAGCGGCGATTGTGCTGGTGATGATCCTGCTGCCGACCGGCCTCGGCGGCGTGTTGCGAAAGTTGACAGAGCCGCTAACAAGGCCGCTGTACACTCGGTCTCAAGAAGGGCAGTGAGGAAGAGCCGTGTCCTCATCGGGGTATTCAGTGCGCTCGCAATCGTCTCCGCCGCCTCGGCGGGAGGCTCCGCGACGCCTGGCGTTACCTCGAAGCAGATCCTGATCGGGGGAACGATCCCGCTGAGCGGGCCGGCGGTCGCCTATGCGTCGGTCGCGAAGGGCGCGGATGCGTACTTCAAGTACGTCAACGACCACGGCGGGGTCTTCGGGCGAAGCATCAAGTACAAGTACGAGGACGACGCGAACGACCCGTCGCAGGCGATCCAGAAGACGCGCGACCTGGTCCAGAGCGACAAGGTCTTCGCGATTTACAACACGTTCGGCACCGAGCAGAACCTCGCCGTCCGTTCGTACCTGAACCAGCTCAAAGTTCCGCAGCTCCTGGTCGCGAGCGGTGCGAGCACCTGGGGGAGCGACTACAAGAAGTACCCGTGGACGATCGGCTTCCAGCCGAGGTATTGGGGCGAGGCGGCGATCTACGGGCGGTACATCGCGAAGACGCGGCCCAACGCCCGGATCGGGATCCTCTACCAGAACGACGACTACGGGAAGGAGCTCGTCTCGGGCTTTCAGCACGCGCTCGGCAAGAAGACGAAGCTGATCGTCTCGAAGCAGGGCTACGACATCACCGATACCGATGTCAAGTCGCAGATGGCGCGGCTGAAGGCCAAGCGGGTCAACACGCTGATGGTGTTCGCGACGCCGAAGTTCGCGATCCAGTCCTATTCGTCGGCGCGCGTGCTCGGCTGGCGCCCGCTCGTTTTCGTCAACGCCGTCTCGAGCGCGACGAACACGATGACGATCGCCAGCCTGGCGAGCAGCAAGCTGCAGACAGAGGGCTCGATCTCGATCGCGTTCCTCAAGGATCCGCTCGACTCGCCGTGGAAGAAGGACAAGGCGGTGGCGCTCTTCCGGACGATCCTCAAGAAGTACAACGGCGGCCAGGGCCTGACCGACGTCTACAACGTCTACGGCATGGCGTCCGCGTACACGTTGGTCGACGCGCTCAGGCACGCCGGCAAGAACCTGACGCGGGCGGGCGTGATGAAGGCGATCACCCACCTGAACGAGCGGAACAATCCGTTCGTGCTTCCGGGGATCTCGGTGCGGACGACACCGGCCGACCACTTCCCGATCGCGCAGGTCCGGCTCGAGCGCTACCACAAGGGGCGCTGGGTCTACTTCGGACCGCTCACTCGCGTCGGCTAGGAGGGTCTGGCGCGAAACCGCTCGTCGACGGCGTGCGATGCTCGTTCGCTGACAAGGACGCAGGGAGCGTCAATAGCTATGGCTATTGGCGCGACTGAGGACGCAGCTCAGCGCGCGAGCAGCGTGCGCCGGCGGCACAGACTGTTTTGCGCCAGACCCTCCTTGGGAGACGCCCGGACGTAAGCTCCGCCGGGTGAGTGAGAGACTCGCCGCCTCGGAGGCCTTCGAGCTCGTCGACGAGCCGTGGGAGGGCCTGGCGGGCGAGGCGCGCCGGCTCCGGGCGCTCGGCCACGGCGGCCTCGTCACCTACTCGCCGAAGGTCTTCATCCCGCTGACGAAGCTCTGCCGCGACGTGTGCGGCTACTGCACGTTCGCGCGGCCGCCTCGGCGGGGCGAGCGGGCGTACATGAGCGAGGACGAGGTCCTGGAGGTTGCACGTGCGGGTGCGGCTGCCGGGTGCCGGGAGGCGCTCTTCACGCTCGGCGACAAGCCGGAGCTGCGCTACCGCGTCGCGCGAGATGAGCTCGCTGCGCTCGGCTGCGAGACGACGCTGGAGTACCTGGCGCGCTGCGCGCGGCTCGTGCTGGTTGAGACGGGGCTCCTTCCGCACTTGAATCCGGGCGTGCTCTTGGTCGACGACGCGCGTGAGCTCCGGCGCGTCTCGGTCTCGCAAGGGCTGATGCTGGAAGGCACCGCGGAGCGGCTCGCGGAGAAAGGTGGGCCGCACTGGGCGTCTCCCGACAAGCTGCCCGCCGCGCGGTTGTCGACGATCGACGCTGCTGCGGCGGCGCTCGTTCCGTTCACGACCGGGATCCTGATCGGGATCGGCGAGACGCGGCACGAGCGGGTCGACGCGCTGTTGACGATCCGCGAGCTCGGCGAGCGCAGTGGCCACATCCAGGAGGTGATCGTCCAGAACTTCCGGGCGAAGGCGGGGACGCGGATGGCGGCGGCACCCGAGCCGTCGCTCGAGGAACTGCTCTGGACTTGCGCGGCGGCGCGTCTGGTGCTGGGGGCGGACTGGAACATCCAGGCGCCGCCGAACCTGAGCGCGCGCTTCCCGAGTCTGCTCGACGCCGGCATCAACGACTGGGGCGGTGTCTCGCCGGTGACGGTCGACCACGTGAATCCGGAGGCGCCGTGGCCCGAGCTCGAGCGGCTGGGCGAAGCGACGCGGTCGCGCGGCCTGGAGCTGGCGCCGCGGCTCGCGGTCTATCCCGAGTACATCGCCGAGCTGGAGCGGTGGGTCGATCCCGCGGTGGCACCGCACGTGCTCGCACTGGCCGATTCGGAAGGATTTGCCCGCGGGGACGAGTGGGTGGCAGGCGCCTCCGCTGACGGCAGCCCTGCGCGGCAAACCGCCGCGCTCTTGGATGGTGTACCCGTCCTCCTCCCCGCGGCGAGCGTATCGCGCCAATCCGCGGCGGTGGGAAACGGCTCTGCGCCGAAAGTGTCACAGGCGGTCGCAGAGGCGCTCGCGAAGGTGCACGAAAGCGCCGAGCTCGACGAGGACGACGTGACCGAGCTCTTCCGCGCCCGCGGACGCGACTTCGCCGCGGTAACCGCCGCTGCCGACGCGCTTCGGCGCGAGGTCTGCGGCGACGCCGTCACCTACGTGGTCACGCGCAACATCAACTACACGAACGTCTGCTACTTCCGCTGCGGCTTCTGCGCGTTCTCGAAGGGCAAGCTCGCCGCGAACCTGCGCGGCGCGCCCTACCTGGTTCCCCTCGATGAAATCGTCCGCCGCTGCGACGAGGCCTGGGAGCGCGGCGCCACGGAGGTCTGCCTCCAGGGCGGGATCCACCCCGCCTTCACCGGCGACTTCTACGTCGACGTCTGCCGCGCGATCAAGGACGCCGTGCCGGGCTTGCACGTGCACGCCTTCTCGGCCCTCGAGGTCTGGCAGGGCGCGGCGACCCTCGAGATGCCTCTCCGCGCCTACCTCGAACGATTGCGCGACGCGGGGCTTGCATCCCTCCCGGGAACGGCGGCCGAGATCTTGGACGACGAGGTCCGCGCCGTCATCTGTCCGGACAAGGTCACGACCGGGCAGTGGCTCGAGGTGCACGACACGGCCCACGAGGTCGGCCTGCGTTCGACGACGACGATCATGTTCGGCCACGTCGACGAGCCTCGGAACTGGGCACGCCACCTGCTGCGGCTGCGCGACCAACAGCGCCGCTCGGGCGGCTTCACCGAGTTCGTGCCGCTTCCGTTCGTCCACATGGAGGCGCCGATCTACCTGAAGGGCCAAGCGCGGCGCGGCCCCACCTTCCGCGAGGCGATCCTCATGCACGCGGTCGGGCGCCTGGCTCTACACCCCTTGATCACGAACGTCCAGGCCTCGTGGGTGAAGCTCGGCCCCGCCGGGGCGCAGGCCGCACTCCTCTCGGGCGCGAACGACCTGGGCGGAACGCTCATGAACGAATCGATCTCGCGCGCCGCCGGCGCGAGCCATGGCCAGGAGCTACCGCCCGAAGCGATGGAGGCGACGATCCACGCAATCGGTCGCACGCCGCTGCAGCGGACGACGCTCTATGCGGACGCGCCGCCCGATCGCCACGCAGCGTCCTTCGGTGCGGCGCCTTTGACCGAGCCGTTCAACCCCAGCGTCAACGACGCGAAGCTGACACGGCCGAACCGCCTCGTCCGCCCAGGCCTCGCGGCCGCAGCCCGCTAGTCACTCCACCAGTCTTGCTCGACGTTGGCGTCGCCGGGGCCGGTGTTGGGTGCGCCGATCGCGATGACCTCCGCACCGTCGGGGCCGCCCTCGAACGACCGCATCGTTTCCTTGGGGACCCGGACGGCGTCCCACTGCTTGAGCTCCACGATTTCGTCGTCGAGCTTCGCGAGCATGCTTCCCGAGACGACGACGTAGACCTCCTCCTGGACGTTGTGCGTGTGTCCCCAGGGAATGCGGAAGCCGGGCGCGATCCGCTGGTAAGTGACCCCCGAGTGCTCGAGCTCGAGCGGGACGCGAGCCATCCGCGCCTCGATGTGCGGCGCGTACCCGAAGTTCGGCGCCTGGTCTTCCACGTCCGTTTTCAGGTTCTTGATCGTGTATCCGCTCACTGATGCCTCCTCGGTTTCGCGTGACGCGACGCTAGCGCGTTGCTAAAGTCAAGAACAATGGAGCAGCTGCTCGTGTAGCGCAGGGAGGCAACGCGGCGAAGGCCGCGGTAGCTTCCCACGGCCTCTCGATTCGAGAGGCTTTTTCGTTTCTGGAGGAAGAAATGGATCGGTACCACCCACAGCAGATCGAACCGAAGTGGCAACAGGTATGGGAGGACGGGCGGGCGTTCTACGTCTCGAATCCCGAGTCGCCCGACCGGGCCGAGCGCGACAAGTTCTACATGCTCGAAATGCTCCCGTACCCCTCCGGGGACCTGCATATGGGGCACGTCCTCAACTACACGCTCGGCGACGTCGTCACCCATTTCCGGCGCCGGAACGGCCGCACGGTCCTGCGCCCGATGGGCTTCGACTCGTTCGGCCTGCCGGCCGAGAACGCCGCGATCAGGGAGGGCGGGCACCCCCGCGAGATCACCGAGCGCAACATCGCCAACATTCGCCGCCAGATGCGCCGGCTCGGCTGGGCGATCGACTGGGACCGCGAGGTCTCCGCGCACCAGCCGGAGTACTACCGCTGGACGCAGTGGCTGTTCCTGAAGTTCTACGAGGCCGGGCTCGCCTACCGGAAGGAAGCCCCGGTCAACTGGTGTCCCGTCGACCAGACGGTGCTCGCCAACGAGCAGGTCGTCGACGGCCGCTGCGAGCGTTGCGGAACGATCGTCGAGGCGCGCAACCTCGAGCAGTGGTTCTTCCGGATCACCGCCTACGCAGACGCGCTGCTCGACGACCACCGGCTGCTGGACTGGCCCGACCGCACGATCACCATCCAGCGCAACTGGATCGGCCGCTCCGAGGGTGCCGAGATCCTCTTCCGCATCGATGAGCTCGACCTCGACCTGCCCGTGTTCACGACCCGCGCCGACACGCTCTTCGGGGCAACGTTCATGGTGCTCGCGCCCGAGCACCCCCTGGTCGAGCGGCTCGCCGCCGGCACCGAGGAAGAGGACCCCGTGCGCGAGTACGTCAAGCACACGGCCGCGCGCTCGACGGAGGAGCGGGAGACGAAGGAGAAAGACGGCGTCTTCACCGGCCGCTACGCGGTCAACCCTGCGAACGGTGAGCGGATCCGGATCTACGTCGCCGACTACGTCCTGATGGAGTACGGCACAGGCGCGATCATGGCCGTGCCCGCGCACGACGAACGAGACTTCGAGTTCGCGCAGCGCTACGGGCTGCCCGTCGTCCGCGTCGTCGAGCCCGCCGAGGGTGGGGACGAGCCCGACGAGGGGGCCTACGCCGCGCACACAGAGAACGAGCGGCTCGTCAACTCGGGGCAGTTCACGGGCCTCCCGGCGCCCGAAGGCGCGCGCGCGATCGTCGAGTGGCTCGGCGAGCACGGCGGGGGCAGGCCGGCGGTCAGCTACCGGCTCCGGGACTGGGGCTTCTCGCGCCAGCGTTACTGGGGCTGCCCGATCCCGATCGTCTACTGCGACAAGGACGGGATTGTCCCGATTCCCGAGCACGAGCTCCCGGTGCTGCTGCCGGAGGTCGAGGACTATCGGCCCAAGGGCAAGCCGCCGCTCGCCTCGAACGAGGAGTGGCTGAACGTGACGTGTCCCAAGTGCGGCGGCCCTGCGCGGCGCGAGGCCGACACGATGGACACCTTCGTCGACTCGTCCTGGTACTTCCTGCGCTACTGCGACCCTCACAACGACCAGGCGGCGTTCGACCGCGGGATCATCGACTACTGGATGCCCGTCGACCAGTACATCGGCGGAATAGACCACGCGACGGGCCACCTGCTCTACTCGCGCTTCTTCGTCAAGGTCATGAACGACCTCGGCCTGGTCGGGTTCCGCGAGCCGTTCGCGCGGCTCTTCCACCAGGGCTGGGTGCGGCTCGGCGGCTCAAAGATGTCGAAGTCGCGCGGGAACGTGACGGCGCCGGACCAGCTGGCCGAGGCCTACGGCGCGGACGCCGTGCGGCTGTACATCCTCTTCATGGGGCCCGCCGACCAGGACATGGAGTGGACCGAGGAGGGCGTCGAGGGGATCGCCCGCTTCCTGCGGCGCCTCTGGCGAGTCGTCAACGAGGTCAACAAGAACGCGCCACGCGACGGCGCGTCCGAGGGCGCGCTCGCCCAGAAGACGCACGAGACGATTGCGAAGGTGACCGACGACATCGGCCGCCGCTTCGTCTTCAACACGCCGATCGCGGCGGTGATGGAGCTCGTCAACGCGCTCGCGCCGGCAACCGACGATCCGGCGGCGCGGTTCGCGGCCGAGACGGTGGTCTCGCTGATCCAGCCTTATGCGCCGCACGTCGCGGAGGAGCTGTGGCAGCGACTGGGCCACGAGCGCCTCTGGGAACAGCCGTGGCCGGTAGCCGATCGGGCGCTGCTCGAGCGAGACACGTTCGAGCTCGTGATCCAGGTGAACGGGCGCGTCCGCGACCGCGTCGAGGTCGCGACCGACCTGCCCGAGGGGGAGCTGATCGAGCAGGCCAAGGCCTCGCCGCGCGTGCAGGCTCACCTGGACGGCAAGGAGATCCGCCAAGCGATTGTGGTGCCGCGCCGACTCGTCAACTTCGTCGTGTAACGGCCGCGGACGCCCGGGCTCGCCCCTCCGCGCGACCTGGTCGGCAGGAAACGGGTGCGGATGCATTGGCGCACCTTCGGCGCACTCTCGTCACACGCGTGTTGCGAGTCCCGCGCTAGCGTCTCCCCCGAGGGAGGCGGGTCGAAGCCCCACCCAAGGGTGGGCGTGTGGAGCGAGGGCGGGTCGAAAGTCCGTGGCATGAGCGGCGTTGTCGCGGGACGCGAACCACGGTTTCGCGCGTACGACAATGTGCTCATGCGGATGCGCAGCGACGCGAAGCTCGTCCAGCTCGCACGGCGCGGCTCCCGGGACGCGGCGGCCGAGCTGTTCTCCCGCCACTGGCGATCGGCCTGGCGGGCCGCGTACGCCCTGAGCGGCCGCCGCGAGCTCGCCGACGACGTCGCCCAGGACGCGTTCGAGCGCGCATTCGGAGCCCTCGCGCGCTTCGACGAGCGGAGGCCGTTCGGCCCCTGGCTGCATCGGATCGTTATCAACCGCTGTCTCGACCTGCTCCGGACCGAGCGCCGGATGGTCGCCGGCGAGGCCGAGCTGGCGCGACTCGAATGGCGCGACGTCGCCTCGGGCGACCGAGACCTGCTCGACGCGATCGCGGAGCTCTCGCTGCAGCGCCGAGTCGTGATCGTGCTGCGGTACGGGCTCGGCCATTCGCCGACGGCAATTGCCGAGCTGCTCGACATCCCCGTTGGAACCGTGAACTCGCGACTCGCCCGCGCTCTCGAGGAACTTCGTGGGCTCTACGAGGTGAACGATGTCGAGCGAGCTTGAGCAGCGCCTGGAGGGCGCGTTCGCGCGCCTTCCGAAGCCGACCCGCGAGGCATCAGCGCGTGCGCGTGCGGGTGCGCTTGCCGTGCTTGCACCGGCTCGCACTCGATCCCGTGTCGAGCTGGCGATCGCCCTCGTTGCGATCGCCTTCGCGCTGGGCGCAGGAGCCGCGGCGCTCGCCGCGACTGGGAATCTCCACGTGCGGCTGGGCTCGCCGGCGAAGCACGAGCGCGCGATTCCGGAGCACCTCTCAGTGCCTGCAGGGACACATGGAATCGCGGTCGTGGCCGGCGGCAGGCTTTGGCTCACAACAATCAGCGGCCTGCGGATCGAAGGGCTGCCCGTCTCCACGGCCGAGTTGTCGCCGCGGGCTTTGTACGCAGTCGTCGGGATCGGCTCGTCGCTCGTCGCGCTTGCTCCGGGCGGCCGGCGCGCCTGGGTTCATCCCACGGACGGGCGAGTCGTCGCTGCGGCCTGGTCACCGGACGGCCTCAAGATCGCGTACGTGGTCGCGCGTCCGCGAGGTGACGAGCTCCGGATGATCGAAGGGGATGGATCGCCCGACCGCCTGCTCGTGCGTGGCGTCCGACCGGTCAGACCGTCCTGGCGGGCGGACTCACTCGCCGTCGCATACGTCGACGGGAGAGGGCGAGCCGCATCTTTCGACCTGCGCACCGGCTCGAGTCGGGCCTTCGACACCCGGCGCTGCGGCGGCCCGGCGCGCGTAATCGTCTACGCCCGGACGGCACCGGCGCTCGCGGTCTACTCCGCGCGCGGAGTCGCGGTTGTCGAACGCTGGAGCCGACCGCCGCGCTGCCAGCTTCTCGGTTCGTCCGCGAGTCGGGTTGCCGGCGGCTGGCTCGCAAGCGGGCAGGTCGTCACCCCGGGGCTGCTCGGCCGAATGCGGGTGAGCGGCCTCGCGGTCGGGCCGGATGGTTCGGCCGTCGCTGTTGCGGTACCGCGCGTGGGGGGCCTCGCGATCGCGATCGTCCGCGAGCGGCAGACCGGCCGCATTCCGCAGCGGAGTTGGCTCGTGCGGCTGAGAGCGCCTGCCACGGGCGTCGCGATCAGCTGGCGCTGAATCGGCACGAAGACGTGACACCCATGTGACAGTTGCACCGGCACGCTGGCTAGGTGCCCGAGCTTCCGTTCGACATCTCGCGTCGGCGCCTACTGATCGCCGTCGGCTGCTTGGTGCTGCTGCTTTTCCTCGCCAGCAAGCTGCTCTCCCGGCCGCAGTCGACTGCCGGCTTGGCGCCTCCCGCCGCCCCGCCAACGGAGACGGCGGGGGCTCCTGCAGCTGTCGTGGTCGACGTGGTCGGTGCGGTTCGTCGTCCCGGCCTGTACCGGCTCGGGCAGGGAGCCCGGATAGCCGACGCCGTTGCTCGAGCCGGCGGGGCCACGGCGAAGGCTGAGCTTGCGCTCATCAATCTTGCCGCTCCGCTCGCGGACGGTGAGCAGGTCGTCGTTCCGAAGCGTGGCGCGGCCGGTCCGTCGGCGCCTCCTGGGGCCGGCGCGTCCGCCGGCGTCCCGTCGAGCGGTCCGGTTCATCTCAGCACGGCGACGCTAGAACAACTCGATTCGTTGCCAGGCATCGGCCCGGTCACCGCCCAGAAGATCCTCGACTATCGGCAGAAGCACGGCGCCTTCACGACGGTGGACGAGCTCGATGCGGTTCCCGGAATCGGCCCTTCGCGGCTCGATCAGCTCAAAGACCTGGTGGCGCCGTGATCCCGTCAATCCTCCGCTCGCCACCGCACTCGTTTCTCGCGACGCTCTGTTTCGGGATTGGCTTTGCAAACCTGATCCGACTGCCGACCCTCGCCGCGCTCGCTTTCGCGGGCGTCGTCGCGCTCGCGGCGACTTCTGGTCGAGCCCTCGCCGCGGTGGCTTGCGCCCTCGCGATCTTCGGCTGGTGGTGGGGTAGCGTGAGGCTCGATCGGCTCGACCAGAGCGTCTTAGAGGGCCAGGTTGGCCGCGCTGAGCGGGCCAGCGTTGTAGTGGCCGCCGCACCGCGCCGCGGTCGTTTCGACCTCAAGATGCCGGTCCGGGTGCGGCGGTTCGGTCCCCTCGTCCTCGACGAGCCGGCGCAGCTCGAGCTTCCCCTCGGGCGCGCGCCGCCGCGCGGCGCAGTCCTCGAGGTGCGTGCGGAGGCGAAGCTCCCTCGCGGCCCGAGTCACGGCTTCGACGAGCGGACCTGGCTCCGCAGGCACGGGATCCATGTCGTACTCGCCGGTGACAGCTGGCGCGTGGTCGGACATCGGCGCGGGCTCGGTGGGGTCGGCGACCGCGTGAGCAGCTGGCTCTCGCACGCGGTCGCGGGCGACCTCCATGGCGAGCGCCGCGGAGTTCTGCTCGGAGTCGTGCTCGGCGACGAGCAGGGTCTGGGCGAACGCCTGCGCACCGACTTTCGTGCCTCGGGGCTCTACCACCTATTGGCCGTATCCGGTCAGAACGTGATGCTGGTCGCGGCCGGCGCTCTCTCGCTCGCTTGGCTGCTTGGCCTGCCGCGCTGGCTCGGCCAGATCGGCGCGCTCTTGTCGATCGGCGGCTACGTGCTCGCCGTGGGCCCGCAGGCTTCCGTCCTGCGTGCCGGAGTCGCCGGGGCGCTCGGGTCGCTCGCGTGGCTGACGGCCCGATCGACGGACCGGTGGTACTTCCTGCTGCTTGGCGGGCTCGCGCTGCTCGCATGGAACCCGTACGTGGTCTTCGATGCGGGGTTTCAGCTCTCGTTCTCGGCGGTGGTCGCAATCTTCGTGCTCGCTCCGAAGATCGGCGCCTCGCTCGAGGGGTACCCGCTGCCTCGCCTCCTGCGCGAACCGGTCGCCATTTCGACGGCCTGTGGGGTTGCGACCGCGCCGATCCTCTGGTTCCAGTTCCATGCGATTCCGGTGCTGGCGGTCCCGGCGAACGCCGCTGCCGCGCCGGCGGTCGTTCCGCTGCTCGGGTTCGCGATGGGCCGCCGTCGTCCATCCGTTCGCGCCTGGCCTCGGCGAGTTGCTCTCCCAGGCCGACGGCCTCTGCGCGGCGTATCTCGCCGGTTGCGCGAAGCTCTTCGGCACGCTGCCGTTCGCGCAGATCCGCTCCGGCTGGACGGCCGCGGCCCTCGCGCTCATTGGCGCCGGAGTCTGCGCCTATGCTTGGCGCGATGGCAGAGCTGAAGGCGGCCTACCTGCTCTCGGGCACCGACCGGCCGAAAGTGGTGAGGGCGGTGCGCCGGCTCCGTGAGCGCATTGGCGAGGACGCGACGGAGCTCCTGTCCGCGTCGGAGGCAGACGGAAACGACGTCGCGGCAGCCTGCAACGCGCTCGGCCTATTCGCCAGCGAGCGCAGGCTCGTGGTCGTCGAGGACATCGAGGCGTGGAAGGCACCGGACGCCGAGCCCGTTCTCGAATACCTGAAGACGCCCTCGCCGGAAACGGTGCTCGCGCTGGTCGGCAACGGGATTCGGAAGGACTCTGCGCTCGCGAAGGCGGTCGCGAAGGCAGGCGAGGTGCTCGTCTACGACCTGCCGAAGCGAGGCAACAAGGCCGACCTGCCCGGCTGGGTCGGCCGACAGTTCGCGGCACAGGGCGTCAAGGTCGACCCAGCGGTCTCGCGGATGCTCGTCGAGCTGGTGGGCGACAACCTCGACGAGCTCGCCACCGAAGTCGAAAAGCTCGTCGCCTGGGCGGACGGCGAGGCGATCGGCGAGCACGAGGTCGAGCTCCTGGTCGCGCCGCGGGGCGAGGTGCCGCCGTTCGCCATGACCGACGCGTGGGGCCGCCGAGACGTCGCCGCCGTGCTCGCCGCGAGTGAGCGGCTCCTCGCTCGGACGCCGGGACCGCCACGCGACGCGCTGCCGCGTATCGTCGGGCTCCTGACCAACCACGTCGAGCGCGTCGCCGAGTGTCGCGCGATGGCCGAGCAAGGCGTGTCACCACGCGATGCCGCCGAACGCTTGAAGAAAAACCGTTTCTACGTCGAGAAGCTGTTCCAGCAGGCCGAGAACTTCTCGCCTGACGAGCTTCAGGGCGCGATCGTTCGGCTGGCGGCGCTCGACCTTGCCCTCAAGGGCGGCAGTCGGCTACCCGGCGAGCTCGAGTTCAGCCGAGCGCTCGTCGATCTGACCGCTCGCCGCGAGCCGGTGGGCGCCAAGAGCGCCTGAGCCTGCCGGCCCGAAGTTTGCTCAGGAGCCGGTCAGCATCCGCGCGGCCTGGGACTTCTTGCGCGCGGCTGTGTTTCGGTGCAAGGCGCGATGCGCCGCCGCCTGGTCGATCGCCTGCACGAGCTCGCGATACTCGGCTGCGGCGCGCTGCTCGTCGCCGTCGTCGACCGCGCTCCGGAGCCGTTTCGTAAGCGTCTTGACCGTCGACCGGTAGCGAAGGTTCTGGAGCCGTTGGCGGCTCGCGATCCCGACGCGCTTTTTCTGCTGCTTGATGTTCGGCATGACGTAAAAACGCCCGCTCCGCGGGCTGGGCGATCGTAGCAAAGGCCCGGCGTCGCCCAAGGCCGGCGAGCCGACCGGTCACGTGCGGGAACGCCCGCACACGGGGCGACAGACACGCGGCCCGCGAAATCGTCACGCTTTCGTCCTTCCCGGGCCACGGACCAGCGCGAACTTGAGCGGTACGCTCGAGCGCAGAGGGAGGAGGGAAGCAGCCCCACCCAAGGGTGGGGGTTGCGCCCAGGACGGCAGCACGGCAAGCGCCGGTCCGCGCATCGGTCGCCTCGGGCACGGCTGACCCCCTTCCTATACTCGCGACGTGGACGGGCGAGACGCGGGCCGCCGGCTGGCGTGGTCGACGGCGATCTTCTCGCTCGCAACCGGGCTCTCGCGAATCCTCGGGCTCGTACGCGAGATCGTCGCCGCCTACTACTTCGGCGTTCGCGGGCGCATCAACGCCTTCACCGTTGCGTTCCAGGTCCCGAACCTCGTCCGGGCGCTGCTTGCAGACGCGGCCATCTCGTCCGCGTTCGTCCCCGTATTCAGCGAGCTGCTCGAAAAGGGCGAGCGAAAGCGCGCCTGGCGGGTCGCCTCGAGCCTCTTCTGGCTGATCCTGCTCGGCCTCGGCGGCCTGACCGCGCTCTGCATCGTCCTCGCGCCCTGGCTGATCACGCCATTCGGAAACCCCGGTGGGGACAAGGATCTGGCGGTCGGGCTCGCGCGCGTGCTCTTTCCGATCGTCGTTCTGCTCGGACTCTCCGGCGTCGTCGTCGGGATCCTGAACAGCTACGAGGAATTCGCGATCCCTGCGTTGACGCCGGTCGCCTGGAACCTCGCGATCATCGTGGGTCTCGTCCTCGGCGTGCCGCGCGCCGAGACCATCAACGCCAAGCTCTACGTCTACGCGATCGCGATCGTGATCGCCACGCTGATCCAGTTCTTGCTGCCTCTGCCTTGGCTACGCGGGCGCGACGGAAGCCTCCAGCTCGTGATCGACTGGCGGGACCCTGCGGTCAGGCAGGTCTTCGTGCTGATGCTCCCGGTCACGCTCGGGCTCGGCCTGATCAACTTCAACGCGGTCGTCGACTCCATCTTTGCGTCGCGTTTGATCGACCCCGAGCTCGCGCCGACCGCGATCGACCGCGCTTTCCGCATCTACATGCTGCCGCAGGGGATGTTCTCGGTGGCCGTCGCAACCGTGCTCTTCCCGTTGCTCTCGCGTCAGGCCGCCCGCGGGGATCTCGACGGTTTTCGCTCCACTGTCGGGCTCGGCCTGCGGCAGATCGCCTTCCTGCTCATCCCGGCCAGCGCCTTCGTCGCCGTGCTCGCCGAGCCGATCGTGCGTCTCATCTACCAGCGCGGCCACTTTTCGGCCGGCCAGACGCCCGTCGTCGCGGGTGCGCTCGCCGCGTTCTCGCTCGGCTTGACCTTCAACGGAGCGATGCTGATGCTGAACCGGGCCTTCTTCAGTCTCCAGTCTCCCTGGACTCCAACTGCGATCGCGGTTGCCAACCTCGGCCTCAACGCGGCGCTCGACGCGGCCTTCTACCACTTCGGAACGTGGGGGATCCCCTTCTCGACCTCGCTCGTCAACATCGCGGGGACGGCGCTGCTGCTCGTTCTGTTGCGTCGAAGGCTGCACCGGATCGACTTCGGGCGCACGGCCGGCGCGACGGCGCGGATCGTCGCCGCCGCTGCGGTCCTGGCTGTGGTCTCGTACGGCGTCTGGCGCGGGCTCGACGAAGCCTTCGGCCGCGCGCTCTGGGCACAGCTCGTCTCGGTTGGGACGGCCCTCGTCGTCGGCACTGCCGCCTACCTGGTTTCCTGTCGTTTGCTGGGAGTTCGCGAGCTGAACGCGTTGCTAGCCTTGCGCGAGCGCCTCCCGCGGCGCTGATCGCGCATGGACCTGGACAAAATCCGCAACTTCTCGATCATCGCCCACATCGACCACGGCAAGTCGACGCTTGCCGACCGCATCCTCGAGCTGACCAAGACCGTGTCCGGGCGCGAGATGCGCGCTCAGGTGCTGGACACGATGGAGCTCGAGCGCGAGCGCGGGATCACGATCAAGGCCCAGGCCGTACGCGTCACCTGGAAGGGCCACGAGCTGAACCTGATCGACACGCCCGGACACGTCGACTTCACGTACGAGGTCTCGAGGTCGCTGCAGGCCTGCGAAGGCGCCGTGCTCGTCGTCGACGCCGCGCAGGGAATCGAGGCGCAGACCGTCGCGAACGCCTATCTCGCGATCGAGAACGACCTCGAGATCGTCCCGGTGGTCAACAAGATCGACCTCCCGCAGGCCGACCCGGACGAGGCGGCGAAGGGGATCGCGGAGCTCGTCGGCGGCAAGCCGGACGACGTTCTGCGCATCTCGGCGAAGACGGGCGATGGTGTCGCCGCCGTGCTCGACGCGATCGTCGACAGAATCCCCGCCCCGGCGGGTGAGCCCGAGGCGCCGCCACGCGCGCTCGTCTTCGACTCCTCGTACGACCAGTACCGGGGCGTCGTCGCTTTCGTACGCGTTGTCGACGGCTCGTTCGCGGCCCGCGAGCCCGTGCGCGCCATGGCGCAGGGAACCCGGTTCGAGGCCGAGGAGGTCGGCTTCTTTGCGCCGACGATGCGCGCCGCGGAGACGCTCGGTGCCGGCGAGGTCGGCTACGTGATCACCGGGCTCAAGGACGTCAGCCGCCTGCGCGTCGGCGACACCCTGACGTCGGAGCGGCGCCCGGCTGCGGAACCGCTCCCCGGCTACAAGGACGTCAAGCCGATGGTCTTCGCAGGGCTCTTCCCGACCGATTCGGACGACTATCCGGACCTGCGCGACGCGCTCGAGCGCCTGAAGCTGAACGACGCGGCGCTCTTCTACGAGCCGGAGACGAGTCAGGCGCTCGGGTTCGGATTCCGCTGCGGGTTCCTCGGCCTGCTGCACATGGAGATCGTCCGCGAGCGCCTCGAGCGCGAGTTCGACCTCGATCTGCTCGTGACCGCGCCCAACGTCGCATACCGCGTGCTCGAGCCGAATGGAGAGTGGATCGAGGTGCACAACCCGGCCGAGATGCCCCGCGAGCTCGAAGCTGTCGAGGAGCCGTACGTACGTGCGTCGATCATCATTCCGAAGGAGTACGTGGGCCCGGTCATGGAGCTGAACAACTATCGGCGCGGCCGCTTCGACCACATGGAGTACCTGTCGCCCGAGCGGGTGTTGCTCGCCTACGAGCTGCCCCTGGCGGAGATCGTCCTCGACTATTACGACCAGCTGAAGTCGCGCACCCGTGGATACGCGAGCTTCGACTACGACGTCGCGGGGTTCCGGCCCGGCGAGCTCGTCCGTGTCGACGTCCTGATCGCCGACGAGCCGGTCGACGCCCTCTCGATGATCGTTCACCGTGACGCCGCCTACCCGCGCGGGCGCGCGTTGGTCGAGCGTCTCAGAGAGGAGATCCCGCGCCAGTACTTCGACGTCGCCGTGCAGGCGGCGATCGGCTCCCGGGTGATCGCGCGCGAGACGGTGAAGGCGAAGCGGAAGGATGTTCTGGCGAAGTGCTACGGGGGCGACATCACCCGTAAGCGCAAGCTCCTCGAGAAGCAAAAGGCGGGCAAGCGCCGGATGAAGCAGGTCGGAGCGGTCGAGGTACCCCAGGAAGCGTTCCTCGCCGTGCTCAACCTCGACGATGGGAGCCGGCGATGACCAACACGGGGCCGGTCCGGCACCTCTACGTCCACCTCCCGTTCTGCGCGAGCCGCTGCGGTTACTGCGACTTCGTCACCGCGGTCGGGCGCAGCGGCCAGCACGCGGGTTACGTCGAGGCGTTACTTGTGGAGCTCGAGCTCGAGCGCGAGCTGCTCGCGCCGGAGCTGGAGACGGTTTTTCTCGGCGGCGGCACCCCCACCTTCACCGAGCCGAGTCCGCTCGAGCGTCTGCTCACGGCTTTGCCGCAGGCCGCCGAGGTGACGGTCGAGGCGAACCCTGAGACCGTCACGCCCGAGGTCGCGGCGCTGCTGCGGCGAACCGGCGTTGACCGAGTCTCGCTCGGCGCGCAGACGTTCCATCCGGAGCTGCTCCGTGTCCTCGATCGCGTTGCCGGCCCTGACGACGTCCGGCGGGCCTTCTATCATCTCCGCGATGCCGGTTTTGACAACATCTCGCTCGATCTCATCTACGGGATCCCGGGGCAGGAGCCCGCCGACCTCGACGCCGACCTAGCGGAGGCGCTCGCTCTTCGGCCCGAGCACTTGTCGTGCTACGAGCTGGAGGCGAAGCCCGGCACCCGTTTCGCACATGCACACGGTGACGAGCTCCGTCGCCAGGCGGATGCGATGGAGAGCTACTTCGAGCGCGTGGTCGAGACGGTCGTCGGAGCGGGCTACCGCTGGTACGAGACGGCGAACTTCGCCCGACTCGACGAGGGCGGCCGGGACCTCCGCTCGCGCCACAACCTCGCCTACTGGCGCGGGCGCGACTATCTCGGTCTCGGGGTAGGCGCGGTCTCGACCGTGCGCGGCAGGCGCTGGCGGACGACGCCACGGCTGGGGCTCTACCTGGCGGTGCTTGGTGCCGGTCAGCGGCCGCCGCGCGAGCTGGAGCTCCTGCCCGATCCGGTTCGTCGTGCCGAACGGATCATGCTCGGCCTGAGGCTGGACGAGCCGCTGGCGCTCGCCGGGCTGGTGGACGAGGTTGACGCGGACGCGCTCGGGCGCCTGAAGCGACTCGGGCTCGCACGGACGGTTCCACTCGCCGGCCTCGACGACGGTGCGTCTGCTTCGGCGCTGACCCTGACCAGGGAGGGAAGGCTTCTCGGCGACGCCGTGACCGCTGATCTGCTGGCCTAGAGTTTCCCTGCTGAGATGGCGAATATCGCTCCGACCGAGCTGACCGAGCGGCAGCGGCTGCTGCTCCGCGGGGTCGTCGAGGAACACATCGCAACCGGCCAGCCGGTCGGCTCGAGGACGCTGCTCGAGCAAACAGGGCTGCGCGTCTCGCCGTCGACGGCGCGCGCCGAGTTGGCCGAGCTCGAGCGGCTAGGCCTGCTCACGCACCCGCACACGTCGGCCGGCCGCGTCCCGACCGAGGCCGCCTACCGCTTCTACGCGACCGGCTTGCTCGAACGGCTGGAACCGAATCCGGGCCCGTTCCCGCTCGACCTTAGTGCCGCGAGGGCCGAAGTCGAGTCGGCCCTCCAGGCCACGACCGAAATGCTCTCGGAGGTGACGCGGCTGCTTGCGCTCGTCTCTGCGCCACCGCTCGAGAGCGCGACCGTCAGGCATGTCGAGGTGCTGAGGCTGCAGCCGCAGGTCGTGATGATCGTCGTGATCACGTCGACGGGGGCCGTGACGAAACGGGTCTTCGCATTCGCCGAGGCCGTCGATCCGGGACTCGCGAACTGGGCCGGCCAATATCTCAACGACACGCTGGCCGGTCTCCAGCCCGGCACCCACCAGCTGAGGCAGAGGCTCGAGGACCCAGGCCTCTCGCAGCGGGAGGCAGCGTTCCTCGCCACGCTCCGCCCGACGTTCACGGAGCTCCTCGAGGAGCGGCAGAGCCTCTACGTCGGCGGTGCCGCGGGATTGCTCGAGAGCGCCCGCGGCGATGAACTGGATTCCTACCAACGGGTTCTCGAGCTGCTCGAGAAGCGCGCCGCTCTCCTCGAGGTGCTCAGTCAGTCACTCGATGCGCGCCGCCCGTTCGTCCGGGTTGGCGTCGACCTCGAGCATCCCGACCTGCAGCGGCTCTCGCTGGTCGGCGCCGCCTATGGTCTCGCCAACCGTGCGCTCGGCGCCGTCAGCCTGCTCGGTCCTGTCCGGATGGACTACGAGAAGGCGCTCCGGTCGGTGCGCGGGGCGGCGTCGGAGCTGTCCCGCTTCGTCGAGGAGATCTACGAGAGCAATTGAGATGACGGCAAGGGTCGGAGCTAGGCTGGGCTGATGGCGACGACGCAGCGCGACTACTACGAGGTGCTGGGGGTCTCGCGGTCCGCGGACGATGCCGAGATCAAGCGCGCCTTCAGGCGGCTCGCGCGCGAGGTCCATCCCGATGTCTCCGCGGCGCCCGACTCTCAGGAGCGCTTCCGCGAGGTCGTCGAGGCGTACGAGGTGCTCTCGAAGCGAGAGACCCGCGAGCTCTACGACCGGTTCGGCCATGCGGGGCTCCGCGGCGGCGGCTTCACGCCGACGCAGTTCGACTTCGGCAGTCTCACCGATCTCTTCTCCGCGTTCTTCGGCGACGACCTCTTCGGCGTCGGCGCTCGGCCCACGCGCGCACGCGGCGCCGACCTCGGCGTGCGCGTCGAGATCGAGCTCGCCGAGGCGGCTACAGGAACAAAGCGCGAGGTCCCGTTCCCGGTCGCCGTCACGTGCAGCGCCTGCGGAGGCAACGGCGCCGCGCCCGGCACCGGCCCGGTCACCTGTGCGACATGCGGCGGCTCGGGCCGCCTCCAGCACGTCTCGCGGAGCGCCTTCGGCGAGTTCGTGCGCACCCAGGCCTGCCCGGACTGCCGTGGAGCCGGTCGCCGGATCGAAGAGCCTTGTCCGGAGTGCCGCGGCGAGGGCCGCACGGTCGAGGAGCGGACGCTCGAGGTCCAGGTTCCGCCGGGAATCCACGACGGACAGCAGATCCGGATCACCGGCGAAGGCCACGCGGGAGGGGGCGGCGGCCGCGCCGGCGATGTCTACGTCGAGGTGCGGATCAACCCCGACCCGCGCTTCGTCCGCGAGGGAGACGACATCTTCTCGACGGTCGACCTGACGATCATCGAGGCGGCGCTCGGAGCGACCGTGACCGTGCCGACGCTGGACGGGGAGGCAGAGCTCGAGTTTCCGGAGGGGACGCAGCCCGGCGAGATCCGGGTGCTACGAGGGCGCGGGATGCCCGTCCTGCAGGGATTCGGTCGCGGCGACCAGCGGGTCCTCGTCAACGTTGCAGTTCCGCGCCGGCTAACCGACGACCAACGGCGGCTGCTGGAGGAATTCGCCCGCTCGACCGACGACGAGACGTACCGTCCGGACGAAGGGTTCTTCGAGAAGCTGAAGAGCGCGTTTCGCTGAGCGTGCTTCGGCGCGTCTCGGTCACGGTCGGCCGCGAAGCGTTAGAGGGCGCGCGCGCCGAGATGCTGGCCCTGTTTCCGGAAGGCTTCGAGGAGTCGGAGCGTGGTGACGAGCTCATCCTGTCCGCCTATACGGACGCGCGGGGTGAGGGTCGGATGGCGGCGGTGTTCGGAGATGTGGTCGCGACCGACGTCCCGACGGACTGGGAAGAGCGCTGGAAGCGGTTTCACCGCCCCGTCACCGCGGGCGGCATCTGGATCGTGCCGCCGTGGGAGGATCCTCCGCAGGGCGCCGACTTCGTCGTCATCGATCCCGGCCGCGCGTTCGGAACCGGCGCGCATCCCACAACTCGGCTCTGCCTCGAGTTCATCAGCGAGCTCGAGGCAGGATCTCTGCTCGACATCGGTTGCGGGTCCGGCGTCCTCTCGATCGCGGCCGCGAGGCTCGGCTTCGCGCCCGTGGTCGGGCTGGATCGCGACCCGCACGCGATCGAGGCGGCGCGGGCGAACGCCGCCGCCAACGGCCTCGAGCTCGACTTCGAGCAGGCCGACGCGCTGGTCGAGCCGCTTCCCGATGCGGATGTTGCAATCGCGAACATCAGCGCTGAGCTCGTCGATCAGGTAGGCGGGCGGGTCAGCTCCCCTCTCCTTGTCACCTCCGGCTACTTCGAGGCGCACACGCCGAGCTTGCCGCGCTTCCGCGCGGTCGCCCGACGAACCATCGACGGATGGGCGGCCGATCTGCACGCCCGGGAGTAGCATCCCGCGCCGTGGCGACCTTCTCGATCCGTTTCCTCGGCTGCAAGGTCTCTCAGACGGATTCGCAGGACGTGCGCGAGCGGCTCCTGGCCGACGGGCACGTCGAGTCGCGCGACGCAGAGGTGGCCGTCGTCAACACGTGCTGCGTGACACACGAGGCCGTCCGCAAGTCGCGGCATGCAGTTTCGCGCGCAGCACGCACCCACGCACGCGTGTACGTGACAGGCTGCGGCGCCAACCTGACTGGCGACGCCTTCGCCGAGATGCCCGCAAACGTCACCGTCGTGGCGCGGCCGAGCGAGGAGACGCCGGCGCTCGTGGCCGGCGACGTCGGCGCGATTGGCTGCATCCAGGCCGATGCTCGCCTCGAGCGGGTTCGCGCGTTCGTCAAGGTGCAGGACGGCTGTAGCTTCTCGTGCAACTTCTGCGTCGTCCCCCTCGTGCGCGGGCGCTCGCGCAGCCGCCGCGCCGACGCGGTGCTGAACGAGATCCGGCGGCGTGTCGCGCAGGGTCATCGCGAGGTCGTCCTGACGGGGATCAACCTCGGCTGCTACCGCGACCGCGAAGGCGGTTTCACGCTCGCGCGCCTGGTACGCGAGGCGGGGGAGACGCCTGGGCTCGCCCGGCTGCGCCTCTCGTCGATCGAAGTCAACCACGTCAACGACGAGCTCGTTGCCGCGCTGCGGGAGACCCCGACTCTCGCCCGTCACCTACACGTCCCCCTTCAATCCGGAGACGACCGCGTCCTGCGGGCAATGGCCAGGCGCTACACGAGCGCGACCTACTTACGCCGTCTGGCTGGCCTCGAGGACTTCAACTTGACCAGCGACGTGATCGTCGGCTTTCCCGGCGAGGACGAGCTCGCTTTCAGGCGGACGCTTCGGGTCATCAGTCTCGCCCGGATCACCAAGGTCCATGTCTTCCCGTACTCGCCGCGGCCGGGCACGCGCACCGCGGCGGAGGACTCGGTCCCGGCCGCGACCAAGAAGGAGCGGAGCGCGCGGCTGCGGGCGGCGTCGCACGACGCCTGTCTGGAGCACTGGCGCTCCAAGCTCGGCACGGAGGACGTCGTGCTCGTCGATCGTCCCGGACGCGGCTACGGCGACGACTACTCGCCGTGGCTCGTCGACGCGCCCGTGGGCGAGCTCGTGCAGGCGCGAGCCGCGGCCGTCGCGGAGGAGGGGATCCTGGCTGCCTGAGGAATGCCTGTTCTGCCGTTTGTACAGCGAGGGCGACCACGTCCGGGCCGGCGAGGGCTTCGTCGCGATCAAGGACGTCAACCCCCGCGCCGACGTCCACCTGCTCGTGATCCCCGAGCGGCATGTCGCGAGTTTCCGCGAGATCGGCGCATTCGAAGCGAACGAGACCAAGCGGATGCTCGAGTTCGTCGCCGAAACCGCGCGTGAGGCCGGGCTCGAGGACTACCGAGTCGTCGTGAACGTCGGCCAAGGCGCGGGACAGACGATCTTCCACCTGCATTGGCACGTGCTCGGCGGGCGTGCCGCGGGGCTCCCGTAATGAGCCTGATCGCGCGACTCGAGGACGAGCTCAAGCAGGCGATGGTCGCGCGCGAGGAGTCGCGCCGAGATGCGCTCCGGCTGATCCTGACGAGCCTCCGGTCGGCCGAGAAGGAGCTCCAGCGCCCGCTCCACGACGACGAAGAGCTTCAGGTGCTGCAGCGCGAGCGGAAGCGTCGTATCGAGGCGGCCGAGGCGTTCCGAGGCGGGGGACGCGAGGAGCAGGCGCAGCGCGAGGAAGACGAGCTCGCCGTGCTCGAGGAGTTCATGCCCGCCCCTCTCTCGGAGGAGGAGCTCGAAGAGATCATTGACGACGCGATCGCCGAGGTCGGCGCCACCAGCATTCGCGATCTCGGCCGCGTGATGGCAGATGTGATGCCGCAGGTCTCCGGGCGGACGGACGGGTCGGTGGTCAGCCAACTCGTCCGCGAGAAGCTGGCCTGACGGCCGGCGTATGCCCGAGGCGACGGAACCACCCGGCGCGGAGACGCACGAGGCGCCCGCTTTAGGCTGACGCGCGCGCGTGCCCCCACCCTCTAAATGGGTGGGGCTTCACCCTCCTCCCTCGTCCTCGACGCTACCGAGTCAACCCTGACGCAGGGGTGACCAAGCAGTGCCGATTGTGGAACTTTCGGCCGCGTGCGAGGCCTCGGTTCGCCGTGGCGAGGCTCTGCGGCCTACGGCCGATGCCGGCATGTGGTCCCTACACTGAGCCGCGGTGCAGGAGGTTTTCACGGTCTCCAACGAAGTCGCGGCAGAGCTCGCGACGATCGGCGACGGCGTGCTCGGCGCCCTTCGGGAACGGCTTCGCTGCACGATCATGCTGCGCGGGAACCGACTTACGATCGAGGGCGAGGAGCCACGGGTCGAGCAGGCCCGGGCCGTCGTCGACGAGCTTGCAGACCTTGTCGAGGGCGGCCACGACATCAGCCCGACGACGGTCGACGCGGTTCTGTCCGCGCTGGAACAGACGGAGGACATCCGCGAGGTGTTCGACGATGTCGTCTGGCGTCACCGCGGCAAGAAAATCGCGCCGAAGACGGTCACGCAGAAGCGCTACGTCGACTCGATCCGCAGCCACACCGTTACTTTCGGGATCGGCCCGGCGGGAACCGGCAAGACGTACCTCGCAATGGCGCTTGCGGTCGCCGCCCTGTCGAACCGCGAGGTCGGGCGGATCATCCTGACGCGCCCGGCAGTGGAGGCCGGCGAACGGCTCGGTTTCCTGCCGGGAACACTCCTGGAGAAGGTCGACCCCTATCTGCGGCCGCTCTTCGACGCGCTCTACGACATGCTGGAGCCGGACCGGCTGACCGCACACATGGAGAAGGGCGTGATCGAGGTCGCCCCGCTTGCCTTCATGCGCGGGCGGACGCTGAACGACTCGTTCATCATCCTCGACGAGGCGCAGAACACGAGCCCCGAGCAGATGCAGATGTTTCTGACGCGGCTCGGCTTCGGCTCGAAGGTCGTCGTCACCGGCGACGTGACGCAGATCGACCTTCCGCGCGAACAGGCCTCGGGCCTGATCCAGGTCCAGGACATCCTCGGCTCGCTCGACGGTGTCGCCTTCGTCCGTTTCGGACACGAGGACGTGGTCCGTCACAAGCTCGTGCAGCGGATCGTCGAGGCATACCGGCTGCACGCGGAGGAGACCGGCACCGAGCGGAGCAGATAGGGGAGTGATCGCGGTGGAGGTCTCGAATCGCAGCGGCGTCGAGGGTGACGCCGAGGGTGCGAGCGCCCTCGCGCGCGAGGTGCTGGTGTCCGAGGGCGTCGCGGAGGCCGAGCTCGGCCTCATCTTCGTCGGGCCCGACGAGATCAGGTCGCTGAAGCGCGAGCATCTCGGGATCGACGAGCCGACCGACGTTCTTTCGTTCCCGATCGACGCGCGCGAATGCCTGCCTGCCGGGGTGCCGCGCCAGCTCGGCGACGCGATCATCTGCCCGCAGGTCGTGGGGGAGGCGTGGCGGCGACCGCTCGTGCACGGGCTCCTGCACCTGCTCGGGTACGAACACGGCGCCGAGATGGAGGCGAAGGAGCGCTCGTGGCACGTCTGACACTCCCCGGCTCGCGGCTGCGCGGCAACGGCGATGGCACCGTTCAGCGCGATCGGCTGCGGAGGCCGCTCCGGCGTCCGCCGTCGATCTTCGAGAGCTTCAACTTCGCGGTCGAGGGGATCATCCACGTCCTCCGCACGCACCGAAACATGCGCGTGCACTTCGCGGTCGCGATCGTCGTGCTCGTCGCGGCGGTGTGGGTCGGCGTCTCGAAGCTCGACCTGATCGCGCTGCTGCTCGCAATCACCTTCGTCTTCATCACCGAGATGATCAACTCGGCGCTCGAGCAGGCGATCGACGTGGCCACGACCTCCTTCGATCCGCTGGCAAAGCTCGCCAAGGACGTCGCGGCCGGCGCGGTTCTCATCGCCACGGTCAACGCGGTCGCGATCGGCTACCTCGTCTTCTCGGGCGAGGTGTCGGAGCGAAGCACGAGGTTGCTCGACCGGCTCCGCGACGCGCCGGCGAACCTGACGCTGATCGCCCTCGTCCTGACGATCCTGATCGTGATCGCGACGAAGGCGTACACGGGGCGCGGAACTCCGCTGCGAGGCGGACTTCCCTCCGGGCATGCCGCAGTCGCATTCGCGGGCTGGATGGCGGCGACCTACGTCGTCGGCGCCGAGCACCGCTTCCTGATCTCGTCGATCGCCTTGCTGATGGCGTTCCTCGTCGCACAGACGCGGATCGAGGCAGGCGTGCACTCGACGCTCGAAGTCGCGTACGGCGGCCTGCTCGGCGCGCTGGTCACGCTCGCCGTCTTCCAGCTCTTCACATGATTTCCGCGCAAAATGCTGCGCATTTTCCGCGGGGGCTGGCTTGTCCCTTCGCCTCGCTCGGGAGAGGCACGACATGAACGATGAACTGCTGGCTCGGGCTCAGGCCGCGGCCGCGCGTGCCTACGCGCCGTACTCGAACTATCTCGTCGGCGCCGCCGTACGTGCGCGGGACGGACGCGTCTACGAGGGCGTGAATGTCGAGAACGCCGCCTATCCGCTCGGAATCTGCGCCGAGCGGACGGCGATCGCCTGCGCCGTCGTCGACGGGTGCCGCCCGGGCGACCTCGCCGAGATCGCGATCACGGCCTCGCCTTGCGGCGGCTGCCGCCAGTGGCTGCACGAGTTCCGCCTGGAGCGCGTGACGTTCCCGAACGCGGACGGACAGGTCGTCTCGTATACGCCGGACGAGTTGCTGCCGGAGACCTGGGACCTGCCGGCGTGAGCAATTGTCACGGTTCGGTCACGGTCCGACACGTTCCCGTCGGCCGCGCGACCGCATTACAGCGGTATCGTCGACCGCGAGGGAGGCGGGACGAGCCCCACCCAAACAAGGGTGGGGGTGCGGGCCAAGGCCACGGCCCAGGGTTCGCGTGAGGAGCGGGTTCATCGCTGTCGCCGGGCGGCCGAACGTTGGCAAGTCGACGCTCGTGAATGCGCTCGCCGGCGGCAAGGTGGCGATCGTCTCCGACAAGCCGCAGACGACTCGCCGGCGGATCTTCGGGATCGTGAACGGCGACGACCACCAGCTCGTTCTCGCCGACCTCCCCGGGTTCCAGCGGCCCCGCGACCCGCTGACCGAGCGGATGCAGCGGACGGTCGATCAGGCATTCGACGACGTCGACGGCGTCCTCTTCGTCCTCTCTGCGCGCGAGCGGATCGGTGCCGGCGACCGCTTCATCGCCGAACGCGTCTTCTCGCTCGGCCGGCCCGTGGTGATCGCGCTGAACAAGGTCGACCGCCTGAAGCCCGGCCACATCGCGGGCCAGATGCAGACGGCCTCGCAACTCGGTGACTTTCATGCCCTCCACCCGGTCAGCGCCGTGACCGGCGACGGCATCGCAGAGCTTCGCCAGGAGCTGGTCGACCTACTGCCGGAAGGGCCGCTGTACTACCCCGCCGACCAGCGCACCGACCTCTCCTTCGAAGAGCAGATCGCCGAGCTGATCCGCGAGAAGGCCCTTCAGCTGACCCGCGACGAGGTTCCGCACGCAATCTCGGTTGAGGTCGTGGAGGTCGAGGAGAAGGTCGTCCGTGCAACCGTCTTGGTCGAGACCGACTCCCAGAAGCAGATCGTGGTCGGACGCGGCGGCTCGGTCGTCAAGGAGGTCGGGACGCTCGCGCGCCCCGAGATCGAGCTCCTGCTCGGCCGGCCGATCTACCTCGAGCTCCAGGTGAAGACCAGACCGAAGTGGCGCCGTGACGCGGCGATCCTGGAGCGGCTCGGCATTTGAACGGGCTGCTGGCGCTCTTCGACCTCGACGGAACCCTCTTTCTGACCCACGATCCGGTTAGCGGCGCGGCGTTCAGGGAGACGCTGGAGGAGGTCTACGGCATCGAGGTCGCCGCGAATGCGCCCGACGACGTCGAGCACCGCGGCCTGTCAGCACAGCGGATCGCCCGCAACGTCCTCCGCGCGGCCGGGCTCGGCGACAACGAGATCGACGACCGACTGCTGTCGTGGTGTTCGCGGTACGCCGAGCGCTACCTCGAGCTGCTCGCCGTCGCCGACACCAGCCACTGGGAAGCGCGTCCCGGCGCCGCAGATGGGCTCGCCCGGCTCGAAGCGGCGGGCGTACGACTTGCCCTCGTCACCGGCAACCCCGAGCCGATGGCGCGGGCGCGGCTCGAGCGGCTCGGGCTCGACCGCTTCTTCCGGGCAGGTCAAGGCGCCTTCGGCTGTGAGGCCGAGGATCGGGTCGTCCTGCTCGAGCTGGCGCGGCATCGCGCCGGAGAGTGGCCGCCCGAGCGAACTGCCGAGATCGGCGACACGCGCGAGGACGTCGCGACCGCCACAGCGCTGGGCATCCACTCGATCGCGGTCGGCTCGGGTCGTTGCGACCTCGCCGAGCTCGCGGGCGCGGAAGCCCTCGTCGGTGACATGGACGGAGTCGTCCAGGCGCTGCTCGCGCTTGCGGACTAGCCTCCCAGGCCTGCGGCGTCGCTTGCGATGCCGCTCGAGAGGGCCGCGCGATTCCACTCGCGCGGCCGCTACCCCACGCTTCGTCGAAGATTCGGGTGAGGGCTACACTCATCGCATGGCGCAGGCGCCGGCCCTTCCGACGGGCTTCGAGCTCCCGCTCGAACCCAGGCTTCCCCGCATCGGCTCGATCGACCAGGTCGCCGTCGAGGCGCGGGCGACCGACCTCTCCCGCCGCTCGATCAAGCGCGAGGCAAAGCTCTTCGCGCTCGATCTTGCCGTGCGGATGATGGACCTGACCACGCTCGAGGGCGCCGACACTCCCGGCAAGGTGGCCGCCCTCGCATCGAAGGCGATTCGTCCGGACCCCTCGGATACGAGGGTGCCGTCGGTGGCGGCGGTCTGCGTCTATCCGAACCTCGTCCAGACCGCGCGCGAGCGTGTCGCGGGAAGCGGCGTCAAGGTCGCCTCAGTGGCGACCGCGTTCCCGTCCGGCCAGAGCCCGACCGACCTCAAGGTGGCCGAGGCGCGCCGCGTCGTCGAGCTCGGCGCCGACGAGGTCGACATGGTGATCGACCGCGGCGCCTTTCTCGCCGGCCGCTACGCGAAGGTCTACGACGAGATCGTCCAGGTCAAGGAGGCCGTCGGCGACAAGCGCCTGAAGGTGATCCTCGAGACGGGCGAGCTCGGGACGTACGACAACGTTCGGCGGGCCTCGCTGCTCGCGATCGCGGCAGGCGCCGACTTCATCAAGACCTCGACCGGGAAGCTCTCGACCTCGGCGACGCCGCCGGTCACGTTGGTGATGCTCGAGGCGATCCGCGACGTCTTCGACGAGACGGGCCGGCGCGTCGGCATGAAGGCCGCCGGCGGTATCCGGAACGCGAAGCAGGCGGTGCAGACGCTCGTCCTCGTCCACGAGACGCTCGGGCTCGACTGGCTGGCGCCGGATCTGTTTCGCTTCGGCGCCTCCTCGCTCCTGAACGACGTGCTGATGCAGATCCGCAAGGAGAAGACCGGGCGCTACCAGTCGCCCGACTACTTCACGATCGATTAGATGTCGGAGCTCGAACAGCGCGGCGACCGCACGCCGATCCCCTCCGCCTGGGAGTACGCGACCGCGCCGGAATCGCGCGAGATCGTCAAGCTGCAGGAGCGCTACGGCCTCTTCGTCGGCGGCGAGTTCGTCGAGCCGCGCTCGGGCGAGTACTACGAGACGCTCGACCCGTCGAGCGAGGAGCCGCTCGCGGAGATCCCGCAGGCAGGTCCTGAGGATGTGGCCCTCGCCGTGGAAACCGCGCGCGACGCCTTCGAGAACGGCTGGTCGGCGGCGAGCCCAGCCGAGCGCGCGAAGTACCTCTTCCGGATCGCGCGGATCCTCCAGGAGCGCTCGCGTGAGTTCGCAGTGCTCGAATCGCTGAACGGCGGCAAGCCGATCAGAGAGTCGCGTGACGTCGACCTGCCGCTCGCGGCGGCGCACTTCTTCTACTACGCGGGCTGGGCCGACAAGCTCGAGTACGCGTTCCCGCACCGGCGCCCGAACCCGCTCGGCGTCGCGGGCCAGATCATCCCGTGGAACTTCCCGCTCCTGATGCTCGCCTGGAAGATCGCGCCGGCCTTGGCCGGGGGCAACACCGTCGTGTTGAAGCCGGCGGAGACGACGCCGCTCTCGGCGCTCTTGTTCTGCGACGTCCTCCGCCAGGCGGAACTGCCGCCGGGCGTCGTCAACATCGTCACGGGAGACGGCGCGACAGGAGCGGCGATCGTGAAGTCCGACGTCGACAAGATCGCCTTCACGGGCTCGACCGAGGTCGGCAAGGCGATCCAGCGCGAGCTAGCCGGCACAGGCACGAAGCTGACGCTCGAGCTCGGCGGCAAGGCGGCGAACATCATCTTCGACGACGCCGCGCTCGACCAGGCGGTCGAAGGGATCGTCAACGGGATCTACTTCAACCAAGGTCACGTCTGCTGCGCCGGCTCGCGGCTGCTCGTCCAGGAGTCGATCTACGAGCCGCTGATCGACAAGCTCAAGCGACGTCTGGCGACGCTCCGTGTCGGCGACCCGCTCGACAAGAACACGGACGTCGGCGCGATCAACTCGCGCCAGCAGCTCGAGAAGATCGAGGAGCTCGTGGCGGCCGGCAAGGAGGAGGGCGCCGAGATCTACCAGCCGCCGTGCCGGCTTCCCGAGAAGGGCTACTGGTTCGCGCCGACGGTGTTCACGAACGTCGCGCAGAGCTACCGGATCGCGCAGGAGGAGATCTTCGGGCCTGTGCTCTCGGTGCTCACCTTCCGGACGCCGGACGAGGCCGTCGAGAAGGCCAACAACACGCCGTACGGCCTGTCCGCCGGCGTCTGGACGGAGAAGGGGTCACGGATCCTCTGGATGGCGGAGCGACTCGAGGCGGGCGTGATCTGGGCGAACACCTACAACCGATTCGACCCCGCCTCGCCGTTCGGCGGCTACAAGGAGTCCGGCTTCGGCCGCGAGGGTGGTCTGCACGGGCTGGAGCCGTACCTCGATTTCCGTGTTGAGAGCACGGAGAAAATCAGTGGCTGATCCGCGCGGCCGCCTGCCGGTCAAGAAGACCTACAAGCTGTTTGTCGGTGGCCAATTCCCGCGCTCCGAGTCCGGCCGCACCTACGAGGCTGAGGGACAGAACGTCGCGCGCGCGTCGAGGAAAGACGTCCGCGATGCAGTTCGTGCGGCGCGCGGCGCACAGGCGAAGTGGGCCTCGATGACGGCCTACAACCGCGGGCAAGTGCTCTACCGGGTCGCCGAGATGCTGGAGGCGCGGACGCGGGAGTTCGCCGAGCTGACCGGCGACGAAGACGAGGTGAACGCGGCCGTCGATCGCTTCGTGTGGTACGCCGGGTGGGCCGACAAGCTCGCGCAGGTGCTCGGCTCGGCGAATCCCGTCGCCGGCCCGTACTTCAACTTCACGGTGCCGGAGCCGACGGGCGTCGTCGGAGTGCTCGCGCCCGACGAGCCTCCCCTGCTCGGACTGGTGTCGCGGCTGGCGCCGGTGCTCGTGGGGGGCAACGCAGCCGTTCTCGTGGCGTCCGAGTCACGGCCGCTCGCGGCGATCGAGCTCGCCGAGGTGCTCGCGACCTCCGACGTCCCCGGAGGCGTCGTCAACGTCTTGACCGGATTCCGGAGCGAGCTCGCGCCGGTCCTCGCCGGCCACATGGACGTAAACGCACTGGACGTGACCGGTGCGGACGGCGAGGCCCCGGAGCTCGAGCGGCTCGCGGCCGAGAACGTCAAGCGCGTCGTACGCGGCTCGGCCGATGCCCAGAGTCCGTGGGAGATCGCCGGCTTCCTGGAACTGAAGACCGTGTGGCACCCAATGGGTGTCTGAGCCGACCGTGTCCTCTGTGGCCGAACCTCGAGGCGTACCCGGCCTCCTCCCCGCTGCGAGCCTAATGACGAATCTCGCGCACGTGTATGACGAGATCGTGAAAAATCTGTGCCGGTGAACGGGGGGCGCCGCTTCAGCCAGGCGATTTCCGAGGGAGACGGGATCTCGCTGATCGCGCCTGTCTCGACCACCGAGGACGCAGCTCGCGTCGAGGCGGAGGGTGCCGAGGCCGTGCTTGTCGGCGCTGGCAACAGCAGCGCGGTCGCGCAGATCCGAGCCGCCACGGGGTTGCCCGTGCTCATGGCATGGCCGGGCGAGTCCGCCAACCCGCACCCCGATGCCGACGCCTGCCTCCTCGATGTCGGCGAGGATCTCGACTCGCTCGCCGGCCTGATCGCCGAGCTGGGGCAGACCTATGAGCTGGTGTTCCGGATCGACGACGAGGAGCTGCTCGGAAGCGCGCTAGAGGAGCTCGATCCGGAGATCTTCGTGCTCGCGGCGCCCGAGGCCGATGGGGAGGAGGCGCTCGAGCGGGTGCTCGACCTGCTGCCGGACGTCCCGGCCGGCAAGCTCGCGATCGCCGAGCTGGCCGGCTCGAGCCGCGACGACGTCGGTGCGCTCGAGCGGGCGGGTTTCGACGGCGTCATCGTCGACACACGCAGCGTCGCCGACCTGATCGGCGACGCGCCGCCGGAGGTCTGAGCTCTCCTAACCCCGCAGGAGCGGGCAGGTCAGGCAGGTCGGACCGCCGTCGCCCTTCGAGAGCTCGGTCCCTTCGTAGACGAGCACCTCGACGCCGGCCCGCTCGAGCCGCCGGCGCGTTTCGCGATTGCCGTCGACCACGAGCGCGACCCGCGGGGCCAGCGCCAGCACGTTCGTCCCCAGCGTCTCGAACTCATCGTCCGCGACGGGAACGATCTCGACCGAGCGCTCCGCCAGGAGCTGGACGAGCCGCACCGGAAGCAACGGCGGGTAGGCAACGACTAGGTCGGCATCGAGCGGGCTCAGTAGCGAGAGCAAGTGCATGACCTCGTCGGCGCCGTGCCAGTGCGGCAGATCGAAGCCCAGCGTCTCGAGGCCCGTGTGGCGTTCGAGTGCCCGGACACAGTTCGAGCTCGTGCGGTACCCCTGCCCTGCGAGCAGCGTCCGCTCGTCGAGGCGGAGCAGGTCGCCGCCCTCCGCGAGCGCGGGTTTGCCGAGCCGTCCGGCGATCGGCACGCCGACGCGCTCGAGATCCGCGCCGACCACGTCCGGCTCGCCGTGTCGGCCCTCTTTCCTCGGTCTCAGCAGGATCGCGCCGGCCTCTGTGATCAGGACAGGGTCGTAGACGTAGATCGCGTCCGGATTGCCCGGATCCGGCGTCTCGGCGAGCACGACCTCGGCACCAGCCCCGGCGAGCAGCTCGCCCAAGGCATCGTGCTCGCGCGCTATGGCAACGGTGTCGGGCGCGGCGCGCCAGCCGTACTCGCGCCAGAAGCGGAGGTCCTCCGCACGGGGCGACCGCACCAGGACGCGCCGCAACGGCGCGGTCATGTTCTTCAGCCCGTAGGTCCGCTCGGCAGTAGCGCTCACGAAGCGACCCTACCTTCCATGCACGAGCCGCCTGCCACCGTTCCCGGCTTCGCCGGGGACGGTTTTTAGTAGATCTCCCATGCGGCGCTTCGCCCTTCAAGTCGTCATGGCGCCGGCGCAGCGGGCG
>JBQCGP010000006.1:0-15146 GCA_051955535.1 Gaiellaceae bacterium | reverse complement strand
GACCCGGAACGACTCGCCGTCGGAGACGAGCGCCGGGTCGAGATAGGTCGGGTCGGACGCGCCGGCGATGACGAACGTCCCTCCCGCCTTAGACGCGCCGCCGGCAGTGCCCACCGCCACGAGCGCGGCAATGGCCACCAGCACGAAGGCGAGCCTGGTACTGACAGTGCGCATGAATGAAGCTCCTTCCTCGCGGATCATGGGGAGTATGGGACAGCGCGGCCCGGTGCGCAATCGGGAAACGAGCGTTGCTTTTTGGCCCACACTCCCCCTCGGCTGTTCGGACGCCGCGCGCGGCGTTTTAGTTAGCGAATTGTAAGGCGCGCGAAGCGAATCGGCCTAGCGCCGACATTGCCGAGCGGCTCCTCGACGACCGCATTGACGCCCTCGCGACCGGTCGCGTGCAGGATGCGACCGTCTCCGAGCCAGAAGGCGATGTGGTGCGCCTTGCCGGGCTCGCCGAAACAGACGAGGTCGCCGGGCCGAGCGTCGGCCTCGTCGATGGCGCTCGCCGCCGCCTCCTGCTGGTCGGCGTCCCGTGGAACGAGCCGGCCGGCCCGACGGTAGGCCATGTGCACGAGCCCGGAGCAGTCGATCCCGCGCTCGGTCATCCCGCCCCATTCGTACTGGGCGCCGAGGTACGACCGCGCAGCCTCAATGGGGCCTTCATAGGGACTGGCACCCGTGAGGATGCCTGTCCCATCAACCAGTGCGTCCTGCCGCACCCAGCCCGGATAGTCATATGCGGTCCGGATTCGCCTCCAGCCGCGCGAGACGCCAACGACCTCGACAGGCTCGTCGAGAAGCAGCTGCGTCACCTGCTCGGCCGCGTCGTCCGGCTCAGCGCGAACCGGCGCGACGTCGACCGAGCAGATAAACGATTTAGGCGGCAGCCGTCTGCAAGTCGCGCAGCGCTGCGAGCCGGGCAAGCGCCTGGCTCTCGAGCTGCCGGACCCGTTCTCGGGTCAGGTCGAGCTCGTGGCCGATCGCCTCGAGCGTCCACGGCTCGCCCTCGAAGCCGAAGCGGAGCTCCAGGATGCGGCGCTCCCGCTCGGGCAGCGCATCGAGTGCGCGGCGGACACCCTGCTTGCGGAGCGACTCCTCGGCCTCGTCGAACGGATCGGGCGCCTCGCGATCGGCGAAGAGGTCACCGAGCTCTCCCTCGTCGTCCGCGCCGACCGTCTGGTTCAGCGAGACCGACGCCTGAGCGGCCCCGAGCGCCTCGTCGACGTGCTGCAGCGGCAGCCCGGTCGCCTCGGCCAGCTCTGCCTTCGTCGCCTCGCGACCCAGCTCGACCTCGAGCCTCCGCGCAGCGCGGCCCAGCTTCTGCTGGCGCTCGACGACGTGGACGGGAACCCGAATCGTGCGCGCGTGGTTCGCAACCGCCCGCTGCACGGACTGGCGGATCCACCAGGTCGCGTACGTCGAGAACTTGTAGCCGCGGCGCCAGTCGAACTTCTCGACCGCGCGGTTCAGGCCAAGCGTGCCCTCCTGGATCAGGTCGAGGAACGGTACGCCGAGACCGCGGTAGCCCTTCGCGATCGAGACCACCAGTCGAAGGTTCGACTCGATCATCCGCCTCTTGGCGGTGACGTCACCGCGCTCGATTGCCTTCGCGAGGGTGACTTCCTCGGCCGCCGTCAGCAGCTTGTGGCGTCCGATGTCCGCTAGGAAGAGCTGCAGGCTGTCGGCCGATCCGACGAGGACCTGGGCTGCGCCTCGAGCGCCTTTTCCTCGGCCTTCGCGGCCTTGCTGTCCGTCTCCTCGATGGGCTGGCGGATCTCGAGGCCGATTGCCTCGAGCTCACGCTGGAACTGCTCGGCGTCTTCCTCGCCGAGGTCGTGCTCCAGCACGAACGCCTCGATCTCCGCGGGCTCGACGAAGCCACGCTCCTCGGCGCCCTCTACGAACGTGCGGGCATGCTCGGATTCGAGCAACTCGTGCATCTGGTTCTGCGTCAATTTCTCCTCTACTTCTCTAGATGTCGCGGCTCTCTCGATCTTTCGCACTGTAAGACGTATTTCCTCGGCGGACTAGGGTAAGCATCGACCCTTAACGAGGTTGTTACAACTAAACGCCGGTCCGGCTTTCTCTTATTCCGCTACTGCTGGCTCTTTGGTTTGTGCACGCGCAGGAAAGTCGAACTCGACCTTCCCTTCAGCGTTCAAGACGAGCCTCGCGCGGAAAGGTTTGCCGGCCCTGGAACGGAAGCCCGAGATCACCTCGTTCGTGCGGCCGTTTTCGATCAGCTGGCGGGCGATCTCCGGCGTGATCGTGCGGCCGGCGACGCGCTTCCAGATCACGTAACCGCAGCCGGGCTCCTCACGGCTCTTCCAGCTCGTGCAGCCGTAGGCGCGTGAGTTCTCCTTGATGATCTCGCCGGTCTCGGCACCGCAGCGCGGGCACGGGCCTAGCTCGACGCGCTCGGGGCGCAGCTTCTCCTTGTCGAGCGCGGCGATCTGCTCGACCGTCTGCGTCGTCAGGTCGACGATGCCGTCGATGAACTCCTTGCGGTCGCCGCTGCCGTGCTCGATATCGGAGAGCCGCTTCTCCCACTCGCCCGTGAGCTCGGGCGAGGTCAGCGGATGCTCCTCGAGCATCGTGATCACCTGCAGGCCCTTGGGCGTCGGCTGCAGCTCCTTGCCGGCGCGCTCGATGTACTCCCGGCGGATCAGGACCTCGATCGTCTCGGCGCGGGTCGCCGGCGTGCCGAGGCCGGAGTCCTTCATCGCCTCGCGCAGCTCCTCGTCGTCGATTCGCTTGCCGGCGGTCTCCATCGCGGAGAGCAGCGTGGCCTCCGAGTACCTCGGCGGCGGCTTCGTCTGCTTGTCCTCGAACTCCGCCTCGAAGCAGCGGACCGTCTGGCCCTGCTCGAGCTTCGGCAGCTCGGCGCTCTCCTCGCCAGAATCCTCGTCGGTCGTCTTGCCGGACTGTTTGTCGAGATCCGATTCGAGCCCGTAGACCCCGCGCCAGCCCGGCTCGAGCGTGATCTTGCCGCGCGTCCGGAAGCGCTCCTCCTCGACGTTCGTGATCACCTCGGTGCGCTGGTAGCGCGCGGCCGGGTGGAAGACGGCGAGGAAGCGGCGGGCGACGAGGTCGAAGATGCGGCGCTCGTCGGGCGAGAACCGCTCGATCTCGTGCTCGACGTCGGTCGGGATGATCGCGTGGTGGTCGTCCACGCGCGCGTCGTTGACGACTCGCTGGAGCGGGAGCTGGTCGAGTGCGAGCACGTAGCGCGCCGCGGTCGCGTACTCCCCGATCGGCTCGAGCGTCTCCGCGGTCGGCTTGAGCAGAGGCACCATGTCCCCTGACAGATAGCGCGAGCTCGTGCGCGGGTACGTGATCGCCTTCTTGTCCTCGTAGAGCGATTGCGCAGCCTGGAGCGTCCGGCGCGCGGAGAAGCCGAAACGGCGGTTGGCGTCCCGCTGGAGCGAGGTGAGGTCGTAGAGGAGCGGCGGACGCTCGGACTGCTCCTTCTGCTCGAGCTTCTCGACCGTGCCGTTCTTGCCCGTGACCTTCGCGACGATCTGCTCCGCCCGGGAGAGGTCGCCGAAGATTCGGGTCTCGTCGCCCTCGAACCAGAGGCCCTCGTAGCGAGGGTCGAAGCGCGCGCGCACGAGCCGGTACGGCTCCGGCGTGAACGCCTGGATCTCGCGCTCGCGCTGCACCATCATCGCGAGCGTCGGCGTCTGCACGCGGCCGAGCGAGACGACGCCGCCGACCCATGCGCGGCCGCGGATCGTCGCGGCGCGCGTCGCGTTCATCCCGATCAGCCAGTCGGCCTCGGAGCGCGAGCGCGCGGCAGCCTCGAGCGGCTCGAGCTCCTCGCCCGGCCGCAGCTTCTCGAAGCCTTCGCGGATCGCCTGCTTCGTCATCGAGTTGACCCAGAGCCGCTGAACGGGCTTTAGTGCGGGGGAAACCATGTTTCCTCCGCGAGCCCCCTTCTTCTTTGGCTCGTCGGCGAAAGCAGTCTCGTAGATGTAAGCGAAGATGAGTTCGCCTTCGCGGCCGGCGTCGCAGGCGTTGATGATCCGGTCGACGTCGTCGCGCTTCATCAGCTTGTGGATCACCTTGAGCTGCGTGTGCGCCTTCGCGTCGCGCGGCGCGAGCTTGAACTCCTCGGGGACGATCGGCAGGTCCGCCATCCGCCACTTCTTCAGCTTCTCGTCGTAGACCTCGGGGTCGACGAGCTGGACGAGGTGGCCCACGGCGAACGTGACGACGTACTCGTCACCCTCGTAGTAACTCTCCTCGTTCTCGAAGCTGCCCGGCAGCGCGTCCGCGAGATCGCGGGCGACCGAGGGCTTCTCTGCGACGACTAATGTCTTCACGCGGGACACAGTAGCGAAGGGCTCGAACGACGCAGGAGCGCGTGAATGAGCCAAAAATGGAACGATCCTTTCGCGCTGTGCCCCTCGTTTACCTGCTTGCCGCTGCAGTCAGCTGGCCCTTCGTATGGGGCCTGTACCGCCTGCGCGCGAGCGGTAAGGAACACCTGCCGAATGGCGGCTACGTACTGGCCGCCAACCACACATCGAACTTCGATCCCTGGCCCCTGGCGATGCCGCTCTACCCGCGCCGCGCGGTGCGGTTCATGGCGAAGAGCGAGCTCTTCAACCCGATTCTCAAGCCGATCCTGGTCGGCGGTGGGGCCTTCCCGGTGCGCCGCGGCCAAGCGGACATCGAGGCGATCAGGCGCGCGGTCGAGCTCGTACGCGAGGGTGAGATCGTCGTCATGTTCCCGGAGGGGACGCGCCGGAGGAAAGGGCTGCGCAAGAAGCATCAGGCACAGGCGCATACGGGCGCCGCGCGGATCGCGCTTCTCGCCGGCGCACCGCTCGTGCCGGCGGCGATCAAGGGGACCGACCGACTGACGCGCCTCGGACCGCTGCGCGTCGCCTACGGCGAGCCGATCCCTGTCGGCGATCTTGAAGGCCTGGAGCCGGCGCGGGCTGCCCGCGAGGCAACCGACCGGCTGATGGCCCGGATTCACGAGCTTGAGGCGACTCTGTGAGCAAACGGCCGCTGCTCGTCATCGACGGCGACTCCCTCGCCCATCGCGCGTACCACGCGCTGCCGAAGACGATCCGGCGCGCGGAGGGGAGGCCGTCGAACGCGATCGTCGGCTTCACGAACTTCCTCCTGAGCCTCTGGGACGCCGAGGAGCCGCGGGCCGTACTCGTCGGCTGGGACACCCTCGAGGTGCCGACCTACCGGCACGAGGCGTTCGAGGGCTACCAGAGCGGCCGCGAGTTCGACGAGGAGCTGCTCGAGCAGCTGGCTCTGCTGCCGGAGCTCGTGGAGTCGTTCGGGTTCGCGGCGGCCAAGGCGCCCGGCTACGAGGCGGACGACTTCCTCGCGGCCGCGGTCGCCGGCGAGGAGAAGCGCGGAGGGACCGCCGTCGTCGCCACCTCGGACCGCGACAGCTTCCAGCTCGCCAGCGAGCGGACGACGATCATCCAGCCCGTCCGCGGCGTCAGCGAGCTGACCCGAATCGGCCCGGCCGAGGTGCGCGAGCGCTACGGCGTCGAGCCCGCGCAGGTCGTCGACTTCATCGCTCTTCGCGGCGACCCGTCGGACCGCCTACCCGGGGCGCCGGGCATCGGGCCGAAGAAGGCGGCCGACCTGCTGCGGCAGTACGGGTCGCTCGAGGAAGCGATCGCCGCAGGAAGATTCGCCGCGATCGGGGAGGAGTTGCGCCTCTACCGGCGAATCGCGTCGCTAGACGCCTCCGCCCCCCTCCCTCCCCTCCCAGATCAGACACCAGCCTGGGCGGAGGCGTCCTCCCTCCTCAGCAGCTGGGGCATGAATGCGGTCGCCGGGCGCGTGGCGAGCCGCGAGTAGCATCGGCGCCGTGGACCAGTGGCTCGCAGATGCACGCAACGCGCTCGCGCAGGCAAGCGGGGTGCCCGCCGAACGGCTCGAACTCGACGACGAGGCCATTGCCACGCTGCTGGAGCTCGCCCGCATCGCGGCCCACGAGAGCGGCGAGCGGACGAACGCGCCGCTCCTTTGTTATCTCGTCGGACGCGCGCAGAACGGCGCCTCGCTCGACGACCTCGCCGAGGCCGTTCGCCGATCGACGTCCTGAGCCATCCCGCGTTCGCGCGGCTGCACCCGGCGCCGAGCCATCCCGACTCGACTGCGCGGCTCGCCGCCCTGCTCGAGGCGTTCGAGTACGACGAGGTCGGACCGGCGCCGGTGGAAGCGGTGCTGCGCTGCCACACCGAGGAGTACGTCGACCGCATCCGGAGGATCACCGAACCGACCTGGCTGGACGGCGACACGTTCGCCGAGGAAACGAGCTTCGAGGCAGCGATGCTGGCCGCGGGCGGCGCAATCGCTGCGGCGGAGCGCAGCGGCTTCGCGCTCGTCCGTCCGCCTGGGCACCATGCGCTCGCCGACCGCGCCATGGGCTTCTGCCTCTTCAACAGCGTGGCGATCGCGGCGCGGCACGTGCAGGCCGAGCACGGTCTGGGCCGTCTTGCGATTCTCGACTGGGACGTCCACCACGGCAACGGCACGCAGGCGATCTTCTGGGACGACCCCAGCGTCCTTTACGTCTCGCTGCATGAGTGGCCGTTCTACCCGGGTACGGGCGGCCCGGGCGAGGGAAACCCCACGACCGTGAACGTGCCGCTGGTGGCGCTCTCCGGAGACGCCGAGTACGAGAATGCTTTTGAGGAGGTCGTCGAGCCGACGATCAGGGCGTTCCAGCCGGAGCTGCTGCTCGTTTCAGCCGGATTCGACGCGCACGAAGCCGACCCGCTCGCGAACATGCGGCTGAGCGACGACGCCTTCGAGTGGATGGCCGAGCGGGCGGCGTCGCTGGCACCGCGCGTCGCTGCGGTCCTCGAAGGCGGCTACAACGACGCCACGCTGCCGCGTCTCGTCGCGGCGAGCCTGGAAGGGTTCCGAAAATGACAACGGCCGGCGCCTTCGAGCCGGCCGCCCACCGGGAAGCACGTGCCACCGCGCTTCGATCCTTGCGTGATAGCCGAGTTATCGGCCGCGGTCCTGGCGGCCTCGCCGCCCGCAGGGCGCTATTCGTGGGTGATTTCGTATCCCCCACGGTGGGGGATACGCGGACTCAGCCGCGGGCCGTCGCGAGCGCCTCGAGCGCCTGGCGACGCGACGAGACGCCGAGCTTGCGCAGCAGGCTCTTGACGTGCGAGCGGACGGTGTGCTCCGAGATGAAGAGGCGGGTCGCGATCTGGTCGGTGCCGAGGTGGTCGTCAAGCAGAAGGAGCACCTCGACCTCGCGGGCGCTGAGGACACGCGCGATCGAATCGGGCACGGCGGCGTCCGCATCGCGGCCGTCGCGGACGCGCTCGAGCAGGCGCCGGGCGATCGAGCCTGACAGCGCGGCCTCTCCCCCCGCTGCGCCTCGCAAGAACTCGACGATCCGCTCGGGCGGCTCCGTCTTGAGCAGGTAACCGGCCGCGCCGGCGCGGATCGACGCAAGCAGGTTCTCCTCGGCGACCGACGCCGTCAGCATCACGACCTCGCAGCCGGGCGCGGCCTCGCGGAGGTGCGGCAGAGCCTCGAGCCCGCCCATCCCCGGCATCGTCAGGTCGAGGAGGATCAGGTCCGGCTGCAGGGTGCGCGCAACGTCGATCGCACCCTCGCCGTCCTCGGCCTCGCCGACGACGTCGAAGCCGTGCTGCGTCAGCAGCGCGGTGAGCGCTCCGCGCGTCAGCGGGTGGTCGTCAACGATGAGGACACGCGTCGCCATTGCCTCCCGCCCCTTATCGGCCGGAACGCTTCTGCCGAATAGAGGGAAATGCCGAACGACGAAAACGCGTACCTGTCCTGGCTCTGGGGCGAGATCCTGCTCTTCGGCCTCCTCGGGGCGACCCTGGCGTTCTTCGTCGCCTACCCGGAGCTCCGCCCGATCTTCTACCTGCCCCAGGTGCGGCTCGTGTTCGACACCAGCGTCGCGCTCGCGGCGGTGCTCGTCGCCGTGCTCGCGGGAGTCCGCTTTTCCGTGGACGGGCGGCGGCTCGACCTGCTGCTCTGCGCCGGCTTCTCGCTCGCTGCGGGCTCGACGTTCTGCTTCGCGGTCGTGCCCGTTCTCGGCGGCCACGCGCCTCATCGCCGGGAGGCCTGGGCGCTGTTGTGGGGCCGGGTCCTCGCCGCGCTGTTGATCGCCGCCGCAGCCTTCGCGCGGCGGCGCACCACGGCACGGCGCCGAGAGCTCATCGAGCTGCTCGTGATCGTGCCGGCAATGTTGGTCGCGCTCTGGTCGCTCGCAGACTCGGCGGGCCCCGCCCTCCCCTCGCTGGCGGCACACGACCACATTCAGCCGGTGCTGCTGACATCGCTCCTGGCTGTCCGGGCCCTGGCGAGCCTGCTCGCCGTGATCGGATTTGGACTGCGCTACCGGGCGCGCGGCAACGACCTCGACCGGTGGCTTGCCCTCGGCGCGACGCTGTTCCTCTTCGGTGACCTCAACTACGTCTTCACGCCGCTCGTCTCGTACGGCTTCGTCTCGAGCGGCGACTTCCTGCGCCTGCTCGCCTACGCAGTGCTGCTGGTCGGCGTGTGGCGTGCGATCCGCTTCGCCGAGTTCGGGCGCGCGGTCGCCGAGGAGAGGGCCAGGGTCGCGCGGGAGATCCACGACGGCCTGGCGCAGTACCTCTTCGCGGTCTCCACCCACGCAACGATGCTCGAGAACGGCGCCGATCCGGACACGACGATCCCGCAGCTGAAGCAGGCGGCCACGGCCGCGCAGCAGGAAGCGCGCTTCGCGATTCTCGCGCTGTCGTCCGCGAGCGGGACCGCCCCGTTCGACGCGGCGCTGCGCCGCTACGTCGACTTCCTGACCGCGGACGGGGAGCTCGAGGTCGACCTCGAGATCGACGAGAACGTCCAGCTCGCGCCCGACGAGCAGATCGAGGTCTTCAGGATCGTCCAGGAGGGGCTCGGGAACGCGCGCAAGCACGCCGGCGCCCGCCACGCCGACGTGCGGATCCGCCTGCGCGGCGAGGAGCGGGTCGTCAGCATCGTCGACGACGGGACGGGGTTCGACGAGGAAACCGTCTCGAGCGGGCAAGGCCTGCGGAACATGAAGGCGCGCAGCGCCAGCATCGGGGGTGGTTTCCGGCTGCGCTCCGAGCCGGGCCGCGGGACAGCGCTCGAGGTCGTGCTCCGCGCTTAGCTAGAGACCGGGGCCGGTGATCCGACGAAGGCCCGCCGGTGTGAGGACGAATACCTGCCGGGCGTAGTACTCGTAGAAGGCTCTGCGGTCGACGCGGATCCGCGCCGCGTAGCGGAGCACGGCGTCGACGTAGAGCGGCGACGGGTTGTAGCGGAAGACGGCGCGGCGGACGTTTCTCGGCGCCCCGTTCGCGTGCAAGTAGTTCGCGGCCCCGAGGATCGCGTCGTGCGGGTCGTGCACGTTCCCGCCGAGCCCGTACGCGCGCCACGTCGCCGGCATGAACTGCATCGGGCCCTGCGCCCCCGTGGCGCTCTCGTTGCGGAGCTTGTTGAAGGCGCTCTCGACGAAGTTGACGGCGGCAAGCAGGCTCCAGGGGACGCCGAAGCGCCCCTGGGCGTTGCGGTAATAGCGGAGCAGAGTCGCCGGTGGCAGCGCCGAACCGATCCGAAACCGGCGTCGCCGCGTCCGCGGCGTCAGCCGCCAGAGCTCGCGCTTCGCGATCAGGTTCGTGCGAACGACGGCCGCGACGTTCGCCGCCACCCGCTGGAGCGTCGACCGCGCGAGTCGTGGACGCTCGGCGAGCAGCAGCTCGATCCGCTGGTCGTAGAGCGCGTCGAGCGTCACTTCGGCGGGGACCTGCGACTCGCCGCTCGCACGCCATGAGTCGATCGCGTGCGCGAGCTCGGCCCTCGTCGAGACGAGCGTCCGCGCCAGGGCGGACGGGTCGCGAGGAATCGGCGCTCGCGGCCCCGGTGCCGCCCGAGCCGCCGCCGCGACGGCGAACGCGACGATCACCACGAGGATCGCCCGGTGCACGATGCCGAGGCTACCGCCGGATTAGCCGCTGGTCGGGCACGACTCGGACGTTCTGGGCGGGAGAACGGAAGCCGCATCTCCGAGAATCTGACGAGATGACGTTGAAGCTCGAGCTCAACGACGAGAACCTGCTCGGAGAGCTGATGGGAGCCCTGGCGCGCCAGGGCTGTCTGACGGACCCGATCGGCCCGAACGCCTGCCGTCTCGTCGCGCCGCGCGGCTGGACCGCGCGAGAGGCGCGGCTCGAGATCGGGCTGTTCGTCCGCGCGTGGCAGGCCCGCCATCCGGGCGTCCAAGCCGTCCTCAGCTAGCGCTTTCTCAAGCACCGCGGGTTTCGAGCCGATGCGGCATCTGTGGACCTGGCGGCAGCCCCGACTGCGGACGAGGAGGTACACGTGCGGCCGATCAGGCTTCTGGTTGCGGACGATCACGCACTCGTCCTCCAAGCCGTGCGCCTTGCGCTCGAGACGCACCTCGACCTCGAGATCGTCGCCGAGGCCAAGTCGGGCAGCGAGGTGCTGCCACGAGTCGCCGAGGTAGACCCGGACGTGATCATCCTCGACATCCGGATGCCCGGCATCGACGGACTAGAGCTGCTCGACCGGCTGCGCGACCGGGAGCCAGAAGCCAGGGTCGTCGTTCTCTCCGGCGTCGAGGATCCTGAGCTCGCTGCCGAAGCGGTCCGGCGCGGGGCGAAGGCGTTCGTCGGCAAGGGAATCGACCCGGCCGAGCTTGCCCCGATCCTCCGCCAAGTCTTCGAAGGCGCCGTCCTGACGGAGTCCGTCGGTGGTCGCTCCTCCGCCGCTCACGCGGTCGCCGACGATCTCGAGCTGACGCCTCGCGAGCTCGAGATCCTCGAGCGAGTCGCGGCCGGCCGCTCCAACAAGCAGATCGCACACGAGTTCTGGCTCAGCGAGCAGACGATCAAGTACCACCTGACGAACGTCTATCGGAAGCTCGGCGTCGCCAGCCGAACCGAGGCAGCTCGGTTCGCGTACGAGCGCGGGCTCGCCGGCGGCCCCTCGAACGGCGACCCGGGCCGGCACCAGAACGCGGGTTGAGGCTCAGTCCTGTCGGATCCGTGGTCGCGGCGCACCGGCATGCGGCTGCATGTGCGATGCCGCGCGGGTGAGCGCGTCGTTGAGATCGTCTCCGCGGGTGCGCCTGCGGCGTCGCATCGCCTTCTCGGCGCACTCGACCGAGTCGAAGGCGCCCAGGCCCCAGACGATCACCTGGTAGCCGCGCTCTTCGAGCGGCGCGCCGCACATGTCGCACTTCGCCATGCTCTGATCGTCGGCGCGCCGGACGATTCGCGCGTCAGCCATTGGTGCAGCTCGAGCCAGATCTTTGGTCCATCTTGGCCGGGTGCCTGCGCGTTCACTTGTTCACCGCCCGCGCTTTGAGAGAGTTCTCGCGTGCCCGAGAACTACTTCGGCGAGCGTGTGGCGGAGCGCTACGACGAATCGGCGGCGGACAGGTTCGATCCCGCGGTCGTCGGCCCGACCGTCGATTTCCTCGCCGACCTGGCGGGCGACGGCGCAGCGCTCGAGCTCGGGATCGGCACCGGTCGGATCGCGCTCCCTTTGGCCGACCGCGGCGTGCCGGTGCACGGGATCGACCTCTCGGAAGCCATGGTCGCGAAGCTACGCGCGAAGCCGGGCGGCGAGCGCATCGAGGTTGCGGTCGGGGACTTCGCGTCCACGCGGGTCGCCGCGACCTTCTCGCTCGCCTACCTCGTCTTCAACACGATCAACAACCTGACGACACAGGACGCACAGGTCGCCTGTTTCGAGAACGTGGCCGCGCACCTCGCGCCCGGAGGATGCTTTGTGATCGAGGTCGGCGTCCCGGCCGGCAAGCCGCTGGGCGTCTTCGACCTGAGCGACACGCACGTCGGCGTCGACGAGTACGACGCCGCGACGCAGCGGCTCGTCTCGCATCACTTCTCGCTGGTGGACGGGCATTGGGAGCGCCTCTCGATCCCGTTTCGCTCCGTGTCGCCGGCGGAGCTCGACCTGATGGCGCGCCTTGCCGGGATGACGCTCCGCGAGCGCTGGGGCGACTGGGATCGTGGGCCGTTCACCAGCGACAGCAGGAAGCACGTGTCCGTCTGGGAGAAGCCGGCCGTCTAGCGCTAGAGATCGAGCGCCTTCTCGATCACGGCCTCGGTGGCCCGCGCGATGGCCTCGTGCCCTGTCGCGTTGGGGTGGTCGCCGTCGGAGGAGAGGTAGTGCGTCTCGAGATAGCCGAAGCTCGGGCCCTTGAAGGCGGCCCGGAGGTCGACGTATGCCGAGCCGCTCTGGGCGGCGGTTGACTTGATCGCGGCGTTCACCTGGTCGGTCATCTCCCTCGCGGCGTTGACGTAGGCGTCGCCTTTCTCAGCCGCGTACTTGCCGCCGAGCCAGATGCTCCAGTAGTCGAGGAGCACGACGAGGGTCTTGTGGCCGGATGACAACTCCCGTACGCGCCTGACAATCGCGTCCAGATTCTTCTCGACCGTAGGGACCTGCGGCGCGTAGCAGTCGACGGTCGTGCCGCATCGTTTCGAGTAGGGGACATCGTTCGCACCGACTTCGATCTCGACCGCACGCGCCTTGCGCACGTGGCCGATCACAGCGCTATCGGACTCCAACTGCCGCAGTACCCCCGAGGTTGTGTACCCCGCGACGGAGTCGTTCGTGGCCGTCACCTTCTGACCGCTAGCTGCCGTGAGCCCGTCCGCTGAAAGCGGCGGGTAGGGACTGCAGTCGCAGTTGGTGCCGCGCGGAACAGAATCGCCGAGAGCGACGATCGACCATGTCTTCGCCGTGGCTGCGGTGCTCGACGACGATTTCGACGTCGAGGATGTGCCACAGGCGGTAGTTAGACAACTGGCCACGATCAGGACGGCCAGCGCCACAGTCCCCCTGCCCCGCCCGGTCGTCGCCTCCATCCGCATCCAGAGTGCCGGAAGCGCCGCCCTATGTGCTCCAGATCACCTCGATCGGTCGGCCGATGCCGGGAAGCGGCAGGGCGTTGGCCTCAGTTTCGACCGCATCGCGGGCTACACGCGAGAGGCGCGCCCAGGCCTCGATTCGTACGGTGTGCTGCGCCCGTCGCCAGGTTCCACTGATCTCGCCCTCCACGAGGAGCGCACCCGGCCAGACTCGCGGCGTCCAGAGACGCTGCCGCTGATCCTCGCGCGGCACGAGAAGTGCCCGCTCGGCGCCGTCGAGCAGGAAGTAGGCATCGCCGCTTGGCAGCAGGCGCGCGGGCGCGGAGGTCGTCCCGCCGGTGCGAATCAAAGGCTCGTCTTCCGCTAGCAGCCACTCGTCGCCGAGCGGCGATCGGACCGGCAGCAGCGATCCCTCGAGGGACGACACCGCAACAGCAGCCGACCGCCTGGAGATCCCTGCCCAGCGCGCGAACCCGTTCGCCGTCGCGGGACCGAAGACGTGGATGTAGCGCCGAGCGAGCTCGCGGCACGCAGCGGCCGGGTCGATTCCCGCACGGTCGACCATCCAGACCGTCGGCGCCCGCGCGCCCTCCCAGCGGATAGCGACCGTGCCGGTCGTCGCCGCGTACCTGATCGCATTGCCGACTCCGAGTGCACCCGCGACCTCGCGGTCGGTCATTCGTGTCCCGCCGAGATGGGCCTGCAGCCGCTGCGCCATTGCCTCCGCACGAGCCCGGCCCTTCGCGTTGTCGGGAAGTCTCCCGAGCGAGAACAGCGCGAAATCGCACTTCGGGACGACATAGGTGCTGTAGCGAGGGCCCCAGAGCTGGGCGAGCGAGGGGTGCTCCCACGTCGACGACTGGACACCGTCGACCCGCGCCTGCAAGGAGAGCAGGGCGGCTCTGGGCATGCTGTCTTGCAGGCCGGCCCACGCCGCCCGTCGCAGTGACCGCGAGCTCATGGGCATCCGCGCGTCGAGCGCGCCGACACGTCGCCGAAACGACAGGACCTGTTCTCGCGTGACCTCGAGTCGCGATTCGGCCGAGCCCGCCATGAACCGCGGGACCCTAGTCAGTCCCGCGACTAACGTAGAGCCGATGAGTTTGCGGCGGCGCCGGGGTCTTTGTTCATGATCCGAAAACGAGGAGGAAGTGGCGATGCCTGAGCACAAGATCGGAACTCGCGAAGAGTGGAAGACGGCCCGGGACGAGCTCGCGAAGCTCGAGGCCGAGCAGGGGCAGCGAAACGAGGAGATCAAGCAGAAGCGGCTCGAGCTCCCCTGGGTGCCGGTCCAAAAGGCGTACGAGTTCGACACCGAGGAGGGCAAGAAGACCCTCCCGGAGCTTTTCGAGGGCCGCTCGCAGCTCCTGGCCTACAACGTCATGTTCGGACCGGACTACGAAAACGGCGCGTGCCCCGGCTGCACCAATCTCGCCGACGGCCTCGAGGGCTCGCTCGTCCATCTGAACCACCGCGACGTGACGCTGATCTGCTTCTCGCGGGCGCCGATCGAGCGCCTCGCCGCCTACAAGCAGCGGATGGGCTGGCAGTTCCCCTACGTCTCCACGTACAACACCGACTTCGCGTTCGACTTCGGGCTCGCGCTGACCGAGGAGCAGGCGAAGGAGGTGCCCGAGGTGAAAGAGCTCGTCGCCAATCCGCCCGACTGGCTCGAGGACTGGTCAGAGCAGGTCGGCGCGGAGCTCAAGGACGGGCTACGTGAGGCTCCGACGTGGATCGCCTTCGCGCGCGAGAACGGCACCGTTTACCACACCTACACGGTTACGGCGCCCGACCCGTTCGTCGCGCCTTACTACAGCTTCCTGCTCGAGCGGACGCCGAACCCCACGTCCGACGAGTTCCGTACCTGGCGTAAGGACGAGTATCCGAACTGATCGGCTGGGCGCCGCCCTCGTTGTAGAAAAGACCCGCGATTGCGGGGCCTTTCCGTAGCAGGCCTGCAGCCACCCGTTATGTGAGTCAAGCGATCAGGTAATCGCGGACGGATGCACCAGCGGGACGAGCGGCTCACGGTCGTGGCGTAGCAGCGCGACGAGAGAGGGTGGAGTAATGACCCGCGCGTCGGTGTGTCGCGGTCGGCCCATGCGGTCGCGGTAGCCGCTCGGCGTCCAACGGAGAAGCTGATCGCCGAGGACGAGCCAGGGCTCGCCGCTCTCGAGCACGAACGTCCCGTCGGAAAGCTCGTCGAACGGGGCGGTGTGGAGAATGCGCTCT
>JBQCGP010000005.1:0-18288 GCA_051955535.1 Gaiellaceae bacterium | reverse complement strand
CCCTACTCGTAGAGCAGGTCGCCGACCAGCTCGATCCCACCCGGCCGGACGGCGGCGAACTCGAATACGACCCGAAGCTCCGCAAGCTCCGGATTCGCGATGAGCCATGCCTCGGCGCCGCGCCGCAGCCTCGCACGCTTTCGCTCGTCGACCGCCTCGAGCGGCTCGCCGAACCTGGGCCCCTCCTTCAGCTTCACCTCGCAGACGACGAGGAGCCGGCCGCGTCGCACCACGAGGTCGAGCTCGACGCCGCCGGCGCGGACGTTGCGCGCCAGGATTCGGTAGCCGCGCAACCGGTAGTGCCAGGCAACGCGACGCTCCGCGCGACGACCGCGAGCAGAGGTGCTAAGCGGCTTCGCCTTTTCCGAGGAACCGCTCCGCATAGCAGCGAGCCTCGAAGGAGCGGCGGTGAATGTCCGACGGTCCACGCTCGCGGACGACCGCCGAGTGGCCGGGCGTGATGTAGCCGACGTGCGACGAGAATCCGTAGTGGGGGTAGAGCGCCGCCAGGCGCCGCATCGTCCGGTCGCGGACGACCTTGGCGACGACGGACGCGGCCGCGATCGCCGCACTTTTCTCGTCGCCGTCCACGACCGCCCGGTGTTCGGGCGCGGTCGGCCCGAGCCGGAAGCCGTCGACGAGGCAAATCTCCGCGGGCGGCGCGAGCTCCCAGAGGATCGACCGCATCGCGGCGAGGTTCGAGCGATGGAGACCATTGGCGTCGATCTGGCGAGGCGAGATCGCGCGGACTGTCACCTTCTCGGCGCAGGCGAGGACGCCGCGGAAGAGCCGCTCCCGCTCCGCGGGGCTGAGCTGCTTCGAGTCGTTCAGCAGCGCCAGCGGCCGGACACGATGGTCGCGCAGGCACCCGTAGTCGAGCAGGACACCCGCCACGACGAGCGGGCCTGCGAGCGAGCCGCGTCCCGCCTCGTCGGTGCCGGCTACGAAGCGCGCGCCGAGGCGGCGGTCAAACGCGAGGAGCTTCCGCCCCGGCCTCTTCGGCTTCGGCTTCGCTCTCGGAGTCGGGCTCGGCTTCAGCTCCGGCGACGGGCTCGGAGTCGTCCTCGACTCCGGCCTCGGGCTCGACGGGGGGCTCTTCTGCGGACTCCGGCTCGACGGCCTCGGCCTGCTTGTCGGTTCCGGCGTCGGCACCGGCTCCGCCCTGGTCACTGTCCCCGGCGCCTGCTGCGACAGCATCGGCCGAGGATAGCGGCCCCCTCCGCTGCACCTCGCGGACGCGCGCCTTCTTCCCCACTTTGCCGCGCAAGTAGTACAGCTTTGCGCGACTGACGTCGCCGATCGCGCCGACCTCGATCTTCTCGATCTTCGGCGAGTGAAGCGGGAACGTGCGCTCGACGCCGACGCCGAATGAGTTCTTGCGCACAGTGAACGTCTCGCGCGCGCCTGCGCCCTGGCGCTTGATGACGATCCCCTCGAAGACCTGGACGCGACGTCGCTGGCCCTCGATCACCTGAAAATGAACGCGAACGGTGTCACCCGGCTTGAACCTGGGCAGATCGCTGCGCAGCTGCTTGCGCTCGAGGTCCTGAATGACGCGGTGCATAAGAATGGCCCGCTCGGGCCAGCGTTGCATGCTAGCCGACGGCATTCTCGTTCGCGGGACCGGGTTTAGACGGCCACACGGGCAAAGCCCGCGCGGCCTTCGGACGGCATCGCGAGCGATGCCTCGGCGGGGCCGCGGGACAGTACTAGCGAAGGTTGCGCCGACGCGAGCGTCGTCGGAGGCTGACCGGCAGCCTGATCAGGCCGAGCGCGAATAGTCCGAACGAGACGTAGGTGGAGTAGATCGAGATTCGGTTTGGCGGCCAGTACGTCGCGAAGACCTCGCCGATCAGGTTCTTCCGAGGAACCGTGCCCCACACCCGCGAGTCGCATGATTCGGCGCGGTTGTCGCCCATCATGAAATACGCCCCCTTCGGGATCTTCTGGGCCTCGTGAGTCTCCGTATCGCGGCGGTCCGCCTTGATGTATGGCTCGTTCAGCTTCTTGCCGTTGATGTAGACGTAGCCGTTCCGCTCGGACCAGGTCTCGCCGGGCAGGCCGATCAGCCGCTTGACGAACGTGCCGCCCGCGCCGCAGCGGGCCTTCGCCTCCGGAGGCGTCTTGAAGACGATGATCTCGCCGCGGTGAGGGCTGCGGAACCGGTAGATGAACCGATTCGCCAGCACGCGGTCGGAGAGCCGCGCCTCGCAGCCCGGCCCGCCCGCGCAATGGAGAGTCGGCTCCATCGACGAAGACGGGATCCGGTACGGGTTCACGACCCATTGCTTGATCGCGAAGACGATCGCGACCGCGCCCGCGATCGTGACGATCCAGTCGATTGCGATTCGCCAGGGACGCGGCAGCCGGTGGGTGAGCCGGTCGATCGGGTTGCGTGAGTGGTGAACGGGCTCGGCGACTTCGGCGTCGGCCGGCGGTAGTGCCGGCTGGTATGGCGGCGGCCACGCCGGCGGCGGCGCCGGAGAGTCGCCGTTGGCCGCGTCGAGCTCGGCGCGGCGGAAGGGATCCGAGAGGACCTCGTAGGCGTCCTGGAGCTCCGCGAGGTAGGTCGCCGTCAACGCGGTCTCGCCTTCCGTCCGATGGAAGCGGACGAGACGCCAGTAGGCGTCCCGGATCTCCTCCTGCGAGGCGTCGGGACTAACCCCGAGCACCTCGTAGGGATTGCGTACCGCGCCCGAACCGTCGCGGGGGTCCATCTCCGTATCGTGCCTCAACGTGCCGTGCGGAGACGGCTCTGCTCACGCCGCCACTCTTCGATCTTCGCGTGGTCGCCCGAAAGCAGGACGTCCGGCACGCGCCAGCCCTGGAACTCGGCGGGCCGCGTGTAGTGCGGATACTCGAGCCCGCCTTCCAGCTCCGCGGAAAAACTCTCGACGAGACCGGACTCCTCGGACCCGAGCGCACCCGGGAGCCTGCGCGCGATCGCGTCGACCAGCACCATCGCGGGCAGCTCTCCGCCGGAGAGGACGTAGGGGCCGATCGAGATGGAATCTGAAGCGAGATGCGTGAGGACGCGCTCGTCGAACCCCTCGAAGCGGGCTGACAGAAGCGTCAGCCGTTCCTCGCCGGCGGGCTCTTCGACGACCGCCTGGGTCAGCTGCCGGCCCTGCGGCGTCAGCGCGACGACGCGGTGGTCAGGCACGCCGCCGTACGCCGTGTCGAGAGCCGCGGCCACGACATCGACGCGCAGCACCATCCCGGCGCCGCCTCCGTAGGGCCCGTCGTCGACCTGCGAGTTCGCCAGCGGCGTGGAGTCCCGGTAGCTGAACAGGCGCAGGTCGAGCTCGTCGCCGAGCACGGCCGAGAGAGGCCGCTGCTCCGTCAGCCACGCAAAGGCATGCGGGATCAGGGTGAAGACGTCGAGCTGCAAAGGGGTTCGCTCAGGGTAGCTAGGACCCCTTGAAGGCGAGGCTTTGAGCGACGCATCTCGGAGATCGAGGCGTTAAGCTCCGCCGCCGAGCAGGGATCGTCCAGGAACGTCCAAACCAAGGGGGGAAGATGCTCAAGAGCAGGCGCCCGCGCAGTCGCGGGCTGCTGTGCTGCGGCATTATCGCGACGCTCTCGGTCCTCGCGGCGACGGTTCCGTCCGCCGGTCGAGCAGTCGTCAACATCGAAGGACAAACCCCGGCGTCGCTGCCGGACTACGACTCGCGTGCTTCGGTCGCGCCGACCGAAGATCAACTCGCGGCGGCGAACGCCCTCGGCGCGAACGTCAGCTGGAACCGCTTCGGCGTCGCGTCGTCGGTTAGCAAGACCGGCAACTTCGTAACGAAGGGTCTTCAGGCGCCCGACGCCGTGTCGGCGGCGCGCCAGTGGCTAGACGCGAACAAGTCGCTGTTCCGGCTCGATTCGACGAGCAGCCTCGTCGCCGTCACGCCGCAGCCGCTCGTCGGCACCACGAACGACTACGCGGTCGTGTTCCGGCAGGTGGTGGACGGGGTCGCGTCGACAGACGGCGTGGCGACCGTTGCCGTCGTCGGCACGAAGGCCGACGGATGGGACGTTACGTACGCGTCCTCGAGCCTCAGCGGAGGGAGCACGGACGCGACCGGATCAGATCAGCTCAGTCCAGCGGAGGCCTGGACACAGGCCGCAAACGACGCCGACGTAAACGTTTCGATCCTCGACGTCGCGGCACAGAGCACCAGGGCGGGCGCGACCACGCTCGCGGTTGACGGGCTCTCACAGGTGCAGCAGGTGAAGAAGGCCGTCTTCGCGACGCCGCACCACGGCGCGCGTGCCGCCTACGACGCGTCGGTCACGACCAACAAGGACGGCGACCTTCAGAGCTACCAGGTCGTCGTCGATGCACAGACCGGCGACCTCCTCTACCGCCAGAACCAGGTCGACTATCTGGCCAACAACCCGACCTGGTTGGCCCCGCGGCACTCCATGCCGTACAACCCGCTGAACGCTTTCCCGTGGAACTACCCGACCACGGACGGACGCTCGCTCTTCTGCTGGACCGCGACCGCCGGATGCGACGTCGTCGCGAGCGACGACCCGGCCACGACGGCCTACCCGATGGGGGTCGCCTCGAAGTTCCCGTGGGACATCCAGCTCAACTCCTTGGGCGTCGACCAGGGGACGACGGCGACGATCGGCAACAACGTCGACGACGCCAGGGTGTGGACCGGGAACCACGGCGTCTACGGCAACCCGGCGCTCGTTCGAGACACGAGCGCGACCCGTGACTACCAGCCGGCCTTCACCGATGCCTGGTACACGTCGGGCTGCGACCCGAGCAACGTCGATGCCACGATCAACCCGCTCGGAAACGACATCGAGGCCTCGACGGTTTCCCTGTTCGTCGGCCACAACGTGATGCACGACTGGTCGTACTACCTCGGCTTCGACGAGGGGCACTGGAACGCGCAGCAGTACAACAACGGCGTCACGACGGTCGACCCGTCACCCACGCCGGGAGGCCCGGTGCTCCAGCCCCTCGCCAACGACGGGCTGATCGGAAACGCCCAGTCGGGAGCTGCTCCACCGCAGAAATCCCGCGATAACGCGAACATGAGCACGGGCGCCGACGGCCTGCACCCGACGACGAACCAGTTCCTCTGGCAGCCGCTGGCCGCCGCGTTCTACGCGCCGTGCGTCGACGGCGCCTACGACTTCAGCGTGTTCGGCCACGAATACGGACACCTGATCGAGAACCGCATGATCGGCAAGGGCGTGGGCGCGAGGCAGGGTGCGAACCCGGCCCAAGCGGCAGGCGCCATGGGCGAGGCCTTCGGCGACTTCGACGCACTGGCGGCCTTCAACGAACTGCACCTTCCGGTTCCGCCGGGCGCCGACCACTACACCGAGGGCGCGTACGCCACCGGCAATCCCTACAACGGCATCCGCGACTTCCTCGCGGGCCGGCCGATGGGCGGCGAGTTCCCGAAGCCTGGTCAGAACCCCGACACGGATCCGCTCAACTACGGCGATTACGGGTTCGATCTCACCGGGCCGGAGGTGCACGCAGACGGCGAGATCTGGATCGCGGTCCAGATCGACCTTCGTGACCTCTTCCTCGGCCGGTACCCGTCACCAGGCGCCAGCACGGACATCGCCTGTGCTCGCGGCGAGATCGCGCCGGGCTCGTGCCCGGGCGACCGGCGGTGGATCCAGGACTACTACGACGCAATGGTGCTGATGCCGCGGGCCCCGACCATGATCGACGCACGCAACGCAATGTTCGCCGCCGACCTGGCTCGCTTCGGCGGAGCCAACCGCGATCTGCTTTGGCAAGGCTTCGCAATGCGCGGCTTTGGCCAGTTCCAGAACACGGCGAGCCTCGGGGACGCGGATCCGACGCCCGACTTCTCCTCGCCGATGGCGAACAACGCCACCCTCAACTTCTTCGCCGACAACAAGGGGAACACGGTCGTCCCCGTCAACGCGAAGATCTACGTGGGCGACTACCAGGCCCGCGCAACGCAGATCGCGGACACCGACGCGTCCACCAACCCAAGCGCCACCCCCGGGACGAACAACCTGGACAACACTGCGCAGTTCGTGCCGAACGCGAGCAACCCGCGCTGGAGCTCCTACAACTTCATCGCGGTCGCGCCCGGTTTCGGAGCGGTGCGATTCAACGTGCGGAACCTGCAGCCTGGAGAGGTTCGAAACATCACGATCCACTTCGCGCCGAACTTCGCCTCCTCGTCGCAGGGGGCGACCGTGGGCGGCGATGCGCTCGGAACGAATACGAGCCTCGCAAACGTCCAGGACGACAACGAGGCCACGATGGACGGGCAAACCGGCGCGAGCGTGGTCGGGCGCTGGTTCGTTATCGCACTTGGCGACGTCAACCCGAACGGCAACGTGATCAAGCGGGTCGGCGTCTCCGCGCAACTCGTGCCAGCCCCTGCCGGCATGCCGGCCACCAACCGGTTCACGGCGCTCCGGTCGTTCGACGCCTACGCATGTCGTGCGGGGAAGAACGCGGCGAACCCGACCTGTGACGGGTCGATCGACGCCGGCTGGACGAAGATCGTCTCGTCTGCGTCCGACGCGTTCCCGTCGGTCAACCCGCGACCCGTGGCGCCGGACCTGACCCTGCGCTACTTCGACACGAGTCCGAACACCCTGGCGACACACATCAAGTTCGTCGTCACCAACAACCAGTGCACGGGCCAGGCCTCGTACCACGGCCTCCAGGACAAAGACCCGACCAACAATTCCAACTGCAACGCGACCGCACGCGCCAACGAGGTGCACGTCGCCGAGGTGCAGGTGTTCGGGCAGAACCCGACCGTCGACGGCACAAAGGTCACGACCGGATAAAACAAGGAATAGCCAGAGCTCGAGAGGGCCGGCGCTCGCCGGCCCTCCGGGCGTTTCGATCGGCCCAGGAGGGTACGAAAGGCTCATGACTCGAATCGGCTCGTCCATCGTCGCCTTGGCACTCGCAGCCGCGCCCGCGTTCGCCGCTGCCCCGGCCCGCGCTCCGATCACGCAGGCCTCCTCGGGCAAGACCTTCCACCTGGCGAAAGGCCAATCGGCGACGCTCCGGCTGTCCGAAAGGTGGCATTGGAGCGAGCCGTCCGTAAGTACCCGGGTCGTCGGGCTCACCCCGGTCGAGTACCTCGTTGATCCGGGCTTCAAGGAGTGGACGATCAGGGCCCGACGGCGCGGCCTCGCGACGATTCGCTCCTACGGGCGTCCCAACTGCTCAGGCTGCACGCTCGCCGCGCGTCGCTTCCGGGTGACGATCATCGTCGGCTCGGGCTAGTCGACCGCGAACCCCGCCGCGACGACGATCCGGCTCCCCTTGAGATCAACCTCCCGCACGCAAGCTTCGACCAGCGGCAGCGCCAGCCCGGAATCCAGCTCCAGCACATCGTTTGCCACGCCCGGCGCGACGCGCGCGACCTGTCCGAGCGAGCGGCCGCCCTCCTCGACAACCGAGAGACCCACGAGCTCGAACGCGTAGTACTCGTTCTCCTCGGTCGGTGGCAGCGACTCGCGCGGCACCGTCAACTCGGCGCCTCGCTCCACCTCGCGGTCGAGCCGGATTACAGGCCTTCCGCCCGACCGCTTGGAACTCTCGACCTGCGCCGGCTCGCCGTCCACGTGGAGCACGGCGCCGACCGCGAACCGGTCCGGATCCTCACTCGCCTGCTCGACGAAGAACGAGCCGTCCAGGCCGTGCGGCTTGCCGACCCGGCCTACCGTTACCAGCTCAGTCGACGATCTCGACAAGGACGCGGTGGCTGGACCGCGCCGCGCTCGCGCGGACGATCGTGCGCAGGGCACGGGCGATCCGCCCCTGGCGCCCGATCACCTTGCCGACGTCGTCCTTCGCGACGTGGAGCTGCAACACGAGCGCGCCGTCGCGCTCGACCTCGTCGACGCGGACGGCGTCGGGATCGTCGACGAGCTTGCGCGCCAGCTCGGCAAGCAGCTCAGCCAATGTTCTTGACCTTCAGCAGGCGCTTGACCGTCTCCGAAGGCTGCGCGCCCTTGGAGAGCCAGTCCTTGACCTTCTCCTCGTCGAAGTCGATCGTCGACGGGTCGGTCTGCGGGTTGTAGCGCCCGACGATCTCGATGAACTTGCCGTCGCGCGGCGAGCGCGAGTCGGCGGCAACGACGCGGAAGACCGGGTTCTTCTTCGACCCGACCCGCGTCAATCTCAGCTTGACTGCCAAACCACTACCTCCTGGATTTCTTCTTCTTTCGTTTGCTTTTGGTCTTTCTCGCCGTGGCCGCGCGGGCGCCGTTCGGCGCGCCCGGCGCCGCCAATCCTGGCAGGGAAGGCATCTTCCCGCTTTGCATCTGCTTCATCAGCTTCGCCATCTGCTTGCGCGCCTCGAGCAGCTGGTTGACCTGCTGGACGTCGGTGCCGCTCCCGCGGGCGATCCGCTGCCGGCGCGAGCCGTCGATCACGTGCGGCAGTGCCCGCTCGCGCGGCGTCATCGAGAGGATGATTCCCTCGACGCGCGCGAGCTGCTTCTCGTCCACCTGGTCGAGGCCTTCGAGCTGGTTGCCGAGCCCGGGGATCAGCTTCATGACGCCCTGGAGCGGGCCCATCCGGCGGAGCATCTTGTAGCTCTTCAGGAAGTCGTCGAACGAGAACTCTCCCTGCATCATCCGGCGCTCGAGCTCCGCGCGCTCGTCCTCTTCCACCGCCGCCTCGGCCTTCTCGATCAGGCTGAGCACGTCGCCCATCCCCAGGATCCGGGACGCCATCCGGTCCGGGTGGAAGTACTCGAGCTGGTCGACCTTCTCGCCGACCGAGACGAGCTTGATCGGCTTTCCCGTCACCGCCTTGACGGAGAGCGCGGCGCCGCCGCGTGCGTCGCCGTCGAGCTTCGTCAAGATGACGCCGTCGAAGTCGACGCGCTCCTGGAAGGCCTGCGCGACCGAGACCGCCTCCTGGCCCGTCATCGAGTCGAGGACGAGCAGGACGTTCGTCGGCTTCGCCTCGTTGCGTACGGCCGCGAGCTCGTCCATCAGCGCCTCGTCGACGTGGAGCCGACCGGCGGTATCGACGATGACGACGTCGCCGTCGGCGGCGGCGATCCCCTCGCGCGTTGCCATGACCGGGTCGGAGCGCTCGGCGCTGTAGACCGGTACCTGGATCTGCCGGCCGAGCTGCTCGAGCTGGTCGATCGCTGCGGGTCGCTGCAGGTCGGCGGCGACTAGCGCCGGCTGCTTGCCTTCCTTGCGAAGGAGCAGCGCGAGCTTCGCCGCGGCGGTCGTCTTGCCGGAGCCCTGTAGACCGGCTAGGAGAATCACGGTCGGCGGCCGGCCGGCGAAGCCGAGCCGCGAGTCGCCCGTCCCCATCAGCTCGGTCAGCTCCTCGTGAACGATCTTGACGACCTGCTGGCCCGGCGTGAGGCTCTTCAGCACGTCCTCGCCGACCGCGCGCTCGCGAACGCGCGCGACGAAGTCCTTGACGACCTGGAAGTTGACGTCCGCCTCGAGCAGCGCGAGACGGATCTCGCGCATCGCCTTGGAGATCGCCTCGTCGTCGAGCGTCCCGCGCTTGCGCAGGTCGCCCAGGGCTCCCTGGAGCCGGTCGGAAAGCGTGTCGAACATCGCCGGCCAGTCTACTGGCGCTGTTTCCGACCCCGGCCGCCCGGAAAGAGCCCTCAGATGGAGATCCTGCAGGACCTGACCGGCCGCGCGCGCAAGCTCTTGCGGATCTGGGTCGACCTCTTCGCCCGACACGAGCTGCTCACCTATGCGAGCGGGATCGCTTTCCAGGTCCTCAAGTCACTCGTGCCGCTCTCGCTGCTCGGGATCGCGCTGCTCGGCGCGATCGGCCGCCAGGACATCTGGACGCAGCACATGGCCCCCGCGATCCAATCGCGCTTCGACCCGCCGATCTACCACGCGATCGACTACGGCGTGAAGAAGATCTTCGACCACAACAGCCTCGGCATCCTCGTCTTCGCGGCGCTCCTGACCGTCTGGTACGTCTCCGGCGGCGTGCGCGCGATCATGGGCGGGATCAACAGGATCTACGAGGCCGACGAGAAGCGGCCGTTCTGGATCCGTTGGCCGGTCTCGATCAGCCTCGCGGTCTGCACCGTCGCGGGCATCGTCGGCGCGCTGCTGCTCATCGAGGCCGTGCCGAAGCCGAGCGGCGGCTGGGAGTACGTCACCGTCGGCGCCCGCTGGATCGGCGCGATCGCGGCGCTCTGCGCCGTGGCCGGCCTGCTCGTCCGTTTCGCGCCGGCCGAGCGCCGCCCGATTCGCTGGGCGAGCGTCGGCGGCGTGCTCGTCATCACGACCTGGATCGTGACGACGTTCTGTTTTCGCTGGTACGTGGCCTCGGTCGCCAACTTCCGCACGGCCGTCGGGCAGCTGACCGTGTTCCTGATCCTGATGGCCTACGTGTATGCGTCCTCGATCGTGCTGATCGTCGGCGTCCAGCTGGACGAGCTGCTGCGCGAGGAAGCGAGCACGGACAAACGCGGGATCCTCGACGTGGTGGTTGGGCGCTGAGGCCTGTCAGACTGGCGAGCCTAAGCCGACCGTTAGGAGGACGAGATGGCTGAAATCGCCAAGGTGATCACGATCATCGGCTCATCGCCAGAGAGCTTCGCCAAGGCCGCGGACGCGGCGGTGCAGGAGGCCTCGAAGACCGTCCGCGACATCCACGGAGCGGACGTGGTCAAGATGAGCGCCGTAGTCGAGGGCGACCGGATCACCCAGTACCGCACGACCGTTCACATCGCTTTCGGGGTCGAGCGCTAGGCAGCAAGACGGCCTTTTTAGCCGCGGCCCCGCCTCCTAGACTGGCGGCGTGCCTACTTGCCGCAGCTGCGGGACCGAGAACACCGAGGACGCGCGTTTTTGCCAGACGTGCGGCGGTCCCCTCGACGACGCCGACGGCGCCCCCGCGCCGCGCTGGGTTCGGAAGACCGTCACGATCCTGTTCGCGGACGTGGCCGGCTCGACGGCACTCGGCGAGCGCCTCGACCCCGAGGCGCTCCGCGGCGTCATGTCCAGGTACTACAACGAGATGCGCACTGTCCTCGAGAGCCACGGCGGGACGGTCGAGAAGTTCATCGGCGACGCCGTCATGGCCGTCTTCGGCGCACCGGTCGCGCACGAGGACGATGCGCTGCGCGCGGTCCGAGCGGCCGACGACATGCGCAATCGCCTTCGCGACCTGAACGGCGAGCTGGAGCCGCGCTTCGGGGTCGCCCTCGAGATGCGGATCGGGGTGAACACCGGAGAGGTCGTGGCGGGCGACCGCAGCGCAGGACAGGCGCTCGTCACCGGCGACGCCGTCAACCTCGCCAAGCGGCTCGAGCAGGCGGCGCCGGCCGGGAGCATCCTGATCGGCAAGGCGACGTACCCGCTCGTCAAGGACGCCGTCAAGGCCGGACCACTGGAGTCCTTCAAGGTGAAAGGCAAGGCCGATCCCGTCTCGCCGCTGCGCGTCGACACGGTCGACCCGCACGCCGCGGGGGTCGCGCGAGGGCTCGAGAAGCGCTTCGTCGGTCGCCTCGAAGAGCTCGCCGCGCTCGAGATCGCATTCCGGCGCGTCGAGAGCGAGCTGGGCTGCCGCCAGTTCACGCTGCTCGGGCCTGCCGGAATCGGAAAGTCGCGGCTCGTCACCGAGTTTGCGGCGCGATCCGGCGCCACCGTCGTGACGGGCCGCTGCCTTCCCTACGGCGAGAGCATCACTCTCTGGCCGTTCCGGGAGATCGTTCAGGGGCTCGGCGGCGCCGCAGGTCTCGCGGAAGCTCTCGCCGGCGCCGACGACGCGGCACTGGTGGCGGAACGCGTGACGAGCGCGGTCGGCGCATCGGCCGGCGCCCCGAACGCCGAGGAAACCCCATGGGCCTTCCGGCGCCTGCTCGAGGCGATCGGACGGCGCGGGCCGCTCGTGGTGGTGCTCGAGGACCTGCACTGGGCGGCACCGCCGCTGCTCGACCTGGTGGAGTACCTGCTCGGCTGGCTCGAGGGGCCGGTCCTCCTCGTCTGCGTGGCCCGTTCCGATCTCGTCGAGCTGCGGCCGGCTTGGTTGAACCCCCGGCCGAACGCCGATTCGCTCGTCCTCCAGCCGCTCGACTCCGAGGAGGCAGAGTCGCTCCTCGACGGCCTACGCACACGTCCCGAGGCGCGCGGGCGGATAGCCAAGGCAGCGGAAGGGAACCCGCTCTTCCTCGAGCAGATGGCTGCGATGCTGGCGGAGCAGACCGGCCGGTCAGAGGCCGCGATGCCGCCGTCGATTCAGGCGCTCCTCGCTGCTCGGCTCGACCAGCTCGAGCCGGCCGAGCGCGAGGTGATCGAGCGGGCCTCCGTCATCGGACGCGAGTTCTCGCGCGCCGCCGTGAGCGCACTCACTCCTCCTCAGGCGGAGACACCGGTCGCGGGAACGTTGATGGGTCTCGTCCGCAAGGAGCTGCTGGTACCCGAGACTTCGGCCGGGCAGGACGACGTCTTTCGCTTCGGGCACATCCTGATCCGCGACGCCGCCTACGACGCCGTGCCGAAGAAGATACGCGCGCAGCTCCACGAGCAGCTGGCGCGCTGGCTCGAGGAGCGCGACGCGCCCGCGCCCGACGAGATCGTCGGCTACCACCTGGAGCAGGCGTACTTCGCCCGCTCGGAGCTCGGCCAGCCGGACGAGCAACTGCAGAAGCTCGCCGACCGCGCGGCGGGCGTCCTGGCCTCGGCCGGACGCCGCGCGCTGAGCCGGGACGACGTTCCGGCCGGGATTTCCCTGCTCGAACGCGGCGCCGCGCTGCTCGTCGCTGATCAGGACCAGCGCGCGGAGATCCTGGTCGAGCTCGGGCTCGCCCGCCGCACGGGAGGGCAGCTCGAGGGTGCGGACAGCGCCTTCGCAGCCGCCGAGGAGGCACCCAGCGAACGCCTGCGCTGGCGCGCGACGCTCGAACGTTCGTCGCTTCGTTCATTCGTCGATACCCGCGTCCATGCCGATGAGCTTCAGCGCATCGCAAACCAGGCGATCGAAGTGTTCGAGGCGAGCGGCGACGAGCTGGGCCTGGCGCGCGCCTGGCTGCACGTCGCAGAGGTCCACTGGCTCCGTTGCCACTGCGCCGAGATGGAGGAAGCGCTCGCGCAGGCCCTTGTCCACGCCGAAAAGGCGGGCGGGCGGCGCGAAATCGCCGGCACACTCGCCTTGCTGGCGCCGCCGACGCTCGTCGGCCCCCGGCCGGTCGAGGACGCGATGGAGGTGTGCCGCGACATCCTCCAGCGCGGGCGTGACAGCGCCGGCGTCGAGGCCCATGCGAACATGGTTCTGGCGGTGCTCGAGGCGATGACCGGCCGCTTCGAGGCGGCGCGCCGCCGCTACCAAGAGACCGCGAGCGTGCTCGAGGACCGCGGCCTGACGACGCTACTCGCCTCCGTGCGTATGTACCCGGGGATGGTCGAGCTCCTCTCCGCCGATTACGACGCGGCGGAGAGCGAGCTCAGGCTGGGCTACGACGAGCTCGCCGCCGTCGGCCACAGCGCGTACCTCTCGACGACCGCGGCCTTCCTGGCGAAGCCGTTATACGAGCTGGGCCGCTTCGACGAGGCGTTCGAGATGACGAGGGCAAGCGAGGAGGCGGCGTCGCCGGACGACATCGCCTCGCACGTGATCTGGCGCGGCACGAGGGCGAAGCTGCTCGCACGGAACGGCGACGCCGGCGCGGCGGAGCTCGCACGGGAGGCAGTCGAGCTCGTCGGCGAGACCGACCTCGTCAACATCGAGGCTGACGCCTATGCCGATTTGACGCAGACACTGCGCCTGCTGGGCCTCGAGCAGGACGCTGCCGCGCCGCGCGAACGGGCGCTCGAGCTGTACCAGGCGAAGGGCAACCTCACGTCCGCCGCCTCAATGCGAGAGGATTGACGCCTGGCGACCGGAGGGAGGACGAGATGGCCGAGTACTGGGTGAGGATGGACATCAGCCGCAGCGCGGCGCTGAAGACGCTCGAGGAGCTCGCGAACCCGAAGAGCAAGCTCCGACGTGACCTGGAGAGGAGCAAGCAATCCGCCCGCAAGGCGCTGGCGGCGAAAGGCATCGACGTCTCGGAGGACTCGCTTCCGGACATGATCAAGCTGCCGGCTCCGGAGCAGATCGCGACGCTTCGGCTGCAGGCCCGCGCGATGGTGGCTAGCGACCGGCGGCCGTTCGGCTTCTTCATCCTCGCCGTCGTCTTCGGCGCCATGCCGCTCGTCGATGGCGCGGATTAAGCGGCCGCGCTACCTCTGCTTCTTCTCCGAAGACTTTCCGTTTCTCGACATCGACCAGCTGCTGCGCGGACGCCTGGAGCAGATCACGGGCCGGCAGCTCTGCGCGTTCTCGATCCTCCGGGGCGAGACCGTCGAACTGAGCGCAGACGAGCTCGAGCTCGTGCTCGCAACGCCGTCCGGCGAGTGGATCGAGGCAGAGGACGAGGAGCGGTCACGCTCGCTGGCGCGGCGGGGCATCCTCCTTGTAGACGACGCCGACGGCGAGCTCGCGGAGCTGCGGCGCCGCGACGAGCGGCTGACGGAGCTGAACTGGAACCTCGAGTCGGCCGTCTATCACTTCGCCGCCCGGTGGCGTGATGTCGAGCTGCGCGAGGATGCGGCGGATCTACCGCCGCCAGGTGCAGATGCCGTACGGGAGTTCGTAGAGGCCTTCGGAATGCCGCCCCCGGCCTTTCGCGCCGGTGATGGCGAGCGGATCGAGCTGCCCGTCGCCGAGCGGGAAGGTCAGCTCTACGACGCACTCCTGCGCCGGCGGACGACGCGGAGCTTCGACCGCGAGCGGCCGCTGCCGCTGCGCGATCTCGCGGCGGTGCTCCACTACGTCTTCGGCTACCAGGGCTACGCGCGCCTGCTCGGCGAGATCACGACGCTGAAGCGGACGAGCCCGTCGGCAGGGGGCTTCCATCCGGTCGAGGCCTATCCGCTCCTGCTGCGCGTTGACGGCGTCCCGCCGGGTCTCTACCGCTACGACAGCCGCGATCACCTGCTCGAGCGCCTCGCTCCGGTCGAACCGGGCGAGGGCCGCGAGCTCGCGGCGCGGTTCGTCTGCGGGCAGACGTACTTCGCGGACGCACACGCGCTCGTCGTCCTCGCGGTTCGCTTCGAGCGCGCGTTCTGGAAGTACCGCAACCACCAGAAGGCCCTCACTGCGGTCCTCATGGACGCGGCGCATCTCAGCCAGACGCTCTACCTCGTCTGCACCGAGCTCGGTCTCGGCGCGTTCGTCACCGCGGCGGTCAACAACGCCGACATCGACGAGCGGCTCGGGCTCGACGGCTACGGCGAGGGCACGGTCGCCGTCTGCGGCTTCGGTGTCCCGGCCGCGGAGCGTTCGCCCTTCGACCCGGTGTTCGAGCCTCTAGCCTGAGACGAGGGCGCGGGCGAAATCCTTTGGATCGAACGGCCTCAGGTCGTCGAGGCCCTCCCCCACGCCGATTAGCTTCACCGGCAGGTCCAGCTCGTGGGCGATCGCGATCGCGACACCACCCTTCGCGGACCCGTCGAGCTTGGTCAGCGCGACGCCGGTGACGCCGACCGCGTCGCGGAACAGGCGCGCCTGCTGGACGCCGTTCTGACCGGTCGTGGCGTCGACGACGAGCAGCGTCTCATGGGGCGCTCCGTCCTGCTTCTGGGCGATCACGCGGCGCACCTTCGCGAGCTCCTCCATCAGGTTCGCCTGCGTGTGGAGCCGGCCGGCCGTGTCGACGACGACCACGTCTCGGCCGCGGTCAGCCGCGGTCTGGATCGCGTCGTAGGCGACCGCCGCGGGGTCGCCACCCCGCTCGCCGCCGACGAAATCGGCGCCCGCACGTTCCGCCCAGATCTCGAGCTGTTCTTCGGCGGCCGCCCGAAACGTGTCCGCGGCGCCGAGGACGACGCTGCGTCCATGCTCGCCCAGACGGTAGGCGAGCTTGCCGATCGTGGTCGTCTTGCCGGTGCCGTTGACGCCGACGACGAGGATCACGCTCGGCGGCCCGTCTAGACCTAGCCGCCCCGGCTCCCCGAGCAGCGCCGCCGCTTCCTCGGCGAGCGCCTCGTTGAGATCGCCCAGCTCAGGGCGCGACTCGAGCCGCTGCACCAGCTCGGCCGTTGCCGGGACACCGACGTCGGCGGCGATCAGCGCTTCCTCGAGCCGCTCCCAGGCCGCTTCGTCTGCCGGATCGAACGCCGTCGCGGCGATCTGCTCGGTGAGCGCCCTGCGGCTCTTTCCGAGCGAGTCGCGCAGGCGTGAGAAGAATCCACCGGACTCGGCGCTCGCCTCCGCATCGGCGCCCTCAGCGTCGCCGAGCAGCTCCGCCCAGGTGCGGCTCACGCCTGTGAGACGCGCTTCCGGATGCGGTCCTTGAGGCGCTGCGAGGCGGCTAGCCGCTGGTCGGCGACGATTGCAGCCGTGCCGGCTACGACCAACGGCAGCGAGCGCTTGATCGCGCCGATGCCGACGAGAGCGACGCCGAGCGTGAACAGCGGGCCGAGCACGACGTCCGTCGACCGTTCCACGGGCGCGATTCTAGAGCAGCAATGGGAGGGCCTGGCGAAACGACGTCTGTGCCGCCGGCGCACGCTGCTCGCCCCCTGGCAGCGTCCTCAGTCGCGCCCATATCTACGGATATGGACGCTCCCTGCGTCCTCCCCAGGGAACGAGCATCGCACGCCGACGACGAGCGCCATTCCGCCAGACCCTCCTACGCCACGGCTGAGACCGGTGCCTCACGCGGCACCCGCCGCGACACGATCTGTGAGATGCCGTCGGAGCCCATCGTGACCCCGTAGAGGCTGTCGGCCGCCTCCATCGTCCGCTTCTGATGCGTGATCACGATGAACTGCGCCTGGTCGGCGTAGCGGCGGAGCAACTCGACGAAACGGCCGATGTTGGTGTCGTCGAGCGCCGCCTCTACCTCGTCGAGCAGGTAGAAGGGGCACGGCCGCGCGAGGAACAGCGCGAACAGGAACGAGATCGCACCGAGGGCCTTCTCGCCTCCCGAGAGCAGCGAGAGCTTGGTGACGCGCTTCCCGGCCGGGCGCAACTCGATCTCGACGCCGGGCTCGCTGCCGTCGTCGGCGCCGTCCTCGTCCGGCTCGGTCAGCCGGAGGCTGCCCTGGCCGCCGGGGAAGAGTGTCTCCGCGACGTCGGCGAAGTGGCGCTGAACGGCAGCGAACGTCTCCTCGAAGCGGCGTTCGACGGTTTCCGTCAGGTCGGTGCGAAGCCTCTCCAGCTCGGCGAGGCTGCGCTCGAGGTCTTCCAGCTGCGCGGCCAGCTCCGTGAGCCGCTCCTTCTCCTCTTCGTACTCCTGCTTCGCGAGTGGATTGACGGCGCCGAGGCCTTCGCGGCGGCGCTCGAGCCGGACGAGTCGTTCCGAGAGCGCGTCGCGATCGTCGCCTTCTGCGGGCTCCGCGCCGGCCTCGTCGAGGCGACGCCGCGCCGCCGCCTGCTCGGCCTCGAGCCTCGCCAGCTCGACGTCGACCCCCGCCGCTCGTTCGCCGGCTTCGGCCGCGCCGCGGCGAAGCTCGGCCTCACGCGCCGCCAGCTCGCGCAGCGCGGTCGCGGCGTCGCCAGTGCGGGAGCCCCCGGCGTCGACGCGCGCCCTGAGGGCCGCCTCGAACCTGAGCCCGGCCTGCGCGGCCCCGGCGAGCGCGTCGACAAGGCGTTCGCCGGCGCCGATGAGCCGCGGGTTTGCAATCGGCGGCGGAGCGGCCGGGTTCGTCGCCAGCTCTTCGACCTCGCGCTCCAGCGCCCGACGGCGCGCCTCGAGCTCGAGCCACACAGCCTCCGCGGTCTCACCGGCGAACCACAGCTCACCGCGGCCGGGATCGAACCCGAATCCCTCGGGCGTGACGGCCGGAACGGAAGAGGCGAGGAGCTCGTCCTTCGCCACGACCGCGTAGCGTTCGACCAGCTCGGCCGGCCGCGACCCGACGAGCACGGTCAGGTTCCCGAGCCCGGCGGTACGCGCGCGCTCGAGCAGCGCCAAGGCGGCCTGGACGTCGTCCGCGATGAGCGCCGAGGCCCGCGGGCCGAGCGCCGCCGCGACTGCACGTTCGTTTCCCGGCTCGACCTCCAGCTCGGAGAGCGCCAGACGAGCCCCCTGTTCGGCGAGCGCCCGAGCCGCCGGGGGCAATCCCTCGCGCTCCGCGAGTGCGCGCTCGACGGCGGAGAGGCGCTCCCGCGCCGTCCGCAGGCGCTCGTCGTCGACCGTCGGGAGTCGCAACGGCTCGGCGCGGAGCCGCTCCACGAGCGCCTCGGCCGCCTCGCGCCTCAGCTCGAGCCGGTCGGCGGCGCTCCGCAGCCGGTAGAGGGCTGCGGTCGCCTGCTCTCGACGCCCGGCT
>JBQCGP010000004.1:0-8376 GCA_051955535.1 Gaiellaceae bacterium | reverse complement strand
ATCGCGACGTAGGCGAAGTAGCCGATCCCGCCGAAGTCGACGGACAGCGTCGAGCCCGGATTGAAGCCGAACCAGCCGAACCAGAGGATGATCGTCCCGAGGACGGCGTAGGGCATGTTGTGGCCGGGGATCGGGTTCGCGCGGCCGTCGTGCCCGAACTTGCCGATGCGCGGCCCGAGCAGGAGCGCACCGGCGAGCGCGGCGAGCGCGCCCTGGTAGTGGACGACGGTCGAGCCGGCGAAGTCCTGCATCCCGAGCCCTAACAGCCAGCCGCCCGAGTGCCAGATCCAGTGCGAGGTGACGCTGTAGATCAGCGTGAAAGCGACGCCGAAGACGAAGTAGACCCAGAGCTTGGCGCGCTCGGCCATCGCACCCCAGACGATCGCGAGCGAGACGCCCGCGAACACGACCGCGAACAGGTATGCGCTCGCGCCGGGGATCGTCGAGAAGAACGAGTACGGCGCCTTCCCGACGGCGAGTAGCGCGTCCGACGACGGCGCGAACCCGTGCAGGCCGATGAGGCCGTTCCCGTCGCCGAAGGCCAGGCCGAAGCCGACCAGCCAGTAGACGAGCGAGCAAATCCCGAAGATGAGGACGTTCTTGCCGGCGATGTGGGCGGCGTTCTTCATGCGCGTGAGCCCCGCCTCGAGAAAGGCGAAGCCGGCCTGCATGAACATGACGAGGACCGCCGCGACGACGACCCAGACCGTGTTTACGGCGATGACGAGGTTCGCGTTGCTCATCTCGCCTCCACCGCGTCGAGCGCACGGCCGGTGCGGTTGTGGGTGGCGTTGTCGACACGGCTCGTCCAGACGAGCCCGTCGCCCGACTCGTTGCCGCTGCGCGCCGAGTCCGTGATCGCGTCGACGACCGCGTTCGCGATCTCGTCGTCGACGATGAACGTCAGCAGCGCTTTCGGCAGGAACCGCGACTCGAAGACGCGCCCCCGGTACTCGTGCGTGACCCCGCGCTGGCGCCCGTGCCCGATCGCCTCGACGACCGTGACGCCGACGTGGCCCGTCTGGTCTTCGACCGCGTCGATCACAGTCTCGACGCGCTCACGAATGACGACTGCCTCGACCTTGATCAACGGGCTCTCCTCTCCAGTAGCACGACGTCGCGCCACACTCCGTCCAGCTGCGAGATCCGCTCGCGGAGGCCGACCTCGCGGAAGCCGTAGCGCTTCAGCAGCGCCAGGCTCGTCTCGTTCTCGGGGAAGACGCCGGTCTCGAGCGTCCAGATGCCGCCCGCCTCGCTGTCGGAGACGAGCCGCTCGAGCAGCATCGTCCCGACGCCCTGGCCGCGCGCCTCCTCGGCGACGTAGGCGCTGACTTCAGCGACGCCTCGATAGCACGCACGCTTCGAAACAGGCACCAGGGCGATCCAGCCGACGACCTCATCCTCCGCGACCGCGACGAGGCGGTGGTCGGCGAGGTGGGCTGCATCCCACTCTTCCCAACTCGGCACCTCGGTCTCGAAGGTCGCGTTCCGTGTTGCGATGCCCTCGGCGTAGATGCGGGAGACCTCCGGCCAGTCGCCCGGCCGGAGGTCGCGGACTGCGATTGCGGTCGCGATCACGATCACTAGCAGCTGTAAGAGCTACGCCGCGAACGCGTCCTCGATCAGCGCCTGGGCGGCGACCGTTTCGATCGTCTCGAGGATCCGACCGGTGATGCGGTACGGATCAGCCATCGAGTTCGGCCGGCGGTCCTCGAGGTAGCCGCGGTGGCCACTCTTGACGAAGCTGTGGGGAATGCGGACCGACGCGCCGCGATCGGCGATGCCGTAGGTGAACTCATCGATCGCGGCGGTCTCGTGGAGACCGGTCAGGCGCAGGGCGTTGTCGGGGCCGTAGCAAGCGATGTGCTCGTCCCGCGCCTCGGCGAACCCGTTCATCAGGGCCGCGAAGTAGTCCTCGCCGCCGACCTCGCGCATGTGCTTGGTGGAGAAGTTGGTGTGCAGCCCCGAGCCGTTCCAATCGACGTCGGCGCCGAGCGGCTTCGGATGGAAGTTGACGTCCACGCCGTGCCGCTCGCAGAGGCGGAGCATGAGGTAGCGCGCGATCCAGAGCTCGTCGGCTGCGCGCCTCGCGCCCTTGCCGAAGATCTGGAACTCCCACTGTCCCTTCGCGACCTCGGCGTTGACGCCCTCGATCATGATGCCGGCACCGATGCAAAGGTCGATGTGCTCGTCGACGATCTCCCGCGCGACCTCGCCGACGTTCTTGTAGCCGACTCCGGTGTAGTACTCGCCCTGCGGGGCGGGAAACCCCTCCTTCGGAAAGCCGAGCGGCGAGCCATCCGTGTAGAGGAAGTACTCCTGCTCGAACCCGAACCATGCATCGGGGTCGTCTGGAATCGCGGCGCGGCTATTCGACGGATGCGGCGACCCGTCCGGTAGCAGCACCTCGCACATGACGAGGTAGCCGCGGTTGCGCCCGGCGTCAGGGAAGAGCGCGACCGGCTGCAGGAAACAGTCCGAGTTCGAGCCCGCTGCCTGGCGCGTCGAGCTGCCGTCGAAGTTCCACAGCGGAAGCTGGTCGAGCGTCGGCTCCGTGTCGAAATCGACGATCTTCGTCTTGCTGCGCAGGTTCGGAACGGGCTCGTATCCGTCCAGCCAGATGTACTCGAGCTTGTACTTCACTCTGGTTCCTCCTCCGGTCTCGGACCAACAAAAAAAGGCCCAGGACTCCGCGAGTCCTGAGGCCTCATTGCCTCGGCGCCCGCCTTCGCCGACGGGGCACCTGAGCGCAACCTAGCGCAACATTCGGACGGCGTCTAGCAGGCGCGCAGCTTTGCGCACATCCGGTCGATCCGGATCGCGAAGTTGATGTTCTCACCGCCGCCGGCGACGAGCACGCCGACCACGCGACCCTGCTTGTCCACGGCTGGGCCGCCGGAGTTCCCAGGGTTCGCGGCTGCGTCCGTCTGGACGAGCTTGGGAGTCACGCGGCTGACGACGCCGGTCGTAACCGTCCCCGAAAGACCGAACGGGCTGCCAGCGAGAAGCAGCTCGTCCCCGACGGCCGGCACGCCGCGCCTCGGCTCCTGCCAGAGGGGATCGGCCCCCGCAGGCTTCGCGTCCAGGCGGATCACGGCGAGGTCGTTCTTCGCGTCCTCCGCCTTGACCTCGCCCTGCCACGACTGCCCGGCGCGGCTCAGGGTCACGCCGGTGCTCGCGTCCTTGACGACATGGTTCGCCGTGATCACGTACGTGCCGTCGGCGTCGCGCCAGCCGACGAAGCCCGTGCCGAGGCCCTCGTCTGTCTCGACCGTGAAGACGCTGCGCAACACGCGCTTTGCGAGTGGCGCGATCCCCGCATCGCGCTGCTTGAGTGACCGCTCGGCGCTGCCGACGCGGGAGGAGAGGGCGGCATTGTGAAGCTCGAGCGCGCGGAGGCGGCGGTTCAGCGAAGCGACCTCCGAGTGCCGAGCCGCGCGCTCGGAGCTCAGCGAGCGCGTGAGGTGCACAAGCGCGTAAGTGAGGCCCGCGAGCGCTACCGCGACCGCGGCGATAAACGTTGTGGTCGGCAGCCGCGGCCGCCGGCGGTCATCCCAGGTCTCGTCGAAAGTCATTGGAGGCTTGAAGTGGTGTCGGCGCTTGAGGGGCATCGATCGTCCCTCGACCGGGGACTTGTGCCAAGGAGCACGCGTCGGTATCGTGGCCGCAAATGCTGCCCGTCGGCTGACACCGGTTTCCGCGCGCGCCGCCTGAGCGAGCGGTGCGCACTGTTCGTGTCCCGCCGATTCGTCTGGAGTGCAGCATGCTCGCCGTAGAAGTTCACAATCTGCGCAAGGAGTTCTTCCGTCGCGACGCGGATCGCTCCGGCCTGCGCAGGCGCAGGCGCCGCGTGGCGGCCTTGGAGGGCGTCAGCTTCTCGATGGAGCGCGGCGAGTGCGTCGCGATTCTCGGCCAGAACGGGTCGGGCAAGTCGACGCTCGTCCGGCTGCTCTCGACTCTGCTCCTGCCCGACGGCGGGAGCGCGCGCATCTTCGGCCACGACGTCTTCGCGGAGCAGCGCACCGTGCAGCGGCTGGTCAACCGCGTCTCGGTCGAGGCCTCGTTCTTCAAGAAGATGTCGTCCGAGGAGAACCTCAGCTACGCGGCGCGGTTCTACGGGATGACTTCCGGCGAAACGCGCGAGCGCATCCCGGAGATTCTGGAGCGGGTCGGCTTCCCGGTCCGGCGCCGCCACGAGGGGATGGAGCACCTTTCCCGCGGAATGCAGCAGAAAGTCGCGCTCGCGAGGGCCCTGCTGACCTCGCCGGTGCTGCTACTGCTCGACGAGCCGACCACCGGGCTCGATCCGCGCTCGAAGCTGGAGGTGCAGCAGTTCATCCGTGAGATCTGGGTCTCGCACGACGCGACGATCCTGCTCTGTACGCACGACCTCGCCGAGGCCGAGGCGCTTGCCGACCGCGTCGGGATCCTCGACCGCGGACGGCTGCTCTGCCTGGAGCCGGCGGACGAGCTGAAGGCGCGTTACCGCGCCGAGACGCTCGAGGACGCGTTCTTCGCCGCCACCGGACGTGAGTTCGAGCAGGAGCAAGAAGACGAAGACGCCGAAAGGGGTGTGTTTGCCTAAGGCGCCGCTTGCGGTGCCGACCTCAGGACGCGCGGGCTTTGCCCGTGCGTCCGTCTGGGTTGAACGGTCGATACCTATGAGTTCAAAGGAGCGGATATGAGAGGCGCTGCCGTAACCCTCCGCCACGAGCTGATCGGGCTTTCGGGCGTTCTCGAGCGGAACGCCTATCTCGTCAAGCGCTACGCCTGGTGGGAGCTGGCCTTCTTCGTCTGGTCGCTGGCGAACACGCTCACGATCGTCTTCATCGCCAAGGGCGTCGAGGCAGCCGGCGGCAAGATCAACGTCGATCGCGCCACGACGACGCTGCTGATCGGAGCCGTGATCTGGTCGTACCTCGGCGTCGTCTTCGAGATCCTCACCGAGACGGTCGCCTGGGAGCGCTGGGAGGGCACGATCGAGTACACCTTCATGGCGCCGCTCGCTCGCCCGATTCACCTGATCGGCATGGGCGTCTTCGCGGTCGTCTACGGCGTGATCCGCACCGCCGTTCTCTTCGCGGTGATCGCGGGCTTCTTCTCCCTCAGTCTCGGCGGGGCGAACTTCGCGGCCGCCCTCGTCGTGCTGGCCGTCGCCTCGGTCTCGTTCATCGGGATCGGGATGATGACCGCGGTCCTGCCTCTCATCTCGCCCGAGAAGGGCATGCAGATGGGCTTCATCGCCCAGGGGATCCTGCTGGTGGTCTCGGGCGTCTACTACCCGGTCTCGGTGCTGCCGCAGTGGATGCAGTGGCTGTCGACGATCTCGCCGGCGACTTATGCTCTGCGCGGGATCCGGCATGCGATTCTGAACGGCGACGGCGTCGCCACCCTCTGGGGCGACATCTGGCCGCTGATCGTCATCGGCGTCGTCGCGATCCCGCTCGGGCTCTACATCTTCGGCCTCGGCGAGCGGCACGCGAAACGGCACGGGAAGCTGAAGCGCTCGGGCTGATCGAACATGCGGCGGCTCTCCGCGACCACCGTCTACTACGGCGTCTCGTTCGGGACGAGCATGCCGACGTGGGTCGTGATCGCGGTGTACCTCATTCGCGAGCTGCATCTGTCGCCGCTCCAGCTGGTGCTGATGGGGACGGTGATGGAGGCGACCGTCTTCCTGTTCGAGATCCCGACCGGCGTCGTCGCCGATACGTACAGCCGACGTCTCTCGCTCGTGATCGGTTACCTCGGGACCGGCGCCGCTTGGGTGGCGGTAGGCCTTGTGTCGGCGTCCTGGCTGATCATCGCGATCTGGGGCTTCTGGGGCTTCGCCTACACGTTCACAAGCGGCGCCGAGCAGGCGTGGATCACCGACGAGGTCGGCGTGGACCGCGTCGGCCGAACCTTCTTGCGCGGTGCCCGGTTCGGACAGGCCGGAGCCGTCGTCGGACTGCTCATCCAAGTTGCGGTGGGAACGGTCTCGCTTCGTGCAGGCGTGATTCTCGGCGGCGTGTTCACGCTCGCGTGCGGTGTCGCGGCGGCGCTCTTCATGCCGGAGACGGGGTTCGTCCGCCGGCCGCGTGAGCAGCGCGCCACCGCGCTTGCCGAGCTGCGCACCACGGCCCTGAGGGGCGGCCGCTACGCCCGGGCTCAGCGGATCATCATGCTGCTGATCGGCGTCGAGTTCTTCCTCGGCATGTCTAGCGAGGCCTTCGATCGCCTGAAGGAAGCCCACTTCCTGCGAGACGTCGGGCTTCCGGCAGTCGGCCAGGCCGACCCGGTCATCTGGTTCGGGATCTTCTGGCTGACGGGGATGCTGCTCAACATCGCCGCGATCGGGAACCTGATCAAGCGCGTCGAGCGTGGCGGCCGGCAAGCCGTCGCGCGGTTCTTGGTCGGCTTCACGTTCCTCGAGCTCGGCGCGATGCTGATCTTCGCACTCACCGGGTCGACGTGGGTTGCGATCGCCGGCCTCCTCGGCGTCTTCTTCGCACGGAACATGCAAGGGCCGCTCTACAACACGTGGCTGAGCGAACAGATCACCGACTCCACGGTGCGGGCGACCGTCTTCTCCATAACGGGCCAGTCGAATGCGATCGGCCAGGCCGGGGGCGGCCCCGCACTCGGTGTGATCGGCAACGTGTGGGGGATCCGTGCCGCGCTCGCCGGCGGCGCTCTCGCGATCGCGCCCGCGCTCGGTTTCTACGGCCGCGCGATCGCCCACGAGGGCGGTGAGCCGGAGCTCGCGGAGCTACCCGTCGGCTAAACTGACCGGCGTCTGAAGGCGACGCAGCCTCAGGCGCCGCGCGCGCCTGGGGCTTTCGTGTTTTTCAAGGGAGGTTTCGGAATGGCGCAGGTTGAAAGCAGGGCCCGGGCGACAAGCGATCCGGAGGCGCGCCGCGAGGCGCTGAAGCGGCTGCAGGAAGAGAACGTCGACTTCCTGCTGCTCTGGTTCACCGACATCGAGGGTCACCTGAAGAGCTTCGCGGTCACGCCCGCGGAGGTCGAGGAGGCGCTGAACGACGGGATGGGCTTCGACGGCTCGTCGATCACCGGCTTCAACGCGATCGAGGAGTCGGACATGGTCGCGATCCCCGATCCGTCCACGTTCCAGCTGATGCCGGCCCGCGAGGGCGAGATGAAGATGGCGCGGATGATCTGCGACATCGTCACCCCGGACGGCGAGCCCTACGAAGGTGACCCGCGCTACGTCCTGAGGCGTGCCCTCGAGCGGATGCGCTCGCTCGGCTTCGACGCCTTCAACGTGGGGCCCGAGCTCGAGTATTTCCTGTTCCGCGACGACAAGGGCACCGAGACGCTCGACGAGGGCGGTTATTTCGCGATGACGACGATGGACGCGGCGTCCGGCCTTCGGCAGGAGACCGTCCGTGCGCTCGAGTCGATGGGGATCCCGATCGAGTACGTCCACCACGAGGTCGGTCCCTCGCAGCACGAGATCGACATGCGCTACGCCCCAGCGCTCGAGATGGCCGATCACACGGTCACTTACAGGCTGATCGTCAAGGAGATCGCGAAGAAGGCGGGCTACCACGCGACCTTCATGCCGAAGCCGATCTTCGGCGAGAACGGGTCGGGGATGCACACGCACCAGTCGCTGTTCACCGACGGGCGCAACGCCTTTTTCGATGGGGACGACAAGTGGCACCTCTCCGAAGCCGGGAAGGCGTTCATCGCCGGCCAGCTCCGCCACGCACGCGAGATCGCGGCTGTCTTCGCGCAGTGGGTGAACTCCTACAAGCGGCTGGTGCCGGGATACGAAGCGCCGGTGTATGTCGCGTGGTCTCAGCGAAACCGCTCGGCCCTGATCCGGATTCCTCTCTACAAGCCGGGTTCCGAGCAGGCGACCCGCGCCGAGATCCGCTGCCCAGATCCGGCCTGCAACCCGTACCTGACTTTCGCCGCGCTCCTGCACGCAGGGCTCGAGGGAATCGAGCACGGCTACGAGCTGCCGGAGCCGATGGAGACGAACCTCTACCACCTGACTCCCGAGCAGCGTCGCGAGCGAGGGATCGTCTCCCTGCCGGAGACGCTCGGCGAGGCGATCGACGCGCTCGCCGAATCAGAGCTGGCCCGAAAGGCGCTCGGACCGCACATCTTCGACCGCTACGTGGAGCTGAAGCGGACGGAGTGGGACGAGTACCGGGTCCAGCTCACGGGCTGGGAGCTCGACCGGTACCTCTCGGTCCTCTAGAAACAAGCGGCGAAAAAAGGGAAGATTGCAGCGCTTCGCCGCTGCGGCTGGCGAAGCCAACTGACGGCCGATCGCGGGGTGCGGGTTTCGCACCCCGTGGGCGTGTTTTGGGCGGGGACTTGTGGGGCCCCTTCCCGCGGGGGGGCGGGGTGCGGGGGGGTGGG
>JBQCGP010000003.1:0-7402 GCA_051955535.1 Gaiellaceae bacterium | reverse complement strand
TTCGCCGAGGCCGACCACGACCCGGTCGCGGCCGCGATCGTCGACCGCCTGGCCCGCGAGGTCGTGACGATGGTCCACGTGACCCTGAAGCGGCTCGAGCTTCGCGCCAAGCCGGTCGAGGTCGCGCTCGGAGGCGGGCTGTTGCAGTCACGCGACGCACGCCTGATCGGCGGCGTCGAAGCGGGGATCAAGGAGCTCGCGCCCGCCGCAAGGGTGCGAGTGACGAGCTCCCCGCCGATCGTCGGAGCCGCATTGCTCGGGCTCGACGAGCTCGGCTCCGGCGAGAGCGACAAGCAGCGGCTTCGGCGCGAGTTCGCCGAGGTGTTCTCAGCAATCGACAATCCCCCAAGGGGCGACGGTCGGACATGACCGGGAAGGAGTAGGAGATGAAGCGTGTGCTGGTGCTCTTGCTAGCGGTAGGCCTGACGGCGGCCGCGTGCGGGGGCCACAAGTCGAGCTCGGGCGGCAAGGCCACAGCCGTCACGATCTCGAACGCGCAGGGGACTACGTGGACCTGCGGATTCAACCCCTTCAACTCGGACGTCAACTTCCTCTCCGCCGGGACCGTCTACGAGCAGCTCACGTTCGTGAACGGCCTGAAGAGCGGCCAGACGACTCCGTGGCTCGCCTCCTCGTACAAGTGGAGCAACGCCAACAAGACGCTCACTTTCACGATCCGGAACGGCGTCAAATGGACCGACGGCAAGCCGCTGACGGCTTCCGACGTCCTCTTCACCTTCAACCTGCTCAAGAAGTACCCGGCGCTCGACCTGAACGCCTCCTGGGCGGTGCTGAAGAGCGTCACGCAGAAGGGAAACCAGATCGTCTTCCAGTTCAAGACAGCGGCCGTCCCGTACTTCTATTACATCGCCGACCAGACCCCGATCGTCCCGCAGCACCTCTGGTCGACGATCGCGAACCCGGTCACCTACAAGGATCCGAAGCCGGTTGGCTCGGGGCCGTTCAAGATGGCCTCGTGCTCGCCGCAGGTGATCAAGTACACGAAGAACAGCGGGTACTGGCAGCCGGGGAAGCCGACCATCCAGACCATCTACTACCCGGCCTTCACCTCGAACGACCCGGCCAACCAGCAGCTCGCGAGCGGCAAGGCCCAGTGGGGGAGCCAGTTCATCCCCAACATCAAGTCCTTCTACTTGAAGAACACGAACAACCACTACTGGTTCCCGCCGACCGTCAACGTCTCGATCTTCCCGAACCTCACGGACCCGATCCTCAAGGACGTCGCCGTCCGCAAGGCGATCGCGTACGGGATCGACCGGCAGAAGGTCGCGGAGATCGGCGAATACGGCTACGAGCCGGCGTCCAACCAGACCGGCATCGTCACGCCGACCTTCAGCAGCTGGCAGGACCCCGCGCTGGCGAACCAGGTCACGTACAACCCGGCCAAGGCGGTCTCGATCCTCAAGGCGGCGGGCTACAAGAAGAAGGGCGACCTCTTCTACACGCCGGACGGCAAGCCGCTGTCGTTCACGATGATCAACATCGGCGGCTACTCCGACTGGGTTGCGTCGGCGCAGATCGTCGAACAGCAGCTGAAGAACATCGGGATCAAGGTGACGCCCGAGAACCTGTCCCAGACGACCTACAACGCGGACACGTACGCCGGCAAGTTCCAGCTCGACTACAACGGCAACTTGAGCGGCGGCCCGGCTCCCTACTACGAGCTGCGCCAGGTCCTCTACTCGAAGAACTCGGCGCCGATCGGCCAGAACGCCGCGACCAACTGGGAGCGCTACCTGAACCCGTCCGTGGACAAGCTGATCGACTCCTACGCGGCGACCGCCGATCCTGCGAAGCAGCACGAGATCGTGAGCAAGCTGCAGAAGGTGATGGTCACGGACATCCCGGTCATCCCGATCACGGAAGGGGTCGACTGGTACCAGTACAACACCAAGGACCTGACCGGCTGGGTCACGCAGCAGAACCCGTACGCCCAGCCGTCGGCCTACACCTATCCGGACTGGGCCGTGGTGGCCATGCACCTGAAGTCGAAGTCATGACGGGCTGAGGAGACTCGGGCATGGGGCGCGGTCAATGAGGTTCGTCGCCCGCCGACTGGGGTTCTTCCTGGTGACTCTGTGGGCGGCGGTCACGCTGAACTTCCTCATTCCGCGCCTCATGCCCGGCAACGCGGCGATCCAGATGATGTCGCGCTACAAGGGCCACGTGAACCCGCAGTCGCTGCACGCGCTCGAGATCGCGTTCGGCATCAACAACCATCAGAGCTTCCTCAGCTCGTACTTCACCTATCTGGGGAACATCGCGCGCGGGCATTTCGGGATCTCGCTCTCGTTCTTCCCCGACACGGTCGCGCACCAGGTCCTGCAGGCGCTTCCGTGGACGCTCGCGCTCGTCGGGATGACGACGATCATCGCCTTCGTTCTGGGGACGCTGATCGGGATCGTCTCCGCCTGGCGTCGGGGCGGGGCGCTCGACGGCGCGCTGCCGCCGCTCTTCGTGATCACGTCCGCCTTCCCGTACTTCTGGCTCGCGCTGCTTGCGATCTGGCTCTTCTCGCTGAAGCTCGGGTGGTTTCCAGAGAGCGGCGGCTACGACGTCACGACCACCGTCGGCTGGAACTGGACGTTCATCAGCGATGCGGTCAATCACTCGATCCTGCCGGCGCTGACGATCATCGTCACCGCGATCGGCGGGTGGATCCTGACGATGCGCAACAACATGATCACCGTCCTGACCGAGGACTACGTGCGGATGGCCCGCGCGAAGGGCCTCAAGCCGTGGCGGATCATGTGGACCTACGCCGGGCGAAACGCGATTCTGCCCAACCTGGTCGGGTTCGCGATGTCGCTCGGCTTCGTCGTCGGCGGCGCGATTCTCGTCGAGTTCGTCTTCAACTATCCGGGGGTCGGCTGGATGTTCCTCCAGTCGGTCGAGCAGCAGGACTACGCGCTGATGCAGGCGTTGTTCCTGATTCTCACCGTCACGGTCCTGCTGGCGATCCTCGCCGCGGACGTGGCGACGGCCATCCTCGACCCGCGAACGCGGGAGCGCGGTTGACGCTTCCTTCCGTCGCGGACTCGGTCGATCCGGCCGGCGCGACCGTCGGGTCGGGGCCGCCCGAGGAAGCGACGAAGCGGCGTGTCGGGGGCGACCTCTTCCGCGCCGTCGCGCACAACCGCAAGGCGCTCGTCGGGCTCGGGCTGCTCCTCTTCTTCCTCGTGCTCACGATCTTCCCGGGCCAGATCGCGCCCGACGATCCGCGGGCGAAGATCTACCCGCGTGGGGTCGGGCCCTCGGCCCACCACCTGCTCGGGACGACGGCGTACGGCGAGGATGTCTTCTCGCAGCTGGTCTGGGGGACGCGGCAGTCGGTTCTGATCGCGTTCGCGGTCGGCGGCCTGGCGACGATCATTGCGGTGCTCGTCGGCGTCACCGCCGGGTACGTCGGCGGCACCACCGACGGCGTCCTCTCGGTGATCACGGACGTGATCCTCGTGATCCCGATCTTCCCGCTGATCATCGTGATCGCCGCCTACGAGCGGAACTCGGGCTTCTTCACGCTGGTTCTGGTGCTCGGGGCGCTCGGCTGGTCGTACGGCGCGCGCCAATTACGTTCGCAGACGCTCTCGTTACGCAGGCGCGATTTCCTCGAGGCGGCGGTCGTGCGGGGTGAGCGCAAGAGCTACGTGATCGTCCGCGAGATCCTGCCGACGATGACGTCGCTGATCCTCGCGAGCTTCCTCGGCGCGGCGGTCTACGCGGTGTTGTTCGCGGCCGGCCTGCAGTTCATCGGCCTCGGCGATCCGAACAGCCAGAGCTGGGGGACCATGCTCTACTGGGCCGAGAACAACGAGGCGCTCGGGGCCGGGATGCCGTACTGGGCGATCATGCCGGGGGTCTGCGTCGCGCTGCTGGGCGCCGCCTTCGCCCTGGTCAACTACGCCTTCGACGAGATCAGCAGTCCGTCGCTGCGGCTGCGGAAGCTGGAGGTGCGGGGCGTCGAGGCGGAGCGCGCGGCCGTTGTCCCGGCTCGCCCGCCCGATCCCGAGAACATTCTCGAGGTACGTGAGCTGTCGGTGGCCTATGCGTCCGAGCACGGGCCGGTCGTGGCGGTCGACGACGTCTCGTTCGACCTCCGCCGGGGCGAGTTCCTCGGGATCGTCGGCGAGTCGGCGTGCGGCAAATCCACGCTCGTCTACGCGATCGCGCGGCTCCTGGGCGCGCCGCTGGCCGGCGAAATCACGCACGGCCAGGTGTTGTTCAAGGGGCGCGACATGGTCACGCTCGCCGACAAGGAGCTGCGCCACATGCGCTGGCGCGACTACTCGGTCGTGATGCAGAGCGCGATGAACGCGCTCAACCCGGTGCTGACGGTGGCAGCGCAGATGCGCGACGCCTGCGAGGCGCACTCGACGATGTCGAAGCGGGAGATCGAGCAGCGCTCGCGGGAGGTCCTCCGGCTCGTCTCGATCGACCCGGTGCATTTGCACAGCTACCCGCACCAGCTCTCGGGCGGCATGCGGCAGCGGGCGATGATCGCGATGGCGCTGCTCTTCACGCCGGAGCTGATCATCATGGACGAGCCGACCTCGGCCCTCGACGTGGTCGGGCAGCGCTCGCTGATGGTGCAGATCAAGGAGCTCCAGGAGCAGCTCGGCTTCGCGGTCATCTTCGTCACGCACGACATGTCGCTCGTGCGCCACTTCTCGGACCGCTTGCTTGTGATGTACGCGGCGCAGGTGGCCGAGCTCGGCCGCACGGGGCAGCTGTTCGAGCGGCGTCTGCATCCCTACACGCGCGGACTGCTCGAGGCGTTCCCGTCGATCCACGGGCCGAAGGAACACCTGCTCGGGATCCCCGGCTCGCCGCCCGACCTGCTCCACCCGCCGGAGGGCTGCCGCTTCGCGCCGCGCTGTCCCTTCGTGATGGAGCGTTGCCGCGCGGCCCAGCCTGCGCTCCTGCCCGTCGACGGCGAGCTCGTGCGCTGCATCCTCCACGAGCAGGCTGCGGTGCTCGAGACGGCGTCGAAGGAGGGCGTGGCGTGAGCGCGAGCGAGCCGCTCGTCCGGACCGAGGGCCTATCGCGTCATTTCCGCGTCGGCGGGCTGCTCTCGCGCCAGACGTTGCACGCGGTCGACGACGTCAGCTTCGAGATCGGGCGGGGCGAGATCGTCGCGCTCGTCGGCGAGAGCGGCAGCGGCAAGAGCACGATCGCGCGCCTCCTCGCGCGCGTGTACAAGCCGAGCCACGGCGAGATCTACTTCGATGGGAAGCCGGTCAGCAGGATGGGCTCGCGCGGTCAGCGCCTCGCGTACTCGAGCGACGTGGCGATGGTCTTCCAGGACCCGTACAGCTCGATGAACCCCGTCTACCGGATCACGCACCCGATCGGGCGCGGGATCGTCCTGCACCGGCGCGACGTCGCGCGGGGCGCGCGGGAGGGCGAGGTCGAGAGGTCGCTCGGCGAGGTCGGCCTCATGCCGCCGGGCCGGATGGCGGCGAAGTTCCCGCACGAGCTGAGCGGGGGCCAACGTCAGCGGGTCGGCTTCGCGGCGGCGCTCGCGGTGAGGCCGAAGCTGATCGTCGCCGACGAGCCGGTCTCGATGCTTGACGTCTCGATCCGAATCGGCGTGCTGAACCTGATGAGCGAGCTGCGCGAGCGCGAGGGCCTGTCGTTCCTCTACATCACGCACGATGTCGCGAGCGCGCGCTACATCGCCGACCGAGTGCTCGTGCTCTACGCCGGCCACCTCGTCGAGGAAGGGCCGACCGAGGAGGTGATCGCGCGGCCGAAGCACCCGTACACGCAGCTGCTCCTCTCGGCGGTTCCGGATCCTCGCGCGCCTTTGGGGCTCTCGGACGCGGCCGATGTGGGGGAGCCGCCGAAGGTGATCGACCCGAAAGAGGGCTGCCGGTTCCGCAATCGCTGCCCGCTCGCGATCGCTAAGTGCGAGACCGTTACTCCCGAGCTGCGTGAGATCGGGCCGCGCCGCCGCGTCGCCTGCCACGTGGCGGAGCCGGACTGATGAGCCCGTCGGAGCGGCACTTCCTCGCCGAGATCCGCGAGCAGCCGGACGTGCTCCTTGGGCTCGTCGAGCGGTGCGGCGAGGTCGAGTCGGTCGTGCGCGAGCTCGAGCGGCGCGGCGTCGAGACGATCCGGCTCGTGGGGCACGGCTCCTCCGATGCGGCCGCGTCGTACGGCGTCTACGCGCTCGGGATCCTGCCGGGGTGGACGGCGTTCCGCGACTCGATCTCGCTGACCACCTACTACCACGCTGAGCTCGACTTCTCGCGCTCGGCGGTTGTCGCGCTATCGCAGTCGGGGCGCACGCCGGACGTGGTCTCCTACGTCACCCACGCGCGCGAGCGCGGCGCGCTGACGATCGGCGTCACCAACGAAGCCGGCTCGGAGCTCGCCTCCGCGGCGGAGCTGACGCTGCTGCTCCACGCGGGCGAGGAGCAGGCCGTCGCCGCCTCGAAGACGCTGCTGAACACCTTCGCGCTGCTGGCGCTGCTCGCCGGGTTCGCGGCGGGCCGCGGCGACGAGGTCGCCGGCGCGCTGTCCGAGGTAGCCGAGCAGATTTGCGCAGCGCTCCCCGGCCTCGAGGCCGCGGTGGCGCCAATTGCGACGACGTTCGCGTACGTCGGCCGCATGTACGTGATCGGCCGCGGCATCGAGTTCGGCACCGCCCGCGAGATCGCGCTGAAGCTGACGGAGACATGCCGGATCGCGGCCGAGCCGGTCACGTCTACAGACCTCTCGCACGGCCCGATCGCCGCCGTCGACGCCATGTTTCCCGTCTGGACGATCGCCTCCCGCGACGAGTGCCTGCCAGCGCTGATCGCGGCCGCGGAGCTCGCGCGCAAGGCGGGCGCGACGCTGGTCGCCTCCGGTTCGGCAGCGGACGAGGTCCCGGGCGCGGAGTTCCGGCTATCAGTGCCCGAGGCGCCTCTTTCTGTCTTGTCGCCGCTGCTCTCGGTCGTTCCGGGCCAACTCTTCGCGGACGCGCTCTCAAGGGCGAAAGGCTTCGACGCCGATCATCCGGCTGGGCTGACGAAGGTGACGCTCGCGCAGTAGCTGCGCGGCTGGCGCCCTCGCGTCGATTAGAGCCACGTCCGAGGTCTGACCCCGGACGTGGCCGTTCTGGCCAGCCGCCGACGCCTGGAGCGCCCGAGACCGGTTGCGCTTGCGTGATCGTTCGGTCCGTTCGAGGGCCGTCTGGGGTCAGACCCCGGACATGGCCTTTGGGACAGACCCCTGCGGGTCAGTCCCTGGGCGCCTGGCGCGATCGTTGCGGTCCTGACCCGGCGCTATCGTTGACCGCCGTGCCCGAGGCGCCCTTCGTCCATCTGCACGTCCACTCCGAGTACTCGATCCTGGACGGGGCGTGCCGGATTCCGGCGCTCGCGGCGCGGGCGGC
>JBQCGP010000002.1:0-3830 GCA_051955535.1 Gaiellaceae bacterium | reverse complement strand
GCGAACATCTACGCCGCGTTGAGCGCCGGCCTGTTCTACGCCCTCGGCGCTGCGGTTCCTCTGCTCACCATACGGTGGCTGCCGACGCGTGAGCGCAGCGAGCTCGCCTTCGTACCTGTGCTCTTCGCGCTCGGATTGACGGGCTGGTTCGCAGCCTGGGTGACCGGGCTACCGACACTGAGGATGGTGGTCCGCAATCTCGTTCTGGGAGCCTGCGCGATGACGGCCGGTCTGATCATCGGCCACGCCGTCGCCCTGTAGCCCTTCTAGGTGCGGCCCTCGGCGGGGCCACCGTTTGGCAAGAAAGACGGGCGGGCACACTCCGCGAGAGAGTCATGGACGGCGTGGCCGAACGTGCCCGCTCCGAACGGATCCGGTCGGGCCAGCTACGGGAGCGATCCGAGCAACTTTCGCAGCGGGTCGTCGACAACCTACGCCGCTACCAAGGGCCGCCCTTCGGAGCCGCCGGCGACACCTTCCGCTTGCGGCTGGCGCGAATGCGTCCGGCAGTCGCCCTGCTCCGACACGACCTCAGCAGATGGCTCGAATACCGAGGCGTCGACGGCAACGACATCCAGGACATCGCCCTCGCCTGCTCGGAGGCCTGCGCAAACGCCGTCGAGCACCCTGTCTCCTCCACGTATCGCGCATTCATCGTCGAGGCCATCCACCGAGGAGACCGGCTCGAGATCGTCGTCCGCGACTCCGGCCGCTGGCGCTTCGCTCCGAGCGTCGACTCACGCGGGCGCGGCACACAAATGATTCGCAACCTGATGAGCGATGTCGCGGTGGTTCACGAACCCGAAGGAACCGCCGTCGTGATGCGCCGACACCTGCGGTGACCGCCGGACAGGCAAATGCAGCGCTCGTCCGCGAGTCGGTCGACGCCCTCAATGCCGGCGACACGGCGAGACTGCTAGCCGTCGTGGCACCGGACATCGTCATCCACTACACCGAGATGCCCGAACCGCTCCTCGGACGCGAGACCTGGCTGCAGGGCTTCGAGTTGATGAAGCGCGCCTTCCCCGACCTCCACGCACACGTCGACGACATGGTCGCCGCCGACGACAAAGTCGCGCTCCGCATGACACTCAGCGGCACTCACCAGGGAGACTTCCAGGGCATCCAGGCCAGCGGCAGAACAATCGGCTACGTCAGCCACGAGTTCTACCGCGTCGCCGACGGCCTGATCGCCGAGGAGTGGATCTGCTCGGACACGGCGTCCCTCTTCCGCCAGTTGACCTGATTCAGTGCGCGTGGGCGGAGGGATGCCCGGCGCTAGAACTTGTTGGCGTACTGGTCGACGTTCCTCTTGGTGATGATGAGCGGCTGGCCGAGCCGCAGCTCCTGGTGTTTGGCGTAGTAGTAGACGAGGCCGATCGGGCCGCCGACCTGGTAGGCGCCGGGTCGGAAGTGGTGGCCGGTGAGCAGGTAGTGAGCAGCCCAGACTGTGAGGTAACCGAGCTTGATCGGGTTCCCGACGACGACGTCCTCCATGGCACCGCTGCGGATCCACCCAACCAGTGGGGTGCCCTTCAAGTCTGAGCCGCCGTTGCCGGCGGAGAAGACCTGGCCGATCCTGCCCGACTGGGTGATGGCTTCTGCGGCCAGGTAAGCCTCGGTCGGAGCGATGCCGATCAGGCCTTTGAGGTTCGGGTGGGAGGACATGAAGCTCTTGATTGCGTCGACCTCGGCTTGGTCGCCGGCGCCGGTCTCCGTGACTAGTCCGTCGGACTTCATGTTCGGATAGGCCCTCGGAATGTAGGCGGCGACGGTCTTCGCCCAGAAATGGGCGATGGGAAACTCACCTCGCTCGTCGAGGATCGCGTACTCACCTTTGCCGTGGATCTGGGAGGCGAGCGTGTCGGCGAGAGCGTGTGCGAAGGCGACCGTGCTCGAATAGTTGACCCAGAGGTCGCGCTTCGCGGCGATGTCGTCGCCGGACGAGATCGAGAGGATCCCGGCCTTCCGGACTCTCGTGAGGATCGGCTTCAGCTGGGGGTCGTAACCGCCGCTGACAATCGCGTCCACGTGGCGGGCGATCATCGACTTGTAGTACCGGATCACACTCTGCGGGGAGAGGTTGAACGGGGCCATGATGAAGCGCATATCGAGCACCTTGGCCGCGGCCCGGCCGCCGATCGCGCTCGACGGGGGGATAGACGCGACGAAGACGACCGTGTACCTCCGGTGCGCCGCGCTCGTGGAGCCTGTCAGGAGGGTTGCGCCGAGCGCGGCAAGCGTGAGGGCGAGTGCAATTGCGGCGGTTGTCCTTCGGATCATCCGGACCTCGCTCGGTCGCGTCACCCCCCCGCAACCGCCTATCCTCGGACGCGGCGTCATCGCTGTCAACTGCAGGTGGTCTCGCCGAAGGTGACGTAGACGGTGTGACGTACGGCCGCGATGCCACAAGGGACGGCGTCGTAGCTGCCAAGCGGGATGGTGCGCACCACCTTGTTCTTGTCGGGGTCGACTTGGGAGACGGAGTAGCGCTGGTGGTTGGCGGTCCACACGGAGCCCGCGCCGACTGCGAGCAGCATTGGCTGCTCGTCGGCCATCGGGATGCGGTGGGTGATCTGTAGGTCTTCGGGGTCGACTCGCAGGAGGTTGCCGCGAGAGGTGACGACCCAGACGCTTCCGTCTCCCACGGCGACGGCGAGCGGGCCGGCGCCGTCCGCGGTCTCGAGCTCGACTGATTGGACTTGTTTTGAGCCGGGCCTGACCCGCGATAGCCACGCGATCGAAGCTTGGGGGTCGTAGGCGCCGATCCAGGCGGAGCCGTAGCCATAGGCAATTGCAGTGGTCTGCCGGCCGAGGGAGATGCTCGAGGCCAGATGGCGGTCGCGCACGTCGATCCGGGACACGGACCTGCCCGTGCGGCCGGGTAGATCCGAAATCACCCAGAGGTAGCCCGCGCCGGCCGCCTCGGCCCCGGCCCCTGGAAGGGGGACTCGGATGTTCTGGGAGGTCACCCGTGGTGTTGCGTAGGGGTCGGTGACGCCGGTCACGTGGCCGATCCAAGTGACGACGGGTTTTTTGTCGGAGACCCAGGCATGGCCTTCCGCGTCGGCCGCGATGTCGTCGAGGGCGCCTGCCCCCGAAAAGGGTTGGGTGTCCCTTTCGGTGCGTAAGTCGTACGGCTGGATCTGCGCGTTACCCCGCATGCCGATCCAAAGCGCATTGCCCACGAGGGCGATCGGCCCAGGTTTGATGCCGTTCGTAACTTCGCGGAGGAGCTTGCCCGTGGCCGGGTTGATGAGCGCGAGGCCGTCCGAGCCGACGACGGAGACGGGACTGCTGGGTGGCAAGCGGCCACTCCCTCGGGTCGAAAGGATTCCCACGGCCGCGGCAACAGCCGCAAGAGCGGCGAGCCCGGCCGCGACCAGATAGCGCCGCCGGACCACAGACGGTCGAAAACCGGAACGTGCGGGCAACGTCGCAGGGGCGGCGTCCGGTGCGGGCGCCGCAACTTCTCCGTCCGCGGCTGCGGTCCCAGCGGGCGCCTCCAGCGCGGGATCGTGGCGGAGGATCGCCTGCTGGAGCCTTTGCAGGGACTCGCTGGGCTCGATTCCGAGCTCGTCGAGCAGGGCGTGGCGAGCTTGCTGGTAGGCGTCGAGCGCGTCCGCCTGGCGATCGGCTCGGTAGAAAGCGAGCATCTGCTGGGCGCGCAGGCGTTCCCGGAGCGGATGCTCGCCGACGAGCACCTGTAGCTCGCCGAGCACGTGTTCGTGACGACCCTGGGCGAGATCGCAGTCGATCCGGTCCATCAGCACCGTGAGTCGCAGCTCGTCGAGTTGCGCCACCTCGTCGCGGCCGAACGACTCGAGCTG
>JBQCGP010000001.1:0-18231 GCA_051955535.1 Gaiellaceae bacterium | reverse complement strand
GCACGGAAAGGTAGTCACTCACGCTGCGACGCCGAACTCGGCCGAGGCGTTCATGCGCATGGCTTTCGACATCGACGTCCGGCATGTGGTACCGGCGATCAACGTGCCGACCCTCGTCGTCCACACGACGGGTGACAAGGTCTGTCATGTCGAGAACGCCCGCTTCCTTGCGCGGACCCTCGCTGGCGCCCATTACGTCGAGCTTCCTGGCGATGATCACGTGCCCTGGTTCGATCCGGAGCCGACGCTCGCCGAGATCCGCGAGTTTCTCACCGGGCGCCGCGAGGTGAGCACGCCTGACCGCCTGCTCGCAACGGTCCTCTTCACCGATTTGGTGGGCTCGACCGAGCGGGCTGCGGACCTCGGTGACCGGCGCTGGCGCGATCTTCTGGAGCAGCATCACACTGCGGTTCGGCGCGAGCTGGTGCGTTTCGACGGCCGTGAGGCGGACACGGCGGGCGACGGCTTCTTTGCGACCTTCGACGGTCCCGCGCGGGCGATCCGGTGTGCGCGGGCGGTGGTCGACGCACTGAGGCCGCTCGGGCTCGAGGTTCGCGCTGGCCTGCACACGGGCGAGGTCGAGGTTCTCGACGGCAAGCTCGCGGGCATCGCCGTCAACATCGGCGCACGGGTGGCAGGCCATGCCGGGACAAGCGAGGTGCTCGTGTCCAGCACCGTCAGGGACCTCGTCGCCGGCTCCGGCCTCGAGTTCGAGGACCGAGGCGCGGCCCAGCTCAAGGGCATTCCCGGCGAATGGCGCCTCTTTGCTGTTCGGCCCTAGCTGGCTGCTGCGAACCGCGCCGCGGAGCGGGCCTTGCGGCGCTCCGCCTCGGCTTCACGGTCCTTCGCCGGCGCCGTCGTGACGAGGCTGTCGACGAGGCGGCGCGTCGTGGCGCTGACTTCGTCCACCGCGCGGGCGAAGGCCTCTTCGTTCGCGTGGGACGGCTTCGTGTAGCCGCTGATCTTGCGGACGTACTGAAGCGCCGCGTCGCGGACCTCTTCGTCCGTCGCTTCGGGCTCGAAGTTGAAGAGCGTATGGATGTTCCGGCACATGCCGGAAGACTACGCGCGCGACTCCGCCGTCCGCACGCGCTCCGCGAGCGCTTCCAGGAGCGCCCAGGCCATCTCCGGGTGGCTCTCGACGAGGGGCCGGAAGCTCCAGACCGGCAGCTGGTAGCCGTGCACCTCGGTCTGGGCCGTGATGGTCGCGCTCCGCGCCGACTTGTCGATCAGGGCCATCTCGCCGAATGAGTCGCCCGGGCCGAGCTTGCCGACCTCCTCGCCGTGCACCTTCACGCTCGCTTCGCCGCTTTCGATCACCACGAACGTTCGGCCGGCCTCACCCTCCTCGGTGATGTCCTCGCCCGGCGCGTAGGTCCGCTCGATGAACTCGCCCGAAAGGCGGTCGAGGAATTGCTGGTCCGCCTCCTTGAAGAGGGGGACGCCGCGGATCAGCTCGATGCTTGGGCCGGGCACGCGCTGATCCTAACCTGGTTGCGCGTACCAGTAGAAGAACCGTCCGAGCCCGCCGTTGTTGACGGCGCCCATGAGGATGAGGTGATCCTCGAGCAGGCGGGCGTTCTCGAGGCCGCCGGCATACACCGGTTCGAACCCGGCGTCGCGGATCAGCAGCTCCGTGACCTCGCGGGCGTCCTCCTCGGCCGCGTAGAGGTTGCCGGGCGGGACTCGCTGCTCGTCGATCCGGTCGTATACGGCCGCGTAGTTGCAGTTGAACGACTTCACCACCGGGCCGCCGGCGATCGACTTCACCTCGTGCGCGAGGGACGCGAACTTCTCATTCCGGGCGCCGAAGGCGTTGGTCGCATCGATGACGACCTTGCCCTCGAGCCCGTTGACCTTGCCGAGCGCGTCGGCGACCGAGCTGCCCGGAACGGCAAGCAGGACCGCGTCCGCGTCCGAAACGTCGCCGCCGTCACTGCCCAGCCGCGTGACCGTGTGCCCGGCCTTCTCCCAGCGGTCGGCGAGCCCGCCGCCGACGTTTCCCCGGCCGATGGTCGTGATCTTCACGGCCGGACAGATTAGTCAGAAGTCCCCGGCCGCCCAGGTGCGGCGGTGGAACCGGCGCGCAAGCGGGTCGAACACGGCGACGAACATTCGCTTCGTCTGCGTCGCCCGGGCGTCGGCGTCGTGCGCGGCGGCGAGCTCCGGGCTTTTCCCGGGCGGGCCGCAGCGCGTGCGGCCCGCGAGCCAGTCGCTGTAGTGGCCATCGGCAGTGAACGACGCGTGGACGGACTGCTGGAGGAGATCGGACGCGCGCAGAGCCTCCTGGGTGTTCGGAACGGCCAGCGCGGCGGCCTGCTGCAGAAGACTCTGACGGTTGCGTTGCACCTCGTTCAGCCGAGCGGCCGCGGCCCGAGGCGACAGCGTGCAGCTGGAGGCGCCGCCTACCGCCGCGGCGACCGTCCTGCGGCCGTCCTGCGATTGGACGAGGAAGTTCTCGAGCTTGTCGACGAACGACCGGAGCTCCCCGCTCGACGAGCTGTCGCCGGACGAGCCTCCCGCCGTGAGTGCGATCGCTGCGATCACGGCCGCGACTGAAGCGAGGGCGAGTGCTGCAAGGACGAGAACCTGCGGGCGGCGCGCGATCGGGACCGGAGCGCCGTCCTCGGCTGCGCGCGGCGCGGGCCGCGGGCGCTCGAGGTCCGGGTCGTGGCGAAGCATCCGTCGCTCGAGCTCCTGCAGCTCGAGCCCGGGCTCGATCCCGAGCTCCTCGCTGAGCGTCTCGCGGGTGCGGCGGTAGAGCTCGAGGGCATCGGCCTGCCGGCCCGAGCGGTAGAGCGCGAGCATCAGCTGCGCCCGCGGACGTTCCCGGAGCGGCTCCTGCGCGACCAGCTGCTCGAGCTCGGGCACGAGGCGCGCATGGCGGCCGAGCGCGAGATCGGCATCGATGCGCTCCTCGAGAGTCGCCAACCGCTCGTCCTCCAGCCTCGCTCCCGCTTCGCGAGCGAACGGTTCGGAGAACTCCGCGAGTGGCGGTCCGTGCCAGAGGTCGAGCGCCTCGCCGAGCCGCTTCGACGCCGCCTTCGAGTCGCCCGCGGCGAGCAGCTCCCGCCCCTCGCGGGCGAGGAGCTCGAAGCGGTCGAGGTCGAGCGCGCCCTCCTCGACCCGCAGCTCGTAGCCGGGCGGCCTGGTCAGCAGCCGCTCGGGGCCGATTGCCTTCCGCAGCTGCGAGACGTAGCCCTGGAGCGCCTTCATCGCCGTGTCCGGCGGCTCCTCGCCCCAGAGGTCGTCGATCAGCCGCGAGACGGGAACGACCCGGTTGCGATCGAGAAGCAGCGCGGCCAACAAAGCACGCGGCTTCGCCGCAGGCAGCGCGATCGGTTCCCCGTCCACGCTTGCCTCGACCGGCCCGAGCAGCCGAAATTCGGCCATTTCAAGCCATGATCGCACGCTTTACCGACGGATTGACGTCCGTTTACCGCCGTAGCCGATCCTCGGCGCAATTCGACGAAAGGAGCTCGAGATGACGGCTCGGAAGGCACTCATCTTTGTAGCGGCAGCGGTCGCTCTCCTCGCAGGAACGGCGGTTGCCTCCCCCATCAAGTGGATCCCGGTGCCTCTCGGGAACCACACGTTCGGACAGCTCCAGCGGCCCGAGGCGGTCGTTGCGCGTGCCGGCCCGAGCGAGGTCGGCTTCAAGAAGAACGGCGGCTGCGGGTGCGCCGACGGTCCCGCAGGCCCGGTGCAGTTCGATGTCTCCCGCAGCGGGTCGGTCTGGGTGTTCGACGTCCTCAACCACCGCTTTCTCGTGTGGCGGCGGGTCCGCCCGGCACATCCGGCGCGGACGCTTGCGTTTCCGAAGCTCGATATCCGCGACTTCGTGCTCGGCCGCAACGGGACGCTCTACCTCTACGCGGTCTACGCCGAGCCGCCCGCGGCCGACAGTGGCGCGAACCTCTGGGCACTCACACCCAGCGGAAAGGTGCTCTGGCGGGCGAAGGCGTTGACGGGCAGCGCGCTCCGCGTCGGCCCGAGCGGCGCCGTCTACAGCGTCGGCGTCAGGCCGGCGTCTTCGTGGACGCCGCTGACGACGCCGGCCGGCCGGCCGCTGTCGCTCGCGCAGCAGCGGCGCGGCACGTCGTCGTTCCAACCGCTGGGCGGCGGTCTCCATCTGGTCGCCACGCAAGTCGGGCCGCACGAGGTGCACTTCGCGCTCGTCGACCAGAACGACACGATCGTGAAGGCGTGGAGGGTGACGAGCAGCACCCAGATCGCGGTCTCGCGCGCGCTGACGCCGGCGCTCGTGAACGGCAATCTTGTGGCGGCGGTCGACGCGTCACGCGGCGCACGCACCGAGCACGTCGTGCTGCGGCTTTCGGCACACGGCATGCAAGCGCTCCGTTCACTGGACGGAACGGCCACGACGCGGGTCGGTCCCGGCGGCCGCATCTATCAGCTCGTCGCGAGCCCCAAGACCGGCGTCCGGATCGCGCGATATTCGCTCGGCCGCTGAGCAATGCAGGGGCTGTCCCCGAACGGGGACTGTCCCATTAACCGCGGCAGGCAACGCACACGGTTGATGGGACAGACCCCTCCGGGGGTCAGTCCCTGCGTTTCCGAGTGAGGAGGGACTGTCCCCGAATGGGGACTGTCCCAATAAACGGTTGATGGGACAGACCCCCTCGGGTCAGTCCCTGCCTCCAGCCGTCAGCGGTCTTCCGGCGGGGGTCCGCCCTCGATCCGCTCGAACTCGATCATCAGCCGGCGGAGCAGGACGTTCAGCTGCTTCTTCTCCGCCACGCTCAGCGCCGATGCGATCAGCTCCTCCTTGCGAGCCTGCACGCCGACCGTCTCCTCGTACAGACGCTTGCCCTCGGGTGTCAGCTCGACGAGGACCCCGCGCCGGTCGGCCGGGTCCGGTAGGCGGCGCAGCAGGCCAGCTTCCTCCATCCGGTCGAGGCGGTTCGTCATTGCGCCGCTCGAGAGCTCCATCACGCGGGCGAGCTTCCCGGGCGAGCTGCGATAGGTCTCGTCCTGCCGGTTCAGGAAGCCGAGAATCCGGTGTTCGGCGTGGTCGAGCTTGAACTCGCCCAGCGTCTCGTCCATCGCGCGCTTGAACCGGCGGTTGAGCCCACCGATCCGGTCGACAATTCCCTCGACCTCGAGATCGAGCATTGGCAGACGCTCGCGGATCGTGTCCAGGAAGCTGTCGACGTGGTCGCGTTCCTTCGTTTGGGTCTTGGTGGCTGTGCTCATGGCTCCATTCTCCATGTAAAACTTCTTGACGTCAAGTTATCTGTTCTCTAAACTCTCGACGTCGAATAGTTTAACGTCGAAAGGAGGCGGAGATGCTGACCGACGTTGAGACCCGAAAGCTGATCGCCGAGGAGCACGTCCGACTCCTACGTGCTCATGCAGAGCCGCACACGAGCGAGCAACGGGCCCGCCGATGGCTCTCTGAACGGCTGATCGCGGCAGGGGTGCGGCTGGCGCCGGAGTGCGCCCCGCACCCGCGGCCGCGCGCGGCTTAAGAGGAGCGGCCCGCCTCGTAGCGCTCGGCGCCGTCGTCGGGGAGCGTCTCCCACGGCGCCACCGAGCGGACGTAGACATGGGCCTCCGGCCGCCTTTCGAGCGGCGTCTCGATCGTGCTCAGCCGGACGCTCGTGAACTCGGACTCGGGCCAGCCGCTGCCGAACAGGTTCGAGCCGCAGACCGAACAGAAAGTCTTGGCGGAGCCCTCGTCCGGCTGGTAGGTGCGGACCAGGTCCTCGCCGGCGAGCAGGCGAATGTTCTCCGTGCGGACGCCCCCGTTGGCCGTGCCGACGCCGCCGGAGATCTTCTTGCAGGTCTCGCAGTGGCAGAAGGACATCGAGACGAAGCCGCCCTCGACCTCGAACTGGACGCCCCCGCACTGGCAGCTGCCTCGCATTGACTCCATACATCGAGCCTACCGGGTGCCGCGCTACGCGCCTCGGCGCCGAGCGGATGTTGCGATTGCGTAAACGCAGAAATCCTCTCGTACGTCTAGCGCCGTAATGAGTGCAGACACAGATCTCACACCTAGGAGGTCGAAATGCACAGATCAGCATTGCTCGGGCGCGGCCTGCTCCTCGCGGCCGCCGGCCTCGCCGGGCTGGTCGCAGCGTTCGCGGTCGCCGCGTACGGCTCCAGCTCGGGAAACGTCCGCGTCGTCATGACGGCCAAGAACAAGACGCTCGGGAAGACCATCTTGGTCAATCTCCGAGGGATGACGCTCTACTCGCTGAGCGCCGAGCGTCACGGCAGGTTCATCTGCACGAACTCGGCATGCCTGGCGTTGTGGAAGCCGCTCGTCGTCAAGGCGGGCACGAAGCCGACCGGCGTCCGCGGGCTTGCCACGATCAAGCGCCCGGATCACCGGATTCAGGTCACCTACAAAGGCGGGCCTCTCTACCGCTTCACGGGCGACCACAAGCGCGGCGACGTGAAGGGCAACGGCTTCAAGGACGTGGGCACCTGGCGCGTCGTCGTCGTCGGATCCTCGGGCCCGACGCCCACGACGACCGCTCCGCCGCCGACGTACACCTACCCGTAGATCCTCCTCCACCGAACGCGAACGGCCCCGTCTCGGGGCCGTTCGTATTCCGGGACTGTTGACTTTCCGGCGCCGGGGTGGCGCAATCGGCGCATGCGCGGCACGTCACGAGTCGTCGAAACGCTCTCGACGCTTGCGCGGAGCAAGAATCTTCGGCGCGTCGAGCTCGCATGGGGCGGGTCGATCACGGCCGAATGGGCCCACTTCGTTGCCCTCGGAGTCTTCGCCTACAAGGCGGGCGGGACGCCGGCGGTCGGGATCGCCGGGCTCGCCCGGATGCTGCCCGCCGCGCTCGTCGCGCCGTTTGCCGCCAGCCTGGGCGACCGCTTTCGGCGTGAGCGGTTCCTCGTCGCCATCTCGTTGCTCGGGGCGGTCGCGCTCGGCGGATCGGCCGCTGCATTCTTCATCAGCCGCAACGAAGCGCTGATCTTCGCCCTCGCCGGCGTCGTCGGCGTCGCGTCGACGCTCTTCCGGCCGGCGCTCCAGGCGATCCTCCCCTCGCTCGCGCGGACGCCCGAGGAGCTGATCGGCGCCAACAGCGCGTCTTCGACGCTCGAGAGCCTGGGAACGCTCGTCGGGCCGCTCGCCGCGGGCGTGCTCGTCACGGTCGGCAACCCCGGAATCGTCTTCGCCGTCGGCGCAGGCGTGCTCGTCGTGGCCGCGGTACTGCTCCTACGCGTCGACGTCGAGGGTCGCATCCAGACGACCGCAGAATCTGTGCCTCGGCGCGAGCTCCTGGTCGCCGGGTTCCGCATCGTGGCGAAACAGCCGAAGCCGCGGCTGATCGTCGGGCTGATCACTGCGCAGGGGTTCGTTCGGGGCTGCCTGAACGTGTTGATCGTCGTGGGGACCTTCCGGCTCCTGGGCGCGGGCGAGGGAGCGGTCGGCTATCTGACGGCCGCGCTCGGGGTCGGCGGCTTGATCGGCTCCTTCAGCGCAATGCGGCTCGAGGGCAGGCGGCTGGCCGTCCCGCTCGGCATCGCCCTCATCTTCTGGGGTGTGCCGATCGCGCTGACCGCGGTCTGGCCGAACTTCGCCGCGGCGGTGGTCCTGCTGGCGGTCATCGGCGCCGCGAACGCCATCGAGGACGTCGCCGGCTTCACGCTGCTGCAGCGAATCGTCCCCGACGACGTCCTCACTCGCGTGCTCGGGGTGACCTGGGGACTCGTGATGGGCGCTGTCGGCGTGGGCTCGATCGCCGCGACCGCGTTGGTCTCGCTGGTCGGACCGCGCGCCTCGTTCGTGCTTGTCGGCGCGATCCTGCCGCTGCTCACGATCGGGGTGTGGCGCCTCCTCGTCGGAATCGATCGCGAGGTGCTCGCGCCGAAGGCGGAGTTGGCTCTCGTCGACAGGGTGCCGATGTTCGCTCCCCTGTCGATCGCGGCAAAGGAGCATCTGGCGGCGCGCCTCGTCGAGGTGCCGGTCGCCCCAGACGAGGTCGTCATCCGCACCGGTGACGCCGGCGACCGCTTCTACGTCGTCGCCGACGGGGAGCTCGAGATCACCAACGGCGCGGAGGCGACGGCCGGCCCCGGCGACTTCTTCGGCGAGATCGCGCTGATCCGGGACGTGCCGCGCACGGCAACGGTGCGGGCCAAGACGCCGTCAGTGCTCTACGCCCTCGAGCGCGAGGACTTCCTTGCGGCCGTCACCGGCCATTCCGCCGTGCGATCGGCCGGGGAGGCCGTGGTCACAGAGCGTCTGCCGGCGGAGAATGTTCCAGCAGCGACCGAATCGCCTTGACGGTTGTGGGGAAGACCCGCGCCTGAGGATCGATCGGGTCGAAGTGGCCTGCACCCTCGAGGGTCACGAGCTCGGCCTCGCCCGCCGCGGCCTCGACATAGGAGGCACTCTGGCCGTACGGCACGCTCGTGTCGGCGTCTCCGTGGACGAGTATCTGGCGGACACCGAGCGGTAGGAGCTCGCGGGGCGAAGCCTCGGCATACCGGTCGGAGACCTCGTCCGGCATGCCGCCCATGAATCGCGCCACCGCGCCGTCAGGCCCGACGCGCTCGGCCGATTCCCGCAAGTCGGAGACCGCCGCCAGGGCAACGACGGGCAGCCGGGCCCGCTTCGCCGCCCAGAGCGCGAGCTGCCCACCGGCCGAATGGCCGACGAGGACGACTTGCCCGTCGAGCGGGTAGCGCTCGAGCAGCTCGCCGGTGAACTCGACGGCCCGGGCGACGTCGTCTCCCGCGCCCGGCCACGGCCCGCCGACGTCACCACAAGCCCGGTACTCCACGTTCCACGTCCCGATCCCGGCGCCCCGGAGCTCGACGCAGAGATGTCCGGCGGAGATCAGGTTGTACTGCCCCTCCCAACCTCCGCCGTGCACGACGACGACCAACGGGAAGGGGCCGTCGCCACCGGGGAGCCGCAGGTCACCGAACTGCTTGGGCTCCGGTCCGTAGACGAGCCTCGCGTCGGCAGCCGGGGGCGGCGCGTCATCGAGAATGTCACGACTGTCCCGCGCCACGCGGCGATCATAGGATTGCCGCGATGCGCGCGTGATCGACCCGCTCGAGCGCTGGCGCGAGTTCGGTGAGAAGCCCGACTACGCGGGTCTGCTCACCTACGGGACGCTCCCGTACACGCAGGATCCGGCGGAGCTGGCTGGCGTCGACGTGGCGATCGCGGGCGCGCCAATGGACGACCTCGTCTCCGATCGTCCTGGTGCGCGCTTCGGCCCTCGCGCCATCCGTGCGGCGTCCTGTCCGCCGGGCCCGCAGCTCGAGACCGGAGTCGACGCGATGGCCGAGCTCCGGATGGTCGACTACGGCGACGCACCGGTGCTGCCAGGCGACGCGGCTCGCTCGCACGCGGCGATCGAGCGGACGGTCGGTGACGTGGTCGAGGCGGGCGCGATCCCGGTCGTCCTCGGCGGAGATCACTCGATCGCAGAGCCGGACATCCGCGCGTGCGCGCGCCGGCACGGCCCGCTCGGCCTCGTCCATTTCGACACGCACACGGACACTGGAACGGAGGTCTTCGGCGTCGAGGTCTCGCACGGGACGCCGATGTACAGGCTCGTCGAGCAGGGCTGGGTCGACCCGAGACGCTACGTCCAGATCGGCTTGCGGGGCTACTGGCCGGGGCCGAAGGAGTTCGCCTGGCAGGCCGAGCAGGGCATCACGAGCTTCTTCATGCACGACGTTCGGGAGCTCGGGATCGCGGCGGTCGTGGAACGGGCGATCGAGGTCGTCGCAGAGGGGCCCGTGTTCGCGACCGTCGACGTCGACGTGCTCGACCCCGCCTTCGCACCCGGCACCGGTACGCCCGAGCCGGGCGGCATGACGAGCGGGGAGCTGCTCTGGGCATGCCGAACGGTCGCGGAGCGGCTCGAGCTGGTGGGCGCCGATGTCGTCGAGGTGATTCCGACCGCACCGGGCTCGTCCGACATCACCGCGCTGGTCGCGGACCGAATCGTCCGCGAGCTGCTGACGGGGATCGCGCTGCGGCGGCGCGGCTAGTCGCGCGCGGCGCGAGTCAGCGCGAGCCCGTACCAGAACCAGGCGAAAGCGACGGCCGCGATCGCGGTCGCAAGCAACGCCCAGCCAAGCGAGAAGAGCAGGTCGGTGATCAGCAAGACGACCGAGACCATCGCCGCGGCGAGGAAGAGGCTTCCGGCAATCGTCAGCCGGTTCGCGGTCACGAGCATGTGCTCCTTGTCGTGCTCGCGCCAGCGCAGGCGGTGGTAGGTCGAGGGCGCGATCAGCAGGATCGTCGCCGCGGCGGTGCACAGGAAGGCGACGAAGAAGACGTCGCGTTGGAAGTTCGTCACGCGCTTCCAGCCGGTCGCGAACGGGACGGCGAGGAGGAACGCGAACAGCACTTGCACGCCCGGCAGCGCGACCCGCAGCTCGTTCAGGAGCTCGATGAGCTCCCGGTTCAGGACCTCAGGCGACCGCCGCTCGGGCATCAGCGGAAGAGGTCGCGCTCGGGAGGCATCACCAAGTCGCGCGCCTTTCCGTCGCCGCTTGGGTCGAAACCACGGACGATCGCGACAGGGACCCGGTCGAGCTTGCCGCGGACGAGCTCGGCGGCTCCGGCCAGCTCATCGGCGACTGCGATCACGGTCGCGTGCAGCTCGTAGCCCGTCGCGTCGCGCTCGCCGTGGAGGTCGAGCAGCGGACGGAGTCCGGCGCAGCCGATCGCGATGTCCGTCGTGCCCTGACGCCAGGCGCGACCGAACGAGTCGGTGACGATCACCGCGACGTCGCGACCGGTCAGCTCGCGCAGGCGGTGGCGGAGCCTCTCCGCCGAGGCGTCCGGGTCTTCGGGCAGGAGAACGAGGGTGCTCGCCTCCGGCGCGTTAGACGAGTCCACGCCGGCCGACGCGCAGACGAAGCCGTGCCGGGTCTCGGCGATCACGAGCGGCGGCCGAGTCCGGACGAGCCGCACGCTCTCGCGCAGGATCACCTCGAGGCGCCGCGGATCCTCGTCCCCGGCCAGCTCGCGGGCGCGGGCCGTCGGCTCGACCTCGTCAAGCCGCACCACCCGGCCCTCCGCCTTCGAGACGACCTTGTGGGCGACGACGACCACGTCGCCGTCGTGGAGCTCGAATGCGCTTGCGACAAGCGCCGCCAGGTCGTCACCTTCGCGGATCTCCGGCAGGCCCCGCACCGGGATCACGCGCAGGTCGCCCCGAGGACTTTGCAACAGACTGTTACTTGTCGCGGAGGCCGGTGAGCCTCAGGCCCGCGTGGGCGTGGTAGCTCCGGTTGACGTTCAGGATCACCGCCGTCAGCGCCTCGAGCGCCCGGGAGTTCGCGAGCGGCCCGACGTCGATCGCTCGCCCCGCGACGAGCTTCCCGCCCAGCTCGAGCGCAGGCTCCTTCGCCCGTGGGTCATCGCCGCAGATGAGCGCGTCCTGGTCGAGCGGCTCGTTCGCAGCCAGCTGGACGGCGGAGACGGACTGCAGGCCCGACGCCACCGGGGCCGAGATCGTCTCGGCCAGCTCCTCGGCGAGCGATTGCTCCCCGCGGCCGGGCGAGACGCCGTTCTCCGCGAAGAGGAGGTCGCTGGCAACGCACAGCACCGGCGTGTCCCCGATCACGCCGTCAAGCCCGCGGGCGGTATCGATCGCGGCGTTGGACTTGACCGCGAGCACAACGAGGTCTGCGTCGCCGACGATCTCCTCGTTGCTGCCGCCGCGGACGCCGAGCTCGACCGCACGCTCCCAGCCACGCTGATGGTCGCGCGAGCCGACGGCGACGTCGATCCCGAGGTCCCGAAGCCGCGCGGCCAGCGCGCGACCGAACGCGCCCGTCCCGCCGACGATCGCCACCTTCATGCCGCGGGCGTGAGCCCGAGCACCGTCTCCGCGAGCGCCCGCCTCGCAGCCGGCTCCGACATCAGCGTCGTCGTCACCAGCGGCCGGACCCCCCGCTCCGCAACGGCCTCGGCATCGTCCGCGTCGGCCTCGTCCAGCACGAGCGCCGCGGCCACGTCCTTGTAACAGTCTGTCACTTGCGCCGCGCCTGTCCCGCCGGCGAGGGTCGTGAACATCGCATCGGCCGGGCCCTTGACGGCGCGGCCGCCGATCAGCGGGCTGACCGCGACGACCCGATCGCGGCGACGCTCGACGGCCGCCCGGATCGCCGGTACGGCGAAGATCGGGCCGATGCTGACGAACGGGTTGCTGGGCGCGATCGCGATCAGCTCGGCCGCCTCGAGCGCCTCGAGCACGCCCGGCGCGGGGCGCGCCGCCGCGGCGCCGTCGTACACGACCTCGTTCACGGTGTCGCGATGGCCGCGCGCGACGAACCACTGCTGGAACTCGAACTCGCCGGCGGGAGTCCGGATCCGCGTCCGCAGAAGGTCGTCGGTCGCCGGGAGCAGCCTCACCTCGAGCCCGACCAAGCCCGCAAGCCGCGCGGTAACCGCCGACAGCGGCTCGCCGCGGCGCAGAGCCTCGGTGCGCACGACGTGCAGGCCGATGTCACGGTCGCCGAGCTGGAACCACGTCTCGCCGCCGAGCAGCTCGATCGTCTCGCTCGCATTCCACGTCTCGCCGGCGCGGCCCCATCCTCGCTCGTCGTCACCGAGCCCGCTCAGCGTGTAGAGCAGCGTGTCGAGATCGGGAGAGACGTAGAGGCCGTGTACCTCGAGGTCGTCGCCAACGTTCACGATCACCGTCACTTCGCGCGGGTCGATGACCTCCATCAGGGCCCGCACGAACCGGGCGCCGCCGACGCCGCCGGCGAGGACGGCGATCTTCATCGCGCGCCGAGGCGCAGGCTCTCGAGCGCAGCGAGCGTCCTCGGCCCAAGCCGCGACTCGAGTCGCTCGAGGTCGGCGAGCGCGTCGACGTCCTCGGCCAGGTTCGGGATCTCGACGAGCCTCGACGGCGCAAGCGCGAGGAACCGCTCGGCGCTTCCGGGCCCGTAGAGCGGCTCGAAGAGCCCGGGTGCAGCCAGTCCGAGCGCGTTCGTCGTGCCGTCCGCCGCGGCTGCGACGGCGATCCCTTCCGGCGGGATCGAGCCGAGCAACGCGAGGAGGTCGCGAGGCGTCACGGCCGGCAGGTCCGCGTTCACGACCAGAACGGGCGTCTCGTGGACATCCGAGAGCGCGGTTTCCACCGCGGCGCCCTGGCCCCTGCCGTCGGCGACGAGCGTGCGGCCCACCTCCTCAGTCGCCGCGACGACGTCGGCGAACATCGCATGCGCGATTTCGGCCCGCAGAGCCACCGGCAGTCGCTGCTTCGTGCCCTCGGCCCTAAAAGGAATCACGATCGTCGGCACGTGAAAGACACTAACGGGATGAGTGCTACTGGGAACGCGGCTATCGCCGACAGGCTGGATTCGTTCGCCGCGCTGCTCGAGCTCGCCGACGCGCAGTACCACGCCGTCCGTGCCTACCGGCGCGCGGCGGAGGTGATCCGCTCCACTCCCGCGCCCGTCGCCGAGCTCGTCCGGGCCGGACGTGCGCAGGAGCTGCGCGGGATCGGCCCCGGGATCGAAGGCCGGCTGCGCGAGCTCGTCGAGACCGGCGACATCCAGGAGCTCGCCGACCTGGAGCGCGAGCTCGCGCCCGAGCTGATCGGGCTCGGACGGCTGCTCGGCGTCGGCGCAAAGCGTGGCGTCGAGATCGGCCGCGCGCTCGGGATCTCGACGCTCGACGAGTTCCGCGAGGCCGCCGAGCAGGGGAGGCTGCGCGAGGTGCCCGGGATCGGGCCGCAGACGGAGCGCAAGCTCGTCGAGGCGCTGAGCAGCGCCGGTCGTCCTCGGCCGCCGCGGGGATTGCTGCTCAACCGTGCCTGGACGCTGGCGGAGGCGCTCGCGGAGCCGTTCGGGGCGGAGGTGGCCGGTGATCCGAGGCGGTTCAAGGACTCGTCCGACCGGCTCGCGGTCGTGGCTTGCGCGGACGGCCCGAATCCGCTGCTCGACGAGTTCGAGCGGCTGCCGCTGATCGTGACCGTGCTCGAACGACGAGAGGATCGAGCGACCGGCGTCACGGTCGAAGGCGTCCCCGTCGAGCTCGTCGTTGCGCCCACTGAGCGCTTCGGCAACGAGCTGTTGCGCGCGACGGGCTCGGAAGGGTACGTCGCGGCTCTCGAACCGCTTCCGGACGGCGCCGACGAGGAATCGGTCTATGCAGCGCTCGAGATCCCCTTCTGCCCGCCGGAACTCCGGGAGCACCCGTTTCGCGGCGAGCCGCCAGCGCTCGTGACGATCGGCGACATCCGCGGCGATCTCCACTGCCACACCACCTGGTCGGACGGCCGCGAGAGCGTCTACGAGATGGGCCTCGCCGCGCGGGAGCTCGGCTACGAGTACCTGGCCATCTGCGACCACACGCCGGCGGTCGGCGCGGTTCCCGGGCTCAACGCGGACGACGTCCGCCGGCAGCGCGAGGAGATCGAGCAGGCGAACGAGCGTCTCGCGCCGTTCCGGGTCTTCGCCGGGATCGAGTGCGACATCCGGCTCGACGGCGAGCTCGATCTTCCCGACGACGTGCTCGCGGGGCTCGAATGGGTACAGGCGAGCGTGCACGGCGGCCAGCGCCAGACCCGCGAGCAGCTGACCAAGCGTTCCGTCGGAGCGCTCGAGAACCCGTACGTCTCCTGCCTGAGCCACCCGACCGGGCGCTACATCGGCCGCCGGCCGCCGAACGCTGTTGACATCGAGGCGATCGTCGAGACGGCGAAGCGGCACGGTAAGGCGCTCGAGGTCAACGGGCTCCCCGACCGGATCGACCTGCGTGACGCACACGTCCGGATGGCGGTCGAGGCGGGCGTGCCCGTCGTCTGCTCGACCGACGCTCACTCGATCCGCGGGCTCGGGAACATGCGAAACGCGGTCGCCACGGCGCGCCGCGGCTGGGCGACGGCGGCCGACGTGCTGAACACGCGACCACCGGCCGACGTCCTGGCGCTACGGGGACGCTAGGCGCCCGGGCCCGCTCGCCGTCCACTCGCGCAGGTCGTACCAGTGCGTCTCGCGCAGCGCGGCCGCGACCTGCGGGTCGGTGTGGTCCGGGTTGAAGACGTGGCGGTCGAGGTCGCAGCAGATCGCGACGGTGTTGAGCGAGACGCCCTGGAGGCCGCCCAGGGCGTCGGCGGGGAGCTTCGCCTCGGCGACGGTGTAGTGCATGAACTGGAGATCCGGCGCGACCTCCATCAGCCTCGGCCAGTCGGGACAGGTGCGCGAGCTCATGCCATCCTCGCCGCGCGCTTCGCCTCGACGAGCGACCATCCTCCTTCGAACCTGAACCAGCCTCGGTTGTGCTCGTCGGGAAAGACCGTGAACTCGGCTGCCGGGTCGAGGCGGTGGTACTGGCGCGTCGAGCTCGGATCGCCTAGGGCGACACTAACCCGGAAGATCCCGTCCGAAAGCGGCAGGCGCGGGACCTCGAAGCAGACCTCACGGCTCCGTCCGGTCTCCCAGCCGAGCTCGTCGGGCGCCGCCTCGCTCGCACCGAGGAGCCCGCCGTTCGCGTCCCTGAACTCGACGGCGACGCGCGGCGGAGCGATGCCGGGCGAGAGCTCGATCGCAAGCCGAACGGAAAGCGGCCCGCCGGAGAGGAACTGCCGCCGTTCCTCGCCGTCGCTGCCCTCGAGCCTCACCGCGACGACGCGTGCCTCGCCGGTACCCCACGCGTGCTGCCGCGCCGTCGCCTCCTCCGCGGCGAGCAGCTTCTGGTAGTGGCCGATCACGTCGCGCGCAGGGCCGTCGTCGGCGACCTCACCCGCCGTCAGCAGGATCGCTCGCTCGCAGACGCGCTCGACGGCCGGGGCGGCGTGCGAGACGAACACGATCGTGCGGCCCCGCTCGCGCAGCTCGAGAATCTTGCCGAAGCACTTCCGCTGGAACGCCTCGTCGCCGACGGCGAAGACCTCGTCGAGCAGCAGGATGTCGGGGTCGAGGTGGGTCGCGACCGCGAAGCCGAGCCGCATGTACATCCCCGACGAGTACGTCCGGACCGGGACGTCGAAGAAGTCGTCGAGCTCCGAGAAGGCAACGATCTCGTCGATCCGCTCGCGAACGTACGAACGGCGGAGACCGTGGATCGCACCGTTCATGTAGACGTTCTCGCGACCGGTGAAGTCCGGGTGGAAGCCGGCGCCGAGGCCCAGGCGCGAGCCGACGTCGCCGGCGACTTCCACGCGGCCGCTCGTCGGCTTGAAGATCCCGGCGATCAGGCGGAGGAGCGTCGTCTTGCCCGAGCCGTTTCGGCCGACGACGCCGACTGCCTCGCCCGGCTCGATCGCGAGCGACACATCGCGCAGTGCCCAGATTTCCTCGCGCTGAAGGTGGCGCCGCCGCAGGATGGCTTCCTTGAGCGTGACGTTCCGCTGGGGATAGACCCGGAACCTGCGGCTGACGCCCTCGGCGACAATTGCTCCGGGCTTCACGCTTCCGAGGGTACTGCAAGGGTTTCCCGCACCAGCGCAGCCAGCGCACGCAGGAAGGCCGGATCGGCGTTGAGCGACTCGATCCGGTCGAGCTCGAGCCCGAGCTCGGCGGCGCGTTCGCGCGCCTCGACGTCGAGGTCCCAGAGGATCTCGAGGTGATCGGAGACGAAGCCGACCGGACACACCAGCACGCGACGGACGCCGTTCGCCGCCAGCCGGTCGAGCTCCTCCAGGATGTCCGGCCCGAGCCACGGCTCGCCGGTCGTGCTCGCGCTCTGGAAGGCGAACGACCAGTCGGCGATGCCGGCGCGCTCGGCAACGAGTCGCGAGGTCTCCAGCAGCTGGTCGCGGTATGGGTCGCCGTCTCGAAGGATCCGCTCGGGGAGCGAGTGCGCCGTGAAGACGACGTGCCCGTCGAAGCCGCGCGCGCGCGCCGCCAGCACCTCGACGAACGGTTCGTGGTCGTGCCAGCTCTCGACGAAGATCAGGTCGGCGCGCCCCTCGAGCGCGCTCTCTAACCTCTCTCGGTACCCCGCGATCGAGAGCCGCGAGTAGTGCGGAGCGAGCACGAGGCCAACGATCGTCTCAGCGCCGCCCGCTAGGGCGCCATCGACCGCCTCAGCGATCCGGGGACGCCAATGCTTCATGCCGACGAAGATCGGCAAACCGAGGTCGCTCTCGAGACCGGCCCGCTGGGCCTCCGTAATCTCGTCGAGCGGCGAGCGGCCGCCGATCCGCCGGTAACGCTCGGTCAGCTCCGCGATCGCCTCGTCCGAAACCGGCCGCCCCTCGCGAATGTCCGCGAGGTACGCCGGGACGTCTTCCTCCGAGGGCGGGCTCCCGTAGGCCATCAGGATCACGGCCGCCTTCATGCGGCGACCGTGGCCGTGCGCTCGTGCACCAGCTCTACCAGCCGAGACAAATCCGCAGGATTTGTCTCGGGTATCACGCCGTGTCCGAGGTTGAAGATGTGACCCGGCCGGCCTGCGGCACGCGCGAGGACGTCCTCTGCGCCCCGCTCGACGCGCTCCCACGGCCCGAGCAGAACCGCTCCGTCTAGGTTCCCCTGGATGCCGCGGTCGTGGCCGACGCGCTCCCACGCCGCGTCGAGCGGGAGCCTCCAGTCGACCCCGATCACGTCGCCTCCAGCATCCCGCCGCTCCTCCACGAGGTGCGCGTCCCCCGTCGCGAAGTGAATCGTCGGCACGTCCACAGACTCGAGAACTCGCGTCGAGTACGGCGCCGCGAACTCTCGATAGTCATCGACTGACAGAGCTCCGACCCAGGAGTCGAAGAGCTGCACCACGTCCGCGCCCGCGCGCACACAGCCGCGCAGGTAGCGGCCGAAGGTCTCGGCGAGCTTGTCCATCAGCGCGTGCCAGACCTCGGGCGAGCCGTACATGCAGGCCTTCGTCAGCTTGAACTCGCGCGTCGGCTTGCCTTCGATCAGGTAGCCCGCGACGGTGAAAGGCCCGCCCGCGAAGCCGATCACGGTCTGCTCGGGCGCGAGAGCCTCCCGCACGAGCCTCACCGACTCGAGCGTCCACGGCACGGAATCCTCCGGGTCTGGCACGGCTAGCCGCTCCACGTCGGCGAGCGTCCGAACCGGGGCGGCGACCACCGGCCCGACGTTCTCGACCAGCTCGACCTCGACGCCCATCCCGAGGACGGGAAGCATGATGTCCGCGAACATCACCGCCGCGTCGACGGCGAGGCGCCGGACCGGCTGGAGCGTCACCTCGGCGCAGAGCTCCGGTTGCCTCGCGATGTCGAAAAGGCCGTAGCTCTCGCGCAGCTTCCGGTACTCCGGCAGCGAGCGCCCGGCCTGGCGCATGAACCA